>JAIOAW010000007.1 GCA_019873625.1 Chloroflexota bacterium
GGCTGTTTGAGTAGGGGTGCTCGTCGCCGTCGGCGTAGAGGTGGTCGTCGGCGTCGGGGTGCTCGTCGCTGTTGGCGTATGAGTCGGCGTGGCCGTGGCGGTGGGCGTGTGGGTCGGCGTATTCGTGGCTGTGGCTGTTGGTGTGCTGGTTACCGTCGGCGTAGCCGTCCAGGTCGCTGTAGCCGTCGGCGTTTGAGTGGGTGTGTTCGTCGCCGTGGCTGTTGGCGTGTGGGTTAGCGTATTCGTGGCTGTGGCTGTTGGTGTGTTGGTTGCTGTGGGCGTAGCCGTCCGGGTCGCTGTGGGTGTCGGCGTTCGAGTGGGTGTATTCGTCGCCGTGGGCGTGGCCGTATTCGTCGGCGTGGCCGTTTGGGTGGGGGTGCTCGTCGCCGTAGGCGTCGACGTAGAGGTGGCCGTCGGCGTGTGGGTAGCGGTCGGGGTGGGTGTGGCCGTCGCCGTCGGCGTATTCGTGGGCGTGAGCGTCGGCGTAGAGGTGGCCGTGTTGGTCGGCGTGGCGGTAGCGGTGTTCGTTGGCGTGGGCGTCATAGTGGCCGTGGCGGTGGGCGTGTTCGTGCGCGTGGGTGTGGCGGTGGGCGTATTCGTGCGCGTAGGGGTCAGCGTCGCGGTGGCTGTAGCCGTCGGCGTGGGCGGGATGGGCGGCGGCGCGATCCCCAGCGAAGGGTCGCCGTATAGGTTGAAGGCGAGCAAGTTCATCCACAGTTCTTTGGCGCCCTCTAACGTAAGGGTCCCCCGCAGAATCCCCAAGGCCTGGCCGGCGGTTTCGTCGAGCGTCATCACGCGCTCGGCGAGGTAGTAGCCGATGCCGGCATTATCCGCCGTGCCATAAGGCTCCCAAGGTCCTAAGAAATACCAACTGACCCGCGTCGCCCCGAACGTGCCGATGGTCCCTTGCCTCAAAAGGCGGTAGGAGAGATTATCGGCATATTCCGGCTGGGCATTCAGGCAAGAGACCTGGGCCACGTAGGCCGGGCGCGCGTCATCGAGCGATGAAAGGCTATAGGAGGTGATAAAGGGGGTATCGGTCGTCTCTTGGCTGTATTGGGTGATGTGGTCGTTCGGGTTGGGCGGGGCCGAGTCGCTCGACCAAATCCGCCGGTAGGCCCCCAGATAGGCACCGTGCCCCCACCAGGCCACAAAGCCGTAAGCGCCGGCCCAGGCGTTCAGGAAGTTGGTCATATTGAGGGGGGCATCCGCCGGCGTCAAGGGGTAGGCCGAACCATCGCTATAGACGCCCTCTTTTTCATATAGGGTGTAGGGCGTTCGCCCGTCTCCCAAGGCCAGCGCCTTGAGGTACTCGCCCCAATCATCGCCGAAGGTACGGTAAGCCGCTGGGATATCCACATCGCCATCGCCGTCGTCATCCTGCGGGCCGTGATTGGAGATGGCCGCCGCGATCAGGACCTTGTTTCGCCAGGTCAGGTCGCCCGCCGCCCCTTGGTAGGCGATGATCTTGGCGAGGATGGCGTCCAAATCGGCAAAGGAGCCGTAGAAGGGGATGCGCCCGACGGATACCTCGGCCGTGCGGTCAATCCCACCTACCTGATCCACGCGATCGTGATCATACTCGCCGAGATGGCCGTCCTCATCGTAATCCCAGTTGCTCGTCAAATCCGCATAGTACATATCGGTCGGCGTATCCCAGGAGGTATCCCAGGATCGCCAGTAGGGGTAGACCAAGCGCATCGGCACGCTGTAGGCGCTGCTAAACGTCGTGGGGTGAGGATTCCCGATGAGGAGGACATAGGCGATATTCTCGCTGAGATACCGCCCCTTCAGCCAGGCGCGGATCGCATCCGCCCGGGTGTTTGTGTTATTCCCCTTGTAATAGTGCGTATCGTCCGCGCTGTTGCCCTCTGTGATGACCTTGACGGTGAACCCTTGGGCCTGTTTGGCCGCGATGAAATTCGCCAGTTGGGCGCTGCCGCTGGCAATGGCCGAAGTCGTCACGATGACGTAGGAAGGGGCGCCCTCTTGCCCGGCCACCGGGCCGGCCAGTGCGGCCGGCACAGGGTAGAAGCGCCTTGCATCCTGCGGGTTAGCCAAGGTCGGGGCGAAGGCCGGCCAAGCCCACCATGCGCCTGCATCGCGCACGGCAGGGCGATCTCCCGTGCGCGCCAGGCGGAGGGTCAGGGTGCCCCCTCGCAAGCGCTCCACGCGCCCTGAGGCCGGAAAGTAGGCCAGCGGCCAGTAGAGGATCTCGGCATATGCCCACCCTCGGTAGGCCCCCACCTTGGCCAGGCGCAGCGGTTCGGGGGGCCAGCGCGCCTCCGAACCGTACACGGCCATATCGCGCCCGTCGCGCAGGCGCTCTTGGGGCACCTCGCCCCACGAGATGATGGGTTCCCCCCGATCTTCCGTGGCCAAGGGAGGGCCAGGGGCGATGTCATATCGGCCGGGGATCTCTTCCCAGCGCCCGGTCCATTCGAGCGTAAGGCTCGTGGGGTCCACGTCGGGCGGGAGGAGCACCCGCACACGGCGCACGGGCAGGCGAGGTTGGCCGGGGCGGATATCGAGGTCAAAGCCCTCCGCGCGGAGCACGTCGCCCACCTCACTATGGGAGGTCGTGAGATTCTCCGCTTCAGGGAGCGTTATGCGGATGCTCTCTTGGGCGCCCGCGTAGGGAGGGGCCACGGCATAGGCGCCCCCCGCAGGCGCGATGAAAAGGCTCACCGCAAGCCCTAGGGCGATGGAAATGACGATCACATATCTGGCGATGAGCCTAACCATACTCCCCCTAGGCATATTATAGCAGGGATTCGGGGCAGGGGGCCTTGGTGAGGAGGGGGCAGGTGAAAAATTTATGTAAACCTTACGGAGGGGGCCTCATCGCCAGGCGCTCAGCAAGGCCGGCAGGTCCTGCAAGCGCTCTAGCACGAACTCGGCCTGCGCCATCCCCTCGCGCCGCTGGGAGTTCTCTAAAAGGAGGGCGGCGTGCATCCCCACGGCACGCGCCCCGGCGATATCCGCCTCGGGCGTATCGCCCACGTGCAGGGCCTGTTCGGGCGCCACGCCGAGCGCGCGCAGGGTATGGCGGAAGGGCTGGGGGGTGTGCTTCGTCGCGCCGATTTCGTTGGAAAAGGTCAGCCAATCGAAGAGGGGCCGCGCGCCGAGCCGCCAGAGGAACTCACGGATGACCCGGCCTGGGCTGAGCACCGTGTCGCAGATGAGGCCCACGGCCAGGCCGCGCCGGCGCACCGATTGTAATACCTCCATCGCGCCGGGCAAAAGGGGGGGCGGATCTTCCAACATAGCCTCTTCCCATTGGCGCAGGGTGGCCGCGTACTGCGCCGGGGGCAGCGCCGTGCCGAGGAGGTCGAGCGTCATACTGAGCATCGCCGCCGGTGGGAGGCCGTAGCCCGCTTGCATCGCCTGGCGAAAGCGCTGCCAAGCCGCCTCATAGGCGCGGCCCACCTCCTCCTGGCTCACCCCGGCCAGGCGCCCAGCCAGCACGTGGATGCGCCACGGCACGTTGGAATGCCGGGCATCGGCCAAAGTGCCCCAGAAGTCAAACGTCACGGCACGGAGCATAGCCCTCCTCCTGGGCAAAGCCGCATCGAGCACAGCGCAGGGCGCCTTTGGCGTTCAACGCCCACGCATCGCCCAACGCAAGTAAACGCTCACCCCCACAAGCACCCACAGTTCCCAAACCTCTAAGCCCAACAGGAAAAGCGCGATACTGGCTAACAGGGTCATAACAGCGAACCGCGCCCAACGCCTCCGGCGCGCCCGCTTGAGCCATTGTTCGCCATCCTCCACCGAACTGGGCGTGCCCATCCTATTCCATCTAGACGTGGGGCCCTGGCCAGGGGCCATACGGCCGCTCCCGCACTTCCCTTTGCGGATTATGAGGGCCGAGGGGCGCCCTGTCAAACCCCGGCAAACAGAATGCCGTGGGTGCCCTACCTGGAAGGGGCCGCCCACGGCATATCCAGGCGAAAAAGGCGCCTACTTGCCCAAGTATTCCCACCTGAGTTGCGCCACGGCCAAACCCGTGCGTTCGTAATACTCTACTTTGACGGGATATAGGCCCGGTGTGAGATAAACGAGGCCAAAGATATTGGATGGGGGTTTGTCATACCACGCGTCAATGATCAAATCGCCATGGACCCAGACGCGCACCCCATCGCTCGTTTGGGCGCGAAAGCGGTAAAGCCCCTCCTCCGCGGCCTGCATCGTGAACTCCCAACGGACGGAGAAATGATCCGCCGGCAGCGAAGGATGCGGGCGCCCCCAACCCCAATTGAAATCAATCGCCTCATCCACGCGGGTGAGGAGCGCCGGCCCGCTGAGGTCGCTCGTGCCGTAATAGGAGCCGAGGGGCGCTGTCGAGCGCGGTTCGCAGTAGGTTACGTTCCCCTCGGCATCCCAGGCGTAGGCGCGGCCCGCCGTCGAAATTGGGCTGTTGAGATACTGCGGGTAGAGGGGTGGGTCGCTAGAGGCGAAATCGGCCACACACGGGTTGGGCGGGACGCGCTCGACCCCCGTGGTGAGCATATAGACCCAAAGCGCCTTCTGCACGCGATCGAGTTCCTGATCTGCCGCGCTAGACATAGCGCGGACGCGCATCTCACCTAGGGCGGCTACGGTTAGGCCCATCAGTAAGGCCAGAATAGCCAGCACCACCAAAAGTTCGATGATGGTCAAGCCGCGCTCGCGCGTCATCGCCCCCCCTTGATGACCTCATACATAGGTATGATAGCATATCGCGGCGCGCGGTGGCGCCCCGGAGTATGAAAACGGGATAAATCTTGGCCCACAAATGCGCTCTTCTTTGCGAATGCCTTCTTTGACGCAAGGGCGCTTTCGGGATAAACTAGATTTTGGTTGCGATTTGGGAACGGCTTCCCTGCGATAGCATCTTTTTCGAAAGGAGGAGGCTTCGCAAAAACGACACGTTTCCCTTTTCTTCGCCAAGGGCGGGGTGCGCTCGCACAAACGCTTGACAGGTTGCGCAAGAAGCGTTACCTTGCCCACGTCGGTTGGCTGCATCGCGTTCTTTTCGATCTATTCTAAGTAAGGAGACTCAAGGAATGTCCGAACAAGTTACGACCCAGGAAACATTGCGGTTTCCGCCGCCCCCCGAGTTTTCGGAAAAGGCCCACATCAAGTCGCTGGAACAGTATCAGCAGATGTATGAGGAGTCCATCAAGGACCCCGAGGGCTTTTGGCTGAAGCAGGCCGAGACGATCACGTGGTTCAAGAAGCCGACCAAGGCCCGCGAATACACCTGGGATACGGCCAAGGGCATCATCGAGCACCGTTGGTTCGAAGATGGCGTGCTCAACGTATCCTACAACTGCCTTGACCGGCACCTGACCACTTGGCGCAAGAACAAGGCAGCCATCATCTGGCAAGGCGAGCCGGAAGAGGACGTGCGCATCCTGACCTATCAGGAGTTGCACCGCGAGGTGTGCAAATTCGCCAACGTCCTCAAGAGCAAGGGCATCAAGAAGGGCGACCGCGTGGCCATCTATATGCCGATGGTCCCCGAACTGCCCATCGCGATGCTGGCCTGCGCGCGCATCGGCGCCATTCACTCGGTGGTGTTTGGCGGGTTCAGCGCCTCGGCGTTGGCCAGCCGCATCCAAGATAGCGATGCGAAACTGCTGATCACCTCCAACGTCTCGTTGCGCGCCGGCCGCAAGATCCCCCTCAAGCAGACGGCCGACGAGGCCCTGCAAGAGTGCCCGGGCGTCAAGACGATGATCGTCTACAAGCGCACCGATGACCCCGTGCCTATGCAGGAGGGGCGCGATGTGTGGTGGCATGAGGAGATGGCCAAGGCCTCGGCGGTGTGCGAGCCAGAGCCGATGAATGCCCTCGACCCGCTCTTTATCCTGTATACATCGGGTTCCACGGGCAAGCCGAAAGGCCTCTTGCACTGCACAGGGGGGTACCTCGTCTTTGTCGCCGTAACGCACAAGTACATCTTTGACATCCGCGATGAAGACACCTACTGGTGCACGGCGGACGTAGGCTGGGTCACGGGGCACAGTTATATCGTGTACGGGCCGCTGGCCAACGGGGCCACTTCGTTGATGTTCGAAGGGGTGCCGACCTATCCGGATGCGAGCCGCTTCTGGCAGATCGTGGAAAAGTTCAAGGTGAACATTTTCTACACGGCGCCTACGGCCATCCGCTCGCTGATGGGCCTCGGGCTGGATTACGTGAATAAGCACGATCTCTCCAGCCTGCGACTGCTGGGCAGCGTGGGCGAGCCGATTAACCCCGCCGCCTGGCTCTGGTACCATGAGAACATCGGCAAAGGTCGCTGCCCCATCGTAGATACCTGGTGGCAGACGGAGACGGGCGGCATCCTCATCACGCCTCTGCCCGGGGCGCATACCATCAAGCCCGGCAGCGCCTCCAAGCCCTTCTTCGGCGTGGAGCCGATCGTCGTCCGCGAAGATGGCTCGCCGTGCGACGTGAACGAATCGGGCATTCTTTGCATCAAAAAACCGTGGCCCGGTATGGCCCTCACCATGTGGGGAGACCATCCGCGCTTCATCGAGACCTATTTCACGCTCTACCCCAACCTGTACTTCACCGGGGATGGCGCTCGGGTGGATGAGGATGGCGATTACTGGCTGCTCGGCCGTATTGATGACGTGTTGAACGTCTCGGGCCACCGCATCAGCACGGCCGAAGTGGAAAGCGCCCTGGTGAGCCACCCCGCCGTGGCTGAGGCGGCCGTCGTCGGCCGGCCGCACGAAATCAAGGGCCAGGCCATCTACGCCTATGTGACGCTTCAGTCTGGCGTGGAAAAGAGCGACCAACTCCTCAAAGAATTGATCGCGCACGTCCGCAAGGAGATCGGCCCCATCGCCACGCCGGAGGTCATCCAGTTCGCCGATGCCCTGCCCAAGACGCGCAGCGGCAAGATTATGCGGCGCATCCTCCGCAAGATCGCCGAGGGTTCCCTGGATTCCCTGGGAGACATCACCACCCTGGCTGATACGTCCGTCGTCGAAGCGTTGATCAAAGGCCGCAAATAGGGCCAAGCACGCCTTACGCTCCAAAAGGGCGGCTCAGAGCCGTTATGGCCGAGGGGCCGCCCTTTTCACTGAGGGGTCGTTTGACTCGGAGGGGCGTGAGGGCCTGCCCCCGGAGGCCGAATTTCACATCGCGCAAGGTACATTCTCAAGGAGGTTCCCTGAATGATGACCGCCGTGCAACGTAGGCTCTTTAACCGTTGGTGGGTGGTGGTGGGCGCGGTGCTCATCCAGTTGTGCTTGGGCGCCATCTACGCCTGGAGCGTCTTCACCCCCTACCTCAAGAAGGCGCCATTCAACTTTTCGAACACGCAGACGCAGACCATCTTTTCCGTCGGCCTGGCGACGTTTGCCGTGGTGATGGTGTTGGCTGGCCGTTGGCAGGCGAAATCCGGCCCACGCGTTGTGGCCTTTACAGGGGGGCTTGTCCTCGGGGCTGGCTACATCCTCGCCGGGCTGTTGAAAGATAGCCTTTTCGGTTACTTTGTGAACCAAATCCTTTTCATCGGCCTGGTGGGGGGTGCCGGCATCGGCTTGGCCTATGTGTGCCCCATCGCCGTGGGGATGAAATGGTTCCCCGATAAAAAGGGCCTTATCACCGGCCTCGCCGTTTCAGGATTTGGCTTTGGGGCCACCATCTGGGTCAAGTTGGCTAGCACCTGGGCGCACCTCTTGGATAATTTGGGTGTGCTGAACGTATTCATCCTCTACGGGGCGATCTTTGCGGCGGCCACCGTCATCGGTTCCTATTGGATGGTGAACCCGCCCGAGGACTGGCGGCCCGCCGGCTGGGTACCCCCGGCCCCCAAAGACGCATCCAAACCCGCGCCGGCTGTGCCCGACCTCGAACCCTCGCAAATGCTCCGCCAGGGGGCTTTTTATGCCATTTGGGTGATGTTCATCTTTTCTGCAATGGCCGGGCTGATGACCATCGGCAACATCGCCAATTTCGGCATCGAGGCGCTCCAGAAGGGGGGCTTGAGCGAAGGGGCCGCCAAGGCGGTGGCGGGCACGGCGATGGGCGTGTTTTACGCCCTAGCCAACGGCTTGGGGCGCATCGCCTGGGGCACGATTTCCGACCGCATCGGCCGCAAGGCAGCGCTCATCCTGATGTGCGCTTTGCAAGGCGCTATGATGTGCGTATTCTATTGGATGGGCAGCGTCGTCGGCCTGTTCTATCTCGGAGCGACCATCATTGGGTTCAATTTTGGGGGCAACTTTGCCCTGTTCCCCACGGTAACGGCTGCCCTCTTTGGCGCCAAGAACGTGGGCAAAAACTATGGCTGGGTGTTCACGGCCTACGGCGTGGGGGGCATTATCGGCCCCATTATGGCGGCCACCATCCGCGACCTGGGGCAGGGTTGGGCCGCTGCCTTTATCATCGCCGGCGCGGCCTGCTTTGTGGCCGCGCTCATCGGGCTGACGATCAAACCCGCCGAATGATCTTGGGTAACGCCTCCGCCGAGGGATAAGGGGAGTTGGCCTTGATCCCTCGGCGGGGGAAATCTCGCTGGGAGAGGTGGAGGATATGCCCGTTGTTGGGGAGTGGCTTAGGCGCTATGCGGAACGCACGATGACGGCGCGGGAGGCCCTCTTGCACATCAAAAGCGGCAGTCGGGTCTTCCTCAGCCCCGGCTGCGCTGAGCCGCAACACCTGCTGGAGGAACTCGTCAAACTCGGCGCCGAAAACCGCCTGCACGATGTCGAGATCGTCCATATGCTCACCGTAGGCCCGGCGCCGCATGCGCAAAAGCGCTACGACCGCAACTTTCGGCATAACTCGCTCTTTGTAGGGCCGGGTGTGCGCAGCGCCGTCTATGAGGGGTTGGCCGATTACACGCCCATCTTCCTTTCCGAGATTCCGGCGCTCTTTCGCAGCGGGCGGATGCCGCTCGATGTGGCCCTCATCCAGGTTACCCCGCCGGATCGCTTTGGGTTCTGCTCGCTCGGCGTCTCGGTGGAGGCGGTAAAGGCCGCCGTGGAATCGGCCGATCTCGTCATCGCCCAGGTGAACCCCCATATGCCGCGCACGTTGGGCGATAGTTTCGTGCACGTCGAGGATCTCGATATCATCGTCGAATACGAGGAGCCTATCCTCGAAGTGAAGCCTTCCGAGCCAGATGCCGTGGCGATGGCCATCGCCAAGCACGTCGTGCGCCTGGTGGAGAATGGCTCCACCATTCAAGCGGGCATCGGGGCCATCCCCAACGCCGTGCTCTATGGCCTGCAAGGCAAAAAAGACCTCGGCGTGCACACCGAGATGTTCTCCGACGGCCTGATTGACCTCATCGAATCGGGCGTGGTCAACAATTCGAAAAAGACCTTCCATCCCGGCAAGGTGTTGGCCACCTTCTGCATCGGCACTCGCCGCCTGTACGATTACATTGATAACAACCCGATGTTCGAGTTCCGCCCGGTGGATTACAACTCATCTCCCATCAACATCGCGCGGAACTACAAGATGGTGGCCATCAACACGGCCTTGCAGGTAGATCTCACCGGCCAGGTTTGTGCGGATTCGCTGGGTTACCAAATCTACAGCGGCATCGGCGGCCAGGCGGATTTTATGCGCGGCGCGGCCCTGGCGCCGGGCGGCAAACCGATCATCGCCCTGCCCTCTACGGCCAAGAACGGCACGGTCTCGCGCATCGTGCCCACGTTGAGCGAAGGGGCCGGCGTGGTAACCACCCGCGGCGATGTGCACTATGTGGTAACCGAGTTTGGCGTGGCCTACCTTCATGGGAAGACGCTTCGCGAACGCGCCACGGCACTTATTCAGGTGGCCCACCCCAAATTCCGCGAGGAACTCACCCGCCGCGCCAAAGAGATGCACTATCTGTTCGAGGATCAGGTCATCCCCACGGGGGGCGTCTATCCGGTGGCTTTGGAGCACACCGTAACCTTTGGCGGAGAGACCTTTTTCGTGCGCCCGGTCAAGGCGAGCGACGAACGGCTCTTCCAAGAGTATCTCTACCGCCTTTCGGAGCGCTCCGTTTACTTGCGCTTTTTCCAGGTGCGCAAGGCCTTCCCAAGGGAACTCGCCGAACGATTGGTGGCGGTGGATTACGAGACGAACCTTGGCATCGTGATGACGCTGGATAGTTCCGATACCTCGCCCATCATCGCCGCGGCGCACTGGATGCTCGACCCCAACACGAATATGGCCGAGGTGGCCTTTTCGGTGGCCGATGAATATCAGCGCCGGGGCATCGGCACCTATCTGTTCGAGTTCCTCGTGCGCATCGCGCGGGAGCGGGGCATTCGGGGGTTCACGGCCAACGTCCTAGCGCAGAACCGGGGAATGATGCGCATCTTTCAGAAATCGGGGTTTACCTTGCACACGCGCTACGAAGAAGGCGTCATCTCGGTGATGTTCGAGTTCGACGAGCGCCGGCCTTCCACGAGCTAGGTCTGGTTTGGCCCAACTGCCGCTCGAGGGAGAGAGGGAAGATATTCGATGACCAGCGCACCATATCCGCCCACTATCTTTGTGCTCGGCACACAACAGCACGTGGGGAAGACGGTAACGTGCATTGGCGTCATTGCGAAACTTCTCTCCCCCGAATACGGCTACCGCGTGGACCAAATCGGCTACATCAAGCCGGTGGGCCAGCAGACCGTCGTCGTCAAGAATGCCGAGGGCCAGCCCATCTATGTGGATAAAGACGCGGTGCTCGTAACCTCCCTTCTCGAGATTCCCATCCCCCGCTATGAGGTAACCAGCCCCGTGCTCTGGCTGGGCGGGCTAACCGCTTCTTACATTGACGATCAGACGAGCGACGCGCCCCAAATGCCGCCGGATATCTTTGCCCAACGGGTGCGCGAGGCCTACCAAGAGGTGGCCCAGGGCAAGGAAATCGTCATCGTCGAGGGGACGGGCCAGCCGGGGGTAGGCTCGGTGGGGGGCGTGTGCAATGGCGATGTCATCCGTATGCTGCGCGAGATGGGGGTGCCCTTGTATGTGCTCCTCGTGGTGGAAGCGGGCATCGGAAGCACCATTGACCGCCTCTTCCCCTACCTCATCGCCATGGATCGCCTGGGCGCGTATGTGAATGGCATCATCGTCAACCGCGTCTTCCCCGAAAGGCTCGACAAAATCGTCCACTATCTCACGGCGTATTATCAAAAGATCTTTCCGCGGCAGTACGGGCACCTCCTCTCCCATCCGCCGCCCCCCATCGTGGGGTTTGTGCCCATGGTGCCCCAACTGCGCCGCTACAGTATGCGGCTCATCGCCCAGATGTTCGCCGAAGAGGACGGCGCCCAGGTGGAGATTCTGGCCCCCGCCCACTTTGAGGAGGTGGCCGGCCGGCTCATCCGTGATATCAAGACGATCAACCTCCGCTTCGGCTACGACCGCTTTGTGGAGGCGGGCGATGCCATCGTCGTGGGCATCAACGCAAACGATATCATCCTTTCGGCACTCCTATTGCACGAGCGCCTCAAGCGGCTCGAGGGGGAGGGCCTTTCGGGGCTGATCCTTTCCTCAAGCCCAATCGGCGGCCTTTCGAGCCACGTCCTCAAACTCATCGAGGATGAAGGGCTGCCCACCATCGCCCTGCCCTATGACTCGGCGGAGATCATCCAAAAGATAGATAGTTGGACGGTCAAAATCCAACCCTACGATACCGAAAAGCGCGCCCTGATTGCCACTACGTATTGCGAACATCTCGATTTGGCACAGATCTTTAGCCCGAACCGGGCCCCCTCTTAGGCCGCGAAGGAAGCGAGGAGAGCGTATGACTGAAGCGAACACTTGGCATAGGGTTTGCAATGCCGATGACCTTGCGGAAGACGGCCGCCTGGCCGTGAGGATCGAGGGCAGGCCCATTCTCCTGATCAAGCGCCTAGGCCAAGTGTACGCCCTAGAGAATCACTGCCCACACCTGGGGTGCGCGCTCACGCGCGGCGCGCTGGAGGGATTTTTCTTGCGTTGCCCCTGCCACGATTGGCGCTTTGATATTCGCACGGGCGTGTTCGAATACGCCCGCGAAATCGCCCTGCCGACGTATCCGGTCAAGGTCGAGGAGGATGCAATTTTCATCGGCATCCAGGAGGAAAGATGACGCCCATTACCCGCTGCTACACGTTGAGTTATTGCCCCTGGTGCAAGCGCACCAAGCGCTTTTTCACCGAACACAACATCCCCTTCGATTGCATAGATTACGACCTGGCCAGCCCTGAGGAACAGACCCGCATCGAACAGGAGATCAGCGCCTATTCGGGCGGCCACGTCTCCTTCCCCTACGTGGTCATCGGCGATGAAGTGGTGATGGGGTATGACCCCGAGCGTTACCGCGCCTTGCTGGGCCTTGAGGAGGCGTAGGGATGTCCACGCCGCGCAAAGAGGTGTTCCGGAAGTATTTCGGCAGGGTGGTAGCGCTCCTCGGCTACAAATTCACGCCGGATGCCGAACTCGTCGAAGAGTTGTTGGATGCCGAGGTGGAGTTGGAACGCCAATTCGGCGCGCCTTATTGCCCCTGCCAGGCGCGCACGGGCGACCGAGCGCGCGATCGGGAGATCGTCTGCCCGTGCATCCCCTACCATCGCGCCCATTATGACGCGATGAAGCGCTGTTGGTGTGGGCTGTTCGTCCATCAGGATGTCGAGGATCCCTCGGCGCTCAAACAAATCCCCCTGAGCGAACTCAAGGCTCAGGGCAAACTGTGAGGAGGCCCCTATGACGGAAGACGCCTACGATCGCCAGCCGGGCAAGCGCATCAAGGCATGGGGCGTGGAGGGGGATATCACGCGCCTCATCGAGGGCACGGGGGAATATCCCCTGATGTACCGCGCCTTGGGCACCCAGCCGCGCACGGAACACCCCTTCAACCTCTATGGGGATATCAAGAGCCAAGGGGCCGCTTTGCGGGGCACCTTCGAACTGAACCGCGAGGTGATCCCCGCCATCGCCCAGCGCCTGGTGGAGAGGGGATTCACGGGGATGGTGGGCCACGGGTTGGGCACGTCTCAATTCGTCGCCCAGACGGCCTCCGGCGCCTTTTGGGATTATGCCGGCTGGCAGGCCTGGGACCTCGACTCCCTCGAATATGCCACCTACGGCCACCCCGTGGATTTCTCGCGCTATGTGTTTTTCTCCTATTCGGGGAGCGGAAGCACCGTAGATAGCAACCGCGCCGCCGAGCGCGCCAAGGCGCTCGGCGCTTACCAGGTGGCCTTTACGAGTGTGGCCAATAGCCCCATCACGCAGAAATGCGACGAGGTCGTGCTCTGCGCGGGCGGGTTCGACACGGGCGGCTCCGATACCTTCCATTACACCACGCGTTTGGCCGCCTCCATCTGGCTCGCCCTCGAGATTGGGGCCTTGACGCGCCCCCAGGCGCGCGATTGGAATGCCCTTCGCGAGCGCCTGTTCGCCACGGCAGACAAGTTCGACGCGATGTTCGATGCGGTCAGCCGCCGCGCCGAGATCCTCGGGCGGCGCTATCGAAACATCCGCAGCGTCCTCATCGTGGGGAGCGGCGCGAACGAGGGCACGGCGGAGGAAATCGCCCTCAAGTACGACGAGATGGCGCACATCCCCGCCAAGGCAATGTGCGCCGGTCGGCACATCCACGGCGCGCTGGGCCTCACCCAGCCGGATATCCTGACGATCATCGTCGCCCCGTTGGAGGACCCCAATTACGAGGCCCTGCGGGATATCGCCCAGGTAACGGATATGCTCAAATCGCCCTCCATCGGCCTCATCAGCGAGGCGGATGAGCGCGTCGCCGCGCAGGTGGATGACGTCTTTCGCCTGGATGAGACGGATCCGCACCTTTTTGCCATTTTGGCCATCTTGCCGGGGCAACTTTTGCCCTATTGGGGGTCCGTGGCCCAAGGCTTCAACCCAGATTGCCAACGTTCCGATATCGCCCGCCACGCCAAGGTGTGGAATTGGCTCTTCCCGCCGCACACGCACTAGGCCGAGGGGCTTGCCATGGCATATGACGCCTCGGTGATCGGCCCGCTCAATATAGACCTGCTCATCGTGGGCGAAGGCCCCCGCGACTGGGCTGACCTCCCCACGTGGGATGGCCCCGCGCAGATGGAGATGGTGGCGGCCGGTTCGGTGGGCTACCTGGTGAGCGACCTGGCCAAACTCGGCCTGAGGGTGCGGGTCTCTTCTTGCGTGCCAGATGATGCCCTGGGCACCTTTATTGTAGACGCGCTCCAGCGCGAGGGGGTGGATACGCGCGGCGTGCGCCTGGTGCCCGGAACGCTGTGCGGCATCGGCGCGTATGTGCTCCTCTTTGGGAGCCGCAAGCGCCCGCTCATCTACCGCCTGCCCACCCACGAGCCGTGGCCCCAACACTATACGAAAGACGAAGAGGCGAGCCTATTGGAGGCTCGCCTCTTGCATAACGGCGGATATCTGCATTTTCAAAACGCCTGGCACGGCGTAACGGTAGACCTCTTTCGCCAAGCGCACCAGCGCGGCCTGCTCACCTCGATGGATCCCCAATTCCCGCTTGCCCCGCTGGACCCGCCGTGGATCCGCGCGCTAGAGGACGTGTTGCCTTACGTCAGGCTCTTTTTCTGCGACGAGACGGAGGCGCGCCGCTTGACCAGCAAAGAGGACCTGGCGGCCTGCGCTCAGGTGCTCCTCGAGGCCGGGCCAGAGACGGTCGTCATCAAACAGGGGGCGGAGGGGGCGACCGTCTTCCAAGCGGGCAGGTGGCACCATCAGCCGGCCATCCATTTGGGCGAGGTGGTGGATACCATCGGCGCGGGAGATGCCTTTGACGCCGGGTTTCTCTATGGCACGCTCCAGGGATGGCCCCTCGAAGAACGCGCCCTCTTTGCCGCCATCGCGGCGGGGTTCACGGTAACGGGTGTCGGCGGGAGCAAGACGTTCCCATCGTATGGCGAAATCCGGCGGGTTATGGCGAGGTTCGATCGCTAGCCCATTTCGCCAGCCCCGCGCCCCTATGGCAAACACCGAATATCCGCATAGACGAACCCCGTCGAGCGGCGATCCTCCTGTTCGACGATCCAGCGTTCTAGGCCGATTTGGCGCATCCGCTGGCCATCCGCCAGGAGCATCACATACCTTTGGGCCAATGCTTCGATGCGTTGGCAGGGGTACTCTTCACAAAAGGGGCAGACCGTTACGCCCCTTTCTTTTGCGCAATCGCGAATGGCGCAGGAGGGCGGGCCACAGACCTCCTCGCGGCAACTGGAGTGCGCCTCGGCCTCTACAAGGTGGCCCAAGAACTGCCAGAACACCTCGAACCCGGGCAATTCCGGCCCCCAGAATTCCCAGCCCTCCCGCCGCATCGTCTCACGCAGGGCGGCGGCTTGTTTGGGGATGCGGTTGCACTGCGCGCACAGGCCACAATACAGCCCGCAATAGGTTACGAGCCTTATATCGGCCATAGGATCTCCTCGTGCCCAACCGGGCCACTATTTTGCGAGCGACGCGGCCCACTCCGCGGCGCGCTCCAATTCCCCCTCCAAGAGCGGCCCCTCGGAGCCTCGGACAAAGAACCCCTCCGGGCTGCCCACGAGCGTGCCGCCTTTCTTTTGCAGGCTCGCGGCGATGGGCTGGGCCGCATAGCCAAAGATCCGCGCCATAAAGCGCAAAATGCCAGGGACTGCTTTATCCATCACGGTGCGCGTGTCGAAGGCGGCCACCTTGACGCCATTCAGCGCCCCGGCGGGGATGGCGGCGAGGAAGGCCTTCGTCGCGGGGCAGGGCCGGAAGGCCCGCGTGGGCGACCCCACGATCAGGAGGTCAACGCCGGCGATGTGCTCCGGTTTGGCCTCCGCCGCCCGCAAGGTTTGCACCTCGCCCTGGGCCTTGAGCGCCTCGGCCACGGCCCGCGCCACCTTTTCTGTATTGCCGTAGAACGTCTCGTAAACGACCAACGTCTTCATAGCGATGTGCTCCTTTCGGCTCGCCTCTCAACACCCAACGCACAATACGCCCAGATAACCGAAATGTCAATAAGAAAAGGCCCGTTCCGTTGAGGAACGGGCCTCGATGGCGGCGACTAGATTTGAACTAGTGACCAAGGGCTTATGAGTCCCCTGCTCTGCCGCTGAGCTACGCCGCCCAAAAAAGTAGCGGGGCCAGGATTCGAACCTGGGACCTTTGGGTTATGAGCCCAACGAGCTGCCACTGCTCCACCCCGCATCGTGCGTCCTTTAGTATAGAAGGGAGGGCGCACTTTGTCAAATCAGCGGCTCCCTTTGATGAGAGCCTTTTGAGAAAGCTCCTCCTCCAGAAATGGTGTATCATTGGGCAGGTAGGGATTCTACCCGCAGCGGCACAGCCAACTCGATGGCCCCACCCTCTGCTTGCTCGGGCGCTTCTGCGCGGGCCGGCACACGTTCCCCTGTTTGCAATGTGTACATCCCTACAAGAAAGCGATACTCGCCTGGCACAAGATCTGCCGGCAATTGGAGAACGTGGCGATCTCCTACAAGTTCACCCGCTTTCCATAGGCTCGTCGGATAGTACCCGCCCAGGGGCTGTTGATCGTGTTGACTCAACAGGCGGCTTTGTTGATCTACCAAATGAACAAACACGGTGTAATCCGCTTCGGTTGGGTTGAGCGCTCTCCAGTAAAGGGTCAGGTACACCTTTTCACCGGCATGGGCGGGTTGTGGGTAGAGTTCATAGCCTTCCAAGCGGGCAAGGTCGCCGACCTCAGCCTGTGCCCCATTCGCAAGCGGCACGGAATCGGTGAGGCGTAGAATGCACCAATTCGCCGGGATGCCCTCGTATGGTAGAACGAGCGCCCATTTTTCAGGAAGCCGTTCGATAATGACCCAAGGGTATTCAGGCGTGAAGTATCCGGCGAAGGCCTCCGCTCGGCGGCTAACGACTTCCCAATCCAAGATGGCATAGACCAAGCGTTTCTCTCGCGCGTAAGCAGTGATATCTTCTAGATTTTGCACCTTGGAGGGAATATCTTTGAGGCTAAGGCGCCGTTCGTAGAGCCAATTGGGCAGGGTATAACTTGGCCCCCAAAGCACCTTCGTGCCGTAAGGAGTGCCTTCCTCCAACCATTCTAGAACGGCCTGCCCACGCGTATTGGCTTCCCGATCGATGGTTACAGGATGAGCGCGGATTTGGGGCCAAGCGCGGCCAGCGGAGACGCCCGCCCAGAGGGCCAACCCTGCACCTAAAGCCAAAGGCACCTTCGCTGTAAGATTCCTGAGCCTTTCCCTGCCCGCTATCCATTGACCCCCAATTGCTCCTAATGCGTCAAGGGTAAAGAGATAGATCATCGGGTGGAACAGGATGATAAATCTTGGCCCTACGTTGCTCGCTTGGACGAACCACCCCAGCGGGATGAGCGAGAAGATAAGCATCCCCAGAAAGAGCCAAAAAGCGAGCGCCAAATGCCCCCACTGAGCACAGATCAGCCGGCGTTTTTGCCAAAAGAGCACCAACAGCCCTAACCAGAGGGCAATCCAGACCTTTTCTCCAACCGTTCCTCGGAAAGCATCCGGTGAAATGGGGCCTAATGCGTCAAAAAGGATGCGCGTAACCTCTCGCAACCCGAACCACAAGCGGTAGGCAATATCCGCCGCGGTATGTGTGCGGAGATAGGTCTGGAGCGTCGGCGCCTCGCTTAGGTCTGCAAAATGCCGTTGAGTTGGGCTATCAAGAAAGATCTCGTGCCGATAGTTATAATTGTACAAGGGGTTACCGTATTCTTTGATATTGAACACAAAGAGAGGTGCCCAGGCAATAAGCCAAGTCAGGCCAAAGAGCCAAACCTCGCGGCGTTGCCATACCTTCCGCCGGTAAACCTTGAGGGCAACCAAGCCAAAAGCCGGCACGATTTGGAGCGCCGTCCCTTTGGTAAAGTAGGCTAGCCCCGCCATAATCCCCGCCAAAGAGATAAGGAAGAGTGCCTTGCGCTCCGAGGAGGCCAAGCCCTCGGTCATCAGATACCAACTAGCCAAGGTGAGGAGAATAAGGAGTGGTTCCGCCATCACGCGTGATGATACCTCGAGGAACGATGCATTGAGGCTCAATAGGCCGGCTGTCAATAATCCCACTTTGGGGCCAAACCACCGCTTTCCCAAGAGGTATACCATCACGAGGCATAGCCCGCCCAAGAAAAGGTTCAGAAACTTGGCGCGTGTGTAATAGCGCCACTCACGTTCAGCAAAAAGTGAAAGAAGGGCGGGCAAAAGGGGATGGCGTTTGCCATCGGTCAGGTCGTGGCCGTCGCGCAGGTTCAACCCCAGCGTGAGATAGGATCGTTGGTCGAACGCGCTGGAGTTCGTGTTCTGTTCAACCGCGACGATCCCCCGAACCGTATAACTCGCCAGAAGTAAAGTGAGAAGAAACCAATAAGCCCACGGCGTCTTGGATTTCATAATCCCAGTCTCACGGGTTCACGGCGTTCGATGAGGGGCCCCTCAGCCCCGCGCTTGAGCACGAGGTACACCCGCCAGCGCGCATCATCGCGCGGGAGGGGCCTTAGGCTCCCCTCGGCAAAGCGGAGGTGCGGCCCTCGGCTTTCGTCGCGCTCCAAGGCCGCTCGCGCCACCAGATGAGCCACTTGGAGGATGTTCAAGGTTTCCACCGCATAGGAGAGGCCCTCACCCGAGGCGGGGGCCACGCCGGCCTTGCCCAGGGCTGCAAGGCGGTCGCAAAGGGCCTTCAAACCGGCCTCCGTGCGATACACGCCGCAAAAGGTGCTCATTTCCTCTTGCACGGGGCGCCGTATCGCCTCTGCCGCCGCGCCTTGGGCCGAAAAGAGGTTGGAGATCGCCCCGCGCGCCCAGGCGTCGGGCAACATCGGCGGCGAGCCGTGGCCGAGCGCCCAGGATACGGCCGCCTCTCCCGCTAGCCGGCCGAAGACCTGCCCATCGAGCAGGGCGTTCCCGCCAGGGCGATTGGCGCCGTGCTGGCCGCCGGCCACCTCGCCGGCGGCATATAGGCTGGGTATGGTGGCGTTGCCCCGTGTGCGGATCTTGACGCCGCCCTGAAAGTGCTGGACGGCCGGCGCGATTTCCAGGCATTCTCCGGCTTCCAAATCCACCCCGCGTTCCTTAAGCCAAAGGATGGAAGGCCGATTGATGGCCCGCAGGCGCGCCAAAGGCGTGGAGAGATCCACATCTCCCCCTACGGCCAGCCCCTTCGTCTCCCGGTACCAGAGCGCGGCGCCCCCTGGCAGGGCCTCTACCCGCAGGCCCTGCGGATTGCGCGCATAATCGAGGTAGACGCGCCGCCCCGCGCGCCGCTCGCGATCTACGGCGAGGTCTATGATGTGCGAAGGGGCCTCCGCCGAGACGGGCCAACTGGCCCCTTTGGCAAACAGCGTAGCATAGACCTCCTCAAGGGGCGTGCCCGTTGGAAAATAGCGCGGCAGGAACTCCTCGCCCGCGTCGTTCACCAGGCGCGGCAGGGCGCGCATCATACTCCCTGAACAGGCCAAGTGGGTCTTGACCGAGCAAAGGCCAATCTGGATAAACTCCAGGTTCACCAACTCGGCCCCAGCGCGGTAGGCCAGGGCCAAGCCATCGCCCGTGCAGTCGGCGGGGTAGACATTCTCCGCAAACACCTGGCCGGCCCCGCCCGTGGCGAGGATCACGGCGTTCGCGCCGATGGCCTCGATGGCCCCCGAACCCTCATGAATGAGCGCTGCGCCGATGACCCGTTCGCCCTTGCGATCGAGCAACAGTTCGCCCACCATCGCGTGCTCGATGACCTCGACGGGCAGTTGGCGCAGGCGCCGCAAGAGGGCTTGCTCGATGTGCTGGGCCGTGTGGGGGCCTGTGTAGCAGGCGCGGGCATAGCGGGAGCCATCCGTTACGAATTGGTCTACCGCGCCGTTGGCCGTGCGCGCCCAGGGCACACCCAGCCGGTCGAGATAGTCAAAGGCCTCCGCCGCGCGCTGGGCTAGGATCGCGGCAAGGTCCGCATCCGAAACCTCACCCCCCAGGCGGTAGATATCCTCGGCGTGGTAGCGCCAGGCCTCCGGGCCGCCGGGTTCCGTGGTGGGCAACGTGGCATGAAACGCCATCCGGTCGGAGCAGGCCGTAGCCGTCACGCCGCTCTGGCCCAATGCGCCCTTGGTAACCAGGAGGATGCGCGCCTGGGGGGCGGCCTCACAGGCGGCGATGGCCGCCCGCAGGGCCGCGCCCCCGCCGCCCACCACCAAGACGTCACACGTGCGGCTCATTCGACCACGCGTTCCACCGTGATGCGCGCGCCATCCGAAACCTTTTTGAAGACGGTGGCATCGCCCTCGACCTTCCCCCACACGTTGACGGGGCTGGCCGGGCGGATTTCGTTGCCCCGGCTCATCGGCGTGCGCCCGAAAAAGATGCACATAGCATGCCCGGGCGGCCAATAGCCCAAATCTCCCATCGAGACGACCTCTTGGGCGTTCTCCTCTTGGAGGCGGACCGGGATGCCGAAATAGATTTCGTCTCCCCAGGTGTTGGCGCGCGCCGTGATGGGGAGCGCCTCCCAAATGGCGTCGGCCGTGCGGCTCTCGTTCAAGACGGCCGTCGCCGTAACGTCTCCCGCTGTGATGCGAATCCTGCGCATAGGCCTCCTTTCGCACGAGTATTCCGTAACAACACCTAACCGACCCTGGCCTTTCGGCAGGGTTTCTTACATCGAACGGTTTTTGAGCCGGGAGTTAGGCCTCTTCAGCCACTTTGGCTCCGCAGTGATCGCAGAAGCGCGCCCCCGGCCGCAAGGCTTGGCCGCACTGCGGGCAGGTGATCTCCAGCCGGGCACCACAGTGATCACAAAACTTGGCGCCCTCTCGCACGGTATGGCCGCAAGAAGGGCAGGTCATTACCCCTTCTTGAGCGGGCGCCGCCTCAAACGGCAACGCTGCGCTGACCTTCCCGCCGCTCAGGATGTACTGGTTCACGAAATTGAACACCTGATCCGGCAGTTTTTTCTGCTGCCAGGCCCCGTAGGCCGCCGGGATGAGCGCCGGCCAAAAGAGAAGCACCCCCACCGCGCCAACCACCGCCTTATCTGCCCACGGAGCGGCACCCGTTTGCACGGTGAGAAGATCATCCGTCTTTGTGAGGCTCACGTTGAGCGCAGCAGACATCCCCACGAACTGTCGCCAGCCCTCCGTTTTGCGCGCCTGGACGAGCACGCCGCCGCCCGGCGCGGACATCGCCTGGGCTTCAAACCCGCCGCGCTGAAACCATTCCACCAAGGCTTGGCCGAGTTGCCCGAGATCTACCCCCGGCGCTTGATACACTCGCTGATCTGCCATCTTGCCCTCCTTTCGGGCCTACACGCCTCGGTCGCACCGCGAAAGTAACCCACGACGCACACGCATTCTATCTCACAAGGGGCAAACGTCCAACCCGCCGGAAGACCAGAGTTGTCAAAACCTGCGATCCTGCATATCCTCACGGCAACGACGTGCGAAAAGGTGTTATGATGGAATTTACCCCTTATGAATATCGCGGCTTGGTGGCCCAAGCCTGGGATATCTTGCGCGGTGATACCTCTCACTGGGCGGACCGTTTTTTCTACCTCGAAATCATCTGCCAATACGGCGAACCCGTTTTGGATATTGGTTGCGGCACGGGGCGGTTGCTTTTGGATTATCTTTCCCAGGGAGTCGCCATTGAGGGGGTGGATAATTCTCCAGAAATGCTCGCCCTTTGCCGCCAAAAGGCGGAGCATCTAGGCCTCGAGGTAACGCTCTATGAACAATATCTAGAGCGCCTGTCTCTGCCGCGGCGCTATCGGACGATCCTTATCCCCTCGAGTACTCTACAACTGCTGACCGATCCGCAAATGGCCCTGGAGGCACTACGGCGAGTGTATGCGCATCTCGCGCCGGGGGGCGCTGTGGCTGCCTCGATGATGACGCTGTGGCAGACTGGTGAGCCACTTTACTCTGAAGCCGAGCAAACGGCCGTCCGCCCAGAGGATGGCGCCCTCGTTCGGCGCGTCGCCAAAACCTGGTACGATCCCTCTAGCGAATGCGAAAGCACTGAAGACTTGTATCAAATCATCAGCGCCGACGGGCAAATTCTCGCCGAAGAATGTCACCGGCGTTCGCCTGCTACGCGTTCTTATACGCAAGACCAAGCGCGAGCGCTTTTCGCCCAAGCCGGGTTCAACCGCATTAGCCTATACAGCCAATTCACCTTTTCGCCTGCTCAACCAGCAGACCGCCTTTTTACTGTGGTCGCCCAATAAATGCCTGGCGCGTACCTCGTTTGCATTTTCGCCTGGGCCGTGGCATATTTGTAACCAGGTCGAGAATGGCACGTGATCCAAGCCGGGCGAGGAGCATGAAACCGAGGCAAATAGCGGCGTTAGGGGTTGCTCTGATTTTCCTCTCGGCCCTCTTTTTGGCAGGGTGTGGCCGCCACCCATCCCCTTCTTCCGAAGTGGCCGCCCAAGCCCCTGTCAGGACGATCGAAAATAAAGGCTCCGATACCCTTGTCAACCTCGCCTTGGCCTGGGTGGAGGCCTACACCGCCCTTCACCCGGAGGTACGCATTTCGGTAACGGGCGGCGGCACCGGCACGGGCATCGCCGCGATGATCAACGGCACGGTGGATATCGCCAACGCCTCCCGTGAGATGAAGCCCGAAGAGATCGCCGCGGCCAAGGCGAACGGCATCACGCCCGTGGAGTTCGTCGTCGCTTGGGATGCCATCGCCATCGTGGTGCACCCCGCGAACCCCGTGAACGGCTTGACCCTTCAGCAACTCTCCGATATCTACACGGGCAAAATCACGAATTGGCGTGAGGTGGGCGGGGAAGATCGGCCCATCGTGCTCCTCTCGCGCGAGTCGAACTCGGGCACGTATATGTACTTTTTGGAACACGTGGTGCGCCTGGGCCAAAAGAACGACCTCCTCTTTTCGCCCGATACGCTCCTGATGCCCTCGTCGGAGGGCATCAGCGCCGAAGTGCGCCAAAACCGCAACGCCATCGGCTATGATGGGTTGGGCTATGTAACGCCCGATATGAAAGTGCTCGCCATCGCGCGCGATGAAAACAGCCCATACGTCCTCCCTTCCATCGAGACGGTGAACGATGGCTCCTACCCCATCTCGCGGCCGCTCTATATGTACACCCCTGGCGAGCCGACGGGGCAGGTCAAAGAGTACATCGAATGGGTCCTGACGGATGGCCAGGCCTTGGTGGCCGAGTTGGGGTTCGTGCCCCTCAAGAACGCAGGGGGTCGGTGAGGCCTATGAAGAAACCCTCTTCACAAACCCGCGTGGCGCGCTTGCCCTCTAGGCCGCTCGAGTTCGCCATCGAGAGCCTCATCCGCGTGTTGGGGTTCTCGGCCATCGGCTTTGTCACGCTCATCTTTATCTTTCTCTTGACGGAAGGGCTGCCCGCCTTCTTACAGGTGCGCCCGGGGAACCTCTTTAGCACGCGCTGGTACCCTACGTTTGACCTATACGGCGTCTTGCCGCTCATCTCGGGGTCGGCGCTCGTTACCATCACGGCCATGCTCATCGCCTTCCCAATGGGCCTTTTTACGGCCGTGTTTGTGCGCGAGGTGGCGCCCAATTGGGCGCGCGAAGTGCTCAAACCGCTCATCGAGGTGCTAGCGGGTATCCCCTCGGTGGTGTTGGGCTTTTTCGGTATGACGATGCTCGCGCCCATCGTGCGCGAGGTGCTCGGCGCGCCCACGGGCCTCACCGCCCTCACGGGGGCCATCATCCTCGCCTATATGTCGCTGCCTACCATCATCAGCGTGGCGGAGGATGCCCTCGACGCCGTGCCCAAGAGTTACCGCGATGCCAGCCTGGCGATGGGCGCCACGCGCTGGCAGACCATTTGGCGGGTGGTGGTGCCCTCGGCCCGTTCGGGCATTTTGATGGCCTTGATGCTGGGCATGGGGCGTGCCATCGGCGAGACGATGGCCGTGATGATGGTAACGGGCAACGCGGCCCGTATGCCGGAGGGTTTGCAGGCCATCCTCAAACCCGTCCGCACGATGACGGCCACCATCGCTGCTGAGATGGGCGAGGTGGCCCACGGCAGCACGCACTATCACGTGCTCTTTGGCATTGGCCTCATCCTCTTTGCCATCACGTTCCTCATCAACCTGGCGGTGGCTTCGATGATGTTCCAGAAGCGGTCGCGTGGGGGGTTGCGATGACGCAGCGCCACCTCATCCAGAGGTTGGGGTTCATCTTCCTGGGGCTGGTGGGGTTCCTCGTCGTGGCGCCCATCTTGTTCGTCGTCGGGTCCATCATCTGGCGGGGCGCCGGCGCCTTGACCTGGCGCTTTCTCATCGAGATGCCGCACAACGGGATGAAATCGGGCGGCATCCTGCCGGCCATCGTGGGCACGCTGGTGCTCACGGCGGGGGTGGCCATCGTCGCCATTCCCGTGGGGGTGGGGGCGGCGGTCTATCTTTCGGAATATGCCACCGATAACTGGTTCACGCGAGCCATTCGGCTGGCCATCGTGAACCTCTCCAGCATCCCCTCGGTGGTATATGGCCTCTTTGGGTTGGGGCTGTTCGTGCTCTTTTTGGGGTTTGGCACCTCTATCCTGGCCGGTGCGCTCACCCTGGCCATTATGACGCTCCCCGTCATCATCAGCACCGCCGAGGAGGCCTTGCGCGCCGTGCCCGCCGAGTTCCGCACGGTGAGCGCCAGCCTAGGGGGCACTAAATGGCAGGGCATCCGTTACATCGTGCTGCCGCAGGCCCTGCCGGGCATCCTCACGGGGGTCATTTTGGGGCTGCTGCGCGCCGCCGGAGAGACGGCCCCTATCCTCTTTACAGTGGCGGCCTTCTATCTGCCGCGCCTGCCGCACTCCCCCTTTGATGAGACCATGGCCCTGCCTTACCATCTCTATGTCATCAGCACACAAGTGCCCGGTATGCCCGAAGGCGTGCAGAACGCCACCGCGTTGGTGCTTTTGGCGCTCGTGCTCACGATGAACCTCGTAGCCAGCATCATCCGCAGTTATTTTCGGCGAAGGCGAGAATGGTGAAGGCCCAAGTTCGCATCCAAGAGGTAACCTACCGCTACGGTTCGCGCGTGGTCCTGCGCAACGTGACCTTGGATATCCCCGCGAACCAGATCACCGTCTTTTTTGGGCCGGCTTCCTCGGGTAAGACGACCCTCTTGCGCCTCATCAATCGCCTGAATGACGATATCAGCGGCACTTCCCTCAGCGGCCATATTTACGTGGGAGACCAAGATATTTACGCCCCCGGCGTGGATGTGCCCAGCCTGCGCCGGCGGGTGGGGATGGTCTTTGCGCTCCCCTTGCCCTTGCCCGGCACCATCCGTGAGAACGTCCTTTATGGGCCAAAACTGGCGGGGATCCGTTCCCGCGCGCGGTTGGAAGAGATTCTCTACAAGAGCCTCTCTCAGGCCGCCCTGTGGGATGAGGTCAAAGACCGCCTCGATGACCGTGCCAGCGCCCTTTCGGGCGGCCAACAGCAGAGGCTGTGCATCGCGCGCAGCCTGGCCTTGGAGCCAGAAGTCCTCCTTCTCGATGAGCCGACCTCCGGCCTGGACCCCATCTCCACGGCCAAGGTCGAGCAGTCGCTCCTCGCGCTTAAAGAGCACTATACCATCATCATCGTGCCGCACAGCGTTCAGCAAGGGGCGCGCATTGCGGATTACGCTGCCTTTTTCCTGATGGGCGAACTCGTGGAACACGGCCCGGGCGTGCAGGTGTTCCAGAACGCACGAGACCGCCGCACTGAAGATTACGTCACCGGCCGCTTTGGCTAAAGGGTAAACCGGGATGATGGAGAGGCGCAAGTCAACCCCAGGCACCAAAATCGCCGTCGAGCACCTGAACGTCCACTACGGCAAGAAACAGGTGCTCGCCGATATTTGCATCGAAATCAAAGAGCGGCAGATTACGGCGCTCATTGGCCCTTCTGGCTGCGGCAAGAGCACCTTTTTGCGCTCTCTCAACCGTATGAATGACGCCGTGCCCGGCGCGCGCATCGAGGGGGAAGTGCGCCTCGATGGGGAGAATATCTACAACCCGCGTTTCGATGTGGTGCAACTGCGCCAACGCGTGGGGATGGTTTTTCAGCGGCCCAACCCCTTCCCGCAATCCATCTACGATAACGTGGCCTTCGGGCCGCGCATCTTGGGCATTCGCCGCCGTTCTAGGCTGGATGAAATCGTCGAGCAGAGCCTGCGCGAGGTGAACCTCTGGGATGAGGTGAAAGAGACGTTCCGTAAGCAGAATGCCCTCACCCTCTCTTTGGGCCAGCAACAGAGGCTGTGCATCGCCCGCACCATCGCCACGCGGCCCGAGGTTATTTTGATGGATGAACCGGCTTCCGCGCTCGACCCCATCGAGACGCTCCGCATCGAAGACCTGATGCGCGCCCTGGTACAGGAATACACGATCGTCATCGTCACCCATAATATGCAGCAGGCTGCCCGCGTCTCCGATTGGACAGCCTTTTTCCTTACCGATGACGGGCAAATCGGCAAACTCGTCGAATATGGGGAGACGGGGCGCGTATTCACCAACCCGCGCGATCAACGCACGGTAGATTACATCACAGGGCGCTTTGGCTAACGCCCAAAGGAAGGGCATTATGTTGCGAGTACGCCTTCAAGAAGAATTGGCTCGGGTCGAACGGGATGTGTTGGCCCTGGGCGCGATGGTGGAGGAGGCCATCAAGGCCTCGGTAGATGCCCTGGTGCGCCGCGACCGCGAGGCCGCCCAGCGCATCATTGATGACGATCGCCTCATCAACGAACGGCGCTTTGCCATCGAGTCGGATATCCTGGTGCTCATCGCGACGCAACAGCCCATTGCGCGCGACTTGCGGCTCCTGGCCGCTATGTTGGAGATCATCACAGAATTGGAGCGCTCGGGCGACTATGCCAAGGGGATTTCTCGGGTGAACCTCTATCTTGGAGATGCCCCGCTCATCAAACCGCTCATTGATATCCCCCTGATGGCGCAAAAGGCCACCGATATGCTTCACCGGGCCTTGAAAGCCTTTGCCGAGCGCGATGTGGAGGCGGCGCGCGCCATCCCCCGCGAGGATGACGAGGTGGACGCGCTTTACAATCGCGTGAACGAGGAACTGCTGCGCTTGGTCATCGCCGATATCAAGAACCTCGAGCAGGCCAACTATCTCCTATGGGCCGCGCACAACTTGGAACGCGCCGCCGACCGTGTAACGAATATCTGCGAGCGGGTGGTGTTCACCGTCACCGGCGAGATGAGCGAACTCGACACCCACTTTGACGCGGGCATAGACTAGCCCGCTCCGGCGATGCGGAATATCCGTCTCCTCAGCCGGTTAGGGCGTGCCCAGGATGAGGGCCGCGCGAAGGCGCCCCGGGCCAGGCGCTGGTATGATGACCTCGCCTTGAATGCCTACTTTTTCGGTCTCTCGTTTATGTGGAACGCCCTTCACCCCATCCTCCTGCCGCTCGTCCTCCTGGCCTTTGGCGAAGAGACCAAGAACACCCTCTATGGCCTCCTCACCTTCGCGGGGTTGATCGTGGCCCTGGTAACGCAACCCCTTAGCGGCGCCCTAAGCGATTACACGCGCTCGCCCTTGGGCCGGCGGCGCCCGTGGATCCTCTTGGGGACGATGCTGAACGCCCTTTGGCTCGTGGCCATCGCCGTGGCGCGCCGGTGGTGGCTGGTGGCCGCGGCCTACCTCCTCCTCCAGTTTACCTCGAATGTGGCCCACGGCCCGGCCCAAGGGCTGATCCCCGACCTCGTGCCCCCAGGGCGCCGCGGCATCGCCGCCGGGTTCAAGAACCTTTTGGAGATGTTCGCCATCGTGGCCTCGGCCCTGGCGATGGGGCGCCTTGCCCACCGGCCCCTGGCAGCGGTCGGGGCCATCTTGGCCATCCTATGGGGGATGATGGCCCTCACCTGCGGCCTCAGCCGCGAGCCATCTACCGCCGAAGGGGAGCGCCTCGGCCTCCAGGCCCTAGGCCAAACGGCGCGGCAGGTGTTCCGCGTGGATTTTCGGCTGTATCCCACTTACGGCCGGTTGCTCCTGGCGCGGTTCTTTATCCTCTTGGGGAGTTATTCCGTCCAATCCTTCGCCCTTTACTACTTTCGAGATGTGCTCGAACTCGCCGCCCCCGCTCGGGCGATGAGCGATATGATGGCCGTCGTCGGGCTGAGCGTCATCGTCGTGGTGTACCCAGCGGGCGTCCTTTCGGAGCGGTGGGGCCGCAAACCCCTGAGCGCCGCGGCCTGCGCCCTGAGCGCCCTAGGGCTTACGTTCCTCGTGCTCAATCGAGATCCACGCTGGCTCCCCGCCTTGGCGGGGTGCATCGGCGCGGGCATTGGCATCTTTTCCTGCGTGAATTGGGCCTGGGCTACCGACCTCGTGCCCTCGGCGGAGGCGGGCAAATACCTCGGCCTTTCGAACTTGGCCACGGCCGGCTCGGCGGCGGTGGCCCGCCTCTTGGGGCCGGCGATTGACGGCGTGAACCGCATTTCCCCCAAGGCCGGGTACTCGCTCGTGTTCATTTTGGCGGCGGTGAGCGCCGTGGTCGGCCTTATCCTCATCCTGCGTATGCCGGCCGGGCGAAAGCCCGCCCCAGCCCCATTGCCATAGGCATTGCCAGGCTGGTTCGTTCCTTCTACAATCCGTTCGGTTCACCCTACCTTCCAGGAGGCAGATTCTATGTCTTCTCGCTCCTTGCCTCGCCCGCAAAGCGCCGCGATGACCGAAGGCCTCACGCGCGCCACCCATCGCGCCCTCTTGTATGCGATGGGGCTTAGCCGTGAGGATTTGCGCAAACCCCTCGTGGGCATCGTTAACTCGTTCAACGAGTTGGTGCCAGGGCATATCCACCTCCAGCCCCTGTGCCAGGCCGCCAAACTGGGCGTGGCCGAGGCGGGCGGCACGCCTCTCGAGTTCCCCGCCATCGCCATCTGCGATGGCCTCTGCACCGGCCTCGAGGGGATGAAGATGCCGATGATCAGCCGCGAACTCATCGCCGATTCCATCGAGGTGATGGCCAAGGCCCACGCGCTGGATGCGCTCGTCCTCCTGACGAACTGCGACAAGGTGACCCCCGCTATGCTTATGGCCGCGGCGCGGTTGAATATCCCCGCCGTGCTCGTTTCCGGCGGCCCTATGGAAACGGGCTGTATGGAGGGGCAGCCGGCTTGTTACGTGGACCTGATCCAATCGGAGGCGCTCGTGGCGCGCGGCGAGATGACGCCGGAGGCGCTGGAGGCCTTTGAGCACACGGCCACGCCAGGCCCTGGCTCCTGCAATATGCTCGGCACGGCGAACACGATGAACATCCTGGCCGAGGCCCTGGGGATGGCCCCGCCCGATAACGGCCTCATCCCGGCCACGTTCGGGGCGCGGCTGGCTTTGGCTCGCCACGCGGGGCGGTTGGTGATCCAACTGCTCGAAAAGGGCATCCTCCCGCGCCACATCCTCACGCCGGAGGCCTTTGAAAATGCCCTCGCCGTGGATATGGCCATCGGAGGCTCCACGAACACGGCGCTGCACTTGCCGGCCATCGCCCACGCCGCCGGCTTGGCTTTGGACCTCGAGGCCTTCGAGAAGGCCTCGGCGCGCACGCCGCACCTCGTCCATATGAAGCCTTCCGGCCCATACTTCCCCCGAGACGTGTATGACGCCGGCGGCATCCCCGCCCTGATGAACGAACTGGCCCGCCACGGCCTTATCCACGGCGAATGCCTCACCGTAACGGGCCGCACCATCGGCGAGAACATCGCCGGCCGGGCCATCCGCCGCAAAGAGGTCATCCATCCTGTGGAATCGCCGGTGCGCCCCAGCGGCGGTTTGGCTATCCTTTACGGCAGCCTCGCGCCGGAGGGGGCCATCGTCAAGAGCAGCGCCGTGGCCGAAGAGATGCTCGTGCATCGCGGCCCGGCGCGCGTGTTCGACCGCGAAGAACCGGCGCTTGAGGCCATCCTGGCGGGGCAAATTCGCCCGGGAGACGTCGTCGTCATCCGCTACGAAGGCCCGAAGGGCGGCCCCGGTATGCGCGAGATGCTGATGCCCACCTCAGCCCTCATCGGGATGGGCTTGGGGCGTTCTGTGGCGCTCGTGACGGATGGGCGCTTTTCGGGCGCGACCCAGGGCGCCTGCGTGGGGCACGTCACGCCGGAGGCCTACCTCGGCGGCCCCATTGCCCTCGTCCACGAGGGGGATTTGATCGCCATAGACATCCCCGCGGGCCGTATAGACCTCGCGGTGAGCGCCGAGGAACTCGCTCGCCGCCGCGCCGCATGGCGCCTGCCCGAAAACACGCGCCTGGAGCCAGGCTCGCTCCTCGATCGGTACCGCCGCAGCGTGGCCCCGGCCACGCGGGGGTGCATCTTGGAATAGGAGGGGGGTACGATGCTCTTGATAGATGGCCACTTGGATTTGGCGATGAACGCCCTGAATTGGGATCGCAACCTCGCCCTCGACGTGTACGCCATCCGCCAGGCTGAAGCCGGGATGACGGAAAAAGGTCGGGGCCGGGGCACGGTGTCGCTCCCGGAATTGCGCAAGGCGGAGGTGGCCCTCTGTTTTGCCACCGTCATTGACCGCACGCGCCACGCGGGGAGCACCTCCACCGGCTCGGCCTGCCAGGAAATCTCTTACGCCAAGGCCCAAGGGCAGTTGGCCTACTATCGCGTTCTCGAGGCCGAGGGCAAACTCAAGATCATTACGGATTGGCCCGCCCTACAAGCGCACCTCGCGGCTTGGCCGCGAGAGGCGGAGGCCCCCTTGGGCATCGTCCTCAGTATGGAAGGGGCTGACCCCATCGTTTGGCCGGAACAGGTGCGCGCCTGGTGGGACGATGGCCTGCGCGTGGTGAGCCTTTCTCACTATGGGCGGAGCGCCTACGCCTACGGCCACGATATGGAAGGCGGCCTCACTGAGGCGGGGCGCGCGCTTTTGCGCGAGATGGAGGCGGTGGGGATGATCCTCGACCTCAGCCACCTGGCTGAAAGGGCCTTTTGGGAGGCCCTGGAGCGTTTTCAGGGGCCTGTGCTGGCGAGCCACAACAACTGCCGCGCCTTGGTGCCGGGGAACCGCCAATTCACCGACGAGCAAATCCGCGCCCTCATCGGGCGGCAAGGGGTCATCGGGGTGGCGCTCGACGCCTGGATGCTTTACCCCGGCTGGGTGCGGGGCGAGACCTCTCCCTGCGTGGTGAGCCTCGAGGCCGTGGCCGATCACATTGACCACATCTGCCAACTCGCCGGGGATGCGCATCACGCGGCCATCGGCAGCGACCTCGATGGCGGCTATGGCACCGAGCAAACCCCGCACGATCTCGACACCATCGCCGATCTGCAAAAGGTAGCCGGCCTCCTCGAAAGGCGCGGCTACCGCCAAGAGGAGATCGCGCGTATCTTTCACGGCAACTGGCTCGCCCTCCTGCAGCGCGCCTGGGCGGGCGGATGAGATCATCCTCCCCAAACCTCCCGCAGGCGCTGGAGCCTGTGGGAGGGGCTGAAGCGGAGATTGGCCTTCTTGCGCGGGGTTCCCCTTTTCCGCTTTCGAATTGTGGCCACGATGTTTGGGGAATCAAAAAAAGGCGCCAGAGAGGATCTGGCGCCTTTTTGACCAGCGCCCCAAGGAGGACTCGAACCTCCGGCCCACTGCTTAGAAGGCAGTTGCTCTATCCGCTGAGCTATTGGGGCTTATTTCTAATTATAAAATAGGGAGGGGGCCTGTCAAAGGGGGCTGAGGGGTTGCGCGCTCTGACCCTGCCGCGGGCTTGAGGGTTGCGGGAGGGTGAAAAGCCTTATCTCATCGGCCAGCCTCACCGAAAGAAGGCAAATGCCCCCAATTTGCCCACGATGAGCACCACGGCGGCAAGCACCACGAAGCAAAAATAGCGCCGCAGGCGCGCGCCGCCTGTGCGGTTGCATACATTGACCCCCACTTGCAGGCCGAGCGACCCGCCCACCAAGAGCGGCACGGCAAGCAGGAGGTCCGTGTTGCCGGCCAGGCTGTGCGTGATGGTGGCCACGAACGAGGTGAGCCAGACGATGACCAAACTCGTGGCGGCGGCGCAATGCGTGCGCATACCCACGAGATAGACGAGGGCCGGAAGGAGGATGACCCCGCCGCCGATGCCCAATAGGCCCGTCAAGAAGCCCAGCGCCAGCCCAAAGTAGGAAAGGACGGGTATGGAAAGGGGCGTTCCTCCCACGGAGGCCAAGTGTGTATAGGGCGGCAAACGCACCCGAGCAAAGAGGCCCTGTGGGGGTTCCTCGGTGTGCGAACGGGAGGTATCCAGGAACATCCACACGGCGATGCCGATGAGGAGCACGGCAAAGATGAGGAGCGTATAGACCTCGCCGGCCGGCGCCCGCCGGCTGCCCAGAGAGATGCTCTCTAGGCCGTTCAGCCAGCCAAGTGTGCGCGCGCCCAAGCGCACCCCGACATAGTTCCCCCCAAAGAGGATGAGGGCCATCTTGTAGTCAATCAACCCTTCACCGCGTCGCCGGTAGATGCCCGCCGTGGAGACGCCCAAAATCTGCACGACCCCCGTGCCCACGGCGATGGAGATGGGCACGCCCAAGAGGACATTGAGAAGCGGCGTGATGAGGAACCCACCCCCTACGCCGAACATCCCCGTGAGGACGCCGATGCTCGCGCCGATGGCCAAGGCCCCGAGGTAAACGCCGATGGGGAAAATCATCCCTTGCGGCCTCCTTCGGGTAGGTCGCAGGCCTTGCGCCGGTTGGCGCGTTCACGCAGCCGGTCGAAGAACCAGGCGCTGAGCAACCCCCAGCCGATGGGCACCAAGAGCGCCAAAAGGACGTTCCCGAGCGGCGACTGAAAGAAGGCTAAAAGGGTGGGCATCACCGAATGGCTCCTACAATGTATTTTCCTGCGAATCGAATGCGGGATGCCGATTTAGGTTGCTCGTTCAGGGGCACGGGAGGCGCGCTCTACGGCCTGGCGCAGGCCCTCTTGCAGCACAGAGGCCTCCGGCGGGCAGCCGCGCACCCAGATGACGTCATCCTCGGCATCCATATCAAACTGCGCGGCGCGTTCGCGGAGGATGCGCACGTAACGCTGCATACAATCGCCGATGACGAGTTCCACGTGCCACCCAGCGCGATCCACCTTCTCCCCTTGGAAGACCTCCGCCCCCGCCGCGCTGAGGCGCAGCCAGGCCCGGGCCTCCGCCGGCAGCCCCGCGAGGACTCCTTGGGCGAGGGCGCGGCACGCTTGGCAGAAACACCCCGTCTCTTCGAGAGCCGCGATGATCTCCGGCACGGGGGCGGGGCAACCCGCCGCCCTACGCCCCGCGAGGCCCTCGGCGCGCCGGGCGGCGCAATTCCCCACGATGATCGTCTCCGCCTCTTGGGGCGCAATGTCTCCCTCGCCGCCGTAGATAAGGCGCAGGGGTTTGTTCAACCTTTGGTAGCGAAAGCGGGAGACGGCCGCCAGGGCCGCGATGCGGCAGCCGCTGCAGGCATCCAAATCGCACAGGGTGAGGCCAGGGAGGAGGATTTCCAACTCTTCGGCGGGCGTCATAAAGCGGCGGCGGAGTTCGTCAAGCGGGCTGCCGCGCAGGGCGATCCGTTCGCGGTCGCCAATCCCCACGCCATCGGCGATGGCCCACTCCAGGTAGCGCGTGCGCTGATGGGCGATCCCCATCACCTCTCGGGCGATGACATCCACCGCCACGGGGTCATTCCCCGCCATCATCAGGCGAGCGCGCGCTGGCCGCTCAAAGTCGGTTCCGCCGGCGATGCCCTCGGCGCCATCCCAGCCATCCACGATGATGAGGTCGGGCTTGCGGATGCGGTTGAGATCCACGAGCGAGGCCTCGATTTGGTATTCACGGTGAATCTCGGTGCGCTTCCACTGCGGCGTGAGGGCGAAACTGTTCTTGAGCGCTACGGTGTAATCGGTGGTGATGTGCGTCTTGAGGCAGGGCACCGAGATAAAGACGTCGCACTCGCGCACGAGCCGCGAGAAGGGGAGGGCCCCCGGGTAACGCCCGTTGGGGATGCGCATCTCATCGTGAGGGCCGGCGTCGAGGTTATAGAGCATAACGCCTAGGCGCGTGGCCATCTGGCGCCAGCCGCCCGTGGGGAAGGCCGTCTCGTGGCGGGTGCCAAAGGCCCCTGTGCCTTCGGCCACGATGATGCGGCTAGGGAAGCCAGCGCGCACCGCCTCGACGATGGCCGCGACGAGATCCGTATGGGTGGTGCCGCCGGAGGTCTCGGGCGCGTTCGCCGTGAGGTTCGGCTTGATGACGACCCTCTGCCCAGGGCGCACAAAACGGGTGATGCCCCCCAAGTCTCTCAGGCAGGCGCCCAGTGTGGCCCGCAGGGCCGAGAACTCGCGCCACGGCCGCATCGTAACGATGGCTTGCTCGCTCAAAGGCACCTCCTATGGCAAGGTGTTGAGGGATGCGCGCGGGGCGCATACTCGTTACTATACGCCAACTCGCCGGAGGCGTCGAATCGGTTTCACCGGGCCAGGTCTCGCGCGGCCGGGAGGCCCTCCACTCCCTCTGCAGCCCAGGCGGCGTTCAGCACAGCGCGTTCCACGGCCTGCGCTGCCAGGCTATAGACCACGAGCGGATGCGCCTCCACGCGGCCTGTGGCCAAGGCGAAAAGAGTATCCCCATCATACAGGGTATGCGAAGGGGAAATAGTGCGCGCTAGGCCGTCGTGCGCGGCGGAGGCCATCTGGTTTGCTTGGGCTGCGTCGAGGCGGGCATTGGTGGCGACCACGCCGATCACCGTATTCCCCCAAGAAGCCATGCGCCCAAGCGGCAATTGCGCAAGGGCCCGCGCCGTATCGAGGAACCCCTGCCCATCGGGCCGGCGGGCGCCGGCGATGATCTGCCCCGTGGCGGGGTCGCGGATATCTCCAAAGGCATTCACGGCCACCAGCGCCGCTACCACGAGTTCGCCCGTTCTGATGCTAGAGGTGCCGAGGCCCGCTTTGCAGGCGTGGGCCATACCCAGGAGTTTCCCCACGGTGGCGCCCGTCCCTACGCCCACGTTGCCCTGGGCGTTGTTGGGGGCGCTCGCCGCGCGGCAGGCGGCGTAACCCATCTCGGCATTAGGGCGCACCTCAGGGAGGCCGAGGCCCAAATCGAAGAGCACCGCCCCCGGCACGATGGGCACGCGCACCGGCCCGGCCTCGAACCCGATGCCCTCCTCTTCTAGGTAGCGCATCACGCCATCCGCGGCGGCCAGGCCGAAGGCGCTGCCCCCTGTGAGGAGGATGGCCTGGGCGCGTTCCACCAAGGTGCCGGGGCGCAGGAGGTCCGTCTCGCGGGTGCCGGGTGCCAAGCCCCGCACCGAGACGCCCCCGATGGCCCCCTCACGGCAAAGGATGACCGTGCATCCCGTAAGGGCCTCTCGGTTTGTGGCATGCCCGACCTCGAGGCCCTCGACATCCGTCAGCGCGCCGGGGGCGAGATTAGCCATGGTCACGCCTCCAAAGTGCGGCCACGCGGGCGATGATGTGCTCGGCTACATCTGCCTTGGTCATAAGGGGCAGGGCCTCTTGTTCGCCGGCCGGGTTGAGGAGGATGACCCGGTTCGTATCCACCTCGAAACCGCTATCGGCGGAAGAGACGTCATTGGCCACCATCAGGTCTAGCCGTTTGGCCTGCATCTTGCTCAGGGCATTTTCGAGGAGGTTTTCCGTCTCGGCGGCAAAGCCCACCACAAGGAGCCGATGGGCGAGGGCCGGGCGCCTTCGGGCCACCTCCGCCAAGATATCTTCCGTCTTTTCCAATTCGAGGAGGAGCGCCCCCTCGCCCTTTTTGATTTTTTGCTCGGCGGTTACTTTGGGGCGGTAATCGGCCACGGCTGCGGCCATCACAAGGATATCCGTTTCCTCCAGGCGGCCCAGCACGGCCTCGGCCATCTCGGCGGCCGTGCGCACGTTCACCCTCTCTACGCCGTAAGGGGTGTTCAGGGCTGTGGGCGCCGTAATGAGCGTAACCTGAGCGCCGGCATCGCGCGCCGCCTCAGCCAACGCATAGCCCATTTTGCCGGAAGAGCGGTTGGTCAGGTGGCGCACGGGGTCAAGCGGCTCTTGGGTGCCGCCGGCCGTCACCACCAGCCGCGCCCCTGCCAAAGGCCCCTTGCGCCCCAAGGTCTGGCGGATGGCCCCCAGAATGTCCTCCGTGGCCACCAGGCGGCCGGCCCCGATGCGCCCCGAGGCCAACCGTCCATAGCCCGGCCCCACGATGACGGCGCCCCGCGCGCGGAGCGCGGCGATATTCGCCTGGGTGATGGGGTTCTCCCACATATCCGTATCCATCGCCGGCGCTAGGACGAGCGGCGCCGTGCAGGCGAGCGCCGTGCTCGTGAGGAGGTTATCGGCCAAGCCGTGGGCCAGTTTGGCGATGGTGTTTGCCGTGGCCGGTGCGATGACGAGCACATCGGCCCGTTCGGCCAGCGAGATGTGTGCCATATCCGTATCGCGCAAGAGTTGGAACATATCCACCGAGACGGGCCGTTTGGTCAAGGTTTGAAAGGTCAGGGGCGTCATAAAGGCCAAGGCCGCTGGGGTCATGATCACATCCACGATGGCCCCGGCCTGCACCAACTTGCTGCACAGGTCAGCCGCCTTGTAGCAGGCGATGCCCCCCGTGATGCCCAGGACGATATTCTTCCCCTTGAGGATCATCGCGCCCCCCGATTCATCTCATAAATGATGCGCAGGCCCTTGAGCGTGAGCCAAGGGTCCACATGCTGGATGACCGAGGTCTCGGCGGCGATGATGGCCGCCAGCCCCCCGGTGGCGATGACGCGCATCGCCTCGCCCAATTCGCGGCGGAAGCGTTCCACCATCCCCTCGACGAGGCCCACATACCCAAAGAGGATGCCCGAACGCATCGCCTCCACGGTGTTTGTGCCGATGGCGCGCTCGGGGCGTTGGAGGTCAATGCGGGGCAGTTTGGCCGTGCGTTGAAAGAGGGCCTCGGCGGCTACCATAATGCCGGGCGAGATGGCCCCGCCGAGGTAGTCTCCCTGGGCAGAGATGGCATCGAACGTGGTAGCCGTGCCGAAATCTACGATGCAGGCCGGCCCCCCGTAGAGGCGGAAGGCCGCCGCCGCGTTGACGATGCGGTCGGCGCCCACATCGCGCGGGCTATCGTAGCGGATGGCCACGCCCGTCTTGACGCCCGCGCCCACCACCAGGAGGGGCGCCTCGGTGTAGAGGCGCAGCATCTCGCAGAAGCGATCGGTCACCGGCGGCACCACGCTCGCCAAGGCGATGCTGTCAATATCCCGCAAGGTATAGCCATAGTAGGCCAGGAGGCTGGCCAGGATCATCGCGTATTCATCGGGCATCTTTTGGTGATCGGTGCTGATGCGCCAATGGGTGAGGAGTTCCTCGCCGCGATAAAGGCCCATCACGATGTTCGTGTTGCCGATATCCACACACAGGAGCACGCCACACCTCCCTTTCCTCGATTACAGCCGCGCTCGGCGCCAGCGAGAGCCGATCTGCCGCAGGGCGGTCACAACCGCTACCGTGATGATGCCCGAGGCGATGACCTCCGGCACGCCGTGGGTCAGGCCGATGCCCCAGGCCGCCTCTTGGGGAATATACCCCCGAAGCACCGCCGCGGAAAGCACGAGCACGGTGTTGGTAAGCGACCCCACGGCCGCGGCGATGCCCAGCGCTACCACCTGCACATCTTCGCGGCGCATCCACCAGAAGAGGAACGCCGCGCCTGCCACCGAAAGCACGCCCCAGGTAATGCCCAGCCAGAGGATGGTGCCGGCCATTTGCCAACTAAAGAGAAGCATAAAGCCGAGCAATACGGCGAGCAAAATTGCCAAGACGGGCTTGCTCGCTCGGCGCACGGCGAAAAAGGCGAAGCTCGCCGTCACGCCGATGAAGAGGCGCGGGACGATGGCCACAAGGGGGTCTTTGAACATAGGGATGGTGGCCCGCGCGAAACTGGCAAAGCCGAAGCCCATCCCTACGAGCAGCCCCACGAGCGGCCCCTCGAGGATGCCCCCGATGATGGCGGGGATGTGGGCGATGGTGGCATGGCCCGCCGGCGTGGGCACGGGGAACATCCCGATGGTCGTAAAGACGAGAAGTAGCGTGATGGCCAAAAGGAGGCCCGCCGTGGTAACGCGCCGGATGGCGCGTTCGCTGGCCACGGCCAAAGCCTTCTCTTGGCGGGTTACGGTCGGCCGATGCTTGCTCATTAGGGTATCCCTCCTGGAATTATGGCCAATGGGCGATGTATTGGCCCACAAGGATGCCGCCAAAGAGGAGCACGCTCGCCCCTAGGGCGGCGTAATCTCCCCTGTTTAGCCGATAACGGATGAGGTGCGTGCGCCCGCGGCCGCCCCGATAGCAGCGGGCCTGCATAGCCAGGGTCATCTCTTCGGCGCGACGGTAGGCCTCCACAAAGAGCGGCACGATGAGCGCGGCCATACGCCGGGCGTTTTGCAGAAATTGCCAACGCGAGCGCCCCCCAAGGCTCGCCCCCCGCGAGGCCTGCGCCTGGACGATCGTCTCCAGCGCCTCCCCCAAGATAGGGATAAAGCGGAGCGCGATGGCCCCCACCATAGAGAGTTCGTGCCCCGGCAGGCCGAGGGCATCGAGCGGGGCCAGGAGCCTCTCCAGGCCATAGGTGAGGGCGCTCGCCGTGGTGGTGTTGAGCAAGAGGCTGGTGAGGAAGACGAGGTCTACAAAGCGCACCAACGAAACGGCCACCACGCGGAGGCTCGCCACCGAGATGCGCAGCGGCCCCCAGGCCACGAGCACCTTCGTCTGGGCCTCGGGGCCGTTGTAGAAAAGGAGTTGCATCGCCGCGAGGAGGAGGATGAAAGCGAGCGCCGGGCGCACGCTAAGGAGCGCATCCCGCGCTCGCAGACGCGCCCATTTGAGGAGGGCAAAGATGGCGACAAAAAGCAAAAGGTTCGCGCTGTACGTGGTGGCTATGGCCACGGCGATGGTCAAAAGCGCCGCGCCCACAAGTTTCACGCGGGGGTCCGCCCGGTGGATGGGCGAATCCAGCGGGATGTATTGCCCCAGCGAGGCGTATCTCAGCCCTTCATACCCTGCCATATGGCCTCCACCAATTCCTCGCTCCGCATCGGCTCCCCCGCCAAGGGGAACCCGGCCTTCTTCAATGCCCAGGCCAGCCGCACCGTGGGCGGCTCGGCAAGGCCAAGCGCTCGAAGGCGTTCGGGTTGGGTTAACACTTGGGAGGGCGCCCCTTCGAGCACGGTTTGGCCCTCTTTGAGCACGGTAACCGTGTCGGCTAGGGCGGCCACCTCCTCCATATCGTTGGAGACGAGCACGATAGTTACCCCTTGCTCCTCCCGCAAGGCCCGCAAGAGGCGATGCACCTCCTGCCGGCCTTGGGGGTCCAGCCCCGTCGTCGCTTCATCCAAAAGGAGCACCTCCGGCCGCATCGCGAGCACCCCCGCGAGCGCCACGCGGCGCATCTCCCCGCCGCTCAACGAAAAGGTGTGCCGATCCACAAAGAGGTCGGGGTCCAGCCCCACGGCGCGGAGCGCCTCGTAGACGCGCGAGCGAACCTCCTCCCGGGCGAGGCCCAATTGGCGCGGGCCGTAGGCCACATCATCTCCGACGAACCGTTCCAAGAGTTGCTGATGCGCCTCTTGAAACACCAGCCCCACCCGGCGGCGCAGGGCGCTCAAGTCGGTGCGGGGGTCGGCCGTATCCTGTCCCAAGATGGTTACACATCCCCTCTCGGTGGGGGTGAGCAGGCCATTCAGAAAGCGCAGGAGGGTGGATTTGCCCGCGCCGCTTTCCCCCACGAGGGCGGCGATCTCGCCGCGGCGCACGGTCAGGTGGGCGCCGCGCAGGGCCTCCCGCGCGAGCGGCGTGCCCTGGAGATAGGTGTGGTGCAGGTTGCGCACGGAGAGGATCACCTCGCCCATAGCCGCTCCTTGACGTTGACTAGGGCCTCCACGAGTTCGCGCTCCGTGAGGATAGGGGGCAGGGCCACCCCTCGCTCGCGCAGGCCGGCTGCCACGGCCACGGCCGCCGGCGCGGAGAGGTTGAGGCGCCGCAGTGCGGCCTCATCGGCAAAGAAGGCACGCGGGTCGCCCTCTAGGGCGATGCGCCCCTCTGCCAAGGCCACGATGCGGTCGGCCAGGGCGGCCTCGCCCATATGGTGCGTTACCATAATGAGGGTCATCCCTTGTTGGTGGAGGCGCCCGAGGAGTTCGAGCACGGCCTCGCGGGCCAAGGGGTCGAGGAAGGCCGTGGCCTCATCGAGGATGAGGCATTCGGGGCGCATCGCGAGGATGCTCGCGATGGCTAGGCGCCCCTTTTGCCCTGCCGAAAGGCTGTGCGGGTTGGCCTGGCGGAGGGCGGTGAGGCCGGAGATTTCAAGCGCCTCGTCTACGCGCTCGCGCAATACGGCAGGCGGGAGGCCGAGGTTCTCTGGCCCAAAGGCCACTTCCTCTTCCACGGTGCTGGCCACGAATTGATTATCCGGGTTTTGGAAGACGATGCCCACCGTTTGGCGAATGGTGAGCCAATGGGCGCGCTCGCGGGTGTTCAGGCCTTTCACCCACACCTCCCCCGCGGTGGGCAAGAGGAGGGCATTGAGGCATTTGGCCAGGGTAGATTTGCCCGAGCCGTTATGCCCGATGAGGGCAAGCCATTCGCCGCGCGGCACGGCCAGGTCCACGCCCTTGAGCGCCTCCACGGGCGCCTCGGAGCCGGCGCCATACACGTAGCGCAGCCCTTCCACGCGGATGAGGAAATCGGCCATAATGCCCCTTCTCAACAAAAACGCCTCGCGCCGACGCGCGAGGCGGGAAAATGCAGCACTCTCTATGGAGCGTGCTCGAATATCCTGCCGTCTCGGTCGCCGTGCGATCCAAGCGACGTGTTGTGCTCGAACCCTTGCTCAATGCCCCCGAGGGGTCATTGGCACATAGATTGTATGCGAGATGGGCCAAAAAGCAAATCTTGGGGCCTATGCGAGGCAGGCGCCTCGCGCTTCACAACCTCACGCAGGGTTTGAACCTGCGGGAGGGTCGGCTTCCGCACCCCACGACCGGAGCGCGGGCCTCCCGGCCCGCGTGCGAGGCAAGAGCCTCGCGTTTAGCGCCCCGCTACGATGGAGGCGACGTCCTCCTCCACCGATTGGATGGGGCGCAGATCAAACGTCTTGACGAGCGCCTCGACGATGCCCGGCGCGAGAAAGGCGGGCAACGTCGGCCCCAAACGGATGCGCTTGACTCCAAGCGAAAGGAGCGCCAAGAGCACAATGACCGCCTTCTGTTCGTACCAGGCGATATCGTAGGCGATGGGCAAATCGTTGATGCTCTGGGCGCCCAGGGCCTCGGCCAGTTTCATCGCGATGACCACTAGGGAGTAGGAATCGTTGCACTGGCCGGCATCGAGCACCCTGGGCAGGCCGCCGAGGGTGCCCAGGCCCAGTTTGTTGTAGCGATATTTCGCACAGCCGGCCGTGAGGATGATGGTATCGGCCGGTAGGGCCTTGGCCACCTCGGTATAGTACTCGCGCGAGCGCATACGGCCATCGCAGCCGGCCATCACCACAAAACGTTTGATGGCCCCGGCCTTGATCGCCTCGATGATTTGGCTAGCCCGGCTCAGAACGGATTCATGGGCATAGCCGATGGGCAGCGTGCCGCTTTCGAGGGGCTGCGGGCTTGGGCACTGGAGGGCCTTTTCGATGATCGGCGAAAAATCCTTGGGGGCCTCTCCAAGGCGGTCGGGGATGTGCGGCACGCCGGGCCAACTCACCACGCCCGTCGTGAACAGGCGCCCAATGTAACTGGGCCTCGGCGGGATGAGGCAGTTCGTCGTCATCAAAATGGGGCCGTTGAACTTTTCGAACTGTTCCCCTTGCTGCCACCAGGCCCCGCCATAGTTGCCCACCAGGTGCTCGTACTTTTTGAGGGCCGGGTAGGCATGCGCCGGGAGCATCTCGCCGTGGGTGTAGATGTTGATGCCCTTCCCCTTGGTCTGCTCCAAGAGTTCGTGCAGGTCTCGCAAATCATGCCCGCTCACGAGGATGCCCGGCCCCGGTTTGACGCCCAAATAAACCTCCGTCGGCTCGGGGTGGCCGTAAGTGGCCGTGTTCGCCCGGTCGAGGAGGGCCATCGTGCGCACACCCATCTCGCCGGTACGCTGGACCCAGGCCATAAGGTCCTCCGCCGTGAGCGAGTCATCCGTAATGGCAGCGAGCGCCTCTTGGATGAACGTCATAACGGCCTCATCGCGGTAGCCGAGCACCAGGGCGTGGTCGGCATAGGCGGCCATCCCCTTGAGGCCGAACTGGATGAGGTGCCGCAGAGAACGCACCTCGGCAGGGAGGGCGGCCGGTTCGAGAAGGCCCACCGAACGGCTCACGGCCAACCAGCCCTCGAGCGTATCTGCCTCCGGCTTGAACGTCGCTTCAAGGGGCAGCCGTTCGGGCAGAGCGCCGGCCCGAGCCAACCACTCCCGCAGGGCCTCGCGGAGGGCATAGGCGCGGCGCACGAGGGCCAGCATCGTCTCCGGGTCAAAGTTCACGTTCGTGATGGTCGTGAACAACCCCTCGAGGAGGAATCGGTCCACGTCCGCATCGGGGGCCTCTGCCGGCAGGCCGCGCGCGGCGAGGCGATAAACGGAGATGCCCTTCAGGAGGGCCATAAGGGCATCTTGCAGGTTGGCCACAGGCTCCTCTTTGCCGCACACCCCGCGCACGGTGCACCCTTGGCCGCGCGCCGTCTCTTGGCACTGATAACAGAACATACCCATCGTTTCGCTCCTTTCTCACTTTATCTTGCCACTTATTTTAGCAGGGTGAAAGGCCCCGCGATGTGATTTTTGTTCCATAAGCGGCTTTGACTTTTATCCTTACATTTCCTATACTCTGGAGGGTGGCCGGCGGCCGTATGCTCCTGCACGAGCGCCGAAAGAAGGCAAAGGTTGCCTGGCAAGGAATCTCGGCTTGGTGACAACGAACAACAGAAAGGAGTTCTCTATGGCGATCAAGGTAGGTATCAACGGGTTTGGGCGTATTGGCCGGCAGACGTTCAAGGCGATTGTCTCCAACTATGCCGATCAGATTGACGTCGTCGCCATCAACGACGTATTCCCGCCGGCCTCGTTCGATCTGCTCCTGCGGTATGACTCGATTTACGGCCACTTTGACGGGACGGTCGCCGTCAAGGAAGATGGCCTCGTGGTGAACGGCAAGGAGATCAAGTTCTTTGCCAAGCGCAACCCGAGCGAGATCCCTTGGGGGGATTTCGGTGTGGATGTGGTCGTCGAATCCACCGGCCTCTTTACCGATCGCGAGGCGGCGGCCCAGCACCTGACGGCGGGCGCGAAGAAGGTCATCATCAGCGCCCCGGCCAAGGGCGAGGATATCACCATCGTGATGGGCGTGAACGAGCAGGATTACGATCCTGCCAAGCACACCATCATCTCGAACGCCTCCTGCACCACGAACTGCTTGGCCCCGGCGGCCAAAGTGGTGCACGATCGGTGGGGGATCGTTCGCGGTTTGATGACCACCGTCCATGCCTATACCTCCGATCAGCGCCTGCACGATATGCCCCACCGCGACCTGCGGCGGGCGCGCGCGGCGGCGTTGAGCATCGTGCCCACCTCCACGGGTGCGGCCAGGGCCTTGGCGCTGGTTATCCCCGACCTCAAAGGCAAGTTTGACGGCCTCGCTTTGCGAGTGCCCGTGCCCACGGTCTCTATCGTGGATTTCGTGGCCGATGTGCAAAAGCCGCTCACGCTCCCCGAACTCATTGCCGCCTTTGAAGAAGCCGCCGCAGGGCCTATGAAGGGCATCCTCGGCGTCTCCAAAGAGCCGCTCGTCTCGGCCGATTTCATCCGCGATACGCGTTCCAGCATCATTGACGCAGATTCGTGCATGGTGCTGAACGGCACGATGGTGAAGGTGGTCTCTTGGTACGATAACGAATGGGGCTACTCGAACCGCGTAGCCGACCTCATCGTGTATATGGGGCAGAAGGGCTTCTAAGGCCCTGAGGAAAGCGCGAGGAGCCGGCAAGATTCCCTGCCGGCTCCTCGTCCTTTTAGGCCCCTTGAGGGGGCGCGCCCGGGCGTGCCCGCCGCCAGGCCCAGGCGCGCCGAAGCGCCCAGGCGAGGGGCGGCATATCGTCTCGATCATAAGCCCCCGCGAACGAGACGATCTCCCCCCCGAACCCCGCTTTGAAGCGTTCGACGCCGCTCAGGCTCTCCGCAGGGTCGCCCCGATCGGTGATGCCCCACAGGTCGTAGGTGTGGCAGCCAGAGGCCTTGGCCCACTGCATGGCTCGCCACTGGAGTTGGTGGTTGGGCATATATTCACGGTAAGCGTCGCTAGAGGCGCCGTACATATAGATGGCCTGGCCGTTGAAGGCGTAGGCCAAAAGGGCGGCCAGGGTTTCTCCCTCGTATTCGGCGAGGAAGAGCCGCGCCCGCCCTTGGGGGGCAAAGAGCGCCCAGGCGCGTTCGTAATAGGCCGCGCTGTGAATGGCAAAGCCATCTCGCTGGCCCGTGAGGCGCATCAGGCGGTAAAAGGTCGGCAAGTCTTTGGCCCCTCCCTGGCGGACGGTAACCCCTTTGCGCATCGAGAGGCGGATGTTATAGCGCCATTTGGGCTTCATCCGCGCCAGGATCTCCTCTTCGCTTGGGCGCAGGTCTACGAAGATGGTGCGGCGAGGCTGAATGCGCTCGGCGCTGGGCGCAAACCCCGCGCCAAGGAGCCAGCGCCGTTCGGCCTCCTCTTCTTCGCGCCAGGGGGGTTCTACCTTAAGGCTGATGGCGCGCATCCGCCGCGAAAGGCGGTGGATGCCCTGCCACAGGCGCTCGACGATCATCCCTTCTTCTTCGAGGAATACCGGCCCTTTGGGGATGTACCCCACCGTGCAAGGCCCCAAGCGGCGGTAGAGCACCTGCGCGCCGGCCACCAGGGCGCCATCGCGCGCCACGGCCACTCGCGTGGGCACCCATCCAAAGGCCCCTTTGAGTTCGCCCCAGGCAAAGGTCTGCAGTAAGTGGCCCCTGGGGTCGGCGGCCACGAAGGCATCCCACACTTCGGCGGAGGGAAAACCTCGTTGAGTGGAATAGAGCGTTTGAATCATCGTCCTGTGCCCCCTCGGGCGGCATTATACCACAATGCGCAGGTCGCTAGAGGCCGATTTGCCAACTTTTTTGACATAGCCCTTCCCTTTGGGCTATGATGATTTCGACGGATGGCGCCTTGGGGTGTTGGCCCCGTTCAGGCACAAGGAGATGACGATGAAGAGAGGCTACTGGTTCTTGGCGATGATGGCCGGCATCGCGGTGTTGAGCCTTGTGGGGTGCCAGCAAGTATCTCAGGAGTGGGCGCGGCTCACCCGGCGCCCAACACCCATCACCGTGGATACGCCCCTGCCCAGCCCAACGCCCAGCCCCACGAGCACGCCCACGTTGGGGGCGACGTGGACCCCCGTGCCATCCGGCGCGCCGCTCCTCGGTTTGGGAACGGCGACCGCCACGCCCATCGTAACGGCCACGCCAACGCCCGTGCCGCTGGAAGTCTCTTGTGCGGCCCTGTGGGATATCTATCCCAGCGGCGAGGCGTTGATCAGCGAGTGGCTGATGTGGTCGGCTACCGATCCCCCTTCGCCCGCCGAACACAAGGCCAAACTCGACGCCCTCGTGGCCCGATGGACCCAATACGAAGAGCGCCTTGAAGGGGTGCCGGTCGCGAGCGACACCCAAGCCGTTTATGAGGCCTTCAAGGCCGCGGCGGAAAAGTGGATTCTCTCTTTTACCAATGCCTCGAATATGCTCGCCACGCTGAACCCTTGCTGTGCGGACGAGGCCCTCGCCCTAGAAGGGGAGGCCCGCGATTTGTGGAACCAGGCGTATGGTCGCTTGACCTCCGTATGCGCCTTTTGCGTGAGCGCGCGGCCTTCGCCGACGGTTACGCCGACCTTGACGCCCACTCCCTGACCCTTAGGGGTTACACGAAGTACGCCTTGGCTTTGGCCAGGGGCAAAAGAGCTGTGGCGCGGGGCTACAGCTCTTTATCATCATCGGAGTTTTAGACGATGAGCGAAAGGCAGGCACCCTCGAGGCGCCCCATAATGCGCCGGGTGCGGCGCTTGGGGTGGTCTCGGGTGAATTTGCGGACGCAACTTCTCGTCTCCACCGCTGTGCCGATGATCCTTCTCTTGGTGGCCCTGGCGGTGGTCAGCGTGTTTGCCTTTACGCGCATCACGCAAACGCTCATCGAGCAGCGCGATGCCGAACTCGTGCAACTCGCCGCCCAGCAGGTCTCTTCGCACCTGAGCGATTCGGTCCTCCTTTTGGCGCAGGTGGCTTCGGCGAATGAGGTGCGCAGCGGCGATCTCCCCACGGCGCGCGCCTTGCTGGAGGCCAACGTGGCCTTGCGCCAGCGCTTCGATGCCCTAAGCATTACCGATGCGCAAGGGGTCGTCCTTCTCTCGCTGGGGGGCGTGGAAGGGGAAGACCTCGGCAAATACGCGTTCTTTGAGCGCGCGCGGCAGTTTCGCCGGCCGGTGCGCTCCGCCGTCTATACCGATGCCCTCGGGCGGAGGGTGGTGGCCGTGGCGGTGCCCGTTTTCGACCGCTTGAGGGGGTTTGCGGGGTGCGTGGTGGGCTTTTGGGCCTTGGGAGAGGGCGCCTTGGGCCTGCCCCTGCGCGGCGTGCGCGTGGGCGACCACGGCTTTGCTTACCTGGTGGATGAAACGGGGCGCATTCTCTACCACCCCTCGGCGGAGATGATCGGCGCGGACGCGCACCGCCACCCCGCTGTGGCCGCCCTCCTCGAGGGGAAGGTGGGAGCGCAGACGGTGAACGACCGCGGCCTGACCACGGTCATTGGCTACGCGCCCTTGCCTTTGCGCGAACGGGGCGGCTCGCTCCTCGCCGATGAATCGTGGGAGGGCTGGGGCCTGCTCACGGCAGAATATTGGGGCGATATCATTGCCCCCTTGCGCCCTTATCTCCTCCTGATGCTGGGGCTGCTCGTGCTTTTGGTGCTCTTGCCCATCGTCGTCCTGGCGATCAACAGTGGGCGCATCGCCGCACCCGTGCACAGCCTCGCCGCGCAGGTGGAGCGCGTGGCCTCCGGCGAGTTCGATACGCAGGTCTCCATCGGCGCCGGCCCCTCGGAGGTGCGCGATTTAGAAGAGGCCTTTAACAAGATGGTGGAGCAGTTGCGCCGCTACCGGGCGGATATCCAGCGCTATGTGGTGGCCATCCTCAACTCGCAAGAGCAGGAACGCAAACGCGTAGCGCGCGAACTGCACGATGAGACGGCCCAGGCCCTGGTCGTCTTGGGCCGGCAAATCGAGATGGCCCAAGAGATGGCACGCGATCCGCGCTTGATTGCCCACCTCGAGCAGGTGCGCGACTTGGTGGATAGCACCTTGCAGGAGGTGCGCCGCTTTACGAGCGACCTACGCCCGCCCCTTTTGGAGGAACTGGGCCTGACGAAAACGCTGGAAATTTTGGGGAGCCGCACGGCCCGCGAGGCCTCGCTCGAGGTGGACGTGCGCATCGTGGGGGAGCCGCGCCCCTTGCCCCCCGAGTTGGAACTGGGCCTCTATCGCCTGGCGCAGGAGAGCCTGAGCAATGTGCGCCGCCACGCGGGGGCCTCTCACGTGGATGTTACGCTCACTTACGGCGAGGAGGCCGTGAAACTGGAGATTCGCGATGACGGCGTGGGGTTCGAAGTGCCCTCTGACCCCGCCGAGATGATGCGCACGGGGCGGTTGGGCCTGATGGGGATGCACGAACGCGCCCGCCTGTTCGGGGGGCGGACGATTATCGAATCGCACCCCGGCGAGGGCACCACGGTTACCGTCATCATCCCGCTCTCAGCCGAAATCTTTTCGACCTTTGAGGCGGAAAGGGATGCGGCAGAACGGCCTCCCTCGGCATAGGAACAGTGGGCCAAAGATAGGCAAAAATGCTTATTGCGTTTGTGTCATCTGGCGGATGCTCCTATGAAGGGGATATGCTATATTGGGGGTGGATGCGGGGGAAGGGCTCAATTGACGACGTTGGGACCAGACGACCTTGGCATCTTGAGACGTTCGCTGTAGCCTTGTCCGGCGCGAGGCTCGGCACTTCTTCTCCTCCTTGGTAAGACGCCCCTCATCTGTCGTATGGGCAGCGGCAGATGGGGGGCGTCGAGTTTTTACCATGCCCGCTTGTGCCCCGTTATGTGGCCCTCGTTTGAGCCGCCGGGCCATTCCATTATAATGATTGGGTAAGGGAGGGTGATTCCTGTGGGGGGTGTTGCGTCACCGAGAACGATGGGAGGCGAGGCCTCAGGAAGGATTCGTATCCTGCTGGCCGATGATCACCTCGTGGTGCGCGAGGGCACGCGGCAAATCATCGAACGCGAGCCGGACCTCGTCGTGGTGGCAGAGGCCAACGACGGCCGCGAAGCGGTGGCCCTCGCCGAAAAGGAACGCCCCGATGTGGCCTTACTGGATATCAGTATGCCCGTGATGAACGGCATCGAGGCCACCAAGGCCATCAAGAAGGTCTGCCCCCGTACGGCGGTGCTTGTTTTTACGGCTTATGATTACGACGAATACGTCTTTGCCATCTTGGAAGCGGGGGCGGCGGGGTACCTCCTCAAAAACGTGCGCGGCGGCGAGTTGATTGACGCCCTGCGCCGTGTGTACGCAGGCGAATCGGTGCTTCACCCGGCTATCGCTAAAAAGGTGGTCAGCCGCGTGGCCGCGAGCGCCAGCGGCGAAGAGGCCCCCGGTCGCGAGGTCCTTACCGAGCGCGAACTGGAAGTGCTCCGTTTGGCCGCGCAGGGCTTGAGCAACCGCCAAATCGCCGAGCGGTTGGTGGTTAGCCCGCGCACCGTGCAATCGCATATGGCGAACATCTTTGGCAAACTCCAGGTGGGCTCCCGCACAGAGGCCGTTACCCTGGCCCTGCGCCGGCGGTGGATTTCGCTCAAGGATATCTCTCCGTGAGCCAGTCGGCTTCTGCGATGCTGCTTCCCCTCAGTTCCCCTTATATAAGGTTGGGTGAAACTCCTTTGCCCCGGGCGTGTTATCTTATCAAGAGGCCTTTATGAGCGACTGCGACGACCGAGCCTTGATTGAGGCGGCTCAAAAAGACCCTCTAGCCTTCGGCGCCCTATATGAGCGCTATGTGGACCGCATTTATAACTATATCTTTCACCGTGTGGGGAACGTGTACGACGCCGAGGACCTCACGTCGCGCACCTTCTTCCGCGCCCTTTCGCACCTGGCGGATTATCAAGACCAGGGGTACCCTTTTTCAGCCTGGCTGTATCGGATCGCCCACAACCTGGTGGCCAACTGGCACCGAGACCGTTCGCGGCGGCCCGTCATCGCGCTCGATGAGATCGTGGCGCGGAGCCTTTCGGAACAGCACCCGGAGGTGGTAACCGAGGCACGCGCGACGATGCGCCTCCTGCGCGAGATCATCCGCACGCTGGACCCCGTGCGCCAGGAACTGCTCGTGCTCAAGTTCGCCGAGGGCCTCTCGAACGCGGAAATCGGCAAGATCCTGGGGCGCAGCGAGGGGGCCATCAAGTCGTTGTATCACCGCACACTGCTCCAATTGCGAGAAGAGATGGAAAAAAGGGAGCGAGGAGAACGATAAATGAGGATCCAACGGGGCATCCTAGAACGCTTTTCGGGCCTGGAGGAACGGTTCGTGGGCTATCGAGAGCGCCTTCTGCGGCGCTTTGCCAAGCGCTCGCCGGCGCCGGAGCACGTGGCCGAGGTGGAGACGGCTGTGGGGCAGGCGCTAGCGCCCGTGCGCACGCCGCCGGACTTTCGGCGCTACCTGGGCCAGAATTTGGCGCTCGCGGCCTGGCGCAAAGGAGCGGGGTTGGAGGTGGAGCGCTTTCGCCCGCCCCGTTTCTGGCTCGCGGTGGTGGCCATTTCGGCGGGGGTTTTGGCGACGATCGCCACCCTTCTTATCGCCTTGCGCGTCCGCTCCAACTCGGTGCACGAATAGCGCCCGAATCATTCGCCTAAAATGACAAGCCCGGCGCGATGCGCGCCGGGCTTGTGTTTTGGCAAGAGGTAGAAGGCTACTCGGAGGTCAGCCCCAATTCCCGATCTACCCGATGGCAGGCCACCCAGTGATCTCCGCCCACGTCTCGCCAGATGGGGTCTACCGAATCGCATATCGGCAGTTTGACGGGGCAACGCGTAGAAAAATGACAGCCCTTCGGCGGGTTGGCGGGGCTGGGCACATCTCCCGTGAGGATGATGCGCTTGCGGCGCGCCTCCACGGCCGGGTCTGGGATGGGCACGGCCGAGAGGAGGGCCTGCGTATAGGGGTGCAAGGGGTTTTCATACAGCGTGGCGCGGTCGGCCAATTCCACCAATTTGCCCAGGTACATCACGGCCACGCGGTTCGAAATGTGCCGCACCACCGAAAGGTCGTGGGCGATAAAGAGATAGGTCAGCGAGAAGCGCTCTTGCAGTTCTTCCAAGAGGTTGATGATCTGCGCCTGGATGGAGACATCCAGCGCGGAGATGGGTTCATCGCAGACGATGAATTCGGGCTGAACGGCCAGCGCCCGTGCCACGCCGATGCGCTGACGCTGGCCGCCGGAGAATTCGTGCGGATAGCGGTTCACAAAGTAGGGGTTCAGCCCTACGATTTCGAGGAGTTCCATCACCCGCGCACGGCGTTCTTTGGGTGAGAGGAGGTTGTGTACCTCCAGCGGTTCGCCGACGATATTCCCCACCGTCATACGCGGGTTCAGAGAGGCATACGGGTCTTGGAAGATCATCTGCATCCGCCGGCGCATACGGCGCAGGCTCTCGCCCTTCATCGTGGTGAGGTTCTGGCCATCAAAATACACCTCACCGGCCGTGGGGCGGTAGAGTTGCAGGATGGCGCGGCCTGCCGTGGATTTGCCACAGCCACTTTCGCCCACCAGGCCCAGGGTTTCGCCCCGGCGGATAGTGAAACTGATGCCATCCACCGCCTTGATATCCCCAATATGCCGCTGGATGACGATGCCGCGGGTGATGGGGAAGTACATCTTGAGGTTTCGTACCTCAACGAGCGTCTGCGTCGAATCGCTCATGCGCGGATCTCCTCTCGTTGTGTAACATCTACCCAGCAGGCCACCTCATGGCCATCTTGCCCATCCACGGCGTGCAAGGCGGGGTTTTCATCCAGGCACCGGGGCACGCGGTAACTGCAACGCGGGTAGAACGGGCACCCCAAAGGCAAGGTAATGAGGTCAGGGGGCAGGCCCTCGATGGGGGTGAGTTTTTCGCGCGTGCGCGCGTCGAGGCGCGGCAAGGAACGCAGCAGCCCTAGCGTGTAGGGGTGCCGCGGGTTGGCATACAAATCGTGCACATTGGCCCGCTCGACGATATAGCCCGCGTACATCACCTGAACGCGATGCGCCAGCCCCGCCACGATGCCCAGGTCGTGCGTAATCCAGATGATGGCCATACCCAATTCGCGCCGCAACTCTTTGACGAGGTCCACGATTTGCGCCTGGATGGTCACATCGAGCGCGGTGGTTGGCTCGTCCGCAATGAGCACTTTGGGATTGCACGAGAGCGCCATGGCGATCATCACGCGTTGGCGCATCCCCCCCGAAAACTGGTGCGGATAATCGTTCACGCGAGATTCGGCCTCGGGGATGTGCACCAGACGCAACAGTTCGATGGTGCGCTGGCGCGCCTCTTCTTTGGTCATATTGAGGTGCAATTCCAGCGCCTCCGAAATCTGCTGGCCGATGGTCAGCACGGGGTTGAGGGAGGTCATCGGGTCCTGAAAGATCATCGCGATCTTGTTGCCCCGAATTTTGCGGATCTCGTTCTGGTCGAGTTTCAGGAGATCTCGCCCCTCAAAGAGCACCTCTCCCCCCACGATGCGGCCGGGCGGTTCGGGGATGAGGCGGAGGATGGAGAGCATACTCACGCTCTTGCCGCAGCCGCTCTCTCCCACCACGCCCAAGGTCTCGCCCTCGTTCAGGTCAAACGACACGCCATTTACGGCATGGACGACCCCATCTTGCGTGTCAAAGATGGTGGTCAGCCCGCGTACTTGAAGTAAAGGGGCCATCCTTATCTTCCTTCCTTACCACAGATCAGATGATTCCACTTCATTGGGCAATCGAGATATCCGTGAGCCACGGGTAAAGGCTCGCGCTAGCGCGGTACCCCTGGACGTAAGGCTTGACGAGCATCACGTTTACGCCATGGGTCAGGGGAATCCACGGGGCGTCCGCCACGATCTTTTTCTCGGCCTCGAGGTAAAGGGCCATTCGCTGGGCGGCATCCTCCTCCACGCGCGCCTTCTCTAACAGGGCATCCACCTCGGCATTGGCATAAGCCGTGTGATTCTGGGCGCTCGCGCTATGAAAGAGGAGGTCGAGAAAGTTCTGCGGGTCCGGGTAGTCGGCGATCCACCCCGCCATAAACATCTGGTAGCGGCGCTTGTTCATATCCTGCAAGAAATCGGGCCAATCCACCTGTTCCACCGTGAGCGCAACGCCCAGGTTCTCTTCGAGCATACTCACTACAGCGCGCGTCACCGGGGGCATATGGCCGCTCGTGCCGCTGATGGCCAACGCGATGGGCGGCAGGGCGCTCGCCGAGCCGTAGCGCGATTGGGCCAGGAGTTGCTTGGCCCGCGCCGGGTCATACGGCAAGGCGGCCGATTCCGCGCCGTGGGCCAAGGACGGCGGGAGGATGCCCCGCGCAGGTATGGCCGTGTTCTTGAGCACGAGTTGGGCGATCTTGGCCGTGTCAATGGCCTGGGCAAAGGCCTGCCGCACCAAGGGATCGTCAAACGGTGGCTGGGAGAGGTTCATCGCGAGATATTCGGTGCTCAACTCGGGCGCGAGATGGACCTCATCGTGCAGGGGATTTTCCGGGTCGAGCACGCGCTCGACCTCGTCCGGCCCGACGGCCGCCATATCGAGTTCGTCATTCTCATACATCGTTACGGGGTCGCCGCCCCGCGTGATAAAGGTTACGCGCGCCAGGGCTGGCTTGGCCCGATAGTAGCGCTCGTTGCGCACAAGGACGATCCGATCGCGCGAAAGGGCCTCCAGCACAAAAGGCCCCGAACCGTTCGGATGGCGCATCCAGGCCTCGCCCTCGCGCGCGATCTGCTCGCGATCCACCACAAAGGCGGTGGGGTAGGTCAATTTGGCCAAGAAATAGGCCTTGGGCGCGTCAATCCGGATGGTTACCGTATGCGCGTCGGGCGCGGCCAAACCGGCGATGTGCTCCGCTTGCCCCTCGAAATAGGCTTCCGCCCCGACGATATCTCCCAAATAACTGAGGGCTACAGGGGAGCGCAGTTGAGGGCTGCAGGCCCGTTCCAACGAGTAAAGCACATCTTCGGCGGTGAGCGCCCGCCCATCTGCCAAGGAGGCGTTGGGGCGCAGGGTGAACGTATAGGTCAACCCATCGGCGCTGACGGCCCATCGTTCCGCCAAATCGGGTATGAGGTTGAGGTCGCCATCGAGCGAGACGAGGCCGCTAAAGAGGTGGACGACATACTCGGCGGAGGTGCTATCCTGCACGAGGGCGGGGTCGAGCGTGGGGGGCAGGTCCCCATAGATCACCAAGGCCCCGCCCTGCGGAGAGGCCTCTTTGGGCGCCGTGGTGGGCAAAAACTCAAGCCCGCTCGTGGTGCTCCGGCTGAGGGAGCGGTAGGCAAAATAAGCGCCCCCTCCACAGAGCACCGTGAGCGAGCAGGCCCCGAGCAGGATGAGGATGAGAACGAGCCGCGTCGTCTTACTCATAATGGTTTCGCGCCGTACCCCAGCCGTGCCGATCAGGAGGTGCCGCGCATACGCGGGTCAAGGGCGTCGCGCAGGCCGTCTCCAAGGAAGTTGAAAGCGAACATTGTGATGGCCAGCATCAGGGCGGGCAGAAGGACCTGGTTCGGATACGAGCGAATGGCCCGTGCCCCCTCGGAGATCATCGCGCCCCAACTTGGCGTGGGTGGGTCCACCCCCAGGCCGATGAAACTCAGGAACACCTCCGTGCTGATGTAGCCGGGGATGCTGAGCGTGACGGTCACCAAGATCGGCCCGATGATGTTCGGCAGGATGTGGCGCGTGATGATGCGGATGTCGCTCGCGCCGATCATCCGCGAAGCCAGGATGAACTCCTTCTCTTTGAGGGAGAGGATCTGTCCTCGGGCCAAGCGGGCGATGCCCATCCAGGCCGTGATGCCGATGCCCATAAAGATAAAGAGCATCCCGCCGCCTTCCAGGCCCAAGAAGCGGTCTACAACGTGGTTGATGCGGTTGAAGGTGTAGGCGGCCGTGCCCGGCACGTTCGCCCCGCCAAAACTCGTCTTGAAAAAGGCCATCAGAAGGATGATGAGGAGCATCGTGGGGAAGGCGTAGACGATATCTACGATGCGCATCATAATATCATCCACCTTGCCCCCGTAATAGCCGGAGATGCTCCCATACACGAGGCCGATGATGAGTGCCGTCATCGCCCCCACAAAGCCCACGGGCAGGGAGACGCGCGTCCCATAGATGACGCGGCTCAACAGGTCTCGCCCCAAATAGTCCGCGCCAAAGAGGTATTTGTTCCCAATTTGCGCGTAGGCGGCCATATTGCCCGGCAAAATGCGCGTCAGCCACAAGGGCACCATATAGTTATCGGCCGAATCGCCCGCCCGATAGTCATAAGGGGCGATTTTGTCGGCAAAGATGGCCATAATGACCAAAGCGATGATGATGACGAGGCCCACGATAGCGGCCCTGTTGCGCGCCATACGGCGCAGGGCATCGGCCCAAAGGTTCGTAACCTTTTGTTCGCGCTCGGCTTCTTGCTCGCGCCCCAAAAGGCGGCGCGCGGCGGCTTCTTGTCTGGTCATACGCTGTGCTCCTCTAGGCGGTCAATCACTCGTAATGGATGCGCGGGTCGAGATAGGCATAGGTGATATCCACGATCAGGTTCGCGATCACCAAAAAGACGGCATACAGGAGCGTCGTGCCCATCACGACGGGATAGTCTCGGTTGGTGATGCTCGTGATGAAATACTTGCCCATCCCTGGGATGGCAAAGATCTGTTCCACCACAAAGGTGCCCGTGAGAAGGGCGGCGAACATCGGCCCGAGGATGGTCGCCACCGGGATAAAAGCGTTCTTGAGGGCGTGGCGGATGATCACGACGCGCTCCGCCAGGCCCTTGGCGCGCGCCGTGCGGATGTAATCCTCCCGGATGACCTGGAGCATACTCGCCCGGGTGAGCCGCGCGATGAGGGCCGACGAGTTGAGGCCAAGGGCAAAGGCCGGCATCACCATCTGCGCGGGGGTGCCCCAGCCGGCCACCGGGAACCAGCCCAACGTCAGGGCAAAGATGAGGATAAAGATCGGCCCCAAGACGATGTTCGGCACCGATACGCCAAAGATGGCGATGGCCATGCTGAAATAATCCCAAAACGAGTTCTGCTTGAGGGCGGCGATGATGCCCAAAGGCACGCCCATCCCCACGGCGATGCACAGCGCCCAAAAGCCCAATTGCGCTGAGACGGGCAGATGGGCACGAAAGATGTCGTTCACCGTGCGGCTGCGCGAGGAATACGACGGCCCGAACTTGAACTGCAACACCCCGGCGTACTCGCCGCTGGGGTTGCGGGTGAGGCCGATCCAATCCGTGTATTGCTTCCACAGGGGCTGGTCAAGGCCGTAGTAGCGGTTCAGGTTGGCTTTGATTTCGGCCGGCAAGGGCTTTTCGCGGTCGAACGGCCCACCCGGCACGGCATGGGCCAAGGCAAACGTAACGAGCGAGATGAAAATGAGCACGGGGATCATACTCAAAATGCGGCGGATGATATACCTCGTCATCGGCGTATATCTCACCTTCCTCTAGGCATAATAGGAACGTAAAGGCTATTGGGCGTTTGGCGCATTATAGCACAACTTTTACTCTCTACATAAAGCGGCTATGGAGCCTATGAAGGCCCGCTCTTCGCCTCCCGTATAAGGGCGGAGGTCGGCAAGGATTTCCTTTTGCCATACCCCCGACCTTGCCTAAAAGGCCCCGAAAAAGCAGGCCACGTAGCCGCCAGGCTACGTGGCCTGTAAGAGGGCCGCTCTTTAGGGCCTATTTCGTGATCTTCCACTTATCCCAGTGCTCGCCGCCCAACGGCGCATAGGTGCGCTGGACGTACGGCTTGGTCACCACGACGCGGGTGTAGTAGTAGATCGGGGCGATGATGGCCTGCTCTTCGACCAGGATCTTTTCGGCCTCAAAGTAGAGCCGAGCGCGCTCTTTCGGGTCGGAGGCCGCAGCGGCATCCTCGACGGCCTTCATAAAGCGCTGCGCAGCCGGGTCGTCGGGGCTCCACTTGGGGTTGTTCGAGCCTTTGGTGGGATGGAAGTTCTCCAGCACCCAGTTGTTCTCGTCAGGATAGTCCGCGCACCAACCGAGGCGGTAGATTTGCGGAGCATCCGTGTTGACCGTCTGGAGGTAAACCTTCCACTCCTGGTTGGCCAGTTTGACGTCAATCCCCAGGGTTTCCTTCCAGCCCCGCTGGATGAACTCGGCGATGCGCTGATGGCCCTCGCTCGTGTTGAACATCAGCGTGATCTCGGGCGTGCCCGTGTAGCCGGATTCGGCGAGCAACTGCTTGGCCTTCGCCGGATCATACGAGACGCCGACAAAGTTCGGGTCATCGGCCGGGCTGCCAAAGATGCCGGGGCAGGCGAACGTCTTAGCCGGGCGCTGGCCACCCTTGAGCACCGTGTCAACCAACTTCTGGCGGTCAATGGCGTAAGAAAGCGCCAGGCGCAGTTTGACGTTATCCATCGGCGGCTTGGAGACGTTGAACCCGTAGTAATAGGTGCAGAGGTACGGCGCGATGTAGAGTTCCTTAGAAAGGACGGGATCGGACTTGACGCGCTCCATCTCCGTGGAGGGAACGCCCACCACATCCAACTCGCCGTTCTCGTACATCGCAAAGGCCGTGGATTCCTCCACCACCATCACGGCCTCGACGCGGTCAATATCCACGTTCTTGGCATTCACGTAGTAGGGGTTCTTGACGAAGACCATCTTGCTCTCATGCTCCCAGGTCTCGAGCATATAGGGGCCGTTCGTCCAGATGTTCCCCGGTTCGGTCCACTTGTCGCCAAACTGTTCGATGGGCTGGCGCGGCTGGGGGCGGTTCACCCACATCCCCGCGATGCCCGGGAAGTAACCGGCGGGCTGCTCGAGGGTGAACTCGACGGTGTAGTCATCCACCGCGCGAACGCCGAGGCTGTTCAAATCCGTGTTCTTGCCGGTGTTGATGGCTTCCGCGTTCTTGATGATATAGTCTACATAGGCATAGTCGGAGGCCGTCGCGGGGTCCACCGTGCGGCGCACACCGTAGACGATATCATGCGCGGTCACCTTCCCCTTCTTTTCCACCTTTTTCTTCACGGGGTCATAGTGCACCCACTCGACGTCCTTGCGCATCTTGAAGGTCCACACCAGGCCATCTGGCGAGACGCTCCACTCGGTGGCGAGTTCCGGGATGACCTCGACCGTCTTGTCGTCGAAATCGGTGAGGCCCAGGAAGAGCACCTCGTCGCACTGGACGGAGGTCGTATCCGTGGCCAGGGCGGGGTCCAGCGTGGGGGGTTCGGTGCCCAAGTTCACACGGAGCACCTTGCCGCCCCCCTTGGCACCGGCGCACCCGCTCAAAATGGTGGCAACCGCAATGACGATCGCCACAACCCAGTACATACGTTTCTTACTCAGCATCTTTCCTCCTCAAAAAATGTTAGAGCGTAAAACCGGCTTGCCGAACATCGTTTCCGTCGTTGCGTTGCCACCTCCTTGTGTTGAGAATCCTGAGCCTATACCCTTGCCCGTATAAGCCCAGATTATACCCATCCCAAAATGCTTCGCAAGTCCACCCGACAGGAATTCCCCCCTAATCTGGGATGATCAACTGCTGGCCGGCGTAGATGAGGTTGCGGTTCGTCAAGCCATTGGCTTGCATCAAATCCTCAACCGTGAGGCCATAGAGCGCGGCGATGGACGAAAGGTTTTCGCCGTAGCGCACCGTATGCGTGCGCGCGCGACCGCCTGGCCCCACGGGCACAAGGAGGGCCGTGCCGCGCACGAGATGATTCGGGTCGCGTATGGAAGGGTTCCATGCGAGGATCTCCTCGACCGTCGTATGGTAGAGGCGCGCAATTTGATATAACGTCTCACCCGGGCCTACGATGTGAGAGACGGTTTTGATGTTCGACGTGCCGGGCCTAGCGGCCGGTGTGGCGGGGGCGGGTGTAGGCGTCGGCACCAGGAGGGGCGCCGCCGTGGCCGTGGGTTGCATCGTCGGAGAGGGCGCTGCGGCGGCGAGAACGGCTGGCGTAGGCGGGATGGGCGCAGGCGTAAACGCCTTTTGAGGTGCGGAGGTTGGGGTGGGCGATGAAACGGCTTGGGCCTTGGGGGACACCGAGGAGGGGCTTGGCGAGGGGGAGGGCATACTCACCGTAGGGACGCCCGCAAAGGGAGGGCGTTCCCGCCGGGGCTTGGAGCGCGTGCACGCGGCTAAGCCGATGAGCGCCAAGGTGCACAAGGCGATGCGTAGGGCCCTTTGACTCGCGCTGGCCATGCCACCCTTTCTCAGCCATGAATTCGCCGCACTGCGTACATCGCACACGATTGTATACATCATAACACACAAACAAGAAAAGGTCAAAGTCTTTTGAAGGAATACGCGCTTGAACGATTTTAGAACGCCACAAGGAGCGTTTCCTCATCCCCTTTGCCGAGGGTGTTCGGTGGGGAGGTCGGCGATCCTGATTTCACTCTCGCCCGCCCCCATTTCCCCGAGCGATTCAATCCCCCAATGCGCAGGCGCCGAATGATGCTCTAGAAGGGGCTTGCTCTATCCGTATCGAGCGCGGCGCGCGCCAAAGTCAACCCCCACACGGCGGCTGCCCCTGCCGCTTTGAGCGGCGCAGCGCAGGCCTCTAACGTGGCCCCCGTCGTTAGGACGTCATCCACCAAGAGGATGCGCGCGCCTTCCGGGATGGCGTGCAGGGGGGCGAAGGCACCCTCCATATTCAGCCGGCGTTCCTCACGAGACTTGCCTACCTGCGGGGGCGTGTCTCGGCAGCGCACGAGGAGGTCGGCACAGTACGGCAACCCAAGGCGCTCAGCCAGGGCGCGCGCCAGCAGGGCTGACTGGTTGTAGCCGCGGCGCCTTTCGCGCCGTTTATGAAGCGGCACAGGAGCGACGAGATTTACATTCAGCGGGTGAGCGCGAGAGTATTCTGCGAGGAGGTTTGACAAAGGTTCGACCAGCACCCATAGCCCCTCGTACTTGAGCGCCCAGATGGCCTTTTGCAGCGGCCCAGCATATAGGCCAAAGGAGCGGATGCCTTCGAGCGAGGAGGCGCTCTGCGCGCAGTGGCGGCAGAGGCGCTCCGAGCGTTGGGGTTCGCCGCAGTGCGGGCAAATGGGCGGCACAATACGGGGCAAAGCCTCGAGGCAAGCCGCGCACAACCAGGCCCCTCGCGCGCCGCACGCGGCGCAATGCGGCGGGAAGAGCCAATCCCAAAAGATCTGCCATGTGATGCGAAAGGGCTTGCTCATATGCAGGCTATTCTAACCGAGAAGGCCGGACTGGGCTAGCATTCCTTCTTGCCGGGCGGAGGGGCGTTGACAGGGCCTTCTCACTGCGCTACATTGAGACCTAAAGAGGGAGCGTATGACCGTCGTTCACGATGTGCGGATGATGGGGCGCTACTTGAGGAGTTTGCGCGAGTTCTGGCAGGCGCCGCCGAATTGGCACGATGCGGAGGGCACCATCCAAATATGGTTAGCCGAACGGCAAGGTGCCTTCGAGCGGATGCTGCGCTTGCATATCTTTGGGAATCCCTCCAGCCCATATTGGCGCCTGATGGAGATGGCTGGGCTGACGGAAGAGCGCGTCTGCAAGATGATCCGCGATGGCGGCATCGAGGGGTGTCTGCGGCAGCTGTACGAGGCGGGGGTTTATGTGACGCTGGACGAGTTCAAAGGGCGGCGCCCCATCCAGCGAGCGCGATTGGAGATGCCCGTAACGCCCGAGGCGTTCAATGTGGCGACCGCAGGCACACAACTGACGTCTCACACGGGCGGCTCGCGGTCGCGCGGCACGGCCACGCCCCTCGATGTGCTCGACTTGATGTACGAACTGCCTCCGCGCTACCTGTTCTTGCGCGCCTATGGCTTGGAAGATAAGCCCTTTGCCCTTTGGAGGCCGGCACCGCCTGGAGCAGCGGGGTTGCGCGGGGCATTGCGCAACATCAAGATTGGCCAGCAGGCGGTGCGCTGGTTCACTCCAACGCGCCCGGGGTTTTCTTCCGCCTCGGGCAAAAGCGCCTTCGTCACGGCGGCGACGGTGCTCGGCTCCGCCGTGATGGGTCAACACATCCCCTGGCCCGAATATGTGCCGATGGATCGCGCCGAGGTGATTGCAAAATGGTTGGCGGAAGAAAAGGCGCGGGGGCGCTTACTCCACCTCGATACGATGACGAGCGGCGCAGTGTTCATAGCCCAAGCGGCGAAACGCTTGGGGTTGGATATCCGCGGCCATACGGTGCGCGTAGGCGGCGAACCCCTTACGGAGGCCAAAGCGGCGCTCTTTGATGAAGTAGGGCTTCGCTATGCTTCACAGTACGCCATTGCCGAGACGGGGGCCATCGGTTACTCTTGCGGTTATGCGGCCGTGCCCGATGATGTGCACATCCATACTTATCGCGTAGCGATCATCCAAGAACCGAAAACCCTGCCCGGCTGGCCGGAACCGATCGGCGCGCTCTTCTTGACTTTCTTTTCGCCACGGATGACCAAAGTGATGCTGAATGTAGAACTGGGCGATTATGCCACGATGGAGGTTCGCGAGTGCGGCTGCCCTTTGGGCGCGGCTGGGCTGAACGTCCATCTCCACACCATCCGCAGTTATGAGAAGTTGACCTCCGTGGGGATGCACTTTATGGGGGCGGATCTCCTTGACCTTTTGGAATCTGCTCTGCCACAGCGCTTCGGGGGCGGGCCGGGAGATTATCAATTCGTCGAGACAGAAGAGGGCGGGCGAACGATCCTCAAATTGGTGGCCTCGCCAGGGGTTGGGCCACTTGAGGAAAAGGAAGTCATCGCTTTCGTGTTGCGCGAACTCGAACGGCGGACGAAATCGGGGCGGATGATGACGGATATCTGGCGAGATAGCCGCCTACTCCGCCTAGAGCGCGCTCAACCGCGTACGACGCGGGCGGCCAAGGTTCAGCCGCTCCACGTCGAGCGTAGATCATAGGTGAGGCAAAGGAGGAACGATGGCGAAGGTATTGGTGTTGTATCATTCGCAAGAGCACGGCAACACGGGGTTGATGGCCCAGGCCGTGGCCGAGGGCCTGCGCGAGGCGGGGTGCGAGGTTGCATTGTGGAACACGAACGACGGCCGCTTCGATGCAGCCTCCTTCGCCCAGTACGATGGCGCGGCCTTTGGCTCGCCGGACTATTATTCCTACATCGCCGGCGGCCTCAAGATGTTCCTGGACGATCATTTCATCCTTTCCGTGCGTCAGGGGATGCCCGGCCTCACGGGCAAGCCCTATGCCCTCTTTTGTTCGCACGGGCGGGGCGGCCGCGTGAAAGAGGTGATGCCGAACCTGTTCCGAAGGATCGGCACACAGGTGGGCGACCTGGTGGCCTCGCAGGGGCGGCCCAGCGAACAAACCCTCGAGCAGTGCCGTGCCTTGGGGCGCGCCTTGGCCGCGGCGGCGCGCTAAAGAGGGGCATTCCTGGCTGAGGGGTGGGTATGATCGGGTTGCGCGTGGGGGTGGGGTTGGTGCTGGCGTATCTCTTGGGCGCCTTGCCCGTGGGGTACCTCATCACATTGGCCGTCAAAAAAGTGGATATTCGCGCCGTAGGGAGCGGGCACACGGGGGGCACCAACGTGCTCCGCGTGGCGGGCGCCCTTCCCGCGGCGCTGACCATCTTGGGCGATGCGGCCAAGGGGTACGCCGCTGTGGCCGTAAGCAAAGCCTTGGGCGGCACCTGGCCTTGGGCCGCGCCGCTGGGGGGCGTTGCCGCCGTCGTTGGGCACAACTATTCGATTTTTCTCGCTTTTAAAGGCGGCGTGGGCACTATGGCCACCCTGGGGGCAGCGCTCGGTTTGATGCCCTGGGGAGGCTTGGGGGCGGCGGCTGCGGCCCTTGGGGTCATCGCGGGCACGCGCTATGCCTCGCTGGGGTCGCTTACTTTCGCCGCGCTCTTGCCCGTGGCGTGCATCGCGGGGGCGACCTGGGGCGCCTGGCCGTGGGAGACGCTCGCCTTCACCCTGGCGACGGGCGCCCTTTCGGCCTGGGGGTTGCGCGCTAACATCCGCCGCCTCCGCCAAGGCACGGAACGCAAAGTCGGCCAACGCGCCTAAGGGTTGCGTTGAAGGGGCCCCCTCTCCTTGGAACGCAGCGCCTTAGGGGGCAGGCAGCCGCCTGCCCCCTTTTTGTGCTATTCTTTACGCACGGGCGCCCCAAAAGGCTTGACAGCCCTCTTTGCGTATGCTAGGATGGGCCTATCATAACGCCTCTGCGATGGAGAGGGGGAATATGGATACCAATTGGGAAAACCTAGGGGACCTGGTCAAGATCAAGGTGGTCGGCGTGGGGGGCGGCGGCTGTAACGCCATCAACCGTATGATGGATGCAGGCGTTGCCGATGTGGAATTCATCGCCATCAACACCGATGCGGCCGCCCTGGCCCTCTCCAGCGCGCCGATTCGCCTATGCATCGGGAGTAACTTGACGAGGGGGTTGGGCACGGGGGGCCACCCTGAGATCGGCGCCAAAGCAGCCGAGGAATCCGAAAAAGAGGTGCGCGCCCTCCTCGATGGGGCCGATATGGTCTTTATCGCCACGGGCCTGGGGGGCGGTACGGGCACCGGCGCCTCGCCCGTCATCGCTGAGATCGCCCAAAGCGAAGGCGCGCTGACCGTGGCTGTGGTGACGCGCCCCTTTAGTTTCGAGGGGGCCAAGCGCGCCCAGGCGGCGAGTGAGGGCCTCAAAAAACTCAGCGAGCACGTGGATACGCTGATCACCATCCAGAATGACCGCCTCTTGCAGTTGGTGGATCGGCACGTACCCCTCCAGCAGGCCTTCTCCCTGGCCGATGACATCCTCCGGCAGGGGGTGCAAGCCATCTCCGAACTCATCAATGCGCCGGGCCTCATCCATGTAGATTTCGCCGATGTGCGGACAATTATGACGAACGGCGGCGCGGCGTTGATGGCCATCGGCCGTGCCTCCGGCGAGGAGCGCGCCTTGGCCGCCGCCCAGCAGGCCATCACTAGCCCCTTGTTGGATGTGGATATCAGCGGCGCCTTGGGGGTGCTCTTTGTGGTGAAGGGCGGCGAGGACCTGACGCTCTATGAGGTATCTCAGGCGGCAGATCTCATCTGCAAGACGGCCGCGCCCGATGCGAACATCATCTTTGGCGCGGTGATTGACCCGCAGATGCGCGATCAACTGCAGATTACTGTGGTGGCCACAGGGTTTAGCCTCGATCAGCGCGGCCGCACGCAGGCGCGCGAGGTGCCCACATCCCGCGCTCAACAGCCGGCGCCTCAAGCCGCCCCCAAGCCCTCCGCGGCCGCCTCCTCGAAACCGTTCGATGTAACCGACCTCGACATCCCGCCCTTCTTGCGGCGCCGATAAGATACACGGCGCACCGGGCCGCCCGGTGCGCCGTGAGTTACCTATTCCCCAGGCGCCGATTCCTCGCGATCGCGTGCCAGGAGGGCCTGCAAGGCCAAGAGGTAGCCGCGCCACCCCAGCCCGCAGATCTGCCCCAGGCAGACGGGCGCAATGAGGCTGCGGCGCCGAAAGGCCTCTCGCGCGTGGATGTTCGAGAGGTGCACCTCGATGGCGGGGAGGCGGATGGCGGCGAGGGCGTCTCGGATGGCGTAACTGGTGTGCGTATAGGCCCCCGCGTTGATGACGATGCCCCGCGCCCAGGTTCTTGCCTCCTGAATGGCGTCTATGATGGCCCCTTCATCGTTGCTCTGGATGATGCGGAGCGAGACGCCCTCTTGTTCGGCCCATACGCGGAGGCGCCGGTTGATCTCCTCAAGCGTCTCGTGGCCATAGATCTCGGGTTCGCGCATGCCGAGGAGGTTCAGGTTCGGGCCGTGGATGACGAGGTATTGCGGGTTCATAGGCGGATCCTTTCTAGCGCCTTGAGCACGAGGGATGGGGGGATATCGCCATCCACCACCACGTCGCCAATGGCGCGGGGCAAGATGAACCGCAAACGGCTCCCCTGGCGCTTTTTGTCGAGGGCCATCGCGCCATATACGGCCTCGGGGGGATGGCTATCATAGTGCGTGGGGAGGCCGTGCCGTTCGAGCGCGGCGAGAATGCGCCGGCGCGTCTCTTCTGTGCATAGGCCGCGCAGTTCGGCCAGGTGGGCCGCCGCCGCCAGCCCGATGCTCACCGCGAGGCCGTGATGTAGGCGATATTCCGAAAGGACCTCGAAGGCATGGGCAAAGGTATGCCCCAGGTTGAGCACCACGCGGCGGCCCTTCTCATAGGGGTCCTCTTCCACCACGTCTATCTTGACCTGGAGTTGGCGGCGTAAGACCCAGTTGAGGTCGGGGGAAGCGTTCGCCTCCAGCGCGGCAAAGAGTTCGGGGTCGCCGATGATGCCGTGCTTGATGACTTCCGCCATACCGGCGCGGTATTCGATTTCCGGCAGGGTATCGAGGAGGAGAGGGTCGAGGAGCACCAAGAGCGGCTGGACAAAGGCCCCGATGAGGTTCTTGCCCCGTGGGTGGTCCACGGCCACCTTGCCGCCTACGCTCGCATCGGCCATCCCGAGAAGGGTGGTGGGCACTTGCACGAGCGCCACACCGCGCATATAGGTGGCGGCGGCAAAACCGGCCATATCCGTGATGACGCCCCCACCCAGGGCCACCACCACGCCGCTGCGGTCGAGGCCCATTTCGGCAAAGCGGTCATAGAGGGAAGCGACCGTGGCAAGGGTCTTGTGCTCCTCGCCGGCGGGCAGGTGGATGGCCTCCGCGGAGAGGCCCCAACGCTTCAGGCTTGCCACGGCCCGCGCGCTGTAGAGCGGCCCCACGTGCTCATCGCTCACCACCACCGCGCGCGTGCGGATACCCGCCTCATACACCAACGCGCCGAGCGCATCCAGCCCGGCCGCCGCGAGGTGGACGGGATATTCCCCCGTGGGCGTTTTGACGTGCCATAGTTTGGGTTCCGCCCCGTAGCGCGAAGCGATGCGCTCGACGACCTCCGGCGCCGAAAGGGCCGTCGTATCCACGTGGTGTGGGATGGCCGCATAGGCCGGCTGGCGCTTGGCCCAGAGGGCGCGCAGGCGCTGTTCGGGGTTTTCTCCCCAGAGCATCGGGCGATCGGCCACGTTTCGCAGGCGGCGCAACAGGGTGGGGATTTCGCAATCCAAACAGATGAGGATGCCCCGGCGGGCGAGCAGGTCTCGATTCCTCTCATCCACCAGCGCCCCGCCCCCCGTGGCGATGACCAACCCCTCGCGGGCGGCGAGTTCCTCGCACAGGGCGCGCTCCAACTGGCGGAAGGTGACCTCGCCATAGCGGCGAAAGATCTCGGGGATGCTGCAGCCCGCGCGTTCGGCGATAAGGGCGTCCATATCCACAAAAGGGCGGCCCAGCCGGGCGGCCACGCCGCGGCCGACGGTCGTCTTGCCGGTGGCCATAAACCCCGTGATGACCAGATTACGCTTGGCGAGGTCCATCCTTTAGCCTCCGCAGAATGGTGCTCAAATCGTCTCCGCCGTAACGCTCCAAGAAGGCATCGGCCAACACCCAGGCCACCATTGCCTCGGCCACCACCGCCGCAGCGGGCACAGCGCATACGTCGGAACGCTGATACTGGGTGGTTACCGCCTCGCCCGTGGCGAGATCCACCGTGGGGAGGGGTGCCAGCGTGGTGGGGATGGGTTTCATCGCCGCGCGGAGGAGGAGTGGCTCGCCGTTGGTGATGCCTCCTTCCAACCCGCCGGCGCGGTTGGTATGGCGCACGGGGCCATACGGGCCGGGGTAAAGCGCGTCATGCACGGCAGTGCCGGGTAGGGCGGCATTCTCGAAGGCGGGACCGATCTCCACGCCCTTGATGGCCGGGATGCTCATCACGGCGTGGGCCAGGCGCGCGTCAAGGCGGCGATCCCACTGGGCGTAGGAGCCGAGGCCCACCGGCAGGCCCAAGGCCACCACGACGAGGATGCCGCCCAAGGAATCCCCCGCCTGGCGGGCGGCCTCGATGCGCTGGCGCATACGAAGGGCGGCGGCCTCGTCGGGGCAGGAGACGTCGGAGGAAAGGGCCAGGGCCAAGCGCTCCTCTAGCGGCATGGCCTCCACCGAGGCGGTCTCTCCGCCGATCGCCTCCACATAACTGCCCACGACGATGCCCGCCTGGCGCAAGAGGTGTTTGGCCACGGCGCCCGCGGCCACCCGCGCGGCTGTTTCGCGGGCGCTGGCGCGCTCTGCCACCAGGCGCATATCCTCTAACAAACCGTATTTGCTGGCCCCGGCCAAATCCGCATGGCCGGGGCGGGGGCGCGTCCACCGGGGGATGGGGCGGTTTCGCCAGTTTTCGTAATCTCGATTGGGGATGAACATCCCAAGCGGTGCGCCGATGGTCTTCCCCTCAACGACCCCGCCGAGAATCTGCACCTCGTCGCGTTCGATGTGTTGGCGGCCTCCGCGCCCGTAACCGCCCTGGCGGCGGGCGAGGTCGCGGTTGATCTCCTCGGGGGCGATGGGCAACCCGGCGGGCAGACCATCTACGATGACGGTGAGGCCGGGGCCGTGGCTCTCGCCGGCGGTGAGGAAGCGGAGCATCTTACATCCCTCCTAGGGCTTGTTCGCAGGCGGCGCGCATCACCTCTACCGGCGGTTGGATGCCCGTCCACAGGGCGAAGGATTCCGCCCCTTGGTGTATGAGCATCCCCAGGCCGTTCGCGGCCTGAGCGCCGGCGGCACGCGCCTGGTGCACAAAATGCGTCTCTCGCGGCGTGTAGATGAGATCGTAGCAAAAGGCCCCTTTGGGGAAGGGAAGGCGCGCCGGCCAAGGGCTGGCCTCTACCTGAGGCCACATACCCAGAGTCGTCGCGTTGACCACGAGGTCTATCGGCAGGTGTTGCGCAATGGCCTCCGGCGTGAGCGGCCCGGCCGAAAGGTCAGCCGTGGGGAGGCGCGCGCGCAAGGCGGCGACCAAGGCTTCAGCCCGCGCCACCGTGCGGTTGAGGATACGAACGCTTGCCCCGACGCTCGCCAGGGCGTATACCACGCTTCGCGCCGCGCCCCCTGCGCCCAACACGAGGGCCGCGCAGCCGGCGGGGTCAAACCCCGCCTCGTGGAGGGCGCGCAGGAACCCGGCCGCATCCGTATTGTGGCCCAGGATGCCTTCCTCGCGGATGTGGAGCGTGTTGACCGCGCCGATGGCCTCTGCCTCGGGCGTCAAGGCATCTACCAAGGGGAGGAGCGCCTCTTTATGGGGGACGGTGGCGTTCACCCCGCGCACGCCCAAGGCGCGCAAACCGCGCACCGCCTCCGGCAGGCGCTCCGGGGGCACCGCGAAGGGCACGTAGCACCAATCCAGGCCGAGCGCGGCAAAAGCAGCGTTATGCATCGCGGGCGAAAGGCTGTGGCCGATGGGCCAACCGATGACGCCCGCCACTTGCGTATGGCCCATAATGCGCGGCATTGAGCGGTTCACAGGGCGGCTCCTTCGGTAAGGGTCAAGAGGCACTCTTGAAAACCGGGGAAGGAATCGGCGATGCATTCGCTGCCCTGGATGGTCGTCTGCCCCGAGGCGATGAGGCCGGCGATGGCCAAGGTCATTGCCAAACGGTGGTCGCCGTAACACTCGACCGTGGTGCCCACGAGGGGCGTTGGCCCTTCGATATCAAAACCGTCGTCATACGGCTCGATGTGGGCGCCCAAGGCCCGTAGGGCCGAGACGATGGTGGCGATGCGATCGCTCTCTTTGACGCGGAGTTCCGCCGCGTCCCGCACCCGCGTGACGCCCTCGGCCTGGGTGGCCGCCAGGGCCAGGATGGGGAATTCATCAATCATCCGGGGCACCAGGTCTCCGCCGATGCTCGCGGCCCGCAGGGGCTGGCTCTCGATGAGGAGATCGGCCACGGGTTCGCCGCCCGTATCGCGCCTATTCGCCATCTGCACCGAGCCGCCCATCGCAGCGAGGGCATCGAGCAGGCCCGTGCGCGTCGGGTTGATGTTGACGTTCTTTAGGAGAACGCGGCTATCGGGCACAAGCATCGCCCCTACGATGAAATAGGACGCAGAAGAGAAGTCCCCCGGCACAATGGTCTCCACGGCGTTCAAACGCTCCGCTGGCCCTTGGAGGGTGTGCCGCAGCCCCTCGGTGCGAACGGCCACCCCCCGCGCCTTCAGCATACGTTCCGTGTGGTCGCGCGAAGGCCCCGGCTCGATGACGGTCGTCTCCCCTTCAGCATAGAGGCCCGCGAGGAGGAGGCACGATTTGACTTGGGCGCTCGCCACGTTCAGGCGGTGTTCGGCGCCGTGGAGCGCGCCCCCCTGGATGCTCAGGGGCGGGAACCGCCCCCCCTCGCGCCCCCAAATGTGCGCCCCCATAGCGCGCAAGGGGTCTGCCACGCGATCCATCGGCCGGCGCAAGAGTTGGGCATCTCCGGTGAGGACGCTGTAAAAGGGCTGCCCCACCAAAAGGCCGGCGAGGAGGCGCATCGTAGTGCCCGAGCGCACGCAGTTGAGGACGTTCACAGGCTCGCGCCACCCGCGCAGGCCCTTCCCGTGGATGAGCAGTTCGCCCGGCCCGGGCCTCTCGATGAGCACTCCCAAGGCCTGTAGGCAGCCTAGCGTGGCCTGGCAATCTCCTCCGCTCTGAAAGCCCTCGACGCGCGAGGCGCCTTCGGCGATGGCCCCCAAGAGGAGCGCGCGGTGGGTGATGGATTTATCGCCGGGGAGGGTAGCCTCTCCGCGCAGGCGAGGCACCGGGTTGACTCGCAATTTCATGGGAACACCTCCATTCGTCGCTGCCGTGCGGCCTCTAGTTTGGCCTGCAAGGCGCTGAAATCCTGTTGAGCCAAGAGTTCGGCAAGCGTTGCGAGTTCGCCTTGGGCGGTCCGCAGGGCGGCAAGGATCGGCTCGCGGTTCGTGATGAGGATATCCAGCATCATCTCCACGTTCGTTGCCGCCAGGCGGCTCGTATCTCGAAAGCCGCTGGCGGCGAGCGCCCAAAGGAGCGCATCCCCTTCGGCAAGGCGTTCGGCAGAAAGGACGAGCGCGATGGAAAGGAGATAGGGCAAGTGGCTGATGGCCGCGACCAAAGCGTCATGCCGGGCGGGGTCAAGCACTAAAGGGCGCGCCCCCACGGCGCGCACCATTTCCTCGGCCAGGGCCAGGGCCTCGGGCGCCGTGCGCTCCAAGGGCGAAAGGACGAATACGCGGTCTTGATAGAGGTCCGGTTCGGCCATAGCCAAGCCAGAGGTCTCTTTGCCGCACATCGGGTGCGCGCCGATGGGCTGGACGTGCGGCGGCAGGGCCTCCATCGCTTGGCAGATGGCCCGCTTGGTGCTGCCCACATCGAGGAGGACGCACCCCGGCTTGAGGAGCGGCCCGATTTCGGCGATGCGGGCCAAGATATCGCGCACGGGCGTGGCGAGCACCACGAGGTCCGCCTCTCGCACGCCTGCGGCGAGGTCCGTCTCCCCTTGGTGGATGATGCGCAGGGCGAGCGCCGTGCGGAGGGTGCTCGGCCGGCGGGCGATGCCCACGATGCGTCGGCAGGCGCGCCGCGCACTGAGCGCGGCGGCAAGCGACCCGCCCATCAGCCCCAACCCTACGATGGCCACCTGGGCCTCTGACAAGGGCACTGGCATAGCCCTCACCCCTCCACCGTACGCCCGACGGCCTCGGCCACCTGGCGCGCCCGCGCCACCATCTCGGCAAAGCGCTCGGGCCGCAGAGATTGGGCGCCGTCGGAAAGGGCCTTATCGGGGTGGGGGTGCACTTCCACCTCCAGCCCATCGGCGCCGGCGGCGATGGCCGCGAGTGAGAGGGAGGTTACCCATTCCCAACGGCCGGCGGCGTGGCTCGGATCCACTACCACGGGCAGGTGTGTCGTCTCTTTGAGGACGGGTACGGCGCTGATATCCAGCGTGTTGCGGGTGTACGGCTCAAAGGTGCGGATGCCCCGTTCGCACAGGATGACGCGATAGTTCCCGTGCGAAAGGATGTACTCCGCGGACATCAACAGTTCTTCCATAGTGGACATCATCCCGCGTTTGAGGAGCACGGGCCTGCCCAGGGCGCCCAAGGCGTGAAGGAGGTTGTAATTCTGCATATTGCGGGTGCCCACTTGGAGGATATCGGCCACCTCAGCCACCATAGGCACTTGCTCGGGGGCCATCACCTCGGTGATGACGGGCAAGCCCGTGGCCGCCTTGGCCTCGGCGAGGAGTTCCAGCCCCTTGTAGCCCAACCCTTGGAAACTGTACGGCGAGGTGCGCGGCTTGAAGGCCCCGCCGCGCAGGATGTGCGCCCCCGCCTCTTTGACGGCTTGGGCCGTCTCTAGAATCTGTTCGCGGCTCTCCACGGCGCACGGCCCGGCGATGATGACCACGCTGCGATCGCCGATGCGCACACCGTTGATGGGCACGATGGTATTTTCGGGGTGAAAGTCTCGGCTGGCCAGTTTGTAAGGCTTGAGGATGCGGACGACCTTTTCGACGCCATCCATCAGGCGAAAGACGGAATCGTCTATGGGGCGCTCATCGCCGATGACCCCGATAATCGTCCGCTCCTGGCCCTCGGAGAGGTGTGGGCGGAACCCTAATTCGTGCACCCGGCGGACGACGGCTTGAATCTGCTCTTTGGTGGCGCCATTTTGCATCACGACAATCATCGTTCTTTCTCCTTTCCTTGTGGGGGAGGGTCTTGCCCGAGGAGGTCTGGGCGCAGGGCGCGCGCCTCACGCTGGTAAACGTGGATGATCTCATCCTGAGGTTTCTCAGTATTCCATAGGAGGAGGATGCGGATGCACCGCGGCAGGCTGCCCGGCACGGCGATTTCGACGGCATCCAACAGCGGCACGTGCTGCCAGCCCAATTCGCGGGCGGCGCGCGCGGGGAAAGCGGCGTTCAGGTCTGGGGTGGCGGTGAAGAAGGCCGCGGCGACGTCGGCGCCGGCGATGCCGTTGGCGCAGATCATCTCCTCCAACAAGGCCCTCGTCGCCCCCAGGATGAGGTCGGCTTCGTTGGCCGGGGCGGTGGTGGCCCCTCGCACACCTCGTATGGGCATAGATGCTCCTTTCTGCGGCCGTAAAATAAAGAGAGCGTGGGGCTTGGCGCTCCACGCTCTCGATGTATATGGATTCTGTGATGCTTCTTACCTATACCGGCCCCCGTGGAGCGCAGCAGCCCCCGCAAAGTAGCGGGGATAATAAAAGTAGAACGCAAACAGGCTGCCCTCGAAGGAGGCACGGGCCGCAGCGGGCAAGCGCGATGCGTTGGCCATCGCACCGTTCAAAAGGTTCATCCGGTTTCGCGTTTTCGCGAGATCAACCATCGCCCTTACCCTGCGGAAGTTGCTTTTAGCATATACGATTTGGCGAAAAAGTCAATTTGCCGTGCCAGGGGGTTGAGGGCTATCCGGCGCCCTGAGCAGTTCCACGAGCGAGGTGCCGATCTCTCGCTCCACCCGTTGCAGGGCGCGGCACCGCGCGATGGCCCAGCGCCAGCCTTGCGCATCGGCTTCCTCCAAACTAGCGATGAGGGCCTCCCAATCACCCTCGTAGAGGTCATCTCTCAGGCGGAGGAGGGCCACATCGGGCAGGGTATCGTCGGGGGTGCAGGGGCGAAGCAGCCAGGGCGGCGCGCTCGCCAAGGTGTACCACATCGCGCAGTCATCCTCCGCACCGCGCGCCTGGCCCTCCTCGATGGCCTCGGCCAAACGGAGCAGGGCTTGAGCGGCCTGGCGCAGTAGGCCGCAGGCCCGTGGAGAACCGGACGTTGCAAAGAGCCATTGCAAGGGCGCATCGGAAGATTCCGCTTGGGCGCGCAGGGTAGCCAGGTCTGGGCCGGTTCGGCAGGCCTCATCGTAAAAGAGGAGGCCGGCGAGAAGGGCTTCTACAAGGCTTGCTGTGTTCATCGGTTGCCTTTCGGTTTCACCGCTCGCAGCGCGGCCCTTCTAAGAGGCCCTATCGCCCGAGAGGTGAGGGTGGGGGGGAGAAACTCCTCATATCGTCCTCTTGGATCGTATCCCAAAGGGGCGACGAAACCTGTCGCCGCGTCTTCTTAGGGGCAGGGTTTTCTAGGGCATCGGCGGAACGTCCTCCAGAAGCCATTCCAGCAGGCGATCTACCCACGAGCGCAGATCGGGCCATTCCTCGGCCAACCCCACGCCGTGCGGCCCGCTGGGGTAGATGTGTAGCGAGACGGGCACGCCCTGGGCGCGGCAGGCCTGGGCAAACCGGAGGCTATGGGAGGCGGGCACCACGTCATCATCTGCTGTGTGAAAGATAAAGGTGGGCGGGTTAGCCGGGGAGACGTGCAGTTCGTTGCTCAGTTGGCGACGCAGGGCTTCCGGTGGCCGGGGACCAAGGAGCGCCACGGCCGAGCCGAGGTGATACTCGCGCACCATCGAGATGACGGGGTAGGCCAAGGCCAGGCGATCGGGCCGGGCGCTGTAAAGGGCCGCAAGGTCATCCAGCGGGTCGCGGTGCACATCGGGCTGGGTGGCGATGGTGCTCGCCAAATGCCCGCCGGCGCTGAAGCCCATCAGGGTGAGCGCCCCTTGGCGCAGCCCCCAACGCGCGGCTTGAGCGCGCACCAGACGCACGGCACGGGCGGCGTCGGCCATCGGCGCGGGGTAGCGATGGGGCGCTACGCGATAAACACACACCGCCGCGAGGAGGCCGTGCCGCGCAAAGAGCCGCGCAAAGGGTTCGCCCTCGTGGGGGGCGAGCATCTCATAGCCGCCGCCGGGCAAGATGATGATAGCCTGCCCCCGAAACGCCCCCGTGGGATGATATATCTCCAATCGGGGCCGCTGCGCGGTCTTGTTGTGGGGAGACCCATCGGGCCAGAGGAAGAGCGTCTCGTCAGCGGTCATAGCAGGCCCTGGATCGCGCCGCCATCCACCTGGATGGTGGCCCCGGTGATGTAAGAGGCCTTCTCGGAGGCCAAAAAGGCGATGAGCGCGGCGAGTTCCTCTGGGCGGCCCAGGCGCCCCATCGGGATGGCGGCCTGCGATTCCGCCAAGACCTCCTCCACCGTTCGCCCCTCGCGGGCAGCGCGATCGGCAGCCAGGGCGCGCACGCGGTCGGTAAGCATATAGCCGGGGCAGACGTTGTTGACGGTGATGCCCTCGGCGGCCACTTGGCCGGCCAAGGTCTTGGCCATAGCCACGACGCCGGCGCGCACGGCGTTGGAGAGGATGAGGTTCGGAATGGGCTGTTTGACGGCGAGGGAGACGATGTTGATGATGCGCCCCCAACGGCGGGAACGCATTTCGGGGAGGACGAGCCGCGTAAGCCGCACGGCGCTCATCAGGTTCAACTGAAAAGCGGCGAGCCAATCCTCATCGGTTACATCGGTAAAGGTGCCCGGGGGCGGCCCGCCCGCGTTGTTCACCAGGATTTCCACCGGGCCGAGTTCGGCGCGCACGCGCGCCACAAGCGCTTCGCAATCGGCGGCACGGCTCACATCCGCGCGGACCGGGAGGATCGTGCTCCCGGTGGTTCGGCGGATTTCTTCCGCGGCGAGCGCTAGGTCGGCTTCGTTGCGCGCGGCAATGGCGACGGCGCACCCCTCTTCGGCGAGGGCGAGGGCTGTCGCTTTGCCCAGGCCTTTACTCGCGGCAGCCACTAAGGCGACCTTGCCTTGAATCCCTAATTCCATGGCGCTCCTTCAGGCTCTTTGTAAGGGGATGGTCGTGCCGCAATACTCGCAGCGGATGGACGATAGCCCCCGCACCGGGCCAGCGCGGTCGAGCGCCGCCCCGCAAGAAGGGCACTTGGGCGGGATGATGAACACGGGCACCTCGGGCGCGCCGCCCGCCCGATCCTGCGCGACCTCGCCCGTTTGGCAGCGCAGGATGAGGGCGCGCCAGGTTTCGGAATCGGCGTCGAGTTCCAGTTCGGCGCGGCCAAAGGGCCCACCTGGGGCGGGCGAGATGGCCAAAAGTTCGCGCTTCAGGACGAGCGCCCTGCGCGCCTCGGCCGCGTTGACCTCGCCAACCTGGGCAAGGGGTGCCTCCCAAACCACCTCTTGGATGGTCTCCGAGGCCGTGGTGATAAAGAGCACCTTTTTGCGGGCCACCTTTTCGCGCCGCTCGAAGATGAGACGCTGATCGGTGAGGAAGAGGATGCCCTCTTGGCGCTCATCTCCCCGTAGGAATCGCGCTTGGACGGCCTCCACGAGGCCCTCGCCCGGCTGGAGCACAAAACGCGCCTCGGCCAGCCAACCCATCATACGCGAGATATCGGCCACTTCACGAGAGAGGGCCTCCAGGTTCGTCAGGAACCCTCGGAACAGGTTCTGCACGGCATCGGCCGAGGCGTTCACAAGGTGCTCGCAGGCAGCGATTTCACTTTCCACGCGGCGCAAGGTAGGCTCGGCGGCGCTCAAAGGGCTGGAACGCAGGGCGGAAAGGCGACGCACGGATTCTTCGACGCTCAGGATAGCGGGCCGCAGCCTGGCGCTGTGGCTTTCGATGGCGTTCAGCACGCCAGGGCGCAGGCGCGGCCATTCCTCGGCGAGGGCGCTCAAGCGCGCCTCCCAGCCGGCGCGATAGAGGAACCCCCGGCTGCGGAGAGCGGCGATTTCCTGCGGCAGGCGGAGGAGATCGGCATCCGCCTGGGCCAGCCGGTTGCGCACATCGTTCAGGAGCGCGGCCCGTTCCAACGCGGCGAGCCGCTCCTCCAAACGGCGGACGGCCGCCTCAGCCGTGGGGGGTGGTTGCGTCATCTTGGCTCCTTGAGAGGGGAGTTGGCATTTACCTCGTTTTTATTATTGCCGCCGTGAAGAGGCCTGTCAAGCACGGCAAGGCCCAAACGGGCCATCGCCCACGGCACGCCGAACATAACCCAAGCCCCTAGCGCGGCATAGCGCAAGAAGCGCAGCGCGGCAAACGAGGCGGCCTCTCCGAAGAGGGCTTTGAGGCTCAGATAAAGGAGGGCCACGCCGCCCATGCCGATGCCCAGCGCAGCGACCATCGCCCAGCCCCAGCGGGCGCGGCGGAAGCGCACCCAGCGCCGTTCCAAGGGGAGCGTGCCCGCTATGCCGGCCAGGGCCGCAGCGGCGATGAGGGCGTCGCCGGTGGGTTCGGCGTATAGGGCGAGGATAACGGCGGGCAGGGCCAAGCCAGCGCCGACCTGTAGGCCGAAGGGGAGGCCTCCCCAGGCGGCGGCTAAGCGATCTTGGTAGCGCCAAAAGAGGGCCAGACCAAGCGCCCCTAATAGCCAACCGCCTAGGATATCTGTGGGAAAGTGCACCCCCAAATAGACGCGCGAGAGCGACACGAGCACGATGAGGAGCGCGGCCAGGGCCGTGAAGAGGCGCCTCTTCCAGCGCAGGGCCAGATACCCCCACAAGACGACGGCATTCTGCGCATGCCCGCTGGGCAGGCCGCCCCCTGTGGCCGAGGTGAGCATCAAGACGCGCGGATCGTAGGCAAAGGGGCGCGGCTGGGCCAAGATGGCCTTGGCCACGGCGTTTAGGTAGGCGGAAGCCAAGAAGAGGAGGGTGAGGCGCACGGCCGTAGAGCGATCCACAAGCCAGTAGAGGAGCGGCAAGAGGAGGATGTAAAACGCCGCCTCGCCCGTCCAGGTGAGCACGCGAAAGGGTGCATCGAGCGCGGGGCTGAAGCGCTGGCACCAGAGGATGACTTCAACGCCCCAATTCAAGATAGGAGTCATATCGCCCGCCTTATCCCTTGGTGCTGGGCCTCCGCTTCACAAGGGGTCTCGCCTTAGCCCGTTTGTGGGAAACTTAACGCCTCGACGTGGGTGGTGCGCGCATTATCGCTGCGCGCCCGAAGAAGTCAAGCGAAATGCGGCGCAAAATTATGTTTGATAATGCATAAATTTTTTTGTAAAAAGGCTTTTTAGACAAAAAATAGTTGACATCTGGTCAAATTTGTGCTATACTCTTTGGTGAAAGGAGGGGCGATGCGCACGATATTGACTCGGTGCCCTAACTGCGGCGGGGAGATGGAGGTTACCAGGCTCCATTGTACGCGCTGTGAGACGGTCATCTTGGCGCGGTACGATCCCTGCCCTTTCTGCCGCCTCAAACCCGAGAGCCAAGCCTTCATCACGGCCTTTGTGCGGTACCGTGGCAACCTCAAAGAGATGGAGCGCGAATTGGGCCAATCCTACTGGTCGCTGCGCAACCGCCTGCAAGAGATCATCCAGGAGCTGGGCTTTGAGGCGGTTCCCTCCCGCGAGGAACAGGGGGCCGAACGCGAAGCGGCCGTGGCGCGGCGCGAGATCCTCGAGCGCCTGGAGCGGGGCGAAATCAGCGTGGCCGAGGCAGTGGCGGCGCTTTCCAAGCGCGGCGAGGCCGCCCCATAAAAATGTTCGAAAGAAGGAGCAAGATGGACGAAGAACGGGAGCGTATCCTTCAGATGCTTGCGGAACGCAAGATCAGCGTGGATGAGGCCGTACAACTCTTAGAGGCCTTGGGCCAGGGAGGGCGGGCCGAGGGTATGGTGAACCCCTGGGAACGGGACGAGGCGGGGCGCGCCACGCGGCCCTTGATGGAAGACCCTTTTGCGCCCCCCGAGCCGGCCACACCCCCGCCCTTTGAGGCCGGGCCAGAAGATGCCCAGGCGAAACGGTGGGAGCGGGCTAAGCCCGATTGGCATGGGCGCGACCTGCGCGAGATGGACCTGCGCGGTTGGAACTTGATGGGGGCCGACCTCCATGGCGCGAACCTAGAGGGGGCCAACCTAAAAGGGGTAACGCTTATGGGCGCCAATCTGCACGAGGCGAATCTGCGCGGAGCGAACCTCAAGGGCGCCAACCTCACGGGCGCCAACTTGGAAGGCGCCAACCTCGAAGAGGCCGATCTCCACGGGGCGAACCTGCGAGGGGCCAACCTCCGGGGGCAGAACCTCGCCGAGTTGGACCTGCACGGCGCTAACCTGATGGGAACCAACCTCGAGGGGGCGCAGTTGGAGGATTGTGAACTCCACGGCGCGAACTTGCAAGGCGCCGTGCTCAAAGGGGCCAATCTGCGCGGTGCGGACCTCCACGGGGCGAACCTAACGGGGAGCAATCTCACGGAGGCGGACCTGGAGGGAGCCGACTTCCACGGGGCGAACCTTACTGGGGCCAACCTGGCGGGCGCTAAGCTGCGCGGCACGGATCTTCATGGGGCGAACTTGGCGGGCGTCAACCTACGGGGGATGGACCTTTCCGGCGCAGACCTCCACGAGACGGACTTGCGAGGTCGCAGCGCGCCCCAAGAGGAAGATGCCCCGCCAGAGGAATAGACCTTACCCTCCCGCAGGTTTCTAAACTGCGGGAGGGTTCACTGCACCTGACGATCCTCAGCCCGCCCGCACCGTAATATCGGAGACAAAGTGCACGGCCTCCACCCGCACGCGCCGTTTGGCCTCTTCATATTCCGGTGTGGCGTAGGTGATGGGGGAGAGGAACGTCTCTTGCTTGCCGCCCAGGATTTTGGCGTCGCTCACAAAGGCCGTATCTCGCAGGCGGAAGGCCAGCCCCTCTGGGATGGTGATGTCTATATCTCCCACAAACCCATAGAGGCGCAGGCACGTCTCGCCCTCGGGAATTTGGGCCTGGGTGAGGTCGAGGTCGAGATCGCCGATGATGAGCCAAATCTCCTCATCGTGCAAGGCCCATGGGCCGCGCCGCTTGAGGTCCCCGAGAAAGCGAAAGGTGATCGGGCGTTCGGTGGCCACGCGGGGCCTGAGGATGAGCCACACGCCCACACCGATCAGGAGAAGCGGCCAGATCAAGGCCCCCGCGGAGATGCGCAAAAGGCTCCCCAGGAGGGCGATGATGCCGATGAGGACCAAAAGGCCGCCAAAATAGAACTCGCCGCGCTTGGTCATTATGGCCTCCTTGCTGTCTTTGGGCTATCTCTACTAGATATACGCCCAGAACAGCCGGCGGTTCCGCGCCTAGCGAAGGCGCCTAGAGATCTTCTTCCTCCGGCGCGTAACGGCGGCGCAGGTTATAGATGAGCGCTCCCTCCTTCGTGAGCGAAGTGCCCAGTGGTTCCCACCCCTCTTGGAGGAGTTTGGCGATGGCCTCATGATAGTTCACGGCGGTCCACCCTTGGCGGTTGAGGAGTTCGCGGCGCTTCAGGTCGTTCATCGTCTCCCACGTGAGGTCAAAGAGCACGGCGCCGGTGCTCAATTTGAGGTATCCATCCGGCGAGTAGAAATGAAAGATGACATAATCTTCAAAACTGACGACCGGTTCCTTCGTCGAAGTCTCGACGACGCACCATTCCCACTGATCCATCTGATGACCCCCTTGGTGAGATATCCCTTTGACGGCGCGAGAGCCCTCTCAGAAAGAGGGCTCTCGCAAAGAGCGGCCTCTCGGCAGGTTTACCCTTGGACGGCGGCGATTTGCGCGCGGAGGTAGCGCTGGGCCAACTCGGCCTGGCGGTCAATGAAATCGAGGCCCAACGGCTCCTCCGAGCGGGTGACGGCCGGATGGCAGAACTCGAAGCAGAAATAGCCCTCGTAGCCGATTTCCTTCATCGCCTTGAGGAAGGTGGGATAGTTGATGAGCGGCCGCCCGAAGGAGAACTCTTTTTGGACGACGTTGCCCTGCGCATCTTCCTCGAACTCCCCGCCAAAGTGCGAATGCGCCTGGCGTTTGCCCACGGTGCGGGCCGCTTTCCAGATGAAATCATCGTTCTGAGAGATGAGCATCGGCGCATCGAGGCAGACCTTGAGGGCGGGGTTGTTCACGGCCTCCACCAAATCCACCACATCGCGCCAATGGCGGATAATGGGCGGATGGTTCTGCAGGGCCACGGTAACGCCCGCCTCGCCGGCCATATCGGCCGCCTCTTTGAGGCAATCTCGAATCAGGCGCATCCGCTCGATGAGCGGCACATCGGGGAAGGCCCGCTCGAAGGCGTTGCGCGCCATCTCATAGGCGCCGCGGCCGTTCACGAAAGTGATGCCGGGCCAGGCGCCGAACAGTCGCACGACCTTGCCGCCCAAATCTTTGCAGAGTTTGATCTGCTCCTTCACCATAAGGAGTTGGCACTCGCGGTGCTCGGGCACGGGGCTGGAGAAATCGTTATTGGAGGCCACGCCCACGATTTCCAGGCCGAGTTTTTCGGCCTCGTTGCGGATGGCATCCCGCGCGGCGCAATCCAAATCCATAGGGTTGCCGTGGGGGCGCTTGCCGTCAATCTCGATGCCATCATACCCGAACCGCTTGGCGCGCTCCATCACCTCTTTGAGGGTCAGGGCGGGGCCATCATACCAAACGCCGAGATACGTGATGGTGTACAGACCGACTTTCATCTTTCGCACTCCTTTTCTTGAGTTGTCTGCGGCCTTGGCAAGGCCGCAGGCTTGCCGAATCTACCGAGCCTACGGAAGGATACACGAGAGATGGAACGCCTGTCAAGGCGAATTTCGGGCATTGCGCAAAATGGGCAGCATTCGAGGTGTAGATACAATCCCTCTGATCACAATTTCTTCATATTTTGGCGGGAACGATGCCCTTGCCTTATCGTCATAAGAATTGTAGAATATCCTATTGCGCGTTCTTTGAAGAAAACTTTTTTCCCCGAGGGAGGGTATGGCCTCTGATCGCTCCTGGCGCGTGTGGGAAGGGATAGGCTTGGCCGCTGCCTTGGCTTGGGCCGCGACGCTGCGACTCGGCTGGCCGGGGGTTCACTCCTTTTCGTACGACGAGGCGCGCGTCAGCCTGCTGGCCTTGCAAATGGTCCGCGAGGGCCAGTTCGTGAGCGTCGGCATCCCGTCATCCACGCCCATACCGAACTTTCCCGCCTTTGTCTGGATGATGGCCTTGCCGTATGCGCTCTCGACCGATCCCCTCGTGGCGAGCCTAAGCATAGGCGCTGTGGGCGTGTTGACCGTGGCGGGCGTGTGGCTCCTAGCGCGGCGGGCCTGGGGGCCTTGGGCGGGGCTAGCCGCCGCCTGGCTGATGGCCGGCTCGCCTTTCGGCGTGCTCTATGCGCGCAGCATCTGGAGCCAGAACCTTATGGCGCCGATGGCTCTCCTCTGGGCCTTGGCAGGGGTCTGGGCCATACGCCGGCGAAGCGGCCCGGCCCTGGCCCTGCACGTCTTCCTGGCCGGGTTCGCGGGGCAGGTGCATTACAGCGGCGTCGTGCTCCTTTTGGGGACGCTGTGGCTTGCCCTGCGCTTCCGCTTATGGAAGGGCTGGCCTTGGCTCGTAGCAGGGGGCGGTGGGGCCATCTTGGCGGCGATCCCTTTTGTGTGGCATTTCGTCATCCCCGCCTGGGGGAGGATCCTCGCGCTCAGGGAAGGTTTGCATTCCTCGGCACATTTCGATGGGGCCATCTTCAGGCGTTGGCTGGAGATCGGCCTGGGCGCCCATTGGGAGTGGTTGCCCTTGGGCGAGAGTTGGCATTGGCCCACGGCGATGAACTGGGCGCAGTGGGCGGCGCGGGCGGCGAACGGCCTCCTTTTGGCCGCGGGGATGGCTTTGACCTTGGTCAAGCGCCCGCGGCCAGAGGAGCCGACGACAGCCCATATCTTGGCGAACCTTTTGCCCGCCTGGGCGCTAGCGCCCGTCGTGGGGTTCCTCTATACAGCCGTGCCCGTCTATCATCACTATCTTCTCACGGCGCTGCCCGCCTTGGTGCTCTTGGCGGCCTCGGCGGCCAGGCCTTGGGGAGAGCGTTGGCGGGGGCCGTTTGTGGCTGCCTTGGCCCTTGCCATCTCGCTTGCCCAGGGGGCCGCGGTGGGGGTGAGCATCTCGGAGAATGCCAAACGGCTTATCCCCGGCGGGTGGGGTACGCCGCTCAAGTTCCCGCGCGCGGCAGCCGCCGCCGTAAAGGATGGCAGCCCCGTCTACATTTATGCCTGGAGCGATGATATCGCCTTTGATGGGGACGCGGCCGGGATGAGCGTGCTCTTTTGGGGCTACCCGCACCGCATCATAGACGGCCGTTCGGCGCTCCTTCTCCCGCCGGAGGGAGAAACGGCCCATCTCTTCTGCCTCGCGCCGGAGGTACCGGCTTGCAAAGAGGCCCTATCCACAGGGCGAGTGCAGGCCAAACGCGAACTCCCCCGGCGCGAGGGAGAGCCGCCTTACCTAGCCCTAACCGTAGCCGGCGGCGACCCCGAGGGATTTCGGGCGGTGGCTCCCGCGGCCCTGGCGAACGGCGCCCAATTGCGGGGTTGGAGGGTCCAGCGCGAGGGGAACCGCCTATACCTCGCCACCTGGTGGCGGATCGTCGGCCCGGTAGATGGCAAGCGGTATCACCAGTTCAACCACCTCTATGCGATGATGGATGAGGCGCCCTTCCAAGTGCGCGATGGGCCGGCGGCCTCCGAGGCCTGGCAGGTGGGGAACACGCTCATCACCTGGGCGGTGTTTGAACCGGAGGTGCCCGGCCCCTATTGGGCGCAGGTGGGGATGTATTCCTATCCGGCAATCGAACGCGTGCCCCTGGCGGGCGCCACGGGGGAGAATCCCCCCACGGGCATCTGGCTGGGGCCGTTCGATTGATGCGCCGGTCCGGCGCCCTTTGGCTGGGGATAGGCCGCTTTGACAGCCTGCCGAGGCGCCCTATAATGCGCCCAGAACGATCGGGTGCGGCGCAGGCTGTATATGTGCCGCCAAAGGAGCGAAGGCATGGCCAAAAAGAGCAGATCGCACCGCGCGCGCAGGTCCCAGGCGCGCACGACTCGCCCCCCTCAGCAAAGGGTAACCCCTGCGGCGGCGCCCGCGCCGCGCGAGGAGGGGCGTCCTCGTCCGTCGGCAGCTGTCCAGCGCCCGGCGCCTCGCCCTGCCGCTCGGCGCGAGGCCGAACCCGTGGCCCCGCCGGTGGACTTTCGCCAAGAGTACCGTTACGTTTTGGCCGATTTGAGGCGCCTGGGCTTCCTCGCGCTGACGATGTTCGTCACCTTGGTCGTGCTCAACGTAGTGCTGTAGGCTGAAACGAGGTTTGGCCGTCTATTCGGGCTGGTTCCCCGCAGGGGGAGGGCAGCCCGTTTCCGTTTGAGGTGCAATGCGCCTCACAAAGCCATAGGCGATGAGGACGGCAAGAAACCCCAAAAGGCGCGCGGCCAACCCGGGCCACAGGCTCCCAGAGGCGACGAGGACGGCCGTGGAGAGCCAATCGAGCGAGATGGTGAGAAGCGCCCAGGGGCGGCGAGGCCCTTCGCGCAAGGCGGCGAGGCTCCCTGGGGCCAACAGGGCCAGCCCCCCTTTGACGACGATGGCCGACCAGGCCCCCCAGTAAGCCCCCAAAGCGGACCCCAGCGCCCCGCGCAGGAAAGCCAAACTTGCCTCATGGAAGATGAGGTAGGCGGGCAAATCTCCAGCGCTGCCCCAGCCCAAGTTATGCAAAAGGGAGGCCCTGGCAGGATAGCGCCACCACGCCGCCCCCCACAAGAGGGCCAACCAAAGGGCCATCACGCCGGCCACGGTGGGCAGCCACTGGAGGGTGGCAGCCCAATCGGGCACGCCCAGGCCCACATCGGATGTGGCGAATAGGCAGCCGATGAGCGCTGCATCGAGCGCGATCGCTGCGCCCACGGCGCCGGCCCAGCGGCCCAGCCTCCAAGCGCTCAGGCTCCGGAGGGCGCGTTCAGGGCGGCGGCCCAACCAGCGGGCAAGGGCGGTAAACCCATATGCCGCCGCAAGCCACAGCGCGGCGCAAAGGGCGCCAAACCCCAGCGGCCAAACCCAAGCCGGCGCATCGGCTACCCAAGCGAGCATTTTTTCGTTCCCCCGCTCGGCATTGTAAACTAGGGCGGAATGCGGTCAAGCGCGAGGGGCGTCTTTTTGACTTTCAAAGGGCCTGTGGTATACTTGCCACTTGGCCAAGGGGAGTGCGTTCACCACCCTTGGATAACTTGACCGCTTTGCACGTTATCATATAATAAAAAATGCCTGGCCGACGTAGCTCAATCGGCAGAGCAGCGGTTTTGTAAACCGCCGGTTGTGGGTTCAAGTCCCTCCGTCGGCTCTGAACCGAGGCTACGGCGGTTCAAGCGAGTTTGTGGGCAGATACCCAAGTGGCCAAAGGGGACTGACTGTAAATCAGTTGGCGCAGCCTTCGGGGGTTCGAATCCTCCTCTGCCCACCTTTTTTGTGATTGCCCACGTAGCTCAGCCGGTAGAGCACGTTCTTGGTAAGGACGTGGCCATGGGTTCAAATCCCATCGTGGGCTCCATCAAGTGGCTAGGCCCGTTTCTAGGAGGAGACAAGGATGGCGAAGCAGAGGTTTGAGCGGACGAAGCCGCACGTGAACGTAGGGACGATTGGGCACGTAGACCATGGGAAGACGACGCTGACGGCGGCGATCACGAAGGTCTTGTCGCTGAAGAAGATGGCGAACTTTTTGGCCTACGATCAGATTGACAATGCGCCGGAGGAGAAAGCGCGTGGGCTGACGATCTCGATTTCGCACGTGGAGTACGAGACGGAGAAGCGGCACTATGCGCATGTGGATTGTCCGGGGCATGCGGACTATATCAAGAATATGATCACGGGGGCGGCGCAGATGGACGGGGCGATTTTGGTAGTGAGCGCCCCGGACGGGCCGATGCCGCAGACGCGGGAGCACATCCTGTTGGCGCGGCAGGTAGAGGTGCCGGCGATGGTGGTGTTCTTGAACAAGTGCGATATGATGGAGGACGAGGAGCTCCTGGAGTTGGTGGAGTTGGAGTTGCGGGAGCTGCTGTCGAATTACGGGTTTCCTGGGGAGGACATTCCGATCGTGCGGGGTTCGGCGCTGAAGGCGTTGGAGAGCCCCTCGACGGACCCGAACGCGCCGGAGTATGCCTGCATTTGGGAGTTGCTGCGGGTGGTGGACGAGTACATTCCGACGCCGGAGCGTGCGGTGGACCAGCCGTTCCTGATGCCGATTGAGGACGTATTTGGGATCAAAGGGCGTGGGACGGTGGTGACGGGGCGCGTAGAGCGCGGTCGGGTGAAGGTAGGGGACACGGTAGAGATCGTGGGCCTACGGCCGGATGTGCGGACGACGGTGGTGACGGGCGTAGAGATGTTCCGCAAGACCCTAGACGAGGGGATTGCGGGGGATAACATTGGGTGCCTGCTGCGCGGGGTTGAGCGGGACGAGGTTGAGCGTGGGCAGGTGTTGGCCAAGCCGAAGTCGATCACACCGCACACGACGTTTCGGAGCGAGGTGTACGTGTTGAAGAAGGAGGAAGGCGGGCGGCACACGCCGTTCTTCCAGGGGTATCGTCCGCAGTTCTACATTCGGACGACGGACGTGACGGGGGAGGTGATTCTGGACCCCGGGGTGGAGATGGTGATGCCTGGGGATCGGGCGAACCTGACGGTGAAGTTGATCGTGCCGGTGGCGTTGGAGGTAGGGTCACGGTTTGCCATTCGTGAGGGTGGGCGCACGGTGGGCGCCGGCGTCGTCACCCAAATCATCGAGTAAACGTGCGATATAGCCCAATTGGGGTGTTGACACTATGGCTAAAAAAGAAAATCGCATTGTGATCACGCTCGCCTGCACAGAGTGCAAAGAGCGTAACTATACGACGGAAAAGAACCGCAAGAACGATTCGGGCCGCCTTACGTTGAAAAAGTATTGCCCCCGTTGCCGTAGGCACACGGAGCACCGCGAGCAACGGTAAGGGGTTGCGCAGGCGAGTAGCTCAATTGGCAGAGCAACGGTCTCCAAAACCGTAGGTTGCGGGTTCGATTCCTGCCTCGCCTGCCTTTTTTGTGAGTGCGAAATGGGGCATCATCCCCTATGTGAGGCCGCAACGCCCAAGGAGCAAGGTTTCTGTGGCGAAAAAAGAGAACCAGCCGGTCAAAAAGGCCCCCAAGCCGCCGAGGTTTCAGCGCATCACCCGCTATTTCAAAGAGGTGAAGGCCGAGGTGCAAAAGGTCGTTTGGCCTTCGCGCCGTGCCGCGCTGAACCTGACGGGTATCGTGCTGGCCGTTACGATTTCGATGAGCCTGTTCCTTGGGTTGATTGACTGGGTCTTTTCGCAGCTGTTTACCCTCTTTTTGCGTTAGGTGGGCTAGGGAAGTATCAGGATGGATACGATGTATGCGGAGCCTCTGCAAGAGGCGGACCCCGAAGCGGATCGCAACGCCAACGTAGAGCCTTCCGGCGAACGGGCGCCCGCAAGCGCCAAGCCGCAAGGCGAACGCGCGTGGTATGTGATCCACACCTATTCGGGGTATGAGAACAAGGTCAAACAGAACCTAGAGCAACGCATCGTCTCGATGGAGATGCAAGATCGCATCTTCCAAGTGGTGGTGCCCACCGAAGAAGAGGTGGAGATTCGCGATGGGAAAAAGCGCACTACCCAGAAGCGCGTCTTCCCAGGGTACATCCTGGTGGAGATGATCTTGGATGATGAATCCTGGTATGTGGTGCGCAACACGCCCGGCGTGACGGGTTTTGTGGGGTCTGGCCCCCGGCCCATCCCTTTGAGCCAAGAAGAGGTGGATAAAATCCTCAGCCGGATGCGCGCCGAGCAGCCGCGCATCCGCGTGAACTTTCGCGTGGGCGAGACGGTGCGCATCATCGAAGGGCCGTTTGCCGATTTTATGGCCGTGGTGGATGAGATCTTTCCCGATCGGGGCAAAGTGCGGGTGCTCGTTTCCTTTTTCGGCCGGGAAACGCCCGTCGAGATGGATTTTATGCAGGTCGAAAGAATCTGATCTTGTGGCCCGATCTTGAAGGGGGCCAAGAAGAGGAACAGCATCTATGGCGAAAAAAGTCGTGGCAGTGGTCAAATTGCAACTTCCGGCGGGTAAAGCGACCCCAGCGCCCCCCGTTGGTCCGGCCTTGGGCCAGCACGGCGTGAACATTATGCAGTTCTGCAAAGAGTACAACGCGCGAACTCAGGCACAAGCGGGGATCACCATACCCGTGGAGATCACCGTGTATGCCGACCGTTCCTTCACGTTCGTTACCAAGACGCCGCCTGCCAAGGACCTTTTGCTCAAGGCGGTGGGCGCCGCGAAGGGGTCCCCTCGGCCGAACACCCAAAAGATTGCGAGCATCTCGCGCGCGCAAATCCGTGAGATCGCCGAGCAAAAGATGCAGGACCTGAACGCCAAAGATGTGGAAGCGGCTATGCGGATGATCGAGGGCACGGCCCGTAGTATGGGGATTACCGTTCGCGAAGACTAGCGCGAACGCAGTGGGAGAGCGGCCTTGAGCCGTTCGCCATTACCACGAGGAGGACATATGTCAAAGCGTAGTAAGCGTTATCGAGAGAACCTTGCCAAAGTGGATCGCCTGCGCACCTATAGCGTGCGTGAGGCCATCGAGACGATCAAAAGTTTCACCCCTGCCAAGTTCGACGAGACGGTGGAACTCCATATGCGCCTGGGGATTGACCCCCGCCAGGCCGACCAACAGGTGCGCAGCACGGTGATGCTCCCCGCCGGCACGGGGAAGCGGGTGCGCATCTTGGCTTTTGCCGAGGGCGAGGCCGCGCGGCTGGCCCAAGAGGCGGGCGCCGATTATGTGGGCACCGACGAATACATTCAAAAGATTCAAGAGGGCTGGCTGGATTTCGACGTGGCCGTGGCCGTCCCCCAGGTGATGGGCAAAATCGGCCGCTTGGGGCGCATCCTCGGCCCGCGCGGGTTGATGCCCAACCCCCGGGCCGGCACGGTCGTGCCGCCGGAGGACCTGGGGCGGACGATCCAAGAACTTCGCCAGGGGCGCGTCGAGTTCCGCGCCGACCGCACGGGCAATTTGCACATCCCCGTCGGCAAGGTGAGTTTTACGACGGAGCAGTTGATGCAGAACATCGCGGCGGCGGTGAGCGCCGTGGTGCGGGCGCGGCCGGCGGCCGTCAAAGGGCAGTATATTCGCCGCGTTGCGCTGACGAGCACGATGAACCCCGGCGTGACCGTAGATACCGTGGAGGCGCAGAACCTCCGCGTGCTCTAGCACAATACCATAGCCTTTTCGCTTGAGACAGCAGGTGCGCTGGGCGCTTAATGGATGCCTGCCGAGGCGAATGAAGAACCGAAATGCGCGCGAGGGTTGCTCGCGTGGATGACCCTTCTTCGCCCCGGCAGGGGCGAAGATTTTTTATGAAGGAGGTGAGTTCTTTGGCACTAACGCGAGAAAAGAAAGCAGACCTGATCGAAGAGTACGGTCGGCGGTTGGCACGCGCCCAGGTGATGATCTGGTCGCGTTTTGGCAACCTGCCCACGCCGGTGGTCAACACCTTGCGGAACCAGTTGCGCGGCCTCCATGCGGAGGTGATGGTCGTCAAGAATACCCTGATGGGCCGCGCCCTCGAAGAGGCCGGGTTGCCCGTGGAGCCATCTCTGATGGCGGGGCCGTATATGGTAACCTTTGTCTATGATGACATCGCTTCGGTTGCCAAAACCCTTTCGGATTTCGCCCGCCTCAACCCCGCTTTTGAGATCGCGGGGGGGCTGGTGGGCGGCAAATATGCCGATGCGGCCCAAGTGCAATCTCTGAGCACCCTGCCTTCGCGCGAGCAGATTTTGGCGCAGGTGCTGGGCGGCTTGCAGGCACCGATGCGCGGCCTGGTGAACGTGCTGGCGGGGACGATCCGCGGCCTGGTTACCGTGCTCAACGAACGGGCCAAGCAATTGGAAGGGGCCAATTAGGTCGAGGGGCGGCCCCAAAGAGAGGCCCCTCGAATCGGAATCTATTCACACGATGCATATAGGAGGCGATAAGGTGACGAAGGAAGAGTTGGTAGAGGCCATCAGCAAGATGACCGTGCTCGAATTGGCCGAACTGGTCAAGGCGCTTGAGGAGAAATTCGGCGTGAGCGCCGCCGCGCCGGTGGCCGTGGCCGCCGTGGCCGCTACGCCCACCGCGGCTGCGCCCGTGGTGGAAGAGGAAGAGCAAACCGAGTTCGACGTCATCCTGAAGACCGTGGGCGATCAGAAGGTCCAGGTCATCAAGGTGGTGCGCGAACTCACGAACCTCGGCCTGCGCGAGGCCAAGGCCGTGGTGGATGAGGCCCCCTCAACGGTGCTCAAGGCCGTCTCGAAAGAGCAGGCCGCCGATGCCAAAAAGCGCCTGGAAGAGGTCGGCGCGACGGTCGAGATCAAGTAATTTCTCTCGACCCGAATTCCCAGCCCCCGGCAGCCCGTTCCCAAAGGCTCGCCGGGGGCTTATTCATCCCCCTGGGCACCTTCGGATTGGGCCACCTTTTTGGCCGAGACGTTCTTTTTGCATTGGGGGCAGCGGTAATATGGCCCATAGCGCCCCTCACGTCGTTCCATCTCAGGGTGGCCGCAGTGAGGGCAGGGGATGGCGACCCTCTCCGCGGGAGATTGGGCCTTGCTCTGGCGCCCTGTCTTTTGGGCCAAGCCCAGTTTGCGCAGGGAGTGATTCGTCTGGCAGGCGGGGCAGTAAAGGTATTCGCCATAGCGCCCTTTGCGCGGCTCGAGGGGCGTGTGGCCGCAGGCGGGGCAGGTTGCCTCTTGGGCCAGCGCCTTGATGGCCTCGCTCAAGATGGGCCGCGTGTTTCGGCAGCGCGGATAGTTCTCGCACCCTAGGAACTTGGCCCGGCCGCGCGTGATGACCTTCATACGGCCGCCGCACTTTTCGCACACCTCGTCGCTAAAGACCTCTTCGCGTGCGGTGGGCACGCCAGCGGCAGAAAGGTCGAGCGTGTAGCGGCATTCCGGGTAGCCGGTGCACCCCAAAAAGCGCCCTTCGGCGCTCAGGCGCACCTCCAGGGGGCGGCCGCACTCGGGGCAGGTCCGCTCGAGCGCTTCGGGGGGTAGGCCGGCCAGCAAGGCCCCTCGCACGGCGCCGGGCATAGCCTCCTGGGCCTTGAGGAGTTCGCCGTGGAAATCCTCATAGAATGCGCTCAGCATAGGTACGTAGCCCAATTCCCCCTTGGCGATGCGGTCAAGTTGCGTCTCCATCTCGGCGGTGTAGCCCACCTCGAAAATGTCGCCAAAGGTGGCGACGAGGGCATCGCACACCACGATGCCGAGGGGTGTGGGCACCAAGCGCCCCTTTTCTTTGGTGACGTAACCCCGATCTTCGATGACCCCGATGATGGTGGCATAGGTGGAGGGGCGGCCCACGCCGTTCTTTTCCAGGGCCTGAATGAGCGTCGCCTCCGTGTAGCGAGGGGGCGGCTCGGTAAAGTGCTGTTCGGGCAGGAGTTGGATCAAATCCACCTCCTCGCCCATCTCTAGCGGGGGCAGCGGCGGCCCGGCGGGTTCCTCCTCTTCGTCCTCATAGACCGCCAGGTAGCCAGGGAAGATGAGGCTCTGGCCGCTCGCGCGGAAGAGATAGTCTCGCGCGGCGGTAATTTCTACCGTGAGCGTATCGTACACGGCGGGGGCCATTTGGCTCGCCAAAAAGCGACGCCAGATGAGGTCATAGAGTTTGGCCTGGTCCACCGTGAGATAGGGGCGCACGGCCTCAGGGGTGCGGCGCACCGAGGTGGGGCGAATGGCCTCGTGGGCCTCTTGAGCGTTGGCCACTTTGGAGCGGTATACGGGGGGCCGCGCCGGCAGATAAGCCTCCGACCAACGTTCGCGCACAAAGGCGCGCGCCTCCTGTTGGGCCTCTGGGGCCACGTGGGTGGAATCAGTGCGCATATAGGTGATCAACCCCACCTGCTCGCCGCCCAGGTCAATGCCCTCATACAACTGCTGGGCGAGGCGCATCGTCTGGCGAGGCGAAAAGTGCAGGCGGTTGCCCGCCTCGGCCTGGAGGCTGCTCGTTACAAAAGGGGGTTTGGGGCGGCGCTGGCGTTTGCCGGGGCGCACGGCCGTCACGGTGTACGCGGCGCCCTCTAGGGCTTTGAGGATGGCCTCGACCTCATCCTGCCGGTTGAGGCCTGGCTCTTTGCCGGCGATGCGGTACAGCCGCGCGCGAAAGCGCTCCTGCGCCGGCGTGCGCCGCTGAAGTTCGGCATCGAGCGTCCAATACTCTTGGGGGATGAAATTCTGGATCTCGCGCTCGCGCTCCACCACGAGCCGCAGGGCGACGGTCTGCACGCGGCCGGCCGAGAGGGGCTTCTTCAACGTGCGGCTGAGGAGGGGGCTGACCTCATAGCCCACTAGCCGATCCAGCACGCGGCGCGCCTGCTGGGCCGAGACGAGGTTCATATCCAAGGAGCGGGGGGCTGCCAGGGCCTCGCGCACGGCGGCGGGCGTTACCTGGTGAAAGGTGATGCGCCGGGTGCGCTGGGGGTCCAGCCCGGCCGCCTCGACGATGTGCCAGGCGATAGCCTCGCCCTCGCGGTCGGGGTCGGTGGCCAGGTAGATGCCGTCGCTAGAAGAGGCGGCCTGGGCGATCTCTTTGAGGACTTGCTCTTTCCCTTTGATGACCTGATAGGTAGGCTGAAATCCCTGGGCCACATCCACGCCAAGGCCACGCTGGGGGAGGTCTCGCACGTGCCCCACGGAGGCCTTGACGAGATAATCTCGCCCTAGGTAGTTGGCGATGGTATGCGCCTTGGCGGGAGATTCGACGATGACGAGATGTTTCGGCATAGGGCATTCCTCCGCCTCTCAAGATACCCCAAGAGGCACCATTCGGCCAAAAGGCGCACAGGAGGCTGGAAGGACGCCCTTTACCCTCTGCGGTGCGCCTGCCACGTCTCGATGAACACGGAGAGATTCTCCCACGTGCGCCGGGTGATGCGCGTGATGTTATCCACCGGCGAGAGGATGAACCCCGGCGCGCCATGCATCGTCTCCAACGCCTCGATGACGGCGCGGCGCACCTCCTCCGCGGTGCCCTCTTCCACCGTGATGGCCCCGTTGACCCCACCCCACAGGCAGATGCGCCCGTCGAAGCGATCGCGCAAGGTGGCCAAGGGCGCTCGCCCGCGCTGAAGGGGGTCCACGCCGATGAGGACGTCAACTCCAGCCTCGAGGAGATAATCCATCAGGGGCAGGGCGCCCGTGGTCATAATATAGCCAAAGGGCGTGCCATAGGCGTGCGCCAGAGCGGCCTCTTCGCGCAGGCCGGGGAGGAGGAAGCGGGCGAACAGCCGAGGAGACCAAAAATCCGTGCTCTCGTACCAGCCGCGCCGGATGTAGAGATCTACCCCCTCTTCGAGGACGACCCTCATCCGCGTGCGATTCCACTCGCCGATGAGATGCAAAAGGTCGTGAAGAAAGTCGGGCTGATCCATCGCCAAGAGGGGCATCGCCTCCAGCCCACATAGCCAACCCACCATATCGGCCCCCACGCCCCAGCCTCCGGCCAGGAGTGCACCGTGGGCCTCCACAAAGGCGCGGTTGGTGACCATCTCTTGGCGGAAGCGCGCGATCTCGGCCTCGGTAGGGGGCTGAAGCATAAAGCGCAGGGGTTCGAGGTCTTGCGGGCCTGTAACGAGCGGTTTGAGGGCGCGCGGCACCTGGTAGTCATCCACAAAGGGGATCATCGTGCCATGGGGCCAATCGGCCGTGCGCACCACGCGGGTGGAGAGTTCGCCCGCTGGCGTATGATAGATTTTGTGGAGGATCGGCCCGCGCGGGTCGGGCACATCCTCTTCCCATAGGGAGATGCGCACCTCAGGGTGCGGCCGCACGGGCAGGCCGCGCAAATCGGGGTGGTGCGGGCGCTCGCCGCGCGGGGCGATGGGCACAAAGAGCATAGGGTCCAGGCCCATCTCTTGCTCGAGCAGGGCTTGCTCGTACGGGTCATAACAGCGCCCGCGCATCGCCGCGAAACTCATAAAACAGCAAGGCACGTAATCCGCCGGCTCGCAGGCGATGGCCCGCCGCAAGCGTTCTCGTGAGGTCATTGGCTTGGTCATAGTGCCTCCTTACATCGCGATGGGCCTATCATAGAAGGAGGCGATGCAGTTGGCAAGGGTTTTATAAGGCCCGCTGCGCCCGCAGAAGGGAAATGCGGCGCCTGACCATCGCGCCTCGCGGTTTGGGGCCGAAAATGCTTGACAAAGCCACATTTCTTTGCTATACTGAATATGCTTGTAGGAGAATCCCCAAGCCAGTAGTGTGAGGCGCAACGGCGCGCCTTGTGACGGATGGCGGAATCACCTCTCTCTCACAATGGCTCGCCGCAGGCCCCTGCGCTACTCGCCGCGGGATACGACACCACGCAGGAAGGAGAGACACGATGAACGATGTCACGTTGCGACGCCGGGATTTCCTCCGCATTTCGGCCATTGGGGCCGCGGCGGCCGTTCTAGCGGCCTGCGCACCCAAGGCCACCCCTACGGTTGCCCCCAAAGAGGAGGCGAAACCCGCCGCGACGACCGCGCCGGCACAGCCCACCGCCGCGCCCAAGCAGGTCGCCAAGGTCCGTATCTTTGTCGGGTTTGGGACGGGTACGGCTGAAAACCAGATCCGCGATGAGGAAGCCCTCGCCAAGGAGTTCAATGACTCCCACACCGATATCCAGGTAGAGTGGATGATTACGCCTCACGCGGAGCACCTGGCCAAGTTCACGGCGATGCTCGCCGCTGGAGACCCGCCCGATATGGCGATGCCCATCGGCATCGGCGGCGTAGCGGAACTGTACGATGAGGGCGCCTGGTTGGATATCCAGCCGTTCATTGATCGCGATCATTACGATATGAGCGATTTCTACGGCATCACCCAGACGCTCCATACCTACCCCATCGGCACGTTGGGCCTGCCGATGGCCGCCTACCCCTCGTTCATCTACTACAACAAGGACCTCTTTGCCGCGGCCGGCGTGGAGGAGCCGCCCCATGAGTTCGGCAAACCCGAGTGGAACTTTGACGAACTCGTCCGCCGAGCGCAGGCGCTCACGGTGGATAAGGCGGGCAAGAAGGCCTCTGACCCGGGGTTCGACCCGACGAGTGCCCAGCAGTGGGGCTATGACGAATCGTGGATGGACTTTTGCGGTTTGGCGCGCCAGTTTGGGGCGACGCTCTTCCACGGCATTACCGAGGATTACAAGACGGCGCGGTTTACTGACGAGCCGTACGTCCAGCGGGCGCAGTGGATCAGCGACTCCATCTGGAAGTGGTATTTCGCCGCGTCCAACGAGCAATCCAGCGTCTTCTACGATGTGGCGGGCGACCCGTTCGGGAGCGGCAAGGTGGCTATGTGGCACTGCCACACCTGGATGATGGGCGAAGCCTATGCGGAAGCGCCCTTCCAGTGGGATATCGCCGCCGTGCCCACAGGGCCGCATGGTGAGATCTCGGCGCAGATTGACGCCGATACCTTTGTGATGACCAAGGCCGGCAAACAGCATGACGCCACCTGGGAGGTGGCCAAGTGGATGTGCGCCCCGGGCAACCTGGAGCGCTTGGCCCTCACCTGGGGGTCGGTGCCGGCCCGCAAGTCTGGCCAAGAGGCCTTCTTGAAGATGTTGAAGGAGAAATTCCCCAACGTAGACGAGAAGGTGCTCTTTAAGGCCATTGACTATGGCGATGTGCCCAACCATGAGGCCTGGGTGCCCCAGCCAGCCAAGGTGGGGGATGCCATCGGCGATGCGATGGATATGATCCGCACGGGCGAGAATAAAGATGCCCGCGCCGTGATGGAGCAGTTGAACGCCACCGTGCAGGGCTACCTGGACGAGTACTGGGCCAAGAAAGGCTAAACAATCGAACGGCCCCCTGCGGGAGGGTTCTTGCCCGCAGGGGGCCTTGCCCTAGGCTATCTTCCTAAGCCCATTCGAGGGGTTGTCTTTCGTATATTCTATCTGGCTCGCGAAAGGATAGAGCCTATGGAAGTGCAACGTTCTTCGATTTTTCGTATGACGCCCGCGCGGCGGGAGGCGATTTGGGCCTACATCTTTATCAGCCCCTGGATTGTGGGGTTCCTCATCTTTACCCTCGGCCCGATGATCGCCTCGTTCTTCTTGGCCTTTACCCAATATAACATCATCAGCCCGCCTGTATGGATCGGCACGGAGAACTATCGCAAGATCTTTGCCGACCCTCTCTTTTGGCAATCTCTCAAGGTGACCTTTACCTATGCGGCGATGTCGCTCATCCCCGGCCTCGTGTTTGGGCTGAGTTTGGCTATGCTCCTGAACGCGAACGTGCCGGGCATTGCCGTGTGGCGCACCATCTACTACCTTCCCTCTATCATCTCCGGCGTGGCCGTGGCCATCCTCTGGGCGTTCATCCTCAACCCACGGTTTGGCGTGGTCAACTGGCTCCTGGGGATGGTGGGCATCAAAGGGCCGGGGTGGCTGAGTTCCACCAAATGGGCCTTGCCGGGGCTAGCCATTATGAGCCTGTGGGGCGTGGGCGGCGGGATGATCCTCTACCTCGCAGGGCTACAAGGCATCCCCACGGCGCTCTATGATGCCGCCAAGGTGGATGGCGCCAATGCTTGGCAGCGTTTTTGGCATGTTACGCTCCCGATGATTTCGCCGGTGGTCTTTTACAACCTGGTGATGGGCACCATCGGGACGTTCCAATACTTCACGGCGGCCTATGTGATGACGAACGGCGGGCCAAATAACGCGACCCTATTTTACAACCTGCACTTGTATAATAACGCCTTCCGCTATAGCCAGATGGGGTATGCCTCCGGCCTGGCCTGGATTCTGTTTGTCATTGTCCTTTTCTTCACACTCTTGATCTTTCGCAGTTCGGCCGCCTGGGTCTATTACGAGGGCCAACTGAAGGGAAGGAGGTAAAACACTATGCAAGTCAACGCCGCGATCCCTCGCAAGGCCGTTCGGGCCGCGGCGCCCCCGCGCATTATGGGGATGCCGGTTGGAGTGTTCATCAGCAAAGTAGTCATTTTGGCCATTTTGACCGTGGGCGCCTGCGTCGTGATGCTGCCCTTGGCCTGGATGATCTCGACTTCCCTCAAACCGGCCGGCCAGGTGGCCGCTTATCCCATCGTCTGGATTCCCAAGCCCATCCTGTGGGAGAACTATCCCAAGGCGCTCACCTTTATCCCGTTCTGGAAATACACGTGGAACACGCTCAAAGTCGTCTTCTGGACGACCCTGGGCGTGCTTCTTTCGTGCTCGCTTGTAGCCTATGGGTTTGCGCGCTTCCGAGCACCGGGGTTGGATGTGCTTTTCTTGGTGCTCCTCTCGACGATTATGCTCCCCTCGCAGGTGACGCTCATCCCAGTGTTCATCCTTTTCTCCAAGATGGGCTGGATTGATACGCTCAAGCCCATCATCATCCCGTCCTTTTTCGGGAACGCCTACGACATTTTTCTCCTGCGGCAATTCTTTATGACGATTCCGCTCGAGATGGATGACGCGGCCCGCATAGACGGTTGCGGCCCCTTTGGCATCTATTGGCGGATCATCCTGCCCCTCTCCAAGCCGGCCGTTGCCACGGTGGCCATCTTCCACTTTATGTGGGCCTGGAACGACTTTTTCAACCCGCTCATCTATCTCCACCACCGGGATAACTGGACCCTGGCCTTGGGCCTGAGTTCCTTCCGGCAACTGTACGAGACGCGGGTGAATTTGCTGATGGCCGCCTCGTTCGTGGCCGTGCTGCCGTGCATCCTCCTTTTCTTCTTCGCCCAGAGGCTCTTCATCCAAGGGATCGTCGTCTCGGGCGTCAAGGGCTAGTCAAGGGCATCTAACGAGTGAACCCTCCCGCAGGCGCTCCACCTGCGGGAGGGGTTATTTTTTTTCCGTTACTCTTCGAGGCGAGTCGTATCGCGCGAGGGTTCGGGCGGGGTTTCGCTCGGTTCCGCCTCGGTGGGCGCAGGGGGTTGGGGCGTGGCAAAGGGGCTGCCCTCGCTTTGGCGCGTTAGGGCGCCGCAGAGCATGCTCACGCCGATGAGGATGAGGAGGCCGGGCCAAAAATAGCCCGTGGCAAAGAGGATAGCCAGCCCCACGAGCCAGACGAACCCCTGCCAGGCATACCAGCCCTTTTTGTAGGCCAAGGAGGCCGGCAGGTTGGCAAAGCCGATGACGGCGAGGATCCACGGCCAAATGCTCACCCGCAGTAAAAAGATCAGGCCCAAACCGATGAGGAACAGCCCCGCGCTCAACCCCCCGTAATACGGCTTGTCTTTCATAGCGCTCCTTTCGCCCCTGTGATGCGCGTCCACCTTCTATTACGCACGCTGAAGCGGCAAGTTGCGCATCGCCCGTGTGAAAGGCCTGGCCCGCCGAAGGCCCCCAATTGACACCTGCCCCGCTTGATGCTATAGTCTCGCCAACCCTAGCGGCAGAGGAGGGCTTGACCGCCATGGCACGGTTGATCAAAGGGATAACATATCGCGAGTATATGGAGATGGCCGCGCACGTGCGGGGCGATTGGTCGCTCACCGAACGGAGTATGCGGGCCTACCTTCAGTACCGCATCAATGTGCTGGATGCCCAAATCAACAGCCTCACCAGCCGCCTCGAGTTCTGGGAGGAGGATCCTTTCGCCGCGCCCCTCTCGGAGCAAATGCCGCCCGTCTCCGATGAGGCGTGGGAATCTTGGGCGAGCCTCAACTACTTGCTCAACGCGCGGGATACCCTCCAGCAGGCCCTGGATCGCCTCAACCGTGGCCGCGCCTGAGCCGCCCACCGTGGGGGAGAGGATGGTTTAGGTTTTTATGCCTCCAGATGGGCGACGGCGCGCAGTTCCTGAGCGCGAAGGGGCCTCGGCTTTTTTGCGCATCAGCGCCGTGGTGGTGCTGACGATGTTCTATACCCTCGGCGCGATCAGCCTTTATGTGCGGGCGCGCTGGCTCAAACCCTCCCTAACAGCCACACCCCGCCCTACGGCTATGGCCCCTTCGCCCACGTGGACGCCCTTCCCCACCTGGACGCCTGCGCCGCCCACCGCCACGCCCACAGTAACGCCCACCCTTTACCCCACGATGACGCCCAAATCGCCCCCCACCCCCAAGGGCTAGTTGGGCACATTTTCACAAAGCGAGGTGTTATGAGCGACCTATCGAGCCTACTCAAAGAACTTTCCGAAGCCACCGGCGTCTCCGGCTACGAAGAGGAGGTGCGCGCCGTCGTTCGCAAGGCCTTTCAGCCCTATGCGGATGAAATCCGCGAAGATGCCTTGGGCAACGTCATCGCCCTCAAGCGCGGCACAAGGCCGGCCGGCGAACCAGCCCACGCGATGATGCTTGCCGCCCATACGGATGAGATTGGGCTGATGGTCTCAGGTATTGAAGGCGCCTTTTTGCGCTTCGAACGGGTGGGCGGCGTGGACCTCCGCACCATCGTCGGGCAGGAGGTGATCGTCCACGGGCGCCAGCCGCTCGTGGGCATCATCGCCAGCCGCCCGCCCCATGTGCAAACGGCCGCCGAGCGCGAAAAACCGTATGCCTTGAAGGATCTCTTCATTGACCTGGGCCTATCGGAGGGGCGCCTGCGCGAACTCGTGCGCATCGGGGATCTCGCCACGATGAAGCGCCGCTACGTAGAACTCGCCGAGGGGTATGCCTCCGGCAAGGCTTTGGACGATCGCGCAGGCGTGGCCTCTTTGGCCCTGTGCCTAGAGATGCTCGCCGGGATGCGCCACACCTGGGATGTGTACGCCGTGGCCACATCTCAAGAGGAGATCGGCCTGCGCGGGGCCACGGTGAGCGCCTACAGCGTGGCGCCGACGGCGGCCATCGCGGTGGACGTGGGCTTTGGCGCGCAGCAAGGCGTCTCCGAGCAGGAATCCATCGCTATGGATGGCGGCCCAGCCATCGCCATCGGCCCGAATATCCATCCCTTGATGCGCGAACGGCTGGAGAGCGTGGCCAAGGCGCACGAACTGAAATATCAGACGGAAGTGGCCGCCGGCGCCACGGGCACCGATGCTTGGGCCATCCAGGTGGCCAGGGAGGGCATCCCCACGGCGCTCCTCTCCATCCCGCTACGCTATATGCACACTTCGGTGGAGACGGTGTGCCTGCGCGATGTGGAGCGCACGGCGCGGCTTATGGCCCTGACGATCGCCGGCCTGGATAGGGCCTTTGCGGAACAATTGGGATCGTAGGAGGAAGATACCGTGTTACTCCAAGCACTCTCTGAGGCTCGCGGCGTCTCGGGCAACGAAAAGGCTGTGCGGGAGGTCATCCTCGACGCGGTGAAGGCGTTCTGCGATGAAACCCGCGTGGACGCCTTGGGCAACCTCATATGCCTGCGCAAGGCGCGCCGCCAGGCCCCCCAAGCGCCGCGCCGCGTGATGATCGCCGCCCATATGGATGAAATCGGCCTCATCGTGACCGGCATCAATAGCGATGGCACCCTGCGCTTTGCCAAGGTGGGCGGCATTGATGACCGCATCCTCCTTTCTAAACGGGTGCTCGTGGGAGAGAACGCCCTCCCCGGCGTGATCGGCTATCGGCCCATTCATCTCATCCCGGCGGCAGAACGGGAGCGGGTGGCCGATATGAGCAAGGCGGCCATTGACATCGGCGCCACGAGTAAGGCGGGCGCCGAGAAACTTGCCAAACCCGGAGATTACGTCTCGTTCGATACGCCCTTTGAGGTGCTCGAGGAGGGAGGGCTGCGCACCGTCAAGGGCAAGGCCTTCGATGACCGCGCCGGCTGCGCCGTGCTCATCGAACTCCTCAAAGAGGATTACCCGTTCGACCTCTATGCTGCCTTTACGGCGCAAGAGGAGGTGGGCCTGCGGGGGGCGCGTGTGGCGGCCTATGCCATCCAACCGGAGGTGGCCTTTGTGTTTGAGGGGACGGTGTGCGATGATCTGCCCCATGGCGATAAGGACGTCAGCCCGGTGACCGAGTTGGGCAAAGGGCCGGCCATCACCTTTATGGATCGTTCCTTCATCGCCGATCAGCGCCTGGTGCGGCTCCTGGTGGAGGCCGCTGAACGCCTGGGCGCGCCCTACCAGTTCAAGCGCGCCGTGGCAGGGGGCACCGATTCGGGGGCCATCCACCTGGCGCGAGAGGGCGTGCCCTCGGCCACCGTGGCCGTACCGGCGCGCTACATCCATGCGCCCTCGAGCATCCTCAGCCTGAACGATTTGGAGAACACTGTGAACATCGCGCGCGAAGCCCTGCGCGCACTAGAAGGGGGTTTGCCACAATGAAAGAACTCATCAAACAACTCGTCGAGGCCTACGGCCCCTCCGGCCATGAGGGGCAGGTGCGC
>JAIOAW010000008.1 GCA_019873625.1 Chloroflexota bacterium
AAAAGGTGCGCACGCTCATCAAAGAGGATTTTGACCGCGCCTTGGAGGTGTGCGATGCCCTCATCGCGCCCACCACGCCGAGCGTGGCCTTCCGCATCGGCGAAAAGGTGGAGGATCCCCTGCAAATGTACTTGCAGGACGTGTTCACCCTTTCGCTCAACCTAGCCGGGCTGTGTGGCATCTCCATCCCCTGCGGGTTTGCCGAAGGGCTGCCTATCGGGGTTCAAGTCTTGGGGGGCGCCTATCAGGAGGAGACCATCTTGCGGGTGGCCTATGCGTATGAGCAGGCCACCGATTGGCACCTCCGCAAGCCGGCGCTCTAGATTTCTCTGTGCGAAAGGCTGCAAGATGAAGATCATTATGCCGATGGCCGGTCTGGGCAAGCGGATGCGCCCGCACACCTGGTCGAAACCGAAACCCCTCCTGCAGGTGGCCGATAAGCCCGTGCTCGGGCACATCCTCGACAAGTTCGTGCCCCTCAAGAACCTGGAAGAGGTCGTCTTTATCGTGGGGTGGATGGGCGACCAGATTCGCGAGTACGTCGAGAAACATTACCACTTTGACGCGCGCTTTGTGACGCAAGAGGAGTTGATGGGCCAGGCCCACGCCGTATACCTGGCCCGCGAATATTTGCACGGCCCTTGCCTCATCCTGTTTGTAGATACCCTCTTTGAGGCGGACCTGGCCAAGTTGGAAACTTGCACGGCGGATGGAGTCATCTTTGTCAAAGAGATGGACGACCCACGCCCCTTTGGCGCCATCGTGGAGGAAAACGGCCGCATCGTCCGTTACATCGAAAAGCCGCCCACCTGCGAATATCGCAAGACGACCATCGGGGTTTTTTATGTGCGCGAGGGCGCCGAGTTAGAGCGCGCCATCGCCTACCTATTGGAGCATAACATCCGCACGCGGGGCGAGTTCTATATGGCCGACGCCTTTCAGCGGATGATGGATTGGGGGGCCTATTTCATCAGCGAGCCGGTGGAGGTGTGGGAAGATTGTGGCCAGCCGGAGACGCTCCTCCACACGAACCGCTACCTCCTCGAGCATGGTCATGCCCATATGCCCGCCGGGGCGAGGGCGCTCTTTATCCCGCCCGTGTATGTGGCCGATTCGGCGATCATCGAAGATGCCGTCATCGGGCCGTATGCCAGCGTGGGAGAGGGGGTCACCATCCGCGAGGCCATCGTGCGTGATGCGATCATCGAATCGGGCGCTCACATCGAACGGGCGCTCATCGAGCATTCCCTCATCGGGCGCAACGCCCGCGTGCAGGGTGCGATGCGTCATCTCAACATTGGGGACGATGACGTCCTCGAACTATAAGGACCAAGGGAGGTTACTAGGTTATGATTATCGGCGTTCCGCGAGAGATTAAAGACCAGGAATACCGCGTTGCGCTGACCACGGGCGGCGTGGAGTCGCTCGTTCACGCCGGGCACCAGGTGCTCGTAGAAAGCGGCGCGGGGCTGGCCAGCGGGTTCAGCGATGACCAGTACCTGGAGAGCGGCGCGCACATCGTTCCGAGCGCCGCCGACGTCTATGCCAATGCGGAGATGATCGTCAAGGTCAAAGAGCCTCTGTCGCAGGAATATGACCTCCTGCGCCCGGGGCAGATCCTCTTTACCTATCTTCACCTGGCGGCCAACGAGGAGTTGACGCGTTGCCTGCTCGATCGTGGCGTGGTGGCCCTCGCCTATGAGACGGTTCAGCGCGCCGATGGTTCGTTGCCTCTCCTCACGCCGATGAGCGAGATCGCCGGCCGTATGGCCGTGCAGATCGGCGCGCACTTTCTCGAATATCCCCACGGCGGGCGGGGCATCCTTTTGGGTGGCGTGCCCGGCGTGCGCGCGGGGAGCGTGGTCATCCTCGGCGCGGGCACGGTGGGCACGAACGCGGCCCAGGTGGCACTCGGGCTGGGGGCGCGCGTTACGGTGATTGACATCAACCTCGACCGCCTGCGCTACCTCGATTTCGTCACCCAAGGGCGGCTGAACACCATCGCCTCTAACCGGCGGAACATTATGGAGGCCGTGCGGCGCGCCGAATTGGTCATCGGCGCGGTGCTCGTGCCGGGCGCCAAGGCGCCCACCCTTGTTACGGACGAGATGATCGCGTCCATGGCGCCGGGGTCCGTCGTGCTCGATGTGGCCGTGGATCAAGGGGGTTGCATCGAGACGATCCACCCCACCACGCATACTGCGCCCACCTATCTGGTGCACGGCGTGGTGCATTACGCCGTGCCAAACATCCCCGGCGCCGTGCCACGCACGGCGACCTATGCCCTTTCGAACGCCACGCTCGCCTATATTAGCGCCGTGGCGAACAAGGGCCTGGCTCAAGCCCTGGCAGAAGATGCCGCGCTCGAGCGCGGGTTGAACATCTGCGCCGGGCGCATAACGCATCAGGCGGTAGCCCGGGCCTTCCATACGCCCTACACCCCACCCCAAGAGGCCCTGGCCTTGCTCAGTTAGGAGGGAAGATGAAAAGATCTGGCCACACGCGTTGGGGGTGGATTCTTCTCTTGAGCGCGCTCCTGTGGGTGGGGGCCGGGGCTTGCTCCTGCGCGAACCTCTTGGCGCGTTTCCGTCCTCAGCCCACAGCCGCGCCCCCTACATTGGCCCCTACGGCCACCCTTTTGGCGCCGCAGGGCGCCCAACCGGTCGAGATCACCTGGACCCAGGAAGAGTTGAATGACTACCTCGCCGGCCAAGTACTGAACCAACAGGGGCTGGAGGTGGGAGACGTCCAGGCTACGCTGGGGCAGGGGGAGGTGATCGTTTCGTTCTATGCCCGCCATGCCCAATCGGGCCTGAGCGGGGAGGTCACGGTACGGGGCAAACCCTTCGTCTCTGAGGGGAAGGTCTATGTCCAGATTGAGGACGTTACGCTCGGCCCCTCCTTTTCGGGGTTCACGCGGCTCATCGCCGAAAATCTCATCAAAGAGGCCCTCAAACAATACAGCGGCGAGCAGGGCATCCCCGTGCCGGCGGAGGGGATCGTCGTCGAATCGGTCGAGATCACGCCGGGCCAGATGATCGTCCGGGGATACAAACCCTAAACACCCAGGAGGGGACGTATGCCACGCTACATCGCGGCCATTGACCAAGGCACCACGGGGACGCGTTGTATGTTGTTTGATCACAGCGGCCAACCGGTGGCCTTCCATTACAAGGAACACGAACAGATCTTCCCCCAACCCGGCTGGGTGGAGCACGACCCTTTGGAGATTTGGCACGCCGTGCAGGAAGTGGTACACGGTGCCCTCGGCAAAGCAGGGGTCCGGCCTGGCGAAATCGCCGCCCTGGGCATCACGAACCAGCGCGAGACGACCGTCGTCTGGAACCGCCGCACGGGGCGGCCTTACTACAACGCCATCGTCTGGCAATGCACGCGCACCCAGCCCCTCTGCCAAGATCTCATCAACCGGGGCTTGGAAGCGCGCTTTCGCGAGCGCACGGGGCTAGTCATTGCCACCTATTTTTCCGGCCCCAAGATCCGTTGGCTTTTGGATCACGTCCCCGGGTTGCGCGAGGATGCCGAACGCGGCGAGGCGCTCTTTGGCACCATAGATACCTGGCTCATCTGGAACCTCACCGGCGCGCACGTGACGGATGTAACAAACGCCTCGCGCACGATGTTGATGAACCTGCGCGCGTTGGATTGGGATGAGGAACTCCTGGAGATCCTCGGCATCCCGCGCGCAATGCTCCCCGAAATCCGCCCCTCCAGCGCGGTCTATGGGATGACCTCCCCCGACCTTCTCGGCGCCTCGGTGCCCGTGTGCGGCGACTTGGGGGACCAACAGGCGGCCCTAGTGGGGCAGACCTGTTTCGCCCCCGGCGAGGCCAAAAATACCTACGGCACGGGGTCTTTTCTCCTGATGAACACGGGCGCCCAGCCGGTGCCCTCGCCGAGCGGCCTCCTCACCACGGTGGCCTATAGCCTGGGCCAAGGGCAGTGCACCTATGCCTTGGAAGGCTCCATCGCCGTAACGGGCGCAGCCGTGCAGTGGCTACGAGATAACTTGGGCCTCATCCAAAACGCCGCCGAGACGGAGAGCATCGCCGCCACCGTGCCCGATGCCGGCGGGGCCTATTTCGTGCCGGCCTTCTCGGGGCTGTTCGCGCCCCACTGGGATATGTACGCGCGCGGGGCCATCTTGGGGCTGACGCGCTACATCACCAAGGCCCACTTGGTGCGCGCCACGCTGGAGGCCATCTGTTACCAAACGCGCGAAGTGCTGGAGGCGATGGAACAGGATTCGGGCATCGCCCTGCAAAGCCTGCGCGTGGATGGCGGCGCCTCGGCGAATAACCTCCTGATGCAACTGCAAGCCGATATCCTCGATAAGACGGTCATCCGCCCCCGCGTGGGCGAGACGACCTCCCTCGGCGCGGCCTATGCGGCGGGGCTGGCCATCGGCTTTTGGGAAAACTTGGATGACCTGCGCCGCAACTGGCAAATCGAGCGCACCTTCGAGCCGACCTGGCCCGAAGAGCGCCGCGCCCAAGGCTATGCCGGCTGGAAAAAGGCCGTGGAGCGCGCCAAGGGTTGGGTGGACCGTTGATCGCACCGAGGAGGTGCCCTATGGCCGAATATCGCGTTTTGGTGAGCATCCCTGAGCCGCTGCGCTCGCGCCTTTTTTCTGAAGACACGCTCGCCAAACTGCGTGCCTTAGGCCGCATCACTTTCAACGAGGACGGCCGCAATTGGAGCGGCGAGGAATTGGCGCGCCATTTGCCCGGGCAGGACGTGCTCTTGGCGAGTTGGGGGGTGGCGCGGCTCTCGCCGGAGGTGCTTGCAAGCGCGGATCGCCTGCGCCTGGTGGCTTACGCCGCCGGCAGCGTCAAGGGGTTTGTGAGCGAGGCCCTCTTTGAGCGGGGCATCGCCGTGACGCACGCCGCGGCGCGCATCGCCGATTCGGTGGCCGAGATGACCCTCCTTTTGGCCCTCTTGGGCTTGCGCCGCGCCCACGAGTTCGACCGCCGTATGAAGGCGGGCGAACCCTGGCCGAAAGACCTGGGGGCCAAGACGTTCGAGATTCGCGGCAAGCGCGTGGGCCTTCTGGGGATGGGCTACGTGGGCCGCCGCGCGGCGCGGCTCTTCCAGGCCGTGGGGGCGGAGGTCTGGTGTTATGACCCCTACCTTTCGGAGGATGCCGCCAAGGCCCTCGGCGTGCACAAGGCCGCGCTCGATGATCTCCTGCGCACCTGCCCCATCATCTCGGTGCATTTGCCCATCACGGAGGAGACGCATCACCTCCTCGGTGTGCGGGAATTGGCGCTCCTGCAAGATGGCGCCCTGTTCATCAACACGGCGCGCGCCTGGGCCGTGGATGGCGAGGCGCTGTTGCGGGAACTGGAGACAGGGCGCTTCTGGGCGGCCCTCGACGTGTTCGATGAAGAACCCCTCCCGGCCGATAGCCCTCTGCGCCGGTTAGGGAACGTCCTCCTCACGCCGCATATCGCCGGGCAGACGGTGGATGCCTATTACGGCTTGGGCGAATGCATGGTGGATGAAATCGAACGCTTTATCACGGGCCAGCCGCTCCAATACCTGATCCGCCCCGAGGCCCTCGCCCATATGGCCTAACTTGCCCCTGTAAGGAGGAAAAAGATGGATACTTACCCCATCGGGCTGCGCCGAGAGGAACTCGATACCCCGACCCTCTGCCTGGATGCGGACGCGCTCGAGCGGAACATCGCGCGTATGGCTGACTTTCTGCGGGCCCGAGGGGTGGGCCTGCGCCCCCATTCCAAGACGCACAAATGCTCCACCATCGCTTGGAAGCAACTCCGGGCCGGCGCGGTGGGCATTACCTGCGCCAAGGTGAGCGAGGCGGAGGTGATGGCCCAGGCGGGGATTCGCGACATCCTCATCGCTAACCAAATCGTAACGCCCCACAAGATCGCGCGGTTGGTGAACCTGGCCGCCTATACGGAAGTGATGGTGGCCGTGGAGGATTGGGCCAATGCCCAGGCCCTCTCTGAGGCGGCCCAGGCCAAAGGGGTGAAACTGCGCACCATCATCGAGGTGGACGTGGGCATGGGCCGCTGCGGCACGGCCCCCGGCGAGCCGACCTTGGCCCTAGCCCAAAAGGTGCTCGCCCTCAAGGGGTTGGATTTTCGCGGCCTGATGGGTTACGAAGGGCACGCCGTGATGATCCCCGATCTTGAGGCGCGCCGCCAGGCCGTGGAGGCGGCGATGAGGCGCCTCTTGGAGACGCGCGACCTTTTGCTGCACCACAGCATCCCCGTGGAGGTCGTTTCTGCCGGGGGCACGGGCACTTACCAGATGACCTCCCAATATCAAGGCATTACCGACCTCCAATGCGGCTCTTATGCCACGATGGATGCCAAATACCGCTCCGTGGGGATTGACTTTGAGCCGGCCCTGACGGTCATCGCGCGGGTCATCAGCGTGCGGGGGGCCGACCACGCCGTGATTGATGCGGGGATGAAGGCGCTCACCACGGAATTCGGCCTGCCGCAGGTCATCCATCCCCAGGGTTGGGCCTTGACGCGCCTTTCGGAGGAACACGGCATCCTGGCCCGCCAAGGGGGCGATCCCCTCTCGCGGGGAGATTTGATCGAGATCGTCCCTTCGCACGGGTGCACCACCATCAACCTGCACGGGGCCTATACCGTCCTTCGCCAAGGGGTGGTCGAGGCCGTATGGCCCATCGCAGCGCGCGGGTGCGTGCAATGAGTTTGGAGTGCGGCGGTAAGCCTCCGCACTGAAATTGGGCTTGACAGGCGCCCTTCTCTCATAGTAAATAAGGCCCTAGTGCGCCGTAGGTCTCGACAATGCCACAAAAGGAGGATAGCCATGGTCAAAGGGTATGCGGGACGGATCTTGCATGTAGATTTGAGCGCGAACAAGACCTGGGTGGAGGAACCGCCGGAGACCTTTTACCGGCGCTACCTGGGCGGGAACGGTTTCATCGCTTACTATTTGTTGAACGAGGTGCCCAAGGGGGCCGATCCTCTGGGGCCGGAGAACCGCTTGATCTTCGCCAATGGGACGTTTACCGGCAACCCTATCGCCGGCGCGGGTCGGAGTATGGTAGGCGCCAAATCGCCCCTTACGGGCGGCTATGGCGAGGCGGATGTGGGCGGCTTTTTCGGCGCCGAGATGAAACTGGCCGGGTTCGATGCCATTGTCGTCAAGGGCGTGGCAGAATCGCCGGTGTATCTCTATTTGCACGATGGCGAGGCGGAAATTCGCCCTGCAGACCATCTGTGGGGGATGACTACGCTGGATACCCAAAACGCCATCCAATCGGAGTTGGGCGATAGCCGCGTGCGCCTGGCGATGATCGGCCCGGCGGGCGAAAAGTTGGTGCGCACGGCCTGCGTCATCAATGACCTGCGCCATGCAGCGGGGCGCTGCGGCATCGGCGCGGTGATGGGGTCCAAAAAACTCAAAGCCGTGGCGGCGCGCGGGCGAGGCCCCGTGGAAGTGGCCAACCCCGAAAAACTCCGCGAACTGGCCCGTTGGATGGTCGAGCATTGGAAGGAGAAGGCCTGGAACCTGCACGATACGGGCACCGACGGCGGCCTGATTGACCTGCACGAGGCCGGCCAACTCCCCACGCGCAACTTCCAAGATGGGCAGTTCGAGGGCGCCCAAAAGATCACCGGCACGACGATGCGCGATACCATCCTTACCGGCCGCGAGGGCTGCTACGCCTGCCCCATCCGCTGCAAGCGCGTGGTCAAGGTGGATGATGCCGACTACAAGGTGGACCCCATCTATGGCGGCCCCGAGTATGAGACGGTCGGCTCTTTTGGCTCCAACTGCGGCGTAGATGACCTGCGGGCCATCGCCAAGGCCCACGAACTGTGCAACGCCTACGGCGCGGATACCATCTCCACGGGGATGGCCGTATCCTTTGCGATGGAGTGCTACGAAAAGGGTATCCTCACCAAAGAGGATACGGGCGGCCTTGACCTGCGCTTCGGCAATGGCGAGGCGATGGTGGAACTCACGCGGCGCATTTGCCTGCGCGAGCCGGGGTTGGGCGACCTCTTGGCCGAGGGGCCGGTCATCGCGGCGAAAAAGATCGGCAAGGGCGCCGAGGCCTATGCCATCCACGTCAAGGGCCAGCCCTTCCCGATGCACGAATGCCGCACGCGGCATGGCCAGGCGCTGGGCTATGCCGTCTCGCCCACGGGCGCCGACCATATGCACAACTTTTGGGATGGGAGCCTCGATAAGGAACCCCTCTCCGAAGAGATGCGGTCTTTGGGAATCTATACGCCCGTTCCGCAGACGGTGCTCAACGCCGATAAAGTGCGCGCCTATACCTTTGTCGTCAACTGGCAGTGGCTCCACAACCATCTGGGGAACTGTATGTTCGTCCCCTGGACGCGCGACCAGATGGTGGACATCGTACGCGCCCTGACGGGCTGGGAGACCAACCAGTGGGAGATGATGAAGGCAGGCGAGCGCGGCGTGACGCTGGCGCGCATCTTTAACTTGCGCGAGGGCTTTACGCGCAAAGATGACGTCTTGCCGTGGCGGATGAACACGCCCTTTGTGAGCGGCTCGGTGAACGAAAAGCCCGTGGACCCCGAAGTGCTCGATGAGCACTTGAGCCTCTTTTACGGGATGATGGGCTGGGACGAAACGACGGGCGTGCCCAAACTGGCTACCCTGCACGAGTTGGACATCGCCTGGGCGGCCGCGCATCTGCCGTAAAATATGCGCACCCTCCCGCAGGGTTCAACCCTGCGGGAGGGTAAAAAGCCCTCACCCTAACCCTCTCCCGCGCTGGCGCGGGAGAGGGAAGGAGCGTGAGGCGAGAGCCTCGCGTGCGGGCCGGGAGGCCCGCACGCCACAAACCCTCCTGCAGACTTGGGGCCTGCGGGAGGGTTTTATATTCTGGCCCCTCGCCTTCTTTTCGTTTAGAATCGCTTCCATCAAAATGCTAGGGATACAAACGATGACTAGAACTTCCATCAACCGCAACATCAAAGTTCGTCACTATTTTGTAGATGAAGGTGGTGATGGTACGCTGTTTGATGGCAGAGGGAACGTGATCATTGGTGAAGAGGGTTGTTCGCGTTTTTTCATTTTGGGCTTGTTGGATGTAGCCGATCCTGGGAAATTGAAGCAGAGCCTCGATGATTTGCGGGGGAGGTTATTGAGCGATCCTTATTTCAAAGGAGTGCCGTCTATGCAACCCCAGGCCCGAAAGACGGCACTGGCCTTTCACGCTAAAGACGATTTGCCTGAAGTGCGACGGGAAGTGTTCGCGCTGTTGCGAAATATCGAGGGGCTGCGCTATTTCGCCGTTGTTGCGGATAAATGGCAGGTGCTGGAGTATGTCCGTCAACGAAATCTGCGTGATCCCGATTATCGGTATCACTCCAACGAACTGTACGATTTTTTAGCGCGCCGCTTATTCAGAAACCTGCTCCACAAAGATCATGAATATGAGATCATCTTTGCCAAAAGAGGGACTTCTGATCGTACATCTGCGCTGCGGGCGGCTCTTGAAATGGCGCGTGAACGCTTTACCCAGAAGTGGGGCATTGTATCGAGTGCTCCTATTCACGTATCTGCATCCACACCCGTGAAACAAGTCGGCCTTCAGGCGGCAGATTACTTTACATGGGCTTTGCAGCGCTTATACGAAAGGGGAGAAGAGCGATATTTGGGCTACCTATGGCCTTCTATTCATCTGGTGTTGGATATTGATGATAAACGCAAGAAGGATTATGGAGTCTATTACACGCGGAAAAACCCACTCACGGCAGCGGCTCTGGAATGGCGGAGGCAAAATAAAACGCCAGGGATATAGGGTTACAGCGACCGTAGCCCTGTAACCACACGGCATGAAGCCGAGTTTTGTCCACTGGCATTTATATTATAGGAACCTTTGAGAATGTCGTCAAATGGTTGGGCAAGGCCCGATATCTAAAATCCCTTCCTAATCCTCCGCCAGGAGCCGTCGCTCGCCCTCGAGGGCGCGCAAGGGGGCGATATCTTGCGTCACCTCCAGCACGCCGCGGTAGTTCCCCTCCGCATCGCGCACGGCAAAGTAGCGGATGTGGACAAACTTTTCGCCCATCGGAATCCAAAAGGAGGCCACATCGCGTTTGCCCTCGCGCATCTCTTGGATAAGGCGGTTGACGACGTGCACGCTGGCCGGCGGGTGGCAGTTCTGCACCTTGCGCCCGATGATGGCCGGCGTGCGCGGGAAGAGGCGCTCCCCTCGGCCTTGGGAATAAAAGCGCACCGTGTCGGATTCGTCCACAAAGGTCAGTTCCACCGGCAGGTGGTTCAAAAGGAGGTTCACTTGCTCCGGCGTGAGGAGGCCCACATCGAGGCGGAATTCCCCCGTGGGGGCCTGGCCATAGGCCGGTGCTGGAGCGGGCGCCTCAACCGGCGGCACGCTCGGCTGCCAAACGGCCAAGGGGCGCACCAGGCAGTAACCGATCTCGTCGCTCTGCTGGTAGATGGCCGCCCATTCGGCCTCGGAGAGCATCTTGAGCGCGGCGGGGTAGAGCACCTGCTCCTCTTTGATGATCATCTGGCGGATGGCCTGGGCGAGGGGCGCAAACGCCTCTCGAATGGGGGCCTCCTCGCCCTGGCGCACGGCCTCTTGGAACGCCTTGAGCAGCGCGCGAATGTCATCATGAGAGGCCCACATCACCTTCGAGGGGCCAGATACGCCGTGCTTCTCTAAGAAGGGAAAGAGGAGATTCTCTTTGCGCAGATAAATCTTGTTGATCTCCCCCAACTGTTCGGCAAAGGTGCGCAGTTGGGCCAGGGCCTGTTCGTCGGGCAGGCGGGAGAGGGCCTGTTCGATGAGCGTCAAGAGTTCCTGAACGGCGAAATTCTCATATTGGAAGGTATGCACGGGGTGGCCGGGCGGCACCGTCTGCCCACCCACCTCCGCGATGGCCCCCTGAAAGATGGAGACGTGCACATCGCACAGGGCCTTGATCTCTTCGGCGGGCATCCCCTCGGCGATGAGTTGTTGTTCCATCTCGGCGATTTCGACGGCGCTCACGCTGCTGAATTCCCGGCGAAAGCGCGCCTTGACGGCCTCCGGGTCGGCGCCGGCGTGCAGATCTCGGATCATCTCTCGCAGGGCGGCTAGGCGTTTCGAAGAGTTGTTGATATACTCGCTCATAGGTTTGCTCCTTTTGAAGGGTTCTACCCTCATTCTAGCCCGCAAGAGCAGCCCTGGCTGTAACTCTTGTCACATCGGAGGGACGTTCCTATGCTTGACCCGCGCTGTTGGCGCGAAGTGTTCATCCGCACGGGGATGACGCTCATCCTCGTGGCCGTGCTTTACGTTTGGCTCAAAGCGCCGGCCTGGGTATGGCTGGTGCCCCCGGCTATGGCGGGTTTGGTCATCTTGAAATGGGCCGTGCGGCCCGAAGAACCCCCTGAAAAGGCCGCCGATCAGCCCTCCTCCGAGGGGCCGACGGCAGGTCCTGGCTCCCAACCCTCGGCAAAGTAATCGAGAAAGCGCGGCTCCTCGGCGAACTCGACTACGATCACCGTATCGAGCGGGTCCGGCGCGCGGCCGGGGAGATCGCGCAAAAAGAGGCGATCGCCCTTTTGCTCGAACTTGATGGGCTTGCCCTCGGCCAAGAGGCTCACCGAAAGCACTTTGCTCATCAGGCGCGGCACCACCAACTCCTTACCGGGCCACCGCAAGACGTGCACATAGAGGGTATGCCCCTTGAGGGTGCATAGGCCGGTGGAGGTGGATATTGGGCAGCGCTCCGTGCCGTAAATGGCACCGCCGTTGCGCCCGAGCCACTCCCCCACCTGGCGCAAGATGCGCTCCGACTCGGGGGGGATCGTCCCATCTGCCTTGGGGCCGACGTTCAAGAGCAAGTTCCCCCCGCCGCTCGCGCACTGTACGAGGTGGGTGATGACCTGCTTGGGAGGCTTCCAGGCGTCATCGGCGGCGTTATAGCCCCAACTGTTGTTGAGCGTCATACACGCCTCCCACGGGCGGCCCGGAGGCGAGGCGTGAATATGCTGTTCGGGCGTATCGAAATCCTCAGGGAGTTGGGAGCGGTTGTTAATGAGGATATCCGGCTGGAGGCTGCGCACCATAGCGTTCAACTCCGCCGAACGCCAATCTTCCGCCGTATAGGGCCAACCGCCGTCATACCAGAGGATGTCTATCTTGCCATAGTTGGTGCACAGTTCGCGCACCTGAGCGTGGACGTACTCCACGAGATTGGCCCACCCCTCCGGGTCCTTTTGCGGGCCGCGGAAATAGGCTCCGTAGCGCCAATCCAAGAGGGAGTAATAGAACCCCACGCGCATCCCGCCGCGGTGGCAGGCCTCCACATAGGCGCGCACCAGGTCGCGCTTGGCGGCCGTCTTGGGGGCGGTGAAATCCGAAACTTGGCTGTCAAAAAGCGAAAAGCCGTCATGGTGGCGCGTGGTGAGCACCATATAGCGCATCCCCGCCTCGCGCGCCAGGCGCACCCAGGCATCGGGGTCGAATTTGCTGGGGTTGAACTCCTTAGCAAAGCGGGCATATTCCTCGTGGGGGATGTGCTCCTGATACATCACCCATTCCCCGCGCGCCGGGATGGCATACACCCCCCAATGGATGAACATCCCGAATCGGGCCTCTTGCCACCACTGAAGCCGTGCCTCGCGAGTCATCGCGCACCTCCTTTATGGCCAAATCTCTAGGGGATGGTAGCCCGCTTGAGGAGGCGCGTCAACCTCAAGGCCGTTTTGCCCAGTTTGCCCCCCAACATATAATAAGTTCATATGCATGAATTAGCCGTTACCGAGAGCATCGTTGAGATTGCTTGCCGCCATGCCAAGCGCGCCAAGGCCAAACGCATCCTCCGCATCAACCTGGTGATCGGCGACCTGTCGAGCATCGTCGATGAGAGCGTGCAGTTTTATTTTGATTTCGTCAGCCAAGATACCCTGGCCCAAGGCGCTGAGTTGACCTTTCGCCGCATCCCGGTCGAACTTGTCTGCGGGGCCTGTGGGCACCGTTGGAACCCGCCCGATGCGGATTGGGTCTGCCCGCAGTGCGGCGAACGGGAGGGGCGTGTTACGGCGGGGCGCGAGTTCTACGTAGAAAGCATCGAGGTAGATACATGAGCCATATTCCCGTCGTCGAACGCATTATGAGCCAGCACGATCGCGTCGCACTCCGCAACCGTGCCTTGTTGGACGAGCGCGGCGTTCACGCCATCAACGTGATGGCTGCCCCCGGCGCGGGGAAGACGTGTTTCATCCTGGCAACGGCGGAGCGCGTGCGAGACCGCTTGCGTTTAGCCGTTATCGAGGGCGACCTTGCCTCCTCGGTGGATGCGGATAAGGTGCGCGCCGCCGGCCTGCCCGCCGTGCAGATCAATACGGGCGGCAACTGCCATCTGGATGCCATCCAAGTGGGGCAGGCGCTCGCCCAACTCCCCTTGGAGGAGATAGACCTTCTCCTCATCGAAAACGTGGGGAACCTCGTCTGCCCGGCGACTTTTGCCCTGGGCGAGCATACGCGGCTGGCCATCTCCAGCATCCCCGAAGGGGATGACAAACCGTTCAAGTATCCCTTCATCTTTGCCAATGTGGATGTGCTCATCCTGAACAAGATGGATCTTCTCCCCTACATCCCCTTTGACGTGGATGCCTTTTGCCGCACGGTGCGCGGCCTGAACCCCGATATCGCCTTCTTTCCCGTCTCGTGCGTGACGGGCGAGGGGCTGGAGGCCTGGGTCGAGTGGCTCTTGCAGAGGGTGCAGCGCCTATGACCGCTCTTGCCCAGGGGCGACGTTTCGCCATCCGAGGCGTGGTGCAGGGGGTCGGCTTCCGGCCCTTTGTCTATCGGTTAGCGCACGCCTGCGGCCTGCGAGGCTGGGTGCGGAACACCTCCTGGGGGGTGGAAATCGAGGTGGTGGGCGAAGAGGCGGCCCTGGCGCGCTTTGCCCAAGGCCTGCGGGAGGAAGCGCCGCCCCTGGCGCGCATCGAGGCCCTGGAGAGCGCGCCGATTGAACACCCCGCGCCCTATACCACTTTTGAAATCCTCCACAGCGAGGCGCAGGCGGGGGCATATCAACTCGTCTCTCCGGATATCGCCACCTGCCCAGACTGCCTGCGCGAGATACGCGATCCGCATAACCGCCGCTACCGCTACCCCTTTACGAATTGCACGAACTGCGGGCCGCGTTTCACCATCATCGAGGCCATCCCTTACGATCGCCCCAAGACGACGATGAAGGCCTTTACGATGTGCCCGGCCTGCCAGCGGGAGTATGACGATCCGCTCGATCGGCGCTTTCACGCCCAGCCAAACGCCTGCCCCGCCTGCGGGCCGCACCTTACTTTGCTCGATGCCCACGGGCACCCTTTGGCCGAGCGCGATGAGGCGCTCCGCGAGGCGGAATGGCTCATCCGCGAAGGGAAGATCGTCGCCATCAAGGGGCTGGGGGGGTTCCAACTGGCCTGCGATGCCACGAACGAGGTGGCCGTCTCCCTGTTGAGGCAGCGCAAGCGCCGGCCGCATAAACCGTTCGCCGTGATGATGGCCGACCTCGAAACCATCTCACGGCATGCTTTCCTCTATGCCGAGGAGCACGGGCTGCTCGTCTCTCCGGCGGCGCCCATCGTCCTTGTAGAGCGCCGGCCGGAGAGCGACCTAGCCCCGAGCATTGCCCCCGGCAGCCGCGTCATCGGCGTGATGCTCCCTTATACCCCGCTCCATCATCTCCTCTTGGGCGATTTGCAAATCCCCTTGGTGATGACGAGCGGCAACTTGAGCGAGGAACCCATTGCCCGCGAAAACGACGAGGCTTTGCGGCGCTTGGGGGCCATTGCGGATGCCTTCCTTCTCCACAACCGCGAAATCTATGCCCGCTACGACGATAGCGTTTGGTTCGTGCCCGTGGGCGGGCCTCAGCCCGTGCGGCGAGCGCGAGGGTACGCGCCCTTCCCCCTGCGCCTACCCTTCGCCGCGCGGCCCATCTTGGCCTGCGGCGCGGAACTCAAGAACACCTTCTGCCTGACGCGCGATCGCTATGCCTTCCTAAGCCAGCACATCGGCGATATGGAGAACCTGGAGACGGAGGCCTTTTGGCAAGAGGCGCTGGCCCTCTACGAGCGCCTGTTCGAGATCGCGCCAAAAATCATCGCCACCGATATGCATCCGGATTACCGCGCCACGCGCCTGGGCCGGCGCCTCCAAGGTGAGCAGATCGCCATCCAGCATCACCATGCCCACCTTGCCGCTTGCCTGGCCGATAACGCTTCGCTTGAGCCGGCCATCGGGGTCATTTTGGATGGCACGGGCTATGGGCTGGATGGGCGCATCTGGGGCGGCGAGTTCCTCATCGGCGATGGGCGCGGGTTCTGCCGCGCTGCACACCTGGAATATTTGCCCTTGCCCGGTGGAGATCAGGCCGTGCACCACCCGGCGCGGCTGGCCTGGGCCTACGTGCGCACGTTAGCCCCCCAAGAGGCCGAGGGCCTCGAGGTGGGCCTGACCCCGGCCGAACGCCAGGCGCTGGAGGGGATGATCGCGCGGGGCGTGAACACACCCAAGACCTCCTCGGCCGGCCGGCTGTTCGATGCCGTCTCGGCGCTCCTCGGCATTTGCCGAGAGGCGAGTTACGAGGCGCAGGCGGCCATCGAACTGGAGATGGCCGCCCAATCTGGCTCGGTCGCCAAGCCGTATCCCTTTGAGGTGATCCCGACCGGCGCGCCCCTGGCCTGGGGCCGGCCGCCGGCAGCGGTTCCGGAGGGCTTGGAGGTGCGCTTGGCACCTTTGTTCGAGGGCATCTTGGCGGATGTGTGCGGCCAAGCGCCGGTGGGCGCCATCGCGTGGCGGTTCCATTGCACGGTGGCGGAGATCATTGTACAAATCTGCCAGCGCCTAGCCCGCCAGACGGGCCTTCGGCGCGTGGCCTTGAGCGGGGGGTGCTTCCAGAATCGCCTCCTTTTGGAATTGGCCGTGCCCGCGCTAAAATCGGCGGGGTTTGAGGTGCTCTTGCACCGCCAGGTGCCCTGCAATGACGGCGGCCTGGCCCTGGGGCAGGCCGTGGTGGCCCATTATGCCATAGAGGGAGCGTGAGCGATGTGCTTGGCCGTGCCTTTGCGGGTGGTGGCCATCGAAGGAACGATGGCCGAGGTGGAGATGGGCGGCGTGCGGCGCCGCGTGAGCCTGGTGCTCGTGCCCGAGACGCAGGTAGGAGATTATGTGCTCGTCCACACCGGGTTTGCCATCTCCCGCCTCGATGAAGAGGAGGCCCAAGAGACCCTGGCCCTCTTTGAGGAGATGGCCCAGGCCGCACGCGAGGAGGAAGACGAACGCCCCTCGCCCACGGCCCCCGATGGCCCAGACGGAGAGGGAACGAGCGGATGACCCAAGCCGCCTTGCGCGACCCCGTCCTCGCCCAAAGGCTCGCCGGTGAGATCCTCAAGATGGCCGCGCGCCCCGTGCGCCTGATGGAATTCTGCGGGGGGCATACCCACGCCATCCTGCGGTTCGGCATTCGCGCGCGCCTTGAGCCAAAGGTGCGCCTCCTTTCGGGGCCGGGTTGCCCCGTCTGCGTCACGGCTACGGCCGATATAGATGCGGCCATCGCCCTGGCGCACCTCCCCGGCGTGGCGGTGGCCACCTTTGGCGATATGCTCCGCGTGCCGGGGAGCCGCAGCACGCTGATGCAGGCCCGTGCCGAGGGGGCCGATGTGCGCGTAGTCTATTCCGCGCTGGATGCGCTCGATTTGGCCCGGCGCGAACTTCAGCGCCAGGTGGTGATGCTTGGCATCGGCTTTGAGACGACGGCCCCCACCGTGGCCGCCACCATCCGCGAGGCCGCAGCCGAGGGGGTGCCGAATTACACCGTCTTTTCGCTGCACAAACTCACCGGCCCGGCGATGCGCGCGATTCTCGATGCGGGCGAGGTCCGTTTGGATGGGATCATCGGCCCCGGCCACGTGACGACCATCACGGGCACGCAGGCCTGGGAGTTCCTGCCCGAGGAATATGGCATCTCCTGCGCGGTGGCCGGGTTTGAGCCGCTGGATATCCTGCGCGCGGTGCGTTCGCTCGTGCTCGCCATCGCCGAAGGGCGGCCGCGCGTGACGAACGATTACCCCCGCAGCGTGAGCCGCGAGGGGAACCGCGTGGCCCAAGCCTTGATGGCCGAGGTCTTTACCGTGGAAAGCGCCCTATGGCGCGGCTTGGGGCGCGTGCCCGCGAGTGGCCTCGCCATCGGCGAGCGGTACGCCGCCTATGATGCACGCCGGCGTTTTGCCGAGGCCTTTGCGGGCGTATTGTACGACGCGCCCGAGCCGCCGGGGTGCTGCTGCGGCGAGGTGCTGAGGGGGGTGCTGGAACCGACGGAATGCCCGCTCTTTCGCCGCGTGTGCACGCCGGCGCACCCCGTGGGGCCGTGTATGGTCTCCTCCGAGGGGGCCTGCGCCGCCCATTATCACTATGGAGGCGCCCTATGAAGGGGGGGCGCATCCTTTTGGGCCACGGGAGCGGCGGCACCCTAGGGCACGAACTCGTGCGCGACCTTTTTTTGCGCCATTTTCAGGACCCCGCCCTGGCCCGCCTGGAAGATGCCTCGGACATCTCCTTGGCCGATGAGGCAGGCCGCCTGGAGGGGCAGGTGGTGCTCACCACCGATTCGTACGTCGTCAAGCCGCGCTTTTTCCCCGGCGGAGACATCGGCCGGCTGGCCGTGTGCGGCACGGTGAACGATTTGGCTATGCGCGGGGCGCGCCCCTTGTACCTCACGGCGGGGTTCATCCTCGAGGAGGGCCTGCCCTTGGCCGATTTGGAGCGCGCCGTGCGCTCGATGGCTGAGGCGGCCCGCGAGGCCGGCGTGCGCATCGTGGCGGGCGATACCAAGGTAGTGGAGCATGGCGGGGCCGACGGCCTATTCATCAACACGGCGGGCGTGGGCCTGGTGCCGCCGGGCGTGCATATCCACGGTGCGGGCGCGCGGCCGGGAGATGCCATCCTTGTGAGCGGCGCCGTGGGCGACCACGGCCTGACCATTATGACCCACCGCGAGGGCCTGGCCTTCGAGAGCACCCTGGAGAGCGACTGCGCCCCGCTCAACGGCCTGGTGGAGGCCCTCCTCGCCGCCGTGGGGCCGGCCCTACATACCCTGCGCGACCCCACGCGGGGTGGCCTGGCCACTACCCTATGCGAAATCGCCGAGCAATCGGGCGTGGGGATGGTGGTGGACGAACTCTCCATCCCCATCCATGACGCCGTGCGGGCGGCGAGCGAACTCCTCGGGCTGGACCCGCTCTACGTGGCCAACGAGGGGAAACTGGTGGCCATCGTCGCAGGCCCTTATGCCGAGGCGGCGCTTGCGGCGATGCGGGCGCACCCCTTGGGCCGCGAGGCAGCCCTGATCGGGCGGGTCGTCTCCGAGCACGCCGGCACGGTGGCCTTGCGCACCCTTTTGGGCACCCACCGCATTTTGGATATGCTTGCGGGCGAGCAATTGCCGCGCATTTGCTAAGATACCGAGCAAAGGGGAGATATGGAGCGGGATACGAAACGCGTCCTTTTAGGTGAGGCCCTAGGCCACGCCTTACACGACTCTTGGTATGGCGTGGCCCCGGTGCTCCTTGCGGCGCTGAGCGCCCAGATGGCCCTCAATAATGCGGATATCGCCTTGGCCATCCTTCTCTATCAAATCGTCTCGTCCATTACTCAGCCCTTCTTTGGCCGCTTTTCCGAGCGTTTCGGCGGGCGCCCCTTTGCCGTCGGCTCCATCGTGTGGACGACGGCGATGTTCTCCATCGTCCTCTTTACGAATTCGAAACTCGTCCTGATGGGCTGCATCGCTGCGGCGGGGTTGGGGTCAGGCGCGTGGCACCCGCAGGGCACGGTGAACTCTACAGTGGCGGGCGGCCGGCGCTGGGGGGCGACGGCGGCCTCCATCTTTTTCTTCGGGGGCACGCTGGGCACCTCGCTTTTGGGTGCGGCCTTGGGAGGGTTTCTGATTGATGCCTTCGGGCGGCAATCTCTCCTGGGCCTTTCGGCGCTGACCATCCTCCTCGCCCTCACCATCGTGCGCTCCACCGTGCCCCGCACCCTCGCCGTGCAGGATGAGGCACATATCCGCGAGCAGGCCGCCGCGAGCGGCGGGAGCGACCGGCTCTTTTGGGTTATGGTCGCCGTGCTCCTAGTGGGGGTAGCCCTGCGGTCGCTCGTGCAGTTCACGCTGAACACCTTTGTGCCCAAATACCAGCAGGATATGGGCGTCTCGCCCACGGTGTACGGGGGGCTGATGTCCGCCTTCCTGTTCGGCAATGCCATCGGCGGCGTCATCGGCTCTTATGCGGCGGATCATATCGGCATCCGCCGCATCCTCCTGGCCTCGCTCATCTTGGGGGGCCTGTGCTTTTACGGCTTCCTCATCGCGCAGGGGATATGGAGTTACCTCCTCTTTGCGCTAGGGGGGATTTTCTTCGGCCCTTCGCATACGCTGTTCCTCGTCTCCGGGCAAAGGCGCTTCCCTCAGCGGATGGCGACCGTCTCGGGCCTTTTGCTCGGGTTCATCTTTGTGAGCGGCGCAGGCGGGGCGTGGATCTTGGGGTTGGTGGCCGACCGCATCGGCCTGGCCAGGGTTTTGGCCGTGGTGCCCTGGGCGATGCTGGGCGCGGCCATTGCCGCCTTTATCTCCGTGCCTCAACAAGCGCCTGCCCCTGCCGTTCGTGAATCGGCCGAGGTGCAGGCCCGCTAAAAAGGAAAGGGAATTTCGATGACCCACCGCATAGCCTATTTCGACTGCTTTTCCGGCGCGAGCGGCGATATGCTCGTGGGCGCTTTGCTCGATGCCGGCCTCCCCTTCGAGGCCTTGCAGGAGGATATCGCCCGGCTCGGCCTGGGGGCCGTGCGGCTCGCCTGCACGCGCCAGGTGCGCCGGGGCATCTCGGGCGTCAAGTTCGATGTGCTCGATGAAGGCCAAGACCGCCCGGCGCGCAACCTCCAAGCCGTGGAGGAGATCATCGGCCGGGCTGACTTGCCCGAACCCGTGCGCGAGATGAGCCTGAAGGTCTTTCGCCGCCTGGCCGAGGCCGAGGCCCGCGTGCACGGCACCACGGTGGAGCACGTGCACTTTCATGAGGTGGGCGCGGTGGATTCGTTGGTGGATATCGTGGGGTTCTGCGCCGGCCTCTACCGCCTGGAGATCGCTCATCTATACGCCTCGCCCCTCCCCACGGGGGGTGGCAAGGTGCGCACCGAGCACGGCCTTTTGCCCGTGCCCGCGCCGGCTACACTTGCCCTGCTGGCGGAGGCCCAGGCGCCCCTCGTCCCCTTGGAGGTGCAGGGGGAGTTGGTGACGCCCACCGGCGCGGCGCTCCTCACCACGCTCGCTACCTTCCGCCAACCGGCGATGCGCGTGCAGGCTGTGGGGTATGGCTTTGGCACCAAGGAGTTCGACTGGCCTAACGCCGTGCGCGTCTGGATCGGCGAGGAGATGGCAGCGAGCGCGCCTGCCCCCCACGAGCACGCCTATGAGCACGAGCACCCCCACGCCCATAAGCACGACCACCCTTATGAGCACGAACACAGAGAGGATCCCGCCTGAGGCGCCTCCTATACGTATCGCCCTGCTCGAGCCGTATGATACCGGGTCGCATGGCGCTTGGCTGCGCGGCTACGCCCGCTTCAGCCGGCATCGCGTTATCCCCCTCACGCTCAAGGGGCAGTTTTGGAAGTGGCGTATGCACGGCGGGGCCGTGACCCTGGCCCGGATGTACCGCGAACGGTTTCTGCACGGGCCGCAGCCCGATGTGCTCCTCGCCACGGATATGCTTGACGTAACCACCTTTCTCGCCCTCACGCGCGACCTCACACACGGCCTGCCTGTGGCGCTCTATATGCACGAAAATCAACTCACCTATCCCCCCAGGCCGGGCGAAAAACGCGATTTGCATTACGGCTTTATCAACTATGCTTCGATGCTCGCCTCGGATCGCATCCTCTTCAACTCGCGCTACCATCTGGAGGCCTGGTTTGAGGAACTGCCTCGCCTCCTCAAACACTTTCCGGATTACAACGAACTCCACACGGTGGGCGAACTCCGCGCGCGCAGCCGCGTGCTCCCTTTGGGCCTCGACCTCGACGCGTTGGATGCCTATCGCGTGGCAAGGGGGCCTGGCCCTTTGCTCATTCTCTGGAACCACCGTTGGGAGTACGACAAGGCGCCGGAGGTCTTTTTCGAAGCGCTCTATGCCTTGCAGGCCAAGGGGGTGCCCTTCCACGTGGCGCTCTTGGGGGAGCGGTTTGTGCGCGTGCCGCCCGCCTTTGAGGAGGTTCGCCAGCGCCTGGGAGAACGGGTTGTGCAGTTTGGCTATGTGGAATCTTTTGCGGAATATGCCCGCTGGCTGTGGCGGGCCGATGTGGTGGTGAGCACGGCCATCCAGGATTTTTTTGGCGCGGCGGTGGTGGAGGCGATGTATTGCGATACGGTGCCCATCTTGCCGAACCGCTTGGCCTACCCGCAGTTTATCCCCGAGGGCTGGCGGGAAGTTTGCCTGTATGAGGACCTCGATGGCCTGATGGAGCGCCTGGAGCGCGCCGCGCGGGACGTGCCCTGGTGCCGGAGCCTATCCTTCCGCGAGGCCGTGGCGCCCTACGCCTGGAGCCGCCTGGCGCCGGAGTATGACGCGGTTTTTGCGGCACTCGCCCAGGGCCGTCAAGATGCGGGAAGGGCCTATGATCCCGCCCCATCACGAGGGCCTTAGGGGGCGCAAGGCCCCTGCTTTATGAAACCCTCCCGCAAGTTCCGAACCTGCGGGAGGGTAAAGAACACGCGGCAATTGACATAGGCCCCCAAAACGGCTAGTATGCGCTCATCGAGATGCTTCGATTCAGAAAGGGGTCGAGAGATGGCAAAGGTTCCTGTGGCGTTGCAGTTGTACACGGTGCGCGATGAGACGGCCAAAGATTTCGCTGGCACGGTGCGCAAGGTGGCCCAGGTGGGCTATGCCGGCGTGGAGTTCGCCGGCACGGGCGGCCTCTCGGTGGAGGCGATGCGCGAACTCTTGGAAGAGACGGGCCTGCAAGCGGCCGGGGCGCATGTGGGCCTGAACCTCTTTCAGGAGGATCTCGACGGACAGTTGGCCTATTACAAGGCCCTGGGCAGCCGCTTCATCGGCGTGCCCTACCTGCCCCGCGAGATGCACAACCCGGCCGGTTTTCGGCAGGCCGCCGCGCTGATGAACCGCTTCGGCGCCGAGGCCAAGGCCGCCGGCCTGACGCTTTATTACCACAACCACGCCTTCGAGTTCGAAACGGTGGAGGGCGAGCGCGGTTGGGATATCCTCGTGGCCGAACTCGACCCCTCCCTCGTGCAGTTTGAGATAGATTGCTACTGGGCGCATTACGCCGGGGTAGATCCAGCCGGCCTCATCCGCGGCCTAGCGGGGCGCTTCCCGCTCATCCACCTCAAGGATATGACGGGCCAGGGCGAGAACCGCACCTTTGCCGAGGTGGGCGAGGGCGTGATAGATTGGCAGCCCATTTTCGCCGCGAGCGAGGCCCAAGGCGCCCAGTGGTACGTGGTGGAGCAGGATCGCTGCGCGCGCCCCAGCCTAGAAAGCGCCGCGCTCAGCCTGGCGAACCTGCGCAAGTGGGGCAAGGCCTAAGGGCATTCCCTTTTTGCGCTCGATGAACGAGCGGCACGATCCGGAGAGGCGAGGCGTCTCCGGATCGTGCTCTATATCACCTTCTATGTGGAGTAAGCACGGTATGGGCGAGACGATAACGCACAAGATCATCCGCGAGCATCTCGTCTTTGGCGAGATGAAGCCGGGCCGAGAGATCGGCCTGCGCATTGACCAGACCCTCACGCAAGATGCCACGGGGACGATGACCTATCTCCAGTTCGAGGCGATGGGCCGCGACCGCGTGCGCACCGAACTCTCGGTGAGTTATGTGGACCACAATATGCTCCAGACGGACTTTCGCAACGCGGATGATCACCGCTATTTGCAGACGGTGGCAGCCCGCTATGGCCTCTACTTCTCGCGGCCGGGGAACGGCATCTGCCACCAGGTGCACCTGGAGCGCTTTGGCGTGCCCGGCAAGACGCTCCTCGGCTCCGATAGCCACACGCCCACCGCTGGGGGCTTGGGGATGCTCGGCATCGGCGCGGGCGGGCTGGATGTGGCCGTCGCTATGGCCGGCGCGCCCTTTTATGTAACAATGCCGAGGGTCGTCTTGGTCTACCTCGAGGGGCGGCTGGGGCCGTGGGTCTCGGCCAAAGACGTCATCTTGGAACTGCTCCGCCGCCTCACCGTCAAAGGGGGCGTGGGGAAAGTGTTCGAATACGGCGGGCCGGGCGTCGAGACGTTGAACGTGCCCCAACGGGCCACCATCACGAATATGGGCGCGGAACTCGGCGCTACCTCGTCTATCTTCCCCAGCGATGAGCGCACCCGCGAATTCCTGGCCGCCCAAAACCGCGCCGGAGCCTGGCGCCCCTTGGCCGCCGACCCCGACGCCGAATACGACGAGGTTATCACGATAGACCTCTCGGCGCTTGAGCCGCTCATCGCCTGCCCACACAGCCCAGATCGCGTAGTCCCCGTGCGCGAGGTGGCCGGCCGGCCCCTCGACCAGGTGTGCATCGGCAGTTGCACGAATTCCTCCGTGGCCGATTTGGAAGTGGTGGCTGCCATCTTGCGGGGGAAGACGGTGCATCCCCGCGTCTCGCTCACCATCAGCCCTGGCAGTAAACAAGCCCTGACGATGATCGCCCAGAGCGGGGCGTTGGCGGCGCTCGTGGCCGCCGGCGCGCGCATCTTGGAGGCGGGGTGCGGCCCCTGCATCGGTATGGGGCAGGCCCCCGTGAGCGGCGGCGCGTCGCTGCGCTCCTTCAACCGCAACTTTCAAGGGCGCAGCGGCACGGAGGATGCCCAACTCTACCTCGCCAGCGCCGAGGTATGCGCCGCGAGCGCCTTGGCGGGCGCCATCACCGACCCGCGCGACCTGGGCGCCCCGCCCCAGGTCGCCCTGCCGCGCTCCTTCGTGGTGGATGATAATATGATCATCCCGCCGCCGGCGGATGGCCGAAACATCGAGATCGTCCGTGGGCCGAACATCAAGCCGCTGCCGACGCGCGGCCCGCTGGAGGATGTCATCGAGGGCGAACTCCTCCTCGTCGCGGGGGATCACATCACGACGGATCACATTATGCCCGCCGGCGCGGAGATCTTGCCCTACCGGTCGAACATCCCGGCGCTCAGCAACTATGCCTTCACGCGGCTTGACCCCACCTTCCCCGAACGGGCACGGCGGGCCGGAAAGGGGTTCGTCATCGGTGGAGAGAACTATGGCCAGGGTTCCAGCCGAGAGCACGCCGCGCTCGTGCCGATGTACTTGGGCGTGCAGGCCGTGCTCGTCAAGAGTTTTGCGCGCATTCACCGCGCGAATCTGGTCAATGTAGGCATCTTGCCGCTCACCTTCCAAAATCCGGCCGACTATGCGCGCTTCCGCCAAGGAGATCGCCTGCGCTTGGAGGATGTGCGCCGCGCCCTCCAAGCGGGGGAACCGCTGAGGGTGATCAACCTCACCCAAGGGTTCGAGTGCCTGGCCGTGGCCGGCCTTTCGCCGCGCGAGGTGGAGGTCCTTTTGGCCGGCGGGATGCTCAACTATATCAAACAGCAAGCCTAACCGAGGGAGGGATTACGCACTTATGGCTCACACCGTTACGCTCATCCCGGGCGATGGCATTGGCCCGGAGGTTACCCAGGCGATGTGCCGCGTGGTGGAGGCCACCGGCGTCCAAATCGAGTGGGAAGTGCACGAGGCCGGCGAGCCGGCCATCGCCCGCTACGGCACCCCCCTGCCGGAGCACGTGCTGGAATCCATCCGCCGCAACAAGGTGGGCCTCAAAGGCCCCATCACCACGCCCATCGGCAAGGGGTTTCGCAGTGTCAATGTGGGGCTAAGGCAGGCGCTGAACCTTTATGCCAATTTGCGCCCCTGCAAGACGATCCCCGGCGTACCCTCGCGCTATGAGAATGTGGATCTCGTAGTGGTGCGCGAAAACACCGAGGGGATGTATGTGGGCATCGAGCATGAGGTCATCCCCAACGAGGCGGCTGAGGCCGTGCGCATCATCACGCGGCGTGCCTCGGAGCGCATTGTGCGGTTTGCCTTCGACTATGCCCGCGCCCATGGCCGCAAACTGGTAACCGCCGTGCACAAAGGGAACATCTTGAAGATCACGGACGGCCTCTTTTTGCGCTGCGCCCAAGAGGTGGCCGCCCAATACCCCGATATCGCCTATAACGAGCGCATCGTAGATAACCTTTGTATGCAGTTGGTGCAGCGCCCGCACGAGTATGACGTGCTCGTCCTCACGAACCTTTTTGGCGATATCGTGAGCGACCTCTGCTGCGGTCTGGTGGGGGGCCTGGGCGTGGCGCCGGGGGCGAACATCGGCGATGGCGTGGCTGTGTTCGAGCCGGTGCACGGCTCAGCGCCCAAATACGCCGGGCAGAACAAGGTCAACCCCACGGCAATGATCCGCTCGGCGGCGATGATGCTCGAATACATCGGCGAGGTGGAGGCCGCCCGCCGCATCGAGGCCGCCGTAGAGAAGGTCATCGCCGCCGGCGAAAAGGTAACCTATGATCTCAAACCCTCGCGCGATGACCCCACGGCCGTGGGCACCCAAGAGATGGCCGAGGCCATCATCGCGGCCTTGTAGGCCTTAAGAGAGGCCTCGTCACGGGGGAGCCGGCTACGGCTCCCCCTCCGCGTCGTTTAGAGGCCTTTGAGGCCCCACATTGGCCCAAAGGGCGCGAGGCCCACGGTGATATAGTTGTTGCTGGCGATATCCTCCTCCTCGTAAGCGCGCCGCCACATCTTGTGGCACATCTCGGAGAGGACCTCCCGATAGCGCGGGTCGTGGGCGAGGTTGCGCATACAGTGAGGGTCTTCGGCGAGGTTGTAGAGTTCGTCCCAATCGAACCCGTTATAGACGTACTTCCAGGTGTGCGTGCGCACAAAGCGCTGGGTGTAATAGAGTTCCACGCCGTTGAATTGGCTATAGAGCGCGTCGGGCCAATCGGCCGGGGTCTCGTCTCGCAAAAAGGGCACTAGGCTGCGCCCGCTCGTGCGGGGCATCTCGGCGCCGGCGAGCGCGGCCAAGGTTGGGGCAAAGTCGGCGTGGTTCACAAAGGCGTCTACCGTGCGGCCGGGGTTTTTAATGCCGGCGGGCCAGCGCATCACACAGGGGATGTGGTAACACTCATCGAAGGCGGCCACGCCCTTGGCAAACAGGCCGTGCGCCCCGGCATAGTCGCCGTGGTCGGAGGTAAAGATTACGAGCGTGTTCTCGGCCTGGCCCGTTTTCTCTAGGGCCTCCAGCACCAGGCCCAGGAGGTCGTCCTGCATCGTGCAGTAGCCCCAATAATGGGCGATAGCCTCGCGATATTCGTCCTCGCTCATCTGCCCCCAAACCTGCTCACGCTGACGCTGGTAGATGCGCGGCTTATCGGCCAAGGTATCCCAAAAACTCGGCGGGAGGGGCACATCGGCTGGATCATACATCTTGGCGTAATATGCGGGGATGATGTAGGGGTCATGGGGGCCATTCGGGCCAATGTAAAGGCACCAGGGCTTATCCCCTTCGGCCAGGTCTCGCAGGGCGCGCAGGCCCGCCTGGACGATGCGCCAATCGCCGCTCTCAAAGGGGGCCGCTTCGGGTGTGGTGGGCCGCGTGCCGTAGGTGCGGTAGCGCCCCCACCCTGGGCGGATGATCTCTCCCCGGCCGCGCGGCGCCGTATCCTCCTCCGTGCGGGCGCGCTCCAGCCACTCTTCCCAACGCAGGCCGTGAAAATCGGCCCCGGTGGAGGTGGCCAGGTATTCTTGCCAGCCGCGATCTTTGGGGGTCTCATCCGCACAGACGTGCCATTTGCCCGCGTAGGCCAATGCATAACCCGCCTCCCTCAAGACCTCGCTAAAAAGGGTTACGCCGGGTGCAAGCGAGGTATGGATGGCCGCCGGGTTGAGGACGTTGTTGTAGATGCCGTGGCGCGAGGGGTACAATCCGGACATAAAGGTGGCCCGCGAGGGGCAGCAGTGCGCCGTCGTGGTGTAGGTCTGGCTGAAGCGCAGCCCCTCTCGCGCTAGGCGGTCGGCATTCGGCGTGCGGCAGGGGTGGCCAGGGGCCACCACGCCGCCCTGCTCCTGGTCATTTTGGAAGATAAGGATGTTCGGGCGATCATCGCGGGGCATAGGGGGTCTCCTTTTGGGCTAAAATGCGAGCGCATTTTACGCCGTGACCTGAGGCGTGTCATATTCGTTATATGAGTAGGCAAGGGCGTCAGCAAGGGGCAGAAATGGCCGGCTCCACCGACCCAGAGCGGGATGCGCTCTTTGAGCGGCTCTTCCGCGAGTTTCAGGGGGTTATGGTGAACTATCTCTATCGCCTGACGGGAGATGCCGCGCAAGCGGAGGAACTGGCGCAGGACGTTTTTGTGCGCGCCTACCAGGCCCTGCCGAGGTTGAAAGAGGGATCAAACTATCGCGCCTGGCTCTACCGCATCGCCACGCATACCGCGTATGATGCGCTCCGGCGCAAGCGGCTGGTGCACTTTTTGCCCCTTGAGGCACATGATGCCGCCCCTGCCGCCCCAAGCGATGTGCGCGATGCCGTTCAAGAAGCCCTTCTGCGCTTGCCGCCGGAGTACAGGGTGCCGCTTGTATTGTATAGCGTGCAGGGTTATTCCACGGCGGAAATCGCCGAAATGCTGGGGATTTCGATAGGCGCCGTCAAGACGCGCCTGTACCGGGCGCGGGAGGCGTTCCGCCGCATCTATCAAGGGGATGAAGGGGATGGTGTGTAAGAGGTTCCAGCGCGAGTTGGCGCACTACCGCGAACTGGCCCCCGCGCAGCGTCAGGCGCTCGATGAGCACCTGCGCACCTGCGCCCATTGCCGCCGCGCCCTCGCCGCCTATGCCCGGCAAGATGCCCTTCTGGGGGGCCTTGCGCCCGTCCAACCCTCTCCCGAGTGGGCGCGGCGGGTGCGAGAGCGCCTCTCTGCCCAAGGGGAGCGGCCCAAGGCCGCTCACCCGGCCTGGGCCAGGGCTTGGGCCTTGGCCTTGTTAGCCGCCCTCCTCCTTTTTGGCTCGACGCTCGCCGTATCGGCCAACGCCTTGCCGGGCCAACCCCTCTATGCGCTCAAACGGACGCAGGAGGAACTCCGCCTGCGCCTGCTCGCCGAGGGCACGCCCCGCGCGGAATACGCCCAAACCCTGGCCGAGCGCCGCCGCGAGGAGGCCAAGCGGCTGATTCAGAAAGGGGGCACGGCGGAACTCGCCTTCGAGGGGCCGGTGGAGGCGATGCAAGGGGCCTGGTGGCGTGTGGGGGGCGTGGAGGTGCAGGTAATGGGTACGGTTCGCCCCGATCCTCTGCCCGCCCTGGGCGAGCGGGTTTCCCTCCGCGTGCGCATTCAGGGCGGCCATGCCGTGGCCCTGGCCGTTTTTCGCGCGGCGCCCTCTCCCACGCCGAATGGCGGGGGGCCTCAGCCCACGCTCACACAAGAAGCGCCTTCCGCCACGGCCCGCCCCTCGGAGGCCACACCCACGCCGCGCCGCGAAGGGCAAATGCCCTCCCGCGCCTTGCCGCCGGCGCCCTCTATCACGCCTGCGCCAAGCGCCTTGCCCACTTTTGTGCCGCCTGGCCAACAAAAAAAGGCGCTCCAACCCACGCCCCCTGTGCCTACGCCCACGGCCCCGGCGGGCGAGGGGCAAACTCCCTCCTCGCCAGGGGGGAAAGGCCCAACAGAGAGCAAAAGGCCGACCGAAGCGCCCGGTGGGGCGCCGCGCGGCCGGCCGTAAAATAAAAAGGGCCAGAAGCGATCCTTCTGGCCCTCGGTTTGCCGAAATGTGACCGCATTACCCGTGGCGTGCGCGGATGCCGTACTCTGCTGCCACACGCGTCAGTTCATCCATCGTGGCCTTGGAGGGCGGCTTGAGGGTCCGCGCGCGGTATTCCATATCCAGCCCGTCATATTTGCTCGTGGCCATCGGGTGGAAGGGCAACAGTTCGTAATAGACGAGGTTGGGCAATTGGGCCACAAAGGCGGCGATGGCCGCCACCTCCTCGGGCGTATCGTTCACGCCGGGGATGATCGGCGTGCGCACGATGAGGGGAATGGGCTGTTCGCCCAAGCGCTTGGCATTTTCCAAGATGCGCTCGTTCGGCACGCCAGTGCACTCGCGATGTTTGGCCGAATCCATCAATTTGATATCCATCATCACGAGGTCCGTCACCGGCAAGATCGAGGCGATCCTTTCCCACGGAAAGTTCGCCGCCGTCTCGATGGCGGTGTGGATGCCCTCTTCACGGCAGACGGCCAAAATGCCATAGGTGAAATCGCGCTGGAGGAGCGGCTCTCCGCCGGAGAGGGTTACGCCGCCTTTGGAGGTCTCATAAAAGGCGCGGTCTCGCAGCACCTCTTCGACCACTTGATCCACCGTCTTGACCTCGCCGACGATTTGCAGGGTCTGGGCGTAGCACGTCTCGGCGCAGGCGCCGCAGGCGATGCACTTTTCGCGCAGGAATTTGCGCTGGCCATCTACAATGACGTGCGCCCCTTGGGCGCAGCGCTTGAAGCACTCCCCACAGCCGATGCAGCGGCTCGCAAAGATCTGCAATTCGGGCTGGGGCCGCAGGGTCTCGGGGTTGTGGCACCAAAAACAGCGCAGGTTGCACCCCTTGAGAAAAACGGTGGTGCGGATGCCCGGCCCATCGTGAATGGAAAACCGTTGGATATTCGTAATCGTCCCCGTTACGGTGCCCCACTGGGCGCGCGCGCTGACCTTCTCTTGTTGTAAAACCTTGTCCGATGGCTCCATCTCTATTCCCTCATTTTGAACACTGCTGGGGTGCCGTTCCTTCTATGTGAACGTTCACATCATACACCCGTTAGGATGGGAGGTCAAATCGCGCCCGCGGCCTCCCTTGGGCCTTCTCAGGCGCCCTGATCATCCCCCACCAGGCGGTCATACAGGGCCTGCAAATCCTCTTCGGAGTAAAAGTGGATGACCAACTTGCCCCCTCTTCGGCTGCGGAAGAGATCCACCTTGGTGCCCAACGCCTCGCGGAAGCGGCGCTCGAGATCCTCCGTCTCCGGCGCACGGGTACGCGCCGGCGCGCCCGTGCCGCTCGCAGCGGTGAGCCGCCGCACGAACTCTTCCGTCTGGCGGACGGAAAGGCCCCTTTTGAGCACGGCGCGGAAGGCGAGGATTTGTTCCTCCTCCGTTTCGGCCATCAGAAGGGCGCGCGCGTGCCCCTCGGTGATGCGCCCCGCCGAGATGGCCTGGCGGATCTCCTCCGGCAGTTTCAGAAGGCGCATCGTGTTCGTCACGCTCACGCGGCTGCGCCCCACGCGCTCGGCGATTTGCTCCTGGGTCATCCCAAACTCTTCGGCCAGTTGCAGATAGGCATTCGCCTCTTCCAAGGGGTTCAGGTCGGCCCGCTGGATGTTCTCAATGAGGGCCAATTCCAACATCTCGCGCGGCGAGGCCTCTTTGACGATGACATCCACGTGTTGAAGGCCGGCCAGGCGCGCCGCGCGCCAGCGCCGCTCGCCGGTGATGAGTTGGTAGCGCGGGGGTTGGGCGGGATCCTCTTGCCCGGAGATTTGCTGGACGATGAGCGGCTGGATCAAGCCCACCTCGCGGATGGAGGCGGCGAGTTCTTGCAGGGCCTCCGCATCGAACGAACTTCGCGGCTGGCGAGGGTTGGGCACGATGGCATCAATATGCACTTTGCGCAGGCCCTGCGGAGGCGCGCTGGAGGGGATGAGCGCCTCCAGCCCCCGGCCAAGGCCCTTCTTGCTACTGGGTGCCATAGGAATCACCTCCGCTCATATGCGCGGCGGGGACGCGCTCACCCCGCCTAGCGATCGGCCCATTCGGTGCTCAGGAACTCTTCGCACAGGGCGGCATAGGCCTGCCCTCCGCTCGACTCGGGCGCGAAGGTCAAGAGCGGCTCGCCAAAACTCGGCGCCTCGCTCACCTTGACGCTGCGGGGGATGACCACTCGAAACGCCGTGGAGGGGAAATGTTGGCGGATCTCCTCCACCACCTGCCGCGAGAGGTTTGTGCGCGCATCGAACATCGTCAAGACGAGGCCGCGGATGAACAAATCTGGGTTCAGGTTCTGGCGCACGAGTTCCACGGTGCGCAAGAGTTGCGTTAGCCCCTCCAAAGGGAGGTATTCGCATTGGATGGGGATGAGCACGCCATCCGCCGCCGTGAGCGCGTTGACCGTCAACAACCCGAGGCTGGGCGGCGTATCAATGAGCACAAAGTCATAACGCGCACGGATGGGGTCCAAGGCACGCCGCAGGCGGAACTCGCGGCCGGCCATTTCGACGAGTTCGATCTCGGCGCCGGCCAGCGGAGGCGCCGAGGGGAGCAGGTCCAGCCCTTTGCAGTTCGTTAGGGTGATGAGGCTAGCGGCTGGCTCGGCGCCGACGAGCATATCATAGATGGAGCGCTTGAGGGCATATTTGTTGATGCCGAGGCTGCTCGTGGCGTTCGCCTGAGGGTCCGCATCCACCAAGAGGACGCGCTTGCCCGCATAGGCCAGAAAAGCGCCGAGGTTGACGGCCGTGGTCGTTTTGCCCACGCCACCCTTTTGGTTGGCTAACGCATAGATGCGGCCCATTTCCCCCTCGACCGTGCCCGATCCGCTTATGTTCTGAGGCGCCCATACCGCAGGCGATATTCCACTTGCTCGCGGGTGGGGAGGTTGGAGGCGCCCACACCTTCTACGCAGAACGAGGCGACGCAGTTGGCAAAACGGGCCGCTTCGAGGGCATCGCCCGTCTCGTAATAGCGGATGAAAAAGGCCGCCGCAAAGGTATCGCCTGCGCCGGTGGGGTCCACCTCGGTTACCTCGTAGGCCGGCACGTGGGTCGGCTCCCCCCGCTGGTATACGATAGCCCCGTTCGCACCGATCGTCAATACCAAAAGGCGGGCCTTGCGCACATAACGCGCCAACTGGTCCTGGTCGCCGCCCACATCGGGCAAACTGAGCACCACGACGTCGGCCCGTTCGAGCATACGGTCGGCGCAGGCCCAAACCGTGGGCGAGACCAGCCCATCGGCATCCCAACGGCGCAAAAACCCCTGCGGGGTGATGCCCAAAAGGGAATGGGGGAAGGCGTCCACGAGGTCCTCGGCCACTTCTTGGCAGACGGGCCCAATATGGACGATGGCCGCCCGTTCCCAGCCCGGCAGAAGGTCGGCGGCCGTCAAAACCTCAGCGAGGGCGCGGATGTACTGCTTGCGGTGGCTGCCTGTGTAAATATTCTCAAAAATCGTCGTTTGCAGCGCGGGGCGCTGATGCACGGCGATCGAAGGCTCCTCGGCAAAAGGGGCAATGTGGCCGTTCGTGCTGGTGAGCACGCCCACCCTCAGCCCCAACCGGGCGGCGGTCAAGGCCGAATAGGCAGCCGTGCCCCCCAGCCGAAAGGAACGGTCGGGCTGGAGGTCCTGGGTGATGTGCCCGATGACAAGGTACTGTGGCGGCGCGTTTCGCGCGGGCTGTTCGCTCATGCGGATTTGGGGATGATCTGCACTTTGCGGTTTTCGCCCTCGCCGGTGCTTTCGGTGTACACGTCGGGGTCATCGCGCAGGGCCAAGTGCACGATGCGCCGTTCGTGGGCCGGCATCGGCTCGAGCACGACCATCTGTTTGGTTTGGCGCACCTGGTCTGCCATCCGCCGCGCGAGCGCCTGCAAAGCCTGCACGCGCTTGGCCTTGTACCCTTCGACGTCCACCACGATGTTGGGCCATACGCCCAGCCGCCGGCTGAGGATGAGCCGCACGATGAACTGAAAGTTGCGCAAGGTCTCACCGCGGCGGCCGATGAGCATCCCCAAGTCATCGCCGATGATGTTTAGGCACAGAGGGCTAACCTCGTTCGACAGGGAGTCCACCTTGCCGCCGGGGGCCACCACTTCCACGGCGGCATAAAGGCCCATCTTATCCAATAGGGTAGAGATGACCTCTGTGGCCGTCTCTTCAAGTTCGGGGGGATTATGGGTCACGGCCTTTTGGGCGAGGCCGGGGATCTCTTCTGCCTCTTCCTCTTCTTCCATAGCCAGGGCAGAAAGGGCTGCCCCCGTTGGGGGAGAGGCGGGTTCCGCCGGGCTTGGCTGCCACATCACGCGCACGGTGACCTCGCCACGGCGCACCAACCCCAAGATGGTGCGCGTCGTATCCCGAACGACCTCATACTCCAAGGCCTCGGTGGGGAGGCCCAACTCCTGCGAGGCCTGTTTGAGGGCCTCTTCGAGCGTCTTTGCGGTGAATTCAGCGCTTTGCTTTGCGAGCCTTTTTTCCATCTGTGACCTTCTCTATCCCGGTGGCGGCATTGGATGCCGGCGCCTTGGGGGCGATGGGGCCTTCGAAGCGCTCGATGGCCCACTGCATCACAATGCCGATGACGTTCGAGATGACGAAATAGATCGCCAGGCCCGATGAGAATTGGGTGGTAAAGTAGCCGAACATCAGCGGCATCATCAACTGCATCGTCTGGTTCATCGAGGCCTGCTGAGGGTCGGTGGCGGGTTGGGTCATCAACTTTTGCTGGAGCCACATCGTGCCCGCCACGAGCACGGGCAAGACGAACGGCGTGGGGTCAGGCCGGGCCAGGTTCAGCCAGAGGAAGTGGCTTTGCAAGGGGAGGATATCCACAATGGCCCGGAACCCGGCATAGACGTTCTTGGCCAGGCTCATCAACTCCAGCGGCGTATCCGCCAAGATGCTGTTGATGGATTGGTACAGGCCGATCCAGATGGGGAACTGGATGAGGGTGGGCAAACAGCCCCCCAAGGGGCTGACGCCCGCCTCTTTGTAAAGGCGCTGCTGCTCCTGCACCAGGCGTTCTTTATCGCCGCTGTACTTTTTCTGCAGTTCGGCCATCTTGGGTTGGACTTCGGCCATCTTGCGCGAGGCGCGCACCTGTTTGATGGTCAAAGGGAGGGTGATAAGCCGCAACAAGATGGTAAAGACGGCGATGGCAATGACGAAACTATGCCCTAAATAGGCATAGAGGAAGAGGAGCGTATTCAACATAGGCCGAATGAGGCCCTCTTGCCAGATGGTGCCCCACCCCACCCGAGAAATCACCAAGATAGCTGCGCCGATGAGGAGCCACGTCAAGAGGGATTTGCGCAGTTGCTTGGGGTTCACTTGAACTGGTCTCGCTGCCTGAGCCGACATCAAACCTCCAGCATTCCCATTTACTTGCTGCTGGGCGGGTAAACCCATAGGAGCGGGTCGCGGCGGGTTACGTCCAGCGCGTACACGCGCCCCGAGGCGGCCCCTACAAAGATGCGGTCGCCCACCACCGCCGGCCGCGAAAGGACGCCGCCGTTAATCTGATCGTACACCATATCGCGCTCGCCCGTCTCTTTGTGGATGCTATAGAGCCGGCCGGCATCGGTGCCCACGATGAGGTTCTGCCCTTGAGATACGGGGCCAGCGCGCACCGCCCCCTCTACGGCGACGGGTTCCCAACGCGGCGAGCCATCGGCAACGCGCAGGCCGTACATATGCCCGCCGAGCGTGCCAAAATACACATAGCCCTCTTCTACGAGGGCCTCGCCCCACACCCAGCCATCGAGTTCACCCGTCTTCCACAGTTCCGAGCCATCCTCCGCCTTGAGGACGTGGAGCCGTTTATCCACGCCTCCTACAAAGAGCAGCCCGTCGGCGAGCGTTACACTGCCGGGGATCGAGCAGCCTACGTCATAGCGCCAAATCTCCCGCCCCGTCTGCCGGTCGAGCGCATAGACGTAATGATCCATCGAGCCGACGTAAACGCGTGCCTCATCCACCGCTGGCGCGCCCCAGACGCGATCGCCCGTGGCAAAAGGGGCCTCCCAGGCGAGTTTCTGGGTGGCCAAATCCACGGCGTAGACGCGATGATCCGCTGAGCCGAAATAGGCCACGCCGCCCACCAACGTAACGCCCCCGATGATGGAATCTTCGGCGGAGAAATCCCACTGTTTGGCACCCGTATTGCGGTCGAAGGCATAGAGGCGGCGATCAAACGAGGTAATGAGGAGAAGGCCATCGGAGACGACGGGCGTGCCGTACACCGCATCGAGCAGGGTGGCGGAATCCGAGGAGCGGCGGGCGATGGCACAGGCCGGCCCAGAGGATGGCGAGGCCGGCGGATAGGACCATAGCACCTCGCCCCCCTTGGCGGCATCGAGCGCCACGACCTGCCCCGTCGAAAGGGCCGCATAGACGACGTCTTCTTGGACGGTAACCACCGTCCAACCGGGGTTCGTCAACCCCCCGCCCATACAGCCGGCCAAGGTAATGGCCGTCAGCAATAAAAGGGCCACAAGCCCGCGTTTTTTGAAAATCCTCAAGGCGCGAACCTCCTTACTCGAACGTCAGGGCCGCTGCAAGGCCCTGGGCACCCTCTCCGCGGGCGGTGGCACAGCCATTTTAGGGGACCGGGTCATACCCACCGGGATGAAAAGGATGACAGCGCGAAAGCCGTTTCAGGCCCATCCAAACCCCTTTGGGCACGCCGTATTTGGCCACGGCCTCATACATATACTCGGAGCACGTGGGCACATAGCGGCAACTGGGCGGGAACATCGGCGAGATAACGCGTTTATAAAACCTCAACCCCTGTAATACGGCTTGCCGAAACATCGTTGGGGCATCACTCCGCCACGCAAGGCTCTTGTTCACGATCAAATAACTGCGCCATACTGAAAAGGCCCGTAACCGCCTGCTGAATCTCCGCCCACTCGGCGCGGACAATCCCAGCTCGGGCGATAAGCACCACATCCCACCCAGGTGCGGTAAGGTCGCAGAGCGGCCGCACGGCCTCGCGCAAAAGACGCTTGACGCGATTCCGCACGACCGCTTTGCCGATCCGTTTGCTCACCGAGAACCCAAACCGCGAATGAGGTAAGCCGTTGGGAGATTTACAGATGACGAGAATGCGATTCGACCAACAGCGCCCCTCGGCATGCACACGTTCGAAATCCGCTGATTTGGTAAGCCGATACCTCTTGGGTAACACGCCTGCGCAAGGGCGCTACACGGTGTAGTGCTTCTGAACCGTCAGCCGTTTGCGGCCCTTTTCGCGGCGCGCCTTGAGGACCCTGCGCCCCGTTCGGGTGGCCATACGCGCGCGAAAGCCGTGTACCCGCATACGACGACGCTTCTTGGGCTGCCATGTTCGCTTGGGCATGCTCTACTCCTCGATGTTCTTGCCAGCGGCAAGGGTTTCTATGGTGCCTAGACGATTGGTGATTATACCTGGCCTAGGCACCTATTGTCAAGTTTACGGCCCAAGGGGTTGGCGCAACCGTCTAGAACGTGGTCTCCAGGCGGATGGTGCACCCCTTCTCGGCCGCCTCGGGCGCCCGTGTCATAATCTCCACCAGGTGCCGGCCATGCTCAGCCGTCAGGAGGAGGGGCTTGCCCTCGCGCAAACAATCCACCACGTGGAGCACGCCCAAATCGCGGGTTGGCTCTTCGGGTTCCACGGGCACCTCGGCCCATTCGTGGGTCTTGCTCTGGTACATCTCTAGGAGGGTTATGCCCCGCTCGCCCCCTAGGCTGATGGTCCCCTCGCTCCCAAAGATTTGGAGCCTCGGTCCGCGCGCCGCCTCGACGCAATAGGTCGCATCGAGGAAGGCAAAGGTGGCCTGGCCAAAATCGAGCATCAGGAGCGAGTTGTCATCAATCTCCACGTCAATCCGCTTGCCGGCAAAAGGCCCCGCCGTGATGTAGCGTACCGGCAGAGACCTCCCCGAAAAGCAGGCCAGCGCTTGCACCGGCCCGAGGATGCTCGTGATCTGCGACAAGCCGTGCACACCCAGGTCTAAGATAGGGTTCGAGCCGGGTTTGTAATACCAGGTCGAATCGCGCGGCACCTGGTGTTTTTCGGGGCCATCGTGCGAGGCGCGCACCGTGGCAAAGGCCACTTTGCCGATGGCTCCCCCCTGGACGAGGTCGCGGATTTTGCAGACGACTTTGCGCACGCGGTGCTCCGGCGCGGAGGCTAACAGGAGGTTGCGCTGCTTGGCCTCTTCGATGAGGATGGTGGCCTCTTCGACGGAGGTGGTCATCGGCTTTTGCGTATAGACGTGTTTGCCAGCGCGCAGGCCCTTGAGGCTCACCTGAAAATGCTCGGGGATGCGCGTCAGGTTGACGAGGAGGTCAAACTCAGCCTCGGCGAGCATCTTGTCCAGGTCCGTATAATAGGCCGGCACGCCGAACTTTTCGCTGATGTATTGGGCGCGCTCCTCGAGGACGTCGCACACGGCCACCACCTCGCACTTGCCCATAGCCTCGATGGCCTTCATCCCCGGCAGGTGCATCCCCTCGGCGATCGCTCCGCACCCTACCACACCGATTCGAACTTTTTCCATCATCACCCTCCCAAGATGCGTGTTGCCCGTATGATACCCCTCAAAGGGCTGGGCGCGAAAAAGGCCGGGGAATCTCCCCGGCCTCAAGGCCCATCGAAAAGGGTTACCGCGCCTCGGCGCGTACGCGCGTGCCCGGCACGGGCACGGTGCTCAAAATCTCCTGCACCACCTGGCGCGTATCCACATTGCGGATGCGCGCCGATGGGCTGACGATGATGCGATGCGCGAGCACCACCTCGGCCAGCGCCTTGATGTCATCGGGCAAGACGAAATCTCGCCCCCGCAGGGCGGCGAGCGCCTGCCCGGTTTTATAGAGGCCGAGCGAGCCGCGCGGGCTGGCGCCAAGGTAAACATCGGGGTAGTCTCGCGTGGCCTGCACAAGCGCCACGATATACTCTTTGACCAGGGCATCCACATAGACCTGCTTGACCAGATTCTGCGCCTCGATGAGCATCTCCACCGAGATGACCTGGTCAATCGTCTCGATGGGGTGGATGAACTGCTGGGCATCGAGGATGCGGATTTCCTCCCCCGCCTTGGGGTAGCCCAGGCTGATGCGCATCAAAAAGCGGTCCAACTGGGCCTCAGGCAGTGGGAAGGTGCCCTCATACTCGATGGGGTTCTGCGTCGCGAGCACCATAAACGGCTGGGGCAGGCGGTAGGTGCGCTCATCCACCGTAACCTGGTGCTCCTCCATCGCCTCGAGGAGCGCCGATTGCGTTTTGGGCGTGGCGCGGTTGATTTCATCCGTCAGGACGATCTGGGCCATAATCGGCCCAGGGCGGAATTCGAAATCTCGCGTTTTGGGGTTGAACACCGAGACGCCGGTGATATCGCTGGGGAGGAGGTCCGGCGTGAACTGGATGCGCCGGAAGGTGCACCCCACCGATTTGGCGAGGGACCGGGCGAGCATCGTCTTGCCGACGCCGGGCACATCTTCGATGAGGATATGGCCTTGGCAGAGCATAGCCACAAAGGCCAACTCCACCTCGCGCCGTTTGCCGATAATGACTTTTTCGACGTTATTGATTACCAAATCGCCTATCTCTTGAACGCGGCCCATAAAACCTCCTAAGGAACGCTCCATAAAGCCCACACAAGATACACGATAAAAAGCCCCCTGTCAAAGCGGAGGCGACATAACAAAAATGATTCTCTCCGGCCTTACCGGAGGCCAAGGCCCTGAAGCCACAGCCGTACCTTGAGGATGAACTCCGTGAGATGGCCCCCCACGGCCTGCAGTAAGGCAAAGAAGGCGATGGTCAGGATGAGGGTAACGATGACCCATTCCAGCCATTCGGCGCCGCGTTCTTGGTGCCAAGAGGCCCTTCCCCCCCACATACGTCGCTCCCCTTGCAGCCTCAGATGATGCGCTATCCCCCACGGCGCGAATTGACGCCGCACCGCAAGGCGTGTAGAGTAGTTTACCGTAAGATGGCGATCTTGCCAACCCAAGGGGATGCGCGAGCCGCCTTGGCTCGAGATTGGACGATTCGCCCAAAGCGCGATAAGATACCGTTTGTGCCGTGTGGGCCCGGCCAAGGCGCCCAGGGCACAAAGGCGATTCAAGATGATGAGGGTTTATAGGTATGGACGGGTATAATCTCAATTCTTTGGCCGATTTCCTTCAAAAAGCCCTTGATCGCTACCGTGGCAATGGGGAGGCCCCCCGCGGCGTGCCCCCTAGAAAGGCGCGTTCTATCACCGCCTTGGGCGAGGGGCAATACGCCCCGGGCGCGCCCTTGCGCGACGCGGCGTTCGAGGCGGCCTGGAAGGACCTCGAAGCCCTTTGGCAAAGGGGAGAAGTAACCACCGCCATCGTAACAGGGTGGAACCGAGGCGGCCTGCTCGTGCGCTGGAACGACCTGCAAGGCTTTGTGCCCGCCTCGCAACTCAAAGAGGTGCCCATCTTTGAGAGCGAAGAGGCGCGCGATGAGGTGCTTTCTCGCTGGGTAGGCGAGGAACTGCGGCTCAAAGTCATCGAGTTGGACCCCTCGCGCAACCGCCTGGTGTTTTCGGAACGGGCCACCCTCTGGGGGCCGGGCGATGCGGAACGGCTCCTTGCCGAACTCAAGCCCGGAGATATCCGCGAGGGCTATGTGAGCAACCTGTGCGACTTTGGCGCCTTTGTGGATTTGGGCGGTGTCGATGGGTTGATCCATATTTCCGAACTTTCGTGGGGGCGGGTCGTCCATCCGGCCAAGCATCTCAGTTTGGGGCAGAGGGTGCGCGTCTTGGTCCTCTCGGTGGATCGCGAAGAGCGGCACGTCAGCCTGAGCCTGAAGCGCCTCCTGCCGAACCCGTGGGCCTATGTGGAAGAAAAGTACGCGCCAGACCAAGTGGTGGAGGCGACCGTAACCCACGTGGTGGATTTTGGCATCTTTGTGCAACTCGAAGAGGGCCTCGAAGGGTTGGTGCACATCTCGGAAATCTCCGATGAGCATATCGCCGATTTACATCGCCTCGCTTCCCCGGGCGATCGGGTGCGGGTGCGCATCCTGCACATTGACGCGCCCAAACACCGCCTTAGCCTGAGTATGCGCGAGCCGCTGAGCGGCTCACAGGGCGAAGGCGAATAGGGAAGGCTCCTTCTAACCCACGTATCGGCTTGACCCACGATGAAACGCAAAACAACCCCTCGCAAAAAGGCCCCGCCGCCCAAACATCCGGCGATTCCTTGGAAAGAGATCGCCGGCACGCTTGGACGTTGGCTGCGCCGCCAGGAACTATGGGGCCTGGTCATCACCGTGCTCGGCGCGATGACGCTCGTCGCGCTGACCTCGCGCGACCAAGGGGCCTTGGGCCAGGCTTGGTCGCTCGCCCTGCGCCGTGCCTTTGGCCTGGGCGCCTACCCGCTTGCCGTGATCCTCATCGTGGGGGGACTCTTTCTTATGGTGCGCAATGCCCTGCAATCCTCTTGGCGCCCGCGCTGGCAGGCCGTGGTCGGGTGGGAACTCGTCTTCTTTGGCCTACTCGGGTTCATCCACATCCTGGCCAAGGCCTCGCCGCTCACCTTGGCCGAAGAGGGCAAGCGCGGCGGGTTCATCGGCTGGGCCTTGTGGCGCCTCATGGTGCCCTACTTGGGCAAAGCGCCCAGCGCTTTTCTTCTCTTTTTGGTCATCCTTGGGGGAGTGTATCTCGCTTCGGGCGTCCCTTGGGCCAAGGTCGTCTGGGGAGTGCGTTGGGCCTGGGCGCAAATCGGCATGCGCTGGCGTGCTCGCGTTGTGCGGCGGCGCCTCGCCGAACGGCAGGCTGCCTCCGCGGAACGGGCCGCGGGAGCGGCACCCCGGGCGCCCCGCAAAGCCGCGCCGGAACCCGCGCCGCGCCCCGCGCCGTCCCCCTCGCTCAAAGGGGAGGCACCCTCACTGCCCGCGCAGGAACCCTCTTTTCTCCACCCCGATGCGCCCCCCGAGGCGCTCCCGCCGCTCACCCTCCTTTCGCCCGACCGCACCGTAGAAAGCGATGAGGCCGAGGCCCGTGAACGCGCCCGCCTCATCGAAGAGACGTTGGCCGCCTTCGGCATCCCGGCGGAGGTGGTGGAGTGGAACCGAGGGCCGGTGGTTACGCAGTTCGGCGTGGAGCCGGGGTTCGTCGAACGGCCCGACCGCGACGGCACGCCGCGCCGCCAAAAGGTGCGTGTGAGCCAGATTTTGGCCTTGCAAAACGACCTGGCCTTAGCCCTGGCGGCGGTGCCCATCCGCATCGAGGCCCCCGTGCCGGGGCGATCGCTCGTGGGCATCGAGGTGCCCAACGAGGTCAAGGCCACGGTGGGCCTGCGCGGCGTGATGGAATCTCCCCAATTCCGGCAGATGCGCTCGCCCTTGCGCCTGGCGCTGGGGCGCAGCGTCTCTGGCGAGCCGGTGGTGGCCGACCTGACGGCTATGCCGCACCTGCTCATCGCCGGGGCCACGGGCACGGGCAAGAGCGTCTGCCTGAACGCCATCCTCATCGCGCTCCTGTGCCAAAATACGCCGGAGCAACTCCGCCTTTTGCTCATTGACCCCAAACGCGTCGAGTTCACGGCCTATAACGGCATCCCGCACCTCCTCTCGCCCGTGGTGGTGGAGCCGGAGCGGGTGGTCTCGGCGCTGAAATGGGTGGTGCGCGAGATGGAACGGCGCTACCGCGAGTTCGCCCAGGTGGGCGCTCGCAACCTGGCGGCCTATAACCGCACCGTGGCCAAGCGCCGCGCGGCACCGCTCCCGATGATCGTGGTGATCATTGACGAACTGGCCGACCTGATGCTCGCCGCGCCGGAGGAGGTGGAGCGCACCATCTGCCGCATCGCCCAAATGGCCCGCGCCACGGGGATCCATCTCGTCATCGCCACGCAGCGCCCTTCGGTAGACGTGGTAACGGGCCTCATCAAGGCCAACTTTCCGGCGCGCATCAGTTTCGCCGTGAGTTCCCAGGTAGATTCGCGCGTGGTGCTCGATGCCCCCGGCGCCGAAAAACTCTTGGGGCGCGGCGATATGCTCTTTATGGCGCCCGATTCGCCGCGCCTTCAACGCATCCAGGGGTGTTTCGTCTCCGACCAAGAGGTGCGCAACGTGGTCAACTTTTGGCGCGCGCGGGCGGCACAAGGGGTGCAGGAACCCTTGCCGCTCCAAGAGGAGGCCCCTCCTTGGGAATCTGCCGAGGCCGAGGCAGAGGAGGATGACGAACTTTTGCAAAGGGCCATCGCCTTGGTGCGCGAACGGCGCCAGGCCTCGGCCTCGTTCCTCCAGCGCCATATGCGCATCGGCTACCCGCGCGCGGCGCGGCTGATGGATCAACTGGAAAAGATGGGCATCGTCGGCCCGGTGGAGGCGGGTGGCCGTTCGCGCGTGGTGCTCGACGCGGAGGGCAAGCCGCTCACTTCCCCGAACGAGGAGGCCTAGAAGGGGATAACCCATGCTGACCGACCGCGTGCAGAGGCTCCGCCAGAGGAGTTTTGAGGCCGAACCGAGCCTTTCGGGCGAGAGGGCCAGGCTCATCACCGAGTTCTACCGCGCCAACGAGGGCAAGCACTCGCCGCCCGTGATGCGCGCCCTGGCCTTCTACCACCTCTGCGCCCACAAGACGATTTACCTCGGCGAGGACGAACTCATCGTGGGCGAACGCGGCCCCTTCCCCAAGGCCACGCCCACCTACCCCGAACTCACCTGCCACAGCCTGGACGATTTGCAGACCCTCCACTCGCGCCCCAAGACGCGCTATACCGTGAGCGATGAGACCTTCCGCCTCTATGAGGAGGAGATCATCCCCTACTGGTGGGGGCGTTCAATGCGCGACCGCATTTTCGAACGTATGGAACCGGAATGGCTGGGTTGCTACCACGCCGGCCTTTTCACCGAGTTTATGGAGCAACGCGCCCCCGGCCACACCTCGCTGGATGGCAAAATCTACCAAAAGGGCCTGCTCGACTTTAAGCGAGAGATCGCCGCAAGCCTCGCCAAACTCGATTTTGCCCGCGACCCCTTGGCCCACGATAAGCGCGAAGAACTCGTGGCGATGGATATCGCCTGCGATGCGGCCATCCTTTTTGCCGAGCGATATGCCGCCCTGGCCGAAGAGATGGCCGCCCGCGAGGAGCGCCCCGAACGGCGGCGCGAGTTGCGGCGCATCGCCCAAGTGTGCCGCTGGGTGCCCGCCCACGCCCCGCGCGACTTTTGGGAAGCGCTCCAGATGTATTGGTTCATCCATCTGGGCGTCATCACCGAACTGAACGGGTGGGATGCCTTCAACCCCGGCCATTTGGATCAGCACCTTTATCCCTTTTACCAGCGCGGCCTGCGCGAGGGCACGCTCACGCGCGAGGAGGCCAAGGAACTCCTCTCCTGCTTGTGGATCAAATTCAACAATCAGCCGGCTCCCCCCAAGGTGGGCGTGACGGCCGCCGAAAGCGGCACGTATAACGACTTCGTGAACATCAACATCGGCGGCCTGGCGGCGGATGGCTCCGATGGGGTGAACGACCTCTCTTACCTCCTCCTCGAAGTGGTGGATGAGATTCATCTCCTCCAGCCGGGTTGCAATATCCAGCTCAGCCGCCGCAACCCCGACCGTTTTCTGGAGGCAGCCTGCCGGGTCATCCGCAAAGGGTACGGCTATCCTTCGGTGTTCAATGCCGACCTCGTGGTGGAAGAGTTGGTGCGTATGGGCAAGGATATCGCCGATGCGCGCCAGGGCGGCACAAGCGGCTGTGTGGAGACGGGTTGCTTCGGCAAAGAGGCCTACATCCTCACGGGGTACCTCAATCTGCCCAAAGTGCTGGAACTCGCCTTGAACGACGGCGTGGACCCCCTCACGGGGAAGCGACTTGGCCCCCAAACGGGCGACCCCAGGGCCTTCCGCACGTTTGAGGAGGTGATGGCCGCCTTTGAGGCGCAATTGCGGCACGTCATCGAGGTCAAAATCCGTGGGAACCAGGTCATCGAGCGGATGTACGCCACGACGATGCCGGCGCCCTTCCTTTCGGTGGTGATTGACGATTGCATCGCCAAGGGGATGGACTATAACGCCGGCGGGGCGCGCTACAATACGAGTTACATCCAGGGCGTGGGCATCGGCACCGTGACGGATAGCCTCGCCGCCCTCGCTCAGCACGTGTTTGACGAGCGCACCGTTACGATGGCCGATCTCCTCGAGGCCCTGAGGGGCAACTTCCGCGGCCAAGAGGCGCTCAGGGCCTTGCTCCTCAACCGCACCCACCGTTATGGGAACGATGACGATTATGCCGATGCCCTGATGCGGCGCGCCTTTGACGCCTTCTACCGGCTGGTGGAGGGGCGCCCCAACACGCGCGGCGGCGAATACCACATCGATATGTTGCCCACCACCTGCCACATCTATTTTGGGGTGATGACCGGCGCCACGCCCGACGGCCGCCTGGCCCACCAACCCCTCTCCGAGGGCATCTCCCCCGTGCAGGGGGCCGATCGGCGCGGCCCCACGGCGGTGATCCGCTCCGCCGCCAAGATGGATCACGTGCGCACCGGCGGCACGCTCCTCAACCAAAAGTTTATGCCGCGCCTCCTCGAGACCGACGAGGGCTTGGCGAACCTGGCGCAACTCATCCGCACCTATTTTGCCCTGGGCGGGCACCACATCCAATTCAACGTGGTGAGCGCCGAGACGCTCCGCGAGGCCCAACGGCGCCCGCAAGATTACCGCGACCTCATCGTACGCGTGGCGGGCTACAGCGACTACTTCTGCGACCTGGGCCGCGACCTGCAAGAGGAGATCATCTCTCGCACGGAGCAGGCGAGTTTTTGAGGCGTAGGACGAGCCGTCGCTCCCCGCACCCGCGTGTTGCGCTAGCCCTGATGGGGACCCAATGGCACGTTACCCCCTCAACCTCGCCAGGGCCTGAAAATCCTCTCGGACGTGCTCGTACAGGCGTTTGTAGAGCGCGAAATACTCCATATAGAGGACGTGGCGGGAGGGGTCGGGGGCCATCGGCTCGATGTATTCGGCCCACTCGCGCGCCACGTCGAAACCGGGCAAAACCCCCGTGGCCACGCCGGCGAGGATGGCATCGCCGTAGGGCGCACCCGTGCGTCGCTTGACGAGGACGATGGGCACGTCGAACACATCGCAGATGATCTGCCGCCACAGGCGGCTCACCGCGCCGCCCTCGTTGAGCACCAGGGGGAACTGAATCGGCAGGCCCGATTCCTTGATGAGGCGGTAGGAGTCATACATCGCATAGGCCACGGCCTCCATCATAGCCCGTACCAGGTGCCCCCGCCCATGGTGGAGCGACAGGCCGAACACCACGCCGCGCGCCTGCACATCCCAAATGGGGGTGCGCTCGCCCATCAAAAAGGGCAAGACGAGGAGGCCCTCGCTGCCGGGCGGCACGCGCTCCGCCTCGGCGTTCAAGAGGTCATAGACCGGAGTGCCGCCCTGCCGTTCAGCCTCCATCTCGGCGCGGGCGAACTGATCGCGCAGATAGCGGATGGAAAGGCCACCCGTCATCGTAGTGGGGATGGTTACAAAGGTGTGCGCCGAATCCACCGTGTAGGCGCAGTTGATCATCACCCGCCCCACGTCGGAAAAGATAAAGTCGAGGCGGTTGTGCACCACGCCAAAGTTCCCCACGCTCCCCAGGTTCGATTGGATGGCCCCCGGCGCGATGGCCCCGGCCCCCACCCAGCCGGCGTTGCAATCCACCTGGCCGGCGGCCACCGGCGTGCCGGCGGCTAGGCCCGTCTCCTCGGCGGCCTCCGGCGTCAGTTCGCCCACGATATCGGTGCAGTCATACAGAGGGGGCATCATCTCCAAAGGGATGCCGATGGCCTCCAGCAAATCCGCCTGGTAGCGCCGTTCGCGCAGGTTGTAGGCCGGGCCATAAAACCCCGCGCCGGAATGGTGCAGGGCCGGGGCGCCGGTGAGCCGCCGCGTGATGTAGCCATCTATGGTCAGGGCCTTATCCACCTGGCGGAAGAGTTCGGGCCGGTGGCGCATCTCCCAGATGAGGTTGACGAGCGTGGGGTGATCCTCCAGGCGGTTGCCGGAGACCTGAAAGAGATAGTCCTCGCCGAACTCGCGCCTCAACCAGGCCACCTCCTCGGTGGCGCGGCGATCCATCAGGTTGTAGGCGTTCGCCAACGGTCGGCCGGTGCGATCCACCAGTACGAGTGAGGGCAGCGCCGAGGAGACGGCCACAGCGCGCACCTCGCGCGCTGTGGCGCCGGCCTGCGCCATCACCTGGCGGATCAACCGGCAGGCGATGGGCCAATAGAGTTGGGCATCGTGCTCCGACCAGCCGGGGTGTTGGTGGATAAAGGGGTACTCCTCAAAGGCAAAGCCGAGCACCTCGCCCTCCGTATTGATGAGGCAGGCTTTGGCTCCGCCCGTGCCGTAATCCATCCCGAGGAGATACGCGGCCATTTCTTCCCTCCTATGCCACGCCTTTGTTCGAGAACGCCAAGCGCCCTTAGGATACCTCGAAAATATGAAGCGCGGAAGCCCTGCCTCCGCCCCTTCTCTGAAGCGGGGCTTCAAAAGGGAACGCAGAGGCACAAGGGCAAAACAAAATCTCGCCTGCAGGAGGGTTTGCTACGGCGCGGCGCCATCGGGAAGGGGCAGGCCTGCCTGGCGCAGGGCGGCGCACATCGCCCTCATCCACGGCTCAAGCGCGCGGATATCCAGCGCCTCTTTGGGGCGCGCGCCACGGTAGATAGCCAAGGCCGCCTCGATGGGCGGGCGCAGGCCCTCCGCGAGGTGCGCCAGCGCCCATTCGCCCCCTTCCGCCTTGGAGAGAATGCGCCCCTCGCGCAGATAGGCGAGCGTCCGGCACATATTCAGGATGGCGTAGGTGGGGTTTTCCGCCAGGCGCTCCAGGCCCCAGCCCACATCCTCGGCGATGGAGGCCAGATAGTCCTCCCTCGGCACGGGCGGAAAGACCTCCGCAATGGGCGCCCCCGCCAGGCACACCCCCCTTGCGCGGAGCACCGTGATGTGCGCGGCCAGGTCGGGGTCGCGGGGCGTGGGGCCTTCCCACCGCCTCCACCCCTCGCCGGCGAGGTCTTGCGCGTATTGGGCGCGCCAGGCCTCGCTATAGTGCAAATCAAACGGCGTGGGGTACTGCCAAGGGGCGAGGTGGGGCCGGGCGAGGAAACTCACCTCAATGGGCGCGGGCCGGCCTGAGAGGTTCAAAAGGGAGGCGATGATCTCCCGCTTGGCCTCCAGAGGTAGCGGCGTTTCGGTTACGACGAGGAGGTCAAGGTCGCTGGAGGCGGGGTTGAAACAACCCATGGCGAGCGACCCGTGAAGGTAGGCTCCCACGAACCCCTCGCCCAAAATCTGTTGTATCCCCTCGATGAACCGTTCGATTTGGTCGCGCACCGCTTGCGGGGCGCTTTCCCACGCGTAGGGGGGCATCGCTCACCCCTTGGCTAAAATGCGGCCGCCCGCCAGGGCGCTTTCCGTCTCGGGCATCTCTTCGCGCCGCGCAAAGGCTCCACGCAGGATGAGGCTCAAGAACATCAGCCCGCCCATCCCACGACCGATGGTGGAAAGGATGAGGTTCACGGTAAACCCGTAGCGCGCATAGATGATCCCCGCCGGCAGGGGGCCAAGGATGGCGGCCACCCCCACCACCATATTGAAAAAGGCGATATACTGCGCCCGATAGCGCGCCGGCGTGATGCGCAAAAGGAGCGCCGTGGCCGCGACGTGCACCCCGGCCCAGGCGATGTTCCCATAGGAGCGCACCAGGCCCACGGTGAAAGGCGTCCGCGCAAAGATCCAGAAAAAGGGCATCAGGGGCACGAGGAGCATCCCCACCATCGTGACGCGTTCCGGCCCTTTGCGGTCCACAAGGGGCCCGGCCAGCCGCACCGCCACGACGTTCACGATAGTGCTGACGGTGGCCAGGAGCGAGATGGTATCCACCTGGAAGCCCAGCGTCTGCACCATATGCACGGTAAAGAACGGCCCCGAAAGTTGGATGCCTACGTTCCACACGAAATGGATGAGGCAGTAAAAGAGAAAGAAGCGGTCGCGGATAAAGTGTCGGAACCCCTCGCGGAAGCCGGCTCCCTGGCCGTGTTTGATACTTTCCGGCGCCTCTGGCTCGGGGATGCGCGCGTAGAACGAGGTGGCCACAAAGCCGATGAGCGCCGCGAGGGCGATGGTGACCTGGTAACCCTGCATCCCGCCGATGGCCTTGATCATCCACCCGGCCAGGGGGATGATCCCCACGCGCACCAGGTTGGCGGCCATCATCTGCAAGCCTACGAACCGCCCGCGCACCCCGATGGGCACGATATCGCCAAAGAGGGAATTCGCCGCCGGCGTGGAGAGGGAACCCATCAGCGCTTGGATGGCAATGAGCACCACATAGGCCCACGCCGCCGCTGGCCCCTGCAAGAGAAAGGGGATGCACACCGTGAGGAGCAAACACAGCCGGCCGATACCCCCGCCCCCTAAGATGACCCACAGTTTGCGCCGCCCGGTGCGAGCCACCAGCCAGGCCCCGATAAGCGGCGCGAGGAGCGAGAGGGCGCTGTTGATAGAAGAGCGCATCCCAACCAGCGTAGAAGAGGCCCCCAAGGCCAAAAAGTAGAGGACCTCGAAATCCGCATAGAACCCACCGCTGAGGGCCGAAAACAGATTATCGAGCCAGAGCATCCGCATACCGTGGCGCTGGGGCGGCGTAGCCCCCTCCACGGGGTAGGGCTGGGTTATGAGTTGCTGGATGACGCGCCAGCGCCTTTTGAGGGCCTCTCGCACAGCGTCTCCTCAGGTGAGCGGTTCACCCTGGGGGAATCATTACCGCGAAAGTATAGCCAGAAGGGGGCCAGTTGTCACGTTGGCCTATGCCGGCTCCCCCCCTCACCCTGGCCCTCTATCCTTCCGCAGGTTTTGAACCTGCGGGAGGGTTGGGATGTGGAGCGCGGGCCTCTGGCCCGCACGCGAGGCGGTAGCCTCGCGCTCCCCCTCACCCTGACCCTCTCCCACTCGACGTGGGAGAGGGAACGCCACACGGCAGGTACCTCGTGCTCCGAGGCCCTTCGCAAGGGCGTGGTCTCCACTGCCCCGTACCCTCTCTTTGAACCTCTGCTGCTTTCGGCTATTATTGAAGTCATCCTAGCCCATCTCGAGGAGGAGCAAGATGACCACGAGCAAGGTGGCCCTTTACAAGGGCCTGCCCACCCTCTTTCTAAACGACGAACCGCTTGCCCCCGTGGCGGCCTATGTGGGGCCGCACCATACGGGCACCTTCGCCCAGGCCGGCATCCAACTCTATACCTTTAGCGTGCGCGGCACGTGGTGGCTCGGCCCGGGCGAGTACGATTTCAGCGCGATAGACGCTTTTATTGCGGATTACGTCGCGCGCATCCCCGAGGGGTATTTTATGCCGCGCATTGACCTGGCCCGCCAAGGCCACCCCTGGTGGGGCGAACTCCACCCGGAGGAGATGGTCGTCCTCAGGAGCATTGAGACGGGCGAACCCATTAGCCCCTATGACCCAGACCCCCGCGTGGTGGATTACCTCGGCCACGAGGTGCACCTCGAGGCGCTCAACTTGCACTCCTTCCATTCGGAGGTATGGCGGCGCGAGGCGGCCCAGGCCGTGTATGACCTCATCGCCCACTGCGAGGCGCAGCCCTATGCCGAGCGCCTCTGGGCCTGGCACCTGTGCGACGGCCTCTTTTGCGAGTGGTTCCATTGGAACGAGTACAACTTTGCCGGGATGGCCGATTACTCGCCGGCGGCGGTGGCCGACTTTCGCCGCTGGCTGCGCGCCACCTACAAGAACGATCTAGCCGCCCTGCGCCGCGCCTGGGGCAAGCCCGACGTAACCTTTGAGAATGCGGAAATCCCCTTACCCCAAGAGCGCGCCAAGGCCTTCCATTATGACCTGTACCATCCCGTCATCAACCGCCCGACGATTGACTACCATCAGTGTATGAGCGACGCCACGGTGGATTGCATCCTGGCCGTGTGCCAGGCCGCCAAGCGCGCCCTGCCCCAGCCCAAGGTGACGTGCGTCTTTTACGGCTACCAGTTCAGCAATATGCCGCGCCCGCAGTTGAACGGCCACTACGCCCTTCAGCGCCTCCTCGCCTCCGACGCGGTGGATATGATCGCCAGCCCCCACTGCTACGGCAACCGCGGCGAGGGCGGCTACCATGCCCCGCAATCTCTGGCGGAGACCATTCGCCGCGCGGGCAAAATCCACTTTGACGAGATAGACTGCAAAACGGTGTGGACGCCCCCCACCGTCACCTGGAAGCGCCACATCAGCCAGCCCACCACGGTCGAGGGCACCATCGAGATGCTCAAGAAGGATGCCGCCTACGCCATCGCTTCCGGCACGGCCCAGTGGTGGATGGATCTCACCGACCAAGGCTGGTTTGACGCCCCCGAACTCGTGGAACCCCTGCGCAAACTGCGCGTCATCGCCGAGCGCGTGCGCGAGATGGAACCGAAATCCTTCGGCGAAATCGCCCTGGTGGTGAGCCAGCGGGCGATGATGTACCTGCCGCCGCGCGAGGGCCTGCATAACGCCGTGCAAAAGATGCTCCGCAACTGGCACCTGAGCCGCGTCGGCGCCCCGTTCGATCTACTCACCGTGGAAGAACTGACCCGGCCCGATGTGCCGCGTTACAAACTCTATATTATGGCGAACCTCTTTTACCTTTCGGAGCGCGAACGGGCCATCTTGGCGGATATCTTGCAGACGGGCCTGCGCAAAACGGCCCTCTGGATGTACGCCCCCGCGCTCCTCACCGATGCGGATACCAGCCTGGGGAGTATGGAATACCTCACGGGCCTGCGCTTCGGGGCCGAGGCGGTGGAGGCGGAACTCGATGTGGAGATCATTCGCAACGACCATCCCATCACCCAGGGCCTGCCCATCGGGATGCGCTACGGCACAGGGGTGGATCGCGAGCAGTATCTCCTCCCGCCCAAGATCCAGTACCTCCCCGAGACCAAGATGACGCTCCACTTTTACGTCCAAGAGGGGTGGGGAGAGACCTTGGGCCTCTCTTGCGCTACGGGCAAGCCGGGGTTGGTGGTGCGCGAACTAGGGGGGCTGCAATCCGTCTACAGCGCGGCGCCGGTGCTCTCTTGGCAGGTGTTGCGCAACATCGCCCAATATGCCGGCGTGCACCTCTACACGGAGGGCGGCCATATGGTGTGGGGGAACGACCGCTTCCTGGCCATCTACGCCCAGGGCGAGGGCGACCTGGTGGTGCGCTTCCCCAAGGCGGTGGATGTGGAAGATGCCTATGAGGATCGCCTCCTTGGGCAAAAGGTAACGCGCCTTACCCTGCCTATGAAAAAGTGGGAGACGCGCCTCCTCATCCTCAAATGAACGCGCCCCCCTCGTCCTGGCCCTCTCCCACTTGAGGTGGGAGAGGGAACGCCATACGGCAGGGGCCTTGCGCTCCGTTCCCCTCTCCCGCGCTGGCGCGGGAGAGGGCTGGGGTGAGGGCCGAGTGCGGAAGCACATTACCCTCTCCTCCGCCCTGATCGCCTACCTTCCAAAAACGGCTCCCCGCGCAGTGGGCGCGCTGCGCGGGGAGCCGAGATGGAGAGGAGAGACATGCCCTTAATCGCTGGTAGAGCCTACATAGAGCTCGCAGATGCGGCGGAAGTGGAAGCCGTAGATGGCAAACGTCACCGCATCGGGGAAGAGGCGCGGGCGGCGTAGAAGCGTCCACAACAAAAGGCGCCAATACTCAATGCGTTCCTTGCCGCGTATCCCCAAGGCCACGATGGAACGCAAAAAGGCCAGGAAGTAATCCCACGTGAGGTGCGGCCGCACATAGTGTGCCTTGCGGTATTCGCGCAAGAAGGCGCGCACGCGTTCATAGTAGGCCTTGGGCGAGTAGATGGTCATCAAAATGCGCCGATAGCCCTCGTGCAGGATTTGGGGGTCCATCTTGGGCAAAAAGTTCATCGTGTTATCCGTGTTATTCCCGGTAAAGCGCTTGAGAAGGCGCCCCTCTTGCTTGAGCCGCTCGTAAAGGCGCGTGCCATAGGGCGCTTGCAAAAGGCCCACCATCGCCGTGACGATGCCGCTCTTTTGGATAAACTCGATTTGCCGCTGGAAGATGGAGGGCGTGTCGCTATCGAACCCCACGATGAACCCGCCCTGCACCTCTAGGCCGGCGTGCTGCATCGCCTTGACGGCGGAAAGGAGGTCGCGCCCTTTGTTCTGCACCTTGTTGCATTCGGCGAGGCTGTTCTCATCGGGCGTCTCGATCCCCACAAAGACCTTGTCAAACCCCGCCCGCACCATCAGGTCCATCAATTCGGGGTCATCGGCCAGGTTGACGGAGACCTCCGTCTGAAAGCCCATCCCGCGTTTGCCCTGCCGCCAGGCGATGAGCGCAGGGAGCACTTCGCGCTTGAGGATGACCTTGTTGCCGATAAAGTTGTCATCCACGAAAAAGACGCCCCCCCTCCAACCGCGCTGGTAGAGCGCGTCGAGTTCGGCCACGATCTGCGCGGCCGTTTTCGTGCGCATCTTGCGGCCGAGCATCGCCGTGATGTTGCAGAAATCGCAGTTGAAGGGACAGCCGCGCGAAAACTGCACGCACATCGAGGAATATTGGCGAAAGTCCACTAAATCCCACATCGGCATAGGGGAGGAGGCCATATCGGCGAACCCCTCGGCCTGATACACGCGGCGGGCCTGGCCGCGCTCGAGATCCGCCAAGAAGGGCGGGAGCGAGAGTTCCCCCTCGCCGAGCACGAAATGGTCCACCTGGGGGAAATCCTCCCACTCGGCCAGGAAGAGCGGCCCGCCGGCCACTACCTTCAATCCCTTTTCCTTACAGCGGGCGATGACCTGCCGCGTGCTCTCGCGTTGGGCCACCATCGCGCTCACCAGGGCGATATCGGCCCAGGCCAGGTCTTTATCCGTCAAGTGGGTGACGTTCATATCCACCAGGCGCTTTTCCCAAGAGGCGGGCAAGAGCGAGGCTACCGTGAGCAGCCCCAGCGGCGGGAAGGAGGCCTTCTTGCGGATGAAGGGCAGGGCGTGTTTGAAACTCCAAAACGTATCTGGGAACTCGGGGTAAATCAGCAAAGCGCGCATCGCACCACTCCTTGTGAGCAAACAATTCACCCTCTATGACACGCCGGCGCACAAAAGGTTGCACCGAGAGGGAATTTTGGGGCGCGAGGATGGAGCCTCGCGCCCCCCTCACCCTGACCCTCTCCCACCTAACGTGGGAGAGGGAACGCCACACGGCAGGGGCCTCGCGCTCTCGTCCCCTCTCCCGCTCCAGCGGGAGAGGGCTAGGGTGAGGGCCGGTGTGTATGGGGGGCGGGTATCTGCGAATTTTCACTTTTGTGAACAAAACCCTTGCGTTCCGGGGCGAATTCTGCTATGATGGGAATAGAACAAATGTTCTAATCTCGCTCAAAGGAGAGATACCCCTATGCCCCGGAACCCCGCCAAACGCCGCTGCACCTTCCCCGGCTGCCGCGCCTGGGCGCGGCGCGGGTCCGATTGGTGCGCCTCGCATGAGCGGTCTCGCGCCCTGCAAGAGGGCGCGGACCTCGTGCTCCCGCTCCTGCGCGCCCTGGCCCACAAGGAAAGCACTCCACCCCCTCTCGATGACGACCTCGCCCTCATCGAAGAGGAGTTGAAGCGCCTGTTTGAGGCGCGCCAGCAGTTCCTGGCCTGGGTGGCCAAGGCCCGCGAGGAAAATGATCGCGTAACGCCCACCCAATTCTTGCGCGCCTGGAACGACTCCACGGCGCGGGTCATCCAACTCTTGCGGGCGCGGCGAGACCTGACGGGCGGCGGTTCAGCGGAGGATGGCCTGTTCAACGCCGTGTATGACGCCTTGGAAGCCCTCCTCCCCAAGGAGAGCGTGCCAGAAGGAGGCAGCGATGCCCACACGACCGCTGCCCAATAACGGCCGACGGCGCGCCTTGGTGGAGGCGATGTCCACCATCGAGGCCTTCAGCCGGCAGGTGCTCCGTCGCCCTCTGCGTGCCTACCAACTCGAGCCGGCCCGCGCCATCGTCGAATCCGTCCTGCGTGGGGAGGGGCTGCTCTTTGCCGTAATGATGCCCCGCCAGGCCGGCAAGAACGAGACCTCCGCCCAAATCGAGGCGATGCTCCTCAACCTCTACCGGCGCAAGGGGGGCTATCTCGTCAAGGCGGCGCCCACCTTTCGGCCCCAGGCCCTCAACAGCCTTCAGCGGCTGGAATCTCTCTTGGAATCGAGCGCCCTGGGCGCGCCCCAGCGCGAGGAGGGGTACATCCTGCGCGTGGGGCGGGCGCGGGCCGTCTTCCTTTCGGGCGCGCCGGGGGCGAACGTGGTGGGCGCCACGGCGAACATCCTCTTGGAGGGGGATGAGGCGCAGGATCTCGACGCCGAGGTATGGAACAAGGCCTTCCGCCCTATGGCCGCCTCGACGAACGCCACCACCGTCCTTTGGGGCACCGCCTGGACGCGCACCACCCTCCTCGCGCAGACCATCCGCGCCCTGCGCCACCTGGAGGCGCAGGATGGCCGGCGACGGGTGTTCATCATCCCCTGGGAGCGCGTGGCGGCTGAGGTGCCCGCCTACGGCACCTATGTGCGCGGCGAGATCGCCCGCCTCGGGCGCGAGCACCCGCTCATCCGCACGCAGTACCTACTGGAGGAGATCGAGGCCGAAAGCGGGATGTTCCCGCCCGCCACGCGGCGGCTTATGGAGGGGACGCATCCTCGCCAGCACGCCCCACGGCCCGGCGGGCGTTACGCCCTTCTCGTGGATGTGGCCGGCGGCGCCGAAGAGGGGACCTTTTTTCGCGGCGAGGCCTTACGCGCCGCGCAACCCCGCAAAGATTCCACGGCCCTGACCGTGGTGGAGATCGTGCCCACCGCTGGCCTGCCGCGTTACCACGTGGTGGATCGCGCCGCGTGGACGGGCGCCCCCCAGGAGGAGTTGTGCGGAGCGCTCGTGCGCCTGGCCGAGCATTGGGGAGCAGAACGCCTCATCATAGACGCCACCGGTCTGGGTGCGCCTTTGGCGCACGCCTTGGCGCGCTACCTTGGGGGGCGCGTGCGGCCCTTTACCTTCACGGCGCCTTCAAAGAGCGCCCTAGGGTGGGCCTTCTTGGGCTTGTGCAACGCGGGGCGCTTTCGAGATCACGCCCCCGAGCCGGAACCGGCAAAGGATGGCACGCGCGCCCAATTCTGGCGTGAGGTGGCCGCCGCCGAGTTCGAGGTGCTGGATGGCCCCCAGCGCCTGATGCGTTGGGGCGTGAGCGACCCGGCCCTCCACGATGATTTTCTGATGTCGGCCGCTCTGTGCGCCCTTTTGGAAGAGGAAGCGGCCGGGCCGGCCCAACCCTCGCTCGTCATCGAGGCAGGGGACCCCTTGCAAGGGGCCTAGGAGGAAGGATGTTATGGATGGATCGCTCTCCGAAGGAGAACTCGTCGCCCTCTGGCAGGTGGCCTGGGAGATGGCCCGCCGCCTCTGCGCGGGCACGCTGGCGCGCCTAGCGCGGGGCGAGGGCGGGTTCTATGAGGCAGAGGATTTCTATCAAGACCTCTTTATCGAGTTCTGGCGGCTGGCGCGCGTGTGGCGGCGGCACGATGGCTCCGCCGAGGCCCTCTGGCGCGCCTGGCGCCGCCGGTTATGGGGCGGGGGCCGGCGCATTTTGCGGAGGGCGCCCCAACGCCTTTGGCATAACCCCGAATACCCCATCAACCCCCTGGAGATGGCCTTGGCTGGGCCGGGAGATGGCGAAAGGGAGCCATCTATCGCCAATATCCCCGCCTTAGAGGCCCTCACCCAGCCGGAGGATGCCGAAACGGCCCAAGCGCGAAGCGCCGATCTCCAAGCGTTAGAAGAGGCCCTCTGGGCGCTCCGCCCCGCCCAACGGCAAATCCTCTATATGGCCGCCGTGCTCGAGACCTCCCCTAGCGAGGTCGCTCAGATGCTGCACCTCGGCAATGCCAAGGAGGTCTATCAGCACTTGTACCGCGCGCGGCGCGCTCTGCGCCGCCATCTCTCCAAGGAGGCCCCATGACTCCTCCCGAAGAACGGCTGGAACGCCTGAGTCGCCGCCTCGAACGGGAAAATGCCCTGTTCCTCAGCCTCCTGGGGCGGGGCTGCACCGTCGAAGAGGCCGAAAGGGCCTTGCGGGCCTGCGAGATGTGGATTCTCTGGGGCCTGCGGCCGCCCCAGGCGATGCTCAAGGGGGCTTGGCGAGGGGCTGCTTTGCGCTATAATCTCCCCCAGCCGGCCCCGGCCGGCCATTTTTGAGGGCGACCGGAACGCCCCAACAGAAAGGATTCTGCCGATGATCCAGATTGCCGAAGTTCTGCCGCCGCAACCCTCTCCCTTGTGGCGTATGGTCAAGCAGTGCGGCGTAGACCACGTGGTGGGAGTGATGGATTTCAGCCGTGGGCTGGACGTGCCCAAAGAGGAACTCCCCTGGGCCTTTATGCCCCTCCTGCGCCTCAAGACGGCCTATGAGGATTTCGGCTTTACGTTCGCCGTGCTGGAGAGCCGCCCGCCCCTCACCAAGGCCAAACTTGGCCTGCCCGGGCGCGATGAGGAAATCGAGCACGTCATCACGCTCATCCGCAATTTGGGGAGGTTGGGAATCCCTTGCTGGTGCTACGAGTGGATGCCCGTCCTGAACTGGACGCGCACCTCCACCACGGTGCCCACGCGCGGCGGGGCGCTCGCCACAGCCTTTGATAATGACCTGATGCGCCGCGCGCCCCTCACGGAATACGGCGTGGTGCCCGAAGAGCGCCTGTGGGAGACGCTGGAGTATTTTCTCAAGGCCGTCATCCCCGTGGCCGAGGAAGCGGGCGTGAAACTCGCCATGCACCCCGATGACCCGCCCCTTTCGCCCATCCGCGGCCTGGGGCGTATTATGCGCAGCATCGAGAACTTTCAGCGCCTCCTCGACCTTTACCCCAGCCCTATGAACGGCATCGCGCTCTGCCAGGGCAACTTTACCTTGATGACGGACGATCTACCGGGGGCCATCCGCCATTTTGGCCAGCAAGGCAAGATCTTTTTCGTCCACTTTCGCGATGTGCGCGGCACCCCCGAAAAGTTCGTCGAGACCTTCCACGACGATGGCCAGACGGATATGGTCGAGTGTATGCGCGCCTACCGCGATATCGGGTTCGAGGGCGTCCTGCGGCCGGATCACGTCCCCACGATGGAGGGGGATTCGAACGACCGGCCGGGCTATTCCTCCATCGGGCGGCTGTTCGCCATCGGCTATGTGAAGGGCCTGCGCGAGGCGGTGTATCGGGAGAAATGAGACCCAGGGGGATGCGGTTCCTTCTCCGCGCAGCGGTGCTCCTTCTGGCGGCGATGGCGCCATCTTGCGCCGCGCCGCGCCCGGCGTGGGGCGCGCGCCTGGCCGATTGGGTTATGGCCACTTGGCCCAACCCGTGGGAAATCCACAGCGGCGGCTGGGAATATAACGCCGGCATCGTCCTTTACGGGATGGGGCAAATCTACCGCCGCACGGGCGAGGCGCGCTATTTCGAATATATCCGCCGTTGGGTAGATCACTTTGTGGATGGCGAGGGGCACCTCCTTTTGGAGGGGCCTCCGAACCTCGATCTCATCCAACCGGGGATGGTGCTCCTCTTGGTATATGAGGAGACGGGCGAGGCGCGTTACCGCCTCGCGGCGGAGGAACTTTTGGCGCGCCTGCGGGCACACCCGCGTAACGCCGTGGGCGGGTTTTGGCACAAGGAAATCTACCCGCAGGAGATGTGGGTGGATGGCCTCTATATGGCCGGCCCCTTTTGTGTGCGCTATGCGCGCCTCTTTGGCCCAAACGACCTCTGCCCCGATGAGGCCGTGCGCCAGGCCGTGCTCCTTGCCGAGCATGCCCAAGACCCTCAAACCGGCCTATTGCGCCATGCCTGGGATGCCGACGCCTCTGCCCCTTGGGCAGACCCGGTTACGGGCCTTTCGCCGGAGGTATGGGGGCGCGGAATGGGCTGGTATACGATGGCCTTGGTGGAGATGCTCCAAGACCTGCCGCCCGAGCACCCAGGCCGCGAGGAACTGCTCGGCATTTTGCGATGGGCCGCTCGCGGGCTAGAGGCGACGCAGGACCCCCACACCGGCCTGTGGCACCAGGTGCTGGGGAAGGGTTCCCTCCCCGATAACTGGCTAGAGACCTCGGCGAGCGCGATGTTCGTCTACGCCCTGAAGGTGGGGGCTGAACGCGGCTACCTCGAGGCGCGGTATGAACGCATCGCCCGGCGCGGCTGGCGGGGCCTTCAAACCAAGTTGCGCCTCGAGGCAGATGGCACCCCGCGCGTGCTCGACGCGGTGGAGGGGATGGGCGTCCAGCGCGACTATGCGGCCTATGTGAGCAAGGCGCGCCTCACGAATTCCACGCACGGCCTAGCCGCCGCGATGCTCGCCGCGAGCGTTATGGAATATGCCCGCTGAGGCGCGCCCTATTTCACCAGAACCTGCACATCGAGCCGCCAGGCGCCCTTATCGCCGCCCTGCCATGGCTGGCTGTACGTGAAGGCGACGGACGTCTCTCCCTTTTGGAGCGCGCGGAAGGTCCACACTTGCGCGCCCGGTGCGCCCACGAGGTAGGTCTTGGCCCGCTCGCCCGCCAGATAGACCTCATCTGCCACTTCGAGCACGGTGGGGTTGGCGATGCGGGCGTCTTCCCAACTGTAACCGGTGGAGAGGTTGGCGCACAGCGTCACGCGGAGGGAGCCTTTCGCATCCAGGGTCACCTGGCGCGTTTGCACAGGCTCAGCCTGAAAGGCCTCGCAATCAATGGCCAAGGCCGGCTGGGCCTGCGCTCGGCCGCAGCCGCCAAGCAAGAGGGCCGAAAGGGCAAGGGCAAGCAAAAGGGCGTATGGGCGATGCATAGGGCGCGCCTCCTTCTCCATGGGGCCTACTTGTAAGACGGCGAACCTTCCTCTCAGGTTCCCTCTACGATAACCCCCACAGCCAAAGAGGATGCGCCCCGAAACCGAACATCAAGCGCGCCCACAAAAAAAGGGCCACGATGCCTACCACCATGCCGAGCACGGCCCAATCCACAAGGCGCAAGCGGAGCTGCCGCAAATAGGTGCGCCGCCTCCGCGCCCCCAGGGCGCGCGCTTCCAGGGCATAGGCCAGGTTCTGCGCCGTGCGCAGGGCATAGATGAGCATCGCTACCGTGATGGGGATGTAATTGCGCGCCCGCCGCACCAAGCCGCCGCGCGAGAGGTCCAAAGCGCGGGCCTGCTGGGCCTCGGAGATCATACGGAAGGCGCTCGCCATAGTGGGCAAATAGCGGAGCGCCATCGTGAGCATCAACCCCCAAGAGAAGGGCACCCCCAGCGCCACAAGGCCCAGCATAAGGCTGGCCTGGTCGGTGGTAAAAAGCCAGGCAAAGATGATGAGCGCGAGGAGGGCGATGCGCAGGGCCATGGCCACGGCCTCGGCCAAGTTGGCCGGCGTTATGGAGATGACCCACCAGGTAAACCACGGTTCGCCCTCGCCACGGTAAACGAGCACCCATAGGAGGGCGATCATCGCCATAGGGAAGGCTGCCACACGCCAAACCCAGGCGATCCGCCCACGGCTGAGGCGCGCGCTCCACAGGATGGCCTGCACCGACGCCACCCCTATGAGGATGAGCCACACGTTGCGCGTGAAAAAGACGGCCAAACAGCCCAGGCAGGCGCCGAACATCTTGATGCGAGGGTCCAAGCGGTGGAGCCAAGAGCGGCCGGGCTGGTACAGGTCATATGCAGTGCTCATAGGTCTCCTGCCCCGCTGCGCCGTGCGCGTTCTAGGGCCTCGCCGTAGGCCGTGCAGAAATCCCCCACCGTCAGGCACCCCGGCCTCACACCGAGGTCGCGCAAGCGCTGGGCCAACTGGGTTACTTGGGGAGGGGCGATTTGCGCGCGCGCCAAGGCCTCCGCCTCCGCCATAATCTGGCGCGTTTCGCCGTAGGCGAGGACGCGCCCCTCGTGCATCACGAGCGTCTCTGAGGAGTATTCGGCCACCCACTGCATATCGTGCGTCACCAAAAGGATGGTGTGCCCTTGGGCGTTCAGGTGCGCCATACGATCCAAAAGGTCGCGGGCGCTCCGGCGATCCAGCCCGGCCGTGGGTTCATCGAGCACAAAGACTTGCGGGCGCATCGCATAGACGGCTGCTGTGCAGATGACGCGCCGCAGCCCGAAACTGAGCACGGCCGGGGGCAATTCCGCATAAGGGCCAAGGCCAAAGGCCTCCAGCGCCTCTTGGGTGCGCTCTGCCACCTCCGAGGGCGCCAACCCCAAGTTGCGCAGGCCGAAGGCGATCTCCTCGCGCGTGGTGGCGCAAAAGATCTGATGATCCGGGTTTTGGAAGACGTACCCCACCGTGCGGGCGAGTTCCCCCACCGTGGCCGTAGAGGTATCGCGCTCGAATACCCAGACGTGCCCCGAGGTGGGCCGTAGGAGGCCGTTGAAATGCTTAACGAGGGTCGTCTTGCCGGAGCCGTTTTGCCCGATGATGGCGAGAAAGGTCCCCTCGGCGATGGCCACATCTACGCCGTTCAGCGCGGGAATCTCGCCGTTGTAATGGTAATGCAGGGCCTCAGTGCGGAGCGCAATGCGGCGGGCGGCCATCAGGAGCGCCTCCCTTGGGCGGCCAAAAGGTCGCGCCGGAGGGCGGATTCCGCCTCGTTCAGGCGCGTGAAGCGGTAGGCCGTGCCCCAGCGGCGGTTGAGCGCCTCCGCCACCTGGGTCACTTGGGGGGCGGCCAGGCCGGCCTGCTCTAAGGCGCCTTTTTGCATAAAGACGGTTCCCGGCGCCCCATCACAGAGGATGCGCCCCTCGGCCATAATGGCCACGCGGTCGGCGAACTCGGCGACGTGTTCTGCATCTTGGCTGACCCAAACGATGGTCATCTGCCGCCGGCGGCAGAGGTTTTCGATGACGCTCAGAACCTCCGCCTGGCCGATGGGGTCAAGGCCGGCCGTCGGCTCGTCTAAAATGAGCACCTCGGGGAGCATAGCCAGGGCCGCCGCGATGGCCACACGCTGCTTCTGCCCGCCCGAAAGTTGCCAAGGGGCGCGGTCTCGGTAAGGGGTCATACCCACCACATCGAGCGCCCAGGCGACGCGTTCGGCGATCTCTCCGGGCGGGAGGGCGAGGTTTTCTGGCCCAAAGGCCACCTCCGCCTCCACCGTGGAGGTAAAGAGTTGGCTTTCGGCATCTTGAAAGACGAAGCCCACCTCGGCGGCGAGTTCCGCCACGGGCACGGTGCGCGGATCTTTGCCGAGCACCTCCACCCGCCCACGGATGACGCCCCCCGTGGCCTGGGGCACCAGGCCGTTCAGGGCCAGGCAGAGGGTCGTCTTCCCCACGCCGGTCGGCCCCATAAGCGCTAGGAACTCGCCGCGTTCTACGGTGAGGTTCACGCCGCGCAAAACGGGCACCTCCCCCCACCCAGGGATGGGTGGCGGGTAGGCATAGTGCAATTCCTCCACGCGGATGATGCTCAAAAGGCTCCCCTGCCTCCTCCGAACCGAGATGGGGAGGATTACTTTTCCTCTCGCCAGGTGGGGCGCTCACCCAGGCGCACGATGGGCGGGTAGGCGCTCCGCACCGCGTAAAAGAGCGGGATGCCCACCACCGCGCCGACGGCGCTTTGCAGGAGGTTGGCCGGCACCTCTGCCACGGCCGGCCCCCACCCCGTGAGCACTAGGCCCTCGCCCAAGAAATAGACGGCTACCATCACCAGGCCGCCGGCCAGCCAGGCCAAGAGGAGGCCGGGCAACCTCCGCCCGCGCCCCAAGAGGCCCGCCACCAGGCCCTCCAACCCGTGGGCGAAAAGGGTGAGGATGGCCCACTGCGGGTAGCCGCCGACGACATCGGCGATGGCCGCGCCCACCCCGCCGGAGACCAACCCAATCCACGGGCCAAAGGTGAAGGCGCTAAAATTGATGGCCACGCTGGAAAAGTTGAAATATCCCTGGGTGGCGGGGATGGGAATGCGCACGAGCAGGGTAAACACCGTCGTGACCGCGATCATCATGGCGCCAATAGCGACCAGAAATGGCGTTGAGCGTTTCATCAGGCCCTCCCTATTCTAAGCGGCTCGACGCAGGCTGGGGGCCTGCGTCGGCATACGGCATAACCCCCGGTTGCGCGTGGCGTTACGCCTCGCCTTTGGCCGCTTCCCAAAGGGCGTCCATCTCCGCGAGAGACATCTCCTCCAGCGCGCGCCCCATTTCGGCGGCGCGGCGCTCCAGCGCCATAAAGCGCTGGGTAAAGCGCCCGCAAGCCTCTCGCAGGGCGCTCTCGGCGTCTATCTCATACCAGCGGGCCAGGTTCACCAGGCTAAAGAGGATATCGCCCATCTCGGCGGCGCGCTCTGGGGCGCTCTCGGCGCGGCGGAATTCCTCCAACTCTTCGCGCACCTTGTCGAGCACCGGCTCGGCGGCGGGCCAATCGAACCCGACGCGCGCTACGCGCCGCTGAATCTCCATCGCCTGCGAAAGGGCCGGCAGGGCCTTGTTCAAGCCCGAAAGCATCGAGGTAAAGGCCTCGCCCTTCTCTTCTCGCTTGATTTGTTCCCAATTGCGCAGCACCTCCTCGGCCCCGCTCACCGTCGAGCCGCCAAAGACGTGCGGATGCCGGCGCACCAATTTGGCGATGGCATCGGCGGCGCTATCCACCAGTTTGAAATCGCCCTCCTCGGTGGCGATTTGCGCGTGGAGCAGCACTTGCAGGAGGAGGTCCCCCAGTTCCTCGCGGAGCATCGTCATATCGTCGGCATCCAAGGCGGCCAGCACCTCGTAGGTCTCCTCCAGCAAATAGGGGCGGAGGGATTGATGCGTCTGGGCGCGATCCCACGGGCAGCCATCCGGCGCGCGCAAGTGGGCCACCACATCTTGGTAACTGGCCAGCGACCCCCTGCGCGCCAAGGGAGGGATATAGAGGGAGGTGAGGTGGTCGAGATCCTCCTGCCGATCCAGGGCGTAAAGGGGGATCGAGCGCACCGTCTGGCCCTCAAGGCCGGCCGCGCGCACCAGCGTCACAGGGTGATCGTCATGGTAAAGGTTCATCAGGGTCATCTTGAGGTCGGCGGCCAAGGTGCGGCTGTACACCTGGGCCACAAGGGCCGGCACGTCGGGGTCGAGGTTCGGATGGTAGCGGGCGGCGAGCACCGTCGCATCGCAAATCTGTAAGCCGTCGAGGGCGTCTATCCCCAGGGCGGCGAGGGCTGGCTCGAGGAAACTCAACCCGGCCACCAGCCGCACCGGGAGGCCCTTTTCCCTCGCCCGCTCGAGGATGAGGCGCACCGACGTCTCTCCCACCAAGGGGTGCCCTGGCACGGCGTAGCACACGCCCTCCGGCCGTTCGCCCAGGGTTACAATCCGCCGGGCGATCTCGGCATACACGGCGTCGAACGTCTCCAAAGACTCGTACAGATCGTCGAAAGAATGGTAGTCCGGCCCTTTGGGGAGGCCCTCCACCGTGGGGTGGCGTGCCGTGCGCAGGTAGACCTCTTTGGCGCTTTCCAAAAGGCGCCAGGCTTCTCGGGTTAGATGGTCTGGGTTGCCCGGCCCCAGGCCAATGATCGTAATCCCAGCGGACATACGTGCTCCTTCCAGGGGGATACGTGCATTATAGGCCATTTGCTGGGGGCCTCAAAGGTTCCTCCTTGAGCGGCCCTTATTGGCGGGCCGGGAGGGTGTTTGGCCCTCACCCGCGCTAGCGCAGGAGAGGGCTAGGGTGGGGGGAGCGCGAGGCACCTGCCTCGCGGGGGAGGCCTCCCTATGGCCCAACAAGGGGGTTCCCTGGTGTGCGGGTAAGGCGCCTTGCGGCGCGTGCGGGCCGGGAGGCCCGCGCTCCGGATGACCCTCTCGAGAGAAACGCTTCGAGTTGACACGGCGGCTTCGCTTGCCTATAGTGTGCGCCATCCTATCAGGTGCCGCGCAATGGGGCGGGGGAATTCCCCTCGCCTTTTTTCATCATAAGGAGGCCTCCAATGGGCGTCGCGTGGGATACTCTCTATGCCAAACGGCTGCGGTGGATGACCACCTCCGTCATCCGCGAGATTCTCAAAGTAGCCCAATCGCCTGACGTCATCTCGATGGCGGGCGGCTGGCCCGATGCGGCCCTCTTTCCGGTGGAGGAGATTCGCGCCGTGTGCGATGACGTCCTGCGCGAGATGCCCCGCGAATCCCTCCAGTATGGGCTGACGGACGGCCTGCCCGCCCTGCGAGAGGCCCTGGCGGACTATATGACCTCCCAAGGCATCCCGGCCAGGGCGGAACACATCGTCATTATGAGTGGCTCTCAACAGGCGCTCGACCTGGCCGGGCGCATCTTTCTCGACGAGGGGGATGCCGTCTTGGTGGAGCGCCCCACCTTTCTGGGGGCCTTGCAATCGTTCAACGCCTACGGCGCGCGCTATGTGACCGTGCCGCTGGATGACGAAGGCGCCCGCCCCGAGGCGATCGCGGCGGCCATCGAACGCCACCGCCCCAAATTGATGTACCTCATCCCCACCTTTCAGAACCCGACGGGCGCTACGATGAGCCTGGACCGCCGCCGGCGCGTGGTAGAGATCGCCGCCCATTATGGGGTGCCCATTTTGGAGGATGATCCTTATGGGCAACTCCGTTTTGCGGGCGAGCCGCTCCCGACCCTCGCCGCGATAGACCGAGCGCAGGGCGGCGAAAATATCATCTATCTGAGCACCTTTTCCAAGACGCTCGCGCCCGGGTTGCGCCTCGCGTGGGCCGTTTGCTCGGCGGAGGTGGCCCAGCAGTTCGTGATGGCCAAACAGGGGGCCGATCTCCATTCCAACGCCCTGGCCCAGACCATCGCCCTCGAATTCCTGCGGCGCGGCCTGCTTGGGCCGCAGGTCCAGCGCATCCGCGAGACTTACCGCGCCCGGCGCGATGCGATGTGCGAGGCCATCGCCGAGTTCTTCCCGCCCGAGGTGCGCTATACCCAGCCGGAGGGGGGCCTCTTCCTCTGGGTAACGCTCCCCGAGGGGATGGACGCCGTGAGCCTTTTGCACGAGGCAGCCAAAGAGAAGGTGGCCTTTGTGCCCGGCGCGCCCTTTTTCGCCGATGGCGGCGGAGAGAACACTTTGCGCCTCTCCTTTGCCTGTATGCCGCCGGAGGTCATCGTCGAGGGCATCCGCCGTTTGGCGGGGGTCATCCGCAGGGCTATGGCGTGAGGTGGGCGGCGCATTTTGACAATTCCCCCTATTTGCTTTACACTTGATGTCAGCCCATTGAGGAAGAGATGCCCGTGCTTTCGGTGTGCCACCTGGGTAGGAGGAGCCTGAGGTATTAGCCGGACGCCGAGTCTGGATAGTTTCCTCTGGGCTTGTTATGTCTGCTCCAGTCGCCAGCTTTCCAGACGGAAGGCTGGCGTTTTCGTTACCGCGCCGACACATAAGGAGGATGAACGATGGTCAAAGTCGGGGTGCTGGGGGCCACAGGCTATACGGGGTTCGAGTTGCTCAAGATCTTCCACCAACATCCGGAGGTAGAGATCGCCTTCCTTTCTTCCGAGAGTTACGCGGGCCAACGCTATGCGCAGGTATACCCCTGCCCCTATGAGGAGGTGCTCGTCTCTCCTGACGAGGCCCCCCTCGACGCGGCCGATGTGGTCTTTCTCTGCACGCCGCACGGCGCTTCGGCGCCGCTTGCCCAACGCGTGCTAGAGGCCGGGGCGCGCTGTATAGACCTTTCGGCCGATTTTCGCCTGCGCGATGCGGCCGTTTACGGGGCCTGGTATCACACGCACCCCTTGCCCCATCTTCTCTCAGAGGCGATCTATGGCCTCACGGAGATTTACCGCGCCCAAATCGCCACGGCGCGCTTGGTGGCCAACCCCGGTTGCTACCCCACGGGGCCGCTTTTGGCCCTATGGCCGCTCCTGCGGCAAGGGGCGCTTATGGATGAGCGCATCATCATTGATGCAAAATCGGGCGTCTCGGGGGCGGGGGCGAAGCCCAGCCCCACCACCCATTTCGTCACCGTGCATGACAACTTTTCGGCCTATAACGTGGGGCACGTCCATCGTCACACGCCGGAAATCGAGCAGGAACTTTCCGCATACGCTGGGCGGCCGGTGCGCATTGTCTTTTCTCCGCACCTTTTGCCCGTCTCACGGGGCATCCTTTCCACTATCTACATCCGCACTGTGCCGGGGTGGGATCTCGAGCGCATCTTGGATGCCTGGCAGACCGCCTACGCCCACGAGCCGTTCGTGAACGTCCTCCCCCAGGGGAGCCTGGCCACCCTCGCCCATACGGTGAACACGAACCGCTGCGCCCTTTCGGCGGCCTCGGCAGGGGTTGAAGGGGAGTACATCCTCATCACCTCGTTGGATAACCTCCTGAAAGGCGCCTCGGGCCAAGCGGTGCAGAATATGAACGTGATGTTCGGCTTGCCCGAAACCCACGGTTTGATCGCCTGAGAGGGAAGGAGCCTATGGATCGCACCCTGCTTCTCAAAGTCGGCGGGGCGGAACTGGAAGAAGGCCCCGTGTTCGATGCGCTGGTGAGCGCCCTCGTGCCCTTGGCGAAGGCACATCCGTTGGTGATCGTCCACGGCGGGGGGAGCGAGATCGCACGCTTGCAAAAGCGCCTCGGCTTGGAGCCGCGCTTTGTGGAGGGTCTGCGCGTGACGGACGAGGCCTCTCTCCAGGTGGCCGAGATGGTCCTTTCGGGCCTGGTGAACAAGCGCCTCGCGGCGCGTTTGGTGGCCCAGGGGGTGCGCGCCATCGGCCTGAGCGGGGTGGATGGCGGCCTTTTGCGCGCTGAGAAATTGGCCCACCCCGCCGGAGATTTGGGGCGCGTGGGGCGTATCGTCTATGTGGAGACGGAATGCCTCACCGATCTTCTCCAGGCGGGGTTCACGCCGCTCGTCTCGCCCATCTCGCTTGGCGAGGATGGCCGCCCTTATAACGTCAATGCCGACCATGCCGCCTTGGCCATCGCCGGGGCGCTCCACGTGGAGGAGATGATCTTTCTCACCGATGTGCCCGGAGTCCTCGCGGGGGGTGAGGTCCTTTCGGAACTCACCGCCGAACGGGCCAGGGCGCTCATCGCGGAGGGCGTCATCACGGGGGGGATGATCCCCAAGGTGAACGCGGCGCTCGAGGCGGTGGCCCAAGGCGTCGCCTCGGCGCGCATCACGAACCTGGCCGGCCTGGCCGCCGGCACGGGCACTTGCCTTTTGCCATAACCCCTTCGTTCTAAGGAGCAACCGGATGGACGCGGAAGAAATCAAAGCGCTGGACGAGAAATACGTGGTGCATACCTACGCCCGTGCGCCCTTTGTGCTGGAGCGCGGCGAAGGGGTGCGCCTGTATGATACGACGGGCAAGGCCTACCTCGATTTTGTGAGCGGCATCGCCGTGAACGCCTTGGGGCACGGGCACCCAGCGGTGCGCCAGGCCATCGCCGAACAGATGGAAAAACTGATGCACGTTTCTAACCTCTACCACACCATCCCCCAGGCGCGGCTGGCGCAGATGCTCGTGGAATCTTGCTTTGCGGATAAGGTTTATTTCTGTAATTCGGGGGCCGAATCCGTCGAGGCGGCCATCAAGTTTGCCCGCAAATGGGCGCGCACCCAAGGCTTTGCCGAAAAGGTCGAGTTCATCGCCTTTTCCGGGGGGTTCCACGGGCGCACGATGGGCGCCCTGGCCTTGACGCCGCGCGAGCATTACCAGGACCCCTTCCGCCCGCTGATGCCGGGCGCCAAGATCGCCACGTTCAACGATTTGGCCTCCGTCGAGGCCCTGATGGATGAAAAGACCTGCGCAGTCATCGTCGAGCCGCTCCAGGGCGAAGGGGGCGTGTACCCGGCCGACCCCGATTTTCTCAAGGGCCTGCGCGCCTTGTGCGACCGCAACCGCTCGCTCCTCATCTTTGACGAGGTGCAGTGCGGCCTGGGGCGCACGGGCACCCTATGGGCGCACCAATTCTACGGTGTGACGCCCGATTTGATGACCGTGGCCAAACCCCTCGGCGGGGGCCTGCCGATAGGCGCCACGCTGATGACCCAGGCCGTGGCCGATTGCATCTCTCCCGGCGACCACGGGAGCACCTTTGCGGCCAACCCCGTCATCTGCGCGGCGGCGCAGGCCGTGCTCAAGACGATTTCTGACCCGGCCTTTCTCGAACACGTGCGTTGGGCGGGTTCCTATCTGAGCGAGGGCCTATCGGATTTGCAGGCCAAGTACCCTGGCATTCGCGAGATCCGTGGGCGCGGCCTGATCTGGGGCTTGGCGTTGGATATGCCCGCGGCGCCGGTCATCCAGGCCGGCTATGAACTCGGCATCTTGACCCTGAACGCCGGGCCGCAGGTCTTGCGCCTTCTGCCGCCGCTCGTCGTCCAGCGGGCCGAGATCGATGAGGCTTTGGAGAAACTCGATGGTGCTTTTGCGCGTGCAACCCAACGCTAAAGGGGTGAGATCGCCTATGGCAGGGGAGGATGAGGTACTCATCCGCAAGGCCCTCGTGCGCGACGTGCCCGCGATGGCTCGGCTCATCAACGGTTTTGCCGCGCGCGAGTTGATGCTACCGCGTTCGCATTACCAATTCTACCAGCACCTGCGCGATTTCACCGTGGCGGAGTATCGGGGCGAGGTGATCGGCTGCGGCGCCTTGCAAATCATCTGGGAAGATCAGGCCGAGATTCGCTCCCTGGCCGTGGCTCCCGAGTGGCAGAGGCGGGGCATCGGCCGCCGCTTGGTGCGGGCGCTCTTGGATGAGGCGGCGGCCTTGGGGGTGCCGAGCGTCTTTGCCTTGACCTATCAGCAGGCCTTTTTTGAGCGGCTTGGCTTTCACGTGGTGCCGCACGAGTCGCTCCCCCACAAGATTTGGGGGGATTGCCTGAACTGCCCCAAGTTCCCCAACTGCGATGAAATCGCGATGCGCATCGAACTCAACCGGGAGGATGGAGATGAGACCCAAAGTCACTAAGTGCGTGTTGGCCTATTCCGGCGGGCTGGATACCTCGGTCATCTTGACGTGGCTCAAAGAGAACTACCAGTGCGAGGTGATCTGCTACACAGCGGATTTGGGCCAAGAGGAGGAACTCGAAGGCCTAGAGGCCAAGGCCCTGGCCACGGGCGCAAGCAAGATTTACATCGAAGACCTTCGCGAGGAATTCATCACGAACTATATTTTCCCCACACTCAAGGCCGGGGCCATTTACGAGCGCGAGTATCTCTTGGGCACCTCTTTCGCGCGGCCCCTCATCGCCAAGCGGATGGTCGAGATCGCGGCCCAGGAAGGGGCCGATGCCGTGGCCCACGGCTGCACGGGCAAGGGGAACGACCAGGTGCGCTTTGACCTCACCTTCCGCGCCTTGAACCCACGGCTCACCATCATCGCGCCGTGGCGGGAGTGGGAAATCCGCTCCCGCGAAGACGCCCTGGCCTACGCCGCCGCGCACAACATCCCCGTCCGCCAGACGACGCGCTCCATCTATAGCCGAGACCGCAACATCTGGCACCTGAGCCACGAGGGCGGCCCTCTGGAGGACCCCTGGCGCGAGCCAGAGGAGGAGATGTACCTCCTGACCGTCTCCCCGGAAAAGGCGCCCGATGCTCCGGAATATGTGGAGATCGACTTCTGCCAGGGCGTGCCGGTGGCGGTGAACGGCGAAAAGAAAGGCCCGGTGGATTTGCTCACCACCCTGAACAAACTCGGCGCCAAGCACGGCGTGGGCCGGGTGGATATGGTGGAAAACCGCCTGGTGGGCATCAAATCGCGCGGCGTGTACGAGACGCCCGGCGGCACCCTCCTCTATAAGGCGCTCCAGGGGTTGGAGAGCCTCGTCTTGGATGGCGAGACGATGCATTACAAAGACCTGCTCGCCCAGAAATATGCCGAACTCGTCTATTACGGCCGTTGGTTCACGCCACTCCGCGAGGCGCTCGATGCGGCCGTCAATAAATTGATGGAACCGGCCACGGGCACCGTGCGGCTCAAGGTGTACAAGGGGCATTGCAGCGTGGTGGGGCGCAAATCTCCCTACAGCCTATACCGCGAGGATTACGCCACCTTCGGCGCCGACACTGTGTACGACCAGGCCGATGCCAAGGGGTTCATCAACCTCTTTGGCCTTTCGATGAAGGTGCGGGCGCTCCTCAATATCGAAGGCCCCGGCGCGGCTGAAGGGGCCGGCCCAACCCCCGTCAAGCGAGATTAAGGCGATGACCACGCTCTGGGGTGGGCGCTTCACAGGCCCTACGGACGAACAGATGTGGGCGTTCAACGCCTCCATCGGGTTCGATATCCGCCTGGCCCAGGTGGATATCCGTGGGAGCATTGCCTATGCCAAGGCGCTGGAGCGCGCCGGCCTCCTTTCTGCGGAGGAGCGTGCGGCGTTGGTGGGGGGCCTCGAGCGCATCGCCCAGGAGTTCGCCGAGGGCGCCTTCGCACTCGCACCTTCGGATGAGGATATCCACACCGCCGTGGAACGGCGCCTGGGCGAACTCGTAGGGCCGGTGGCGGGCAAACTGCACACCGGCCGCAGCCGCAACGACCAGGTGGCCACCGATATCCGCCTTTTCTTGCTGGAGGAACTGCCCAAACTGGGCGAGATGGTGCGCCACCTCCAACACGCCCTCGTCGAGAAGGCGGCGGCCCATCTCGATGCCCTGATGCCGGGGTATACGCACCTTCAGCCGGCCCAGCCGGCGCGCTTTAGCCATTGGCTCCTCTCGTATTTTTGGATGTTGGAGCGCGACCAGGAGCGCCTGCGAGAGATCGTTCGCAGGGCGGCCGTGTGCCCCCTGGGGGCGGGGGCGCTTGCCGGGAACGCCTACGGCATTGACCGCGAGGCCCTGGCGCGCGACCTCGGCTTTGCCGGCGTGACGGAAAACAGTATGGATGCCGTGAGCGACCGAGACGCCGTGCTCGAGACCCTTTTCTGGGGCGCCCTCGTAGGGGTGCACCTCTCGCGCCTGGCGGAGGATCTCATCCTTTGGTCGAACCCGCAGTTCCATTTTGTGCGCCTGGCCGAGCGCTACACTACCGGCTCAAGCCTGATGCCCCAAAAGCGCAACCCCGATAGTATGGAACTCGTGCGCGCCAAGGCGGGGCGGTTGGTGGGGAACCTCGTAAAACTCCTCACGGTGGTCAAGGGCCTACCCTCCACCTACGATAAAGACCTGCAAGAGGATAAGGAACCCCTTTTCGACACGGTGGACACCTTGGCGATGGCGCTCCCCATCACAGCCGGCGTTATCGAAACGCTGGAGGTGGATGTGGAGGCGATGCGCGCCGCCTTGGACGATACGCTCCTCGCCACCGACCTCGCCGATTACCTCGTCAAGAAGGGCGTCCCCTTCCGCCAGGCGCATCACCTGGTGGGGCAAGCCGTGCGTTTGGCGGAGGAGCACGGTGTGGCGCTCCGAGGGTTGCCCTTGGAAGCGCTCCAGGGCATTTCCAGCGCCTTTGGGGCCGATGTGCTCGCGGCCCTCTCCTTCGAGGGGTCGGTCGAGGCACGAGATGTTACAGGCGGCACGGCGCGGCGCGCGGTGGAGGAGCAGATTCACCGCGCACGGGAGAGGCTGGCTGCTTCATAAAGAGATGGGAGCGCCCGGCTCGACCGGGCGCTCCTTAGTTATGCAGAGGTCAGGAGTTCCAGGGCGATCTCGCCGAGGAGATCGCGGCGCGCGCGGACGGTCTGGCGCTGCTCCGCCGTCATATCCACGAGGCTGTGCTGTTCGATGAGGTTATCCACCAAGTAGAGGAGGCAGGCGCTGGGGATGCCGAAATGCGCCGCGATGGCAAAGGTGGTGGCTGCCTCCATCTCGACCCCGGCATAACCCTCCCGCTCCCAGCGCAAGATATCTTCCCACTTTTCGGCCATAAAAGCGGGAGTGGTGAACACCGGCCCTTCGAACCAAGGGATTTGCCGCCTCCGCAGGGCCTGGCGGAGCCGCTCGGTCAGCGCGGCATCGGGCAAGGCGGGTTCGCCTGGCGGCAGGTACCAATCGGAGGCGGCCTCGCCGCGGCCGGCCCCCGTCACGATGAGGAAATCTCCCACGGCCCTCCCGCGTTGGGTGGCCCCAAAACTGCCGATTTGGACGATGGCCCTCGCCCCGAGCACCGCCGCACAATGGGCGGCCAGCGCCGCCAAAGGCGCCCCGAGTACAGGGGTGTACCACAGGGTCTGGCCCTCATATTCGCCGATGACAAAGTTGAACACGTTGCGGGCGACGCGTGCATTGGCCAAGATATGGCACCACCGGCGCGCGGCGCCCGGCATATCGTAAATGCCGTGGAGGATGAGACCGGAAGGTGCGTCTTGCGCCTCGATGCCGAGAAGGGCGAGAACGGCATCCGCATCAAAGGCGTGGTACACGAAAAGGCCCCCTCCCCATCACAAGCCAACTCCGGCGATGCGCGCCCCGCAGTGGGCGCATGCGCCCTCCCGCACTTCGCGGCTGAGCACCCGAAACCCCACCCGGCGGATCACCGCGCGGCCGCAACTCGGGCACAGGGTATCTTCGCCCATACCGGGCAGATTGCCCGCGTACACGTACCGCAGCCCCTCTTCGAGGCCGATTTCCCGCGCCCGCAGGACGGTCTCGGCAGGGGTGGGCGGGCGATCTGTCAACCGGTAGGTGGGGTAGAAGCGGCTGACGTGCCAAGGCGTCTCCTCGCCCAGTTCCGTGCGGATGAAACGGGCAATCTCGCGCAGTTCGCCTTCGGCATCGTTCGCGCCGGGGATGACGAGCGTCGTTACTTCCACCCAAACGCCGCGCGCCTTCATCATCTTGAGCGCATCGAGCACCGGCTGCAGGCGCGCCCCGCACATCTCGCGGTAAAAGTCGTCCGTAAAGGCTTTGAGGTCCACGTTCGCCGCATCGAGCAGGCGATCCTCAGGCGAGGCGATGACGTCGAGCATCTCCGCGGACATATAACCGTTCGTTACGTACACGTTGGCCAGGCCCGCCGCGTGCGCCAGGCGGCTCACATCGAGCGTGTACTCGAAAAAGACGGTCGGCTCGGTGTAGGTGTAGGAGATGCTCTGGCAGCCCGTGCGCTGCGCCCCGGCGATGACGGCTTGGGGGAGCGTCTCATGGCCGAGGATGCGCCCCGTCTCTCGGGGGGTCTGCGAGATATCGGCATTTTGGCAAAAGAGGCAGCGAAAGTTGCACCCCATAGTGGCAATCGAGTAGGATCGGCTGCCCGGGTAAAAGTGGAAGAGCGGCTTTTTTTCGATGGGATCCACGGCTTGGGCGATGAGTTGCCCGTAGACGAGCGAATAGAGCGCGCCCCCTCGATTCTCACGCACGTGGCAAATGCCCCTTCGCCCCTCGGCGACGGTGCACCGATGGGCGCAGAGCGCACAGCGCACGCGCCCATCCTCCAATTTCTCATACAAGAGCGCTTCTTTCATCGCCACGCCCCCTTTCGCGCTGGCCGCGCCGCCCTAGAAGGCAAAAGCGCAGCCGTCTTTGCGCGGTTCTGATGCGGCGACATACGCGCCGCTTTCGGGGTCCACCCAGATGAGTTGTGCGCCGCCGAACACGGGGCCTTCTTGGAAGGTGAGCGCATGGCCGCGGCGGCGCAGGTCTTCATACACGGCCTCCGGCCAATATGGCTCGATCCAGACCTCGTTCCCCTTTTGATAGTAAAAGCGCGGCGTGTAGAGGGCCTCTTGCGGCCCCATACCGTGGTCGAAAAGGTTCGTCAAGACGATCATATGCCCCTGCGGCTGCATCGCGCCGCCCATCACACCAAAGGAGATGGCCAACTGGCCACCCCGCGTGACCATAGCGGGGATGATGGTGTGGTAAGGCCGTTTACGCGGGGCGATGCAGTTGGGGTGCGAGGGATCCAGGTTAAAGAGGTTGGCGCGGTTCTGCAAGGTGAACCCGACGCCCTCTGGCGCTATCCCCGAGCCGAAGGCCAGGAACTGGCTGTTGATGAAGGAGACGGCGTTCCCTTCGCTATCTGCCGTGCAGAGGTACACGGTGTCATACCCAGCGGGGGGCAGGCCTGCCTCGGGGATGGCGATGGCCCGATCCATCCGGATGAGCGCCCGCCGTTCGGCGGCATAGGCCGGCGAAAGGAGGCCCTTCACCGGCACCGGGGCAAAGGCTGGGTCCGCTACATAACGCCAAGCATCGTTCAGGGCAAGTTTGACGGCCTCGATCTTGAGGTGAATCGTATCGGCGGCGTTGGGGTCCATCGCGGCGAGGTCGTAGCCGCTGAGGATGTTGAGCGTCTCCAGCGCGGCCACACCCTGGCCGTTCGGGGGGCATTCCCACACGGTGTAGCCGCGATATTCCGTGGAAATCGGCTCCTCCCAGGTGGAGGTGTGCTCGGCCAAATCCTCCAAGGTGAGGAGGCCGCCGTATTTTTGCGAGGTGGCTACGATCGCCTCAGCCACCGGCCCCCGGTAGAAGCCCTCCGCGCCCCGTTCGGCCAAAAGGCGCAGGGTGCGCCCCATCTCCGGGAGCGTTACACGCTGACCGGCGCGGGGGGCCTGGCCGTGAAAGAGGTACGTACGCGCCGCGCCGGGGTTGGCCTGCAAAAGGGCCTCATTTTCCCACCAGTTGTAGGCGATGCGCTCGCTCACGGGGTAGCCCCGTTCGGCGTAATCAATGGCCGGGGCCAGGGTGCGATCTAGCCCGAAGCGGCCAAAGCGCGCTTGGAGGTCGCACCAGCCGGCGGCCGCCCCCGGCACGCTGACGCTCAAAATGCCACGTAGGGGCATCTCGCGGTAGCCTCGGCGGGCATATTCCTCCACAGTGGCCGCGGCGGGCGCGCGGCCGCTCGCGTTCAGGGCGTAGATGCGCCGCTCTTTGGCCCAATAGACGAGCGCGAAGACGTCTCCGCCCAGGCCCGTGTTCATCGGCTCGACCACGCTCAGCGTAGCCGCGGCGGCAATGGCAGCATCTACCGCGTTGCCCCCTTCTAAAAGGATGCGCAGCCCCGCCAGCACGGCGAGCGGCTGGCTGGTGGCCACGGCGCCCCCAAACCCCATCACGGTAGAGCGTTGCAAAGCGCGCGGGACGGCCGTCATGATAGGTCTTCCTCCTGCTCGATGGCGGCGATGGCCTCAAAGGCCGGCTTGAGCGAGTGGTACAGCGATCGGTAGATGGGGTACAGTTCGTTATAGATGGCCTCATGGGCGGGCTGGGGTTCGATGCGATCTATCAAGCGGATGGTCGCCGCGCAGGCCTCAGAGACGCTGGGGTACACCCCGCTCCCCACCCCCGAGAGGAGGGCTGCACCGTAGGCCGTGCTATCGGCCACGTTCGTCGTAACGATTTCGGTGCCAAAGACGTCCGCCAGAATCTGCCGCCACACTTGGCTGCGGGCGCCCCCGCCCACGGCGCGCACCTGGTTGATGGGGATGGCCAAATCCCGAAAGAGTTCCAAGCCATCTCGCAGGCTGTAGGCCACGCCTTCTAGCACGGCGCGCACGAGGTGGCGCTTGGTATGGCGCAGGGTTAGCCCCACGAAGGTGCCCCGCGCGTTGGGGTCCGCATAGGGGGTGCGCTCTCCGCTGAGATAGGGCAAAAAGAGCAGCCCTTCGCAGCCTACGGGGGCTTGGCCCGCCTCTGCGGTGAGGATATCGTACGCATCCACCCCGCTCAGGCGGGCGATTTCCCGCTCGCACAGGCCGAGCGTATCGCGGAACCAGCGGAACGACCCACCGGCGGCGAGGGTAACGCCCATCACATGCCATTTGCCCGGCACGGCATGGCAAAAGGTGTGCAGGCGCCCTTGGGGATCTCGGCTGGGTTCCTCGGTATAGGCAAAGACGACGCCGGAGGTGCCCATCGTCACCGAGACGAGTCCCGGCTCTACGATGCCCGTGCCGATGGCGCTCGCCGCCTGATCTCCCGCGCCGCCCACCACGGGCAGGCCCGCCGGCAGGCCGGTGAGGTTGGCCACCTCTGCGGTGATATGCCCCGTAACCTGCGGAGATTCGTAGCACGTGGGCATCCAATCCAGGGGGATGCCCAACTCGTCGAGCACCTCTTGGCTCCAGCGGCGGTTGGCCACGTCGAACAGGGCCGTGCCGGAGGCATCGGAGACCTCGGTGGCGTAGGCGCCCGTCAACTTGTAGCGGATGTAATCCTTGGGGAGGAGCACCTTGGCCGCTTGCGCATAGATTTCCGGCTCGTTTTCGCGCGTCCAGATGATCTTGGGCGCGGTAAAGCCGGGCAGGGCGGGGTTTAGGGTCAATTCCAAAAAGCGCTCGCGCCCTATGGTGTTCATAATCCACTCGCACTGGGCGGCAGTGCGCTGGTCGTTCCACATAATGCAGGGGCGCAACACTTGGCCCTTGGCATCCAACATCACCATGCCGTGCATTTGGCCCGTTAGGCCCAGGCCAGCAATGGCTCGCGCTTCCACGCCGCTCTGGCGCAGCACGCGCTGCACCGAACGGATAGCCGCCTGCCACCAATCGTTGGGGTCCTGCTCGGCCCATAGGGGCCGAGGGGTATACATTGGGTATTCTTCTACGGCGCTTGCGACGAGGCGCCCGTCCTCTTCGATGAGGAGCGTCTTGACGCCCGTCGTACCGACATCCATGCCGAGCAGATAGGCCATTTTACTCCCCTCCTATGGGCTAGTATGGCCCCATCATAATCGCCTCGAGGGAATTGCTCAAATCGGGGCGCGCCTGCGGGGGGGCAAGGCCCTCACCCTAGCCCTCTCCCGCGCCTGCGGGAGAGGGAACTGGGGCGCGAGGCTCCAGGCCTGCGGGAGGGTAAAAAAAGGCCCTCGCTCCCTGTTTCCCCTCTCCCACGGTCAGCGTGGGAGAGGGGCAGGGGTGAGGGCATTTGAATACCCCTCAGGGCATCGGGTTTTTTCTACTGTATGAGGTATCCTACGAGTTACAAGAGGGGATGAAATCGGCGGGGTCTTAATACCCCTCAGGGCATCTGGTTTTTTCTACGGCTCATTACGGGAGACTATAGAACTGTGTTTGGAGACTGTGCGTCTTAATACCCCTCAGGGCATCGGGTTTTTTCTACCGATGGAGATGGAGAAGGAGAAGGAGAAGGTCGAGAACGAGTCTTAATACCCCTCAGGGCATCGGGTTTTTTCTACAAAGGAGGAAAAATGCTAGATCTAATTATTTGCGCAAAGTCTTAATACCCCTCAGGGCATCGGGTTTTTTCTACGGGGGCAGAGAGTATCCGCTCACTATGTCTTCTTGAGGAGGTCTTAATACCCCTCAGGGCATCGGGTTTTTTCTACCCAACGGCTAGCCGTCGCCGCAGTGCGGCGGGGCCTGTGGGTCTTAATACCCCTCAGGGCATCGGGTTTTTTCTACATTGAATAGCGGATCGGCGCATAACCCGATAACAGGCACAGTAAGTCTTAATACCCCTCAGGGCATCGGGTTTTTTCTACCGCTCGGGATTGAATGGCACAAGTTGCCACCTGCTCAATAGGGTCTTAATACCCCTCAGGGCATCGGGTTTTTTCTACAAGTAGAGCAAACCGAGACGCAAGCCCCCGCCAGGTCGGAGGTGTCTTAATACCCCTCAGGGCATCGGGTTTTTTCTACCTACCGTGCGAGTCCGATTGGCGCGGTTGTGCCGTTCCGTCTTAATACCCCTCAGGGCATCGGGTTTTTTCTACCCTTCTGGGCACCCTGGGATGGCGCCGCTCAAAAACCCCCTCGAAATACCTGGAAGCGGCCATGTTCACCCCACTGCGGGCCTGTTCCAGCCCCTCACGATGCCCAGCGCCAACCACAGTATACCCCTTTGCGTAGGACTCTGCAAAAAGGCCCTTTTTAGCCCCCGTTTTGAGGAGTCCTACGCAAAATGCAACGCACTCCTTTTTCTGCTTATAATCACTTTCATTATAGCAGTTTGCCAGCCTCGGTCAGGGAGCGGGAGCCGAGACCCCCGCTCCCTCGAACCTCATCCGCCGCGTTCCTTTTCTTTCTCGGCGCGCTTTTCGGCCTCGGCCTTGATCTTTTCCACCAGGTGCGCGGGCACGATGTCATAGCGCACGAATTCCATCGTGTACATCCCCCGGCCTTGGGTCATCGAGCGCAGGTCGGTGGCGTAGCGCTGGATTTCAGCCAGGGGCACCAAGGCCGTGATGATGCCATTCCCGCGCGATTGCTCCATCCCCAGCACTTGGGCGCGGCGCGTGTTTAGGTCTCCTAAAATATCGCCCATAAACTCCTCGGGCACGGTTACCACGATTTTGTAAATTGGCTCGAGGAGCACCGGCCCCGCCTGGGGGATGGCGTTGCGGAAGGCGAGGTGCGCCGCGAGTTTGAACGAGAGTTCGGAGGAATCCACGGGGTGGTAGGAGCCATCGTAGATGACGCAGCGGAAATCCACCGTGGGGTAGCCGGCGATGACGCCCGTCTGCATAATCTCGCGGATGCCCTTTTCCACCGCGGGGATGTACTGCTTGGGCACAGCCCCGCCGAAAATCTCGCTCACGAATTCGAACCCTGCGCCGCGCTCCAGCGGTTCAAAGCGGCAGTACACGTCTCCAAATTGGCCGCGGCCGCCCGTCTGCTTCTTGTGGCGCCCTTGGGCGGAACTGACCTTGGTAATCGTCTCGCGGTAGGGGATCTTGGGCAGGTCGGTCTCCACCTCGACGCCGAATTTCTGCGCCAAGCGGCGCGTGGCGATCTGGATGTGGGATTCGCCCATCCCCGAGAGGATGGTCTCGTTCGTCTCGGTGTTGCGCTCCACGCGCAGGGTGGGGTCCTCTTCCACCAGTCGGCTGAGGCTGACGCCGAGTTTATCGAGGTCGGCCTTGGTCTTGGGGAAGACGGCCACCGAATAGAGCGGCTCGGGATAGGTTACGCGTGGCATCTGATACGGCGCGCCGCGATCGCACAGGGTATCGTTCGTGGTCGTTACGCCCAGGCGCGTCACCACGCCGATATCGCCCGCCTTGATGGTGGGGATGGGTGACTGCTCTTTGCCGCGCACCATATAGAGTTGGCCGATGCGCTCCTCCTCGTTGGCGCGGCTATTCCAGACGCGGCTATCGGAATAGAGCGTGCCGCTGTACACGCGCAGGTAAGAAAGTTTCCCCACAAAGGGGTCGGCCAGGGTCTTGAACACCTGCACCACGAGGGGGCCGTTGGGGTCAGCCGTGAGGGAGACCTCTTCGTTTGTGGCCAGGTTCACGGCCGTGCGCGGCACGCGCGTGGGGTCGGGCAGGTAGGCGACGATCGCATCGAGCAGTTGGGGAATGGCCACATTCTTGGTGGCCGACCCGGTAAGGACGAGCACGAACTCGCCGCGCGCCGACCCCTCTGCCAGGGCGCGGCGGATCTCGTCGTTCGTCAGTTCCTCGCCATCGAGGTATTTGAGCATCAACTCATCGTCCACCTCGGCGGCGAATTCCATCATCTCGGTGCGGGCGGCCTCGGCGGCAGCGCGCATCTCGGGCGGCACCTCGGCCTCCTGGCCATCGGCTAGGTAGGCCTTCATCTCGATGAGGTCCACCACGCCGCGGAAGGCGGCCTGCGCCCCGATGGGCAACTGGATGGGCACAAAACGCGCGTCAAACTTGGTGCGGAGCGCCTCCAAGGCGCGTTCGAACGAGGCGTTATCGCGATCCATCTTGTTCACAAAGACGAGCCGCGGGCGCTTTTCCTCCTCGAGGAAGCGCCAATGGAGTTCGGCGCCCACCTCCACGCCCGAGGCGGCGCAGATGACGAGCACTCCGGCATCGGCCGCACGGATGGCCGCCTTGACCTCGCCCACGAAATCCAAATAGCCGGGCGCATCGAGCAGGTTGACCTTGCACCCTCGCCACTCGAAGGGAAGCACCGAGCAGTTTACCGAAAAGCCGCGCGCCTGCTCCTCTTCGTCATAGTCAGACGTGGTGTTCTTGTCTTCCACGCGGCCCAAACGCGAGATGGCCCCGGCATCGAACAGGATGGCCTCGCTCAGCGAGGTTTTGCCACTGCTCCCGTGGCCCAATAGGACGACGTTGCGCATCTGTTCCACTGCGTAATCCTTCATAAAGCAAAGCCCCTCCTAGCATAACCTCCACCTAGACCCGACCAGTATACCACGAGACGGGCTAATTACCAATTATCTCACGCGAACCCCGCGCGCTTCGTGTTGGGCGGGGCTAGGGAAGTGGTTTTCGGCGCCGTTTTACCCTATAATGCCCGTGGCGACGACACATTTCGTCGCGGGGGGCTGCTAGAATGAAACTAGGGCAAAAGGAGGTTCCCTATGGATCCGGAGGACGGTCTTATCCGCAATAAGGCGCAACGGCTCACCTACATCAACCACCTTTTGTATCGCCATCCGCGCGGGCTGACCACCCGCGAATTGGCCAGGCTCTGCAACGTGAATCAGCGCACCATCCAACGTGATTTGCGCGACCTAGAAGATATGGGCGTGCCCCTCTGGCCAGATGAAGGGCGTTACCGCGTCCTCGAAGGGCATTATATCCCGCCTATTCACCTAAAATTGCCCGAAGCGGTGGCCCTCTATCTCGCCGGCCGGCTCCTTGCCCGCTACTCCGACCGATGCGATGCCCACACCTTCTCCGCGCTCCTCAAACTTGCCAACGTCTTGCCGCAGCCAATGAGCGCGCATATGCACGCCTCCATCCAACGCCTCGCCACCCGCGAGCAAGATCACCATATGCAGCAGGTTATGGAGGTCCTTGCCACGGCCTGGGCCGGCCAACGCGTCGTACATATCCGCTACTTTGGCGCACAGAGCGAGGAACCCCGCGAGTATGACCTATGCCCCTATTGCCTAGAGGCCTCGGGCGAGGGGAACGCCATCTATGTCATCGGCTGGGCGGTGCAGGCGAACGAACTGCGCACCTTCAAGTTGGAACGCATTCAGGAGGCACAGTTGACGGAGGAAACCTTTGACCCGCCTGCCGATTTCGATGCGCCAGCCTTGCTCGATTCCTGCTGGGGTATTATGTACGGCGAGGAGAAGGAGCGCGTGACGTTGCGTTTTGCGCCCAGCGCCACGCGGCGCTTGCTGGAGACGACCTGGCATCCCTCGCAAAGTTTGGATGTTCTGCCGGATGGGGGCTGCCTTTTGCGGTTGGAAATCGCCCATCCGGAGGAGATGATCTACTGGATTCGCGGCTGGGGGCCGCAGGTAGAGGTGCTGGAGCCGGCCTGGCTGCGCGAGAGGATGGCCGCCGAGGCCAAGGCCACGGCCGCACTGTACGCCGGAGGTGAGGTATGAACCTTTGGGCACTTTGGGGGAAGACGTACAAGGTCGGCGAGGAGACGACGGCGCGTCCGCTCCTTTGCCATATGGTGGATGTGGCCGAGGTGGTGGGCGCGATGTGGGATGCCTGCCTCGGCGAGGGGCTGCGGCGGCACATTGCCGAGGCCCTCGGCTGTGATGACGAGGGCGCCCGCCGCACGCTGATGTTCTGGGCCTCCCTTCACGACCTGGGCAAGGCCAGCCCGGCCTTTCAAAGGCAGCATAAGCCGGCGGTGGAAGAGTTGGAGAGGGAGGGATTACGTTTCCCCGCAGTTCCAAAAGCGGTACCCTGCCATCATGGCGCAATTACGGCTTGGGCCGTGCCGGAATTGTTGCACGATCAGGGCCTATCGGACGAGTGGGCATCCAATGTTGCTGCGGCGATAGGAGGCCATCACGGGACGTGGCCTAGCAGTTTCGAACTTGAACGATTTGCCACTCCCTCTCAAAGGGGAGGAAACGAGTGGCAGAGTGTGCGCCGTGAGTTGTTCAATCAGATAATCAATTTGATTGCTCCTCCCAAAATCAACCCGCCGGACGAACCTTTTGAGTTACGCAACAGTGTCTTGATGTTACTATCTGGTTTGACGTCTGTTTCAGATTGGATTGCCTCCATTGAAGATCCATTTACCACAAGCCCTCCACTGAAAAATCTTCAAGATTATGTAGGCTCTTCTGCAAAACGCGCGCACACAACTCTTGAGGAGTTGGGGTTCACAGGGTGGGTTGCACCAGTTGAAGAAATATCTATGCAGGCACTATGTGATTTGGCCGACTTACGCCCATTGCAGAGGCAGATTGTTAGTATGGCGGCTGAACTATCTCACCCTAGTCTCGTGATCATTGAGGCACCTACAGGGGTTGGCAAAACCGAGGCCGCGCTTTATCTCGCGGATCATTGGGCGCGCGTATTAAGGCAGAATGGGATGTATATTGCGATGCCCACGATGGCAACGAGCAACCAAATGTACTCAAGAGTGAGAAAGATACTTACCAATCGGTATCCAAACCTCGATATAAATTATCAGTTATTGCATGGTGATGCTTTGCTTATGCAGGCAGATCGTCTTCCAAATTTCGGCACTATTGCTGAGGATGAACCGGTAGGCCGAGTCCGTGCCGCAGAGTGGTTTACCAAACGAAAAAGAGGCCTCCTTGCACCGTTCGCAGTGGGCACTGTTGATCAAGCCTTGCTCGCGATATTGCAGACAAACCACTTTTTCATACGGCTTTTAGGCCTAAGCCATAAAACAGTTGTTTTTGATGAGGTTCACGCATATGATACCTATATGGAAATGCTATTTTTCTTACTCCTCAGGTGGCTTGGTATCCTTCGCGCCTCTGTAATTATCCTCTCTGCAACATTACCAGAAGCCACGAGGCAGCGCATTTGTGAAGCATACCTAGGGAAAGAGATACTGTTACCCGATGTACCGTATCCGTCGATCACATGGAATCAAGCAGACAAAATACAATGCATTCATATCCCCCATGAAAACAAGCCCCCAATTCGTCTGGTGCCGATTAGCCGCTCCTCGGAGGCGATTTTAGCCTGTTTACGTGAATCTTTGGCCGATGGCGGATGTGCTGCGGTCATTTGTAATACAGTGCGCCGCGCGCAGGAAGTCTTTCAGGCCATTCGCGCGGCTGGAATCGTGCCAAAGGAGCAAACGTTCCTTTTTCACGCCCGCTTTCCACGTGAAAGGCGCGCGCAGATCGAAAATGTGATCACTAGCCGGTTTGGCAAGGCCTCCCGTTCACCCTGCGAACGTTCCATCGTCGTAGCGACGCAGGTTATCGAGCAGAGTCTCGATCTCGATTTCGATGTGATGATATCGGACTTGGCACCTGTTGATCTCATCATCCAACGAGTCGGCCGATTGCACCGCCACCCGGAACATGACGAACGCCACGAACGCCCGCTAAGGTTAACATCTCCCACTTTGTATGTGGCAATGCCAGAGGCCAACGGAGAAGAGATCTCATTCGACCGAGGCGACTCTTATGTCTATGCCCGTTATATCCTCTTGCGGAGTTACCTAGCACTCAAGGGGCGAACTTATCTCGAACTCCCCAAAGAAACTGAGGACCTTATCGAGGCTGTATACGGCACTGAAGAGCGACTAGGAACCCTATCCGAGAAAATTCGTCAAGATCTCTTAAAGTACAAAGAAGAAATGGAACAAGATAGGCGTTTTGCGGAGAATGAGGCTTTGAAAAAACTCATTGCTGAACCGAATCGTCGAGATCTCCTTGAAGGTAGCAATGCTGGCTTAGAGGAAGACGCCCCTGAGTTGAGCGCTTTCCGGCGAGCCGCGACTCGTCTCTCCCCTCCCAATGTGGCGCTTGTCTGTTTGAGAGGTTCACCGGAAAGTGCATGGATCGAGAGAGAGGGGGAAATCATACCGATTGACTTACATAAAGCACCTCATCAGGAGGAGGCCATTCTGTTAGCCAACCAACAAGTTGAGTCGTCCGACTATCGCCTGGTACAACATTTCACAGCACAAGAGCCTCCCGAAAATTGGCGCAAGAACGCCTTTTTGCGCTATGCTCGGCCTGTATTCCTTGACGAGACTGGGAAATATTCCCCAGAAGGGGAGGATTGGATTCTCATAATGGATAACGATCTTGGTCTTGTTATTCTTGAGAAGGAGGGGCGTAATGCCGACATTCAATCTACTCCGTGATCCCTGGGTACCGTGCTTGCCGAGGGGCACAAACCCAACCCCCATTTTGCTTAGCCTGCGCGATACACTCGTACAGGCGCACGATCTCCGTGAGATATACACTGACTCGCCGCTTACCACAGCGGCTCTGATGCGTTTGATGCTCGCGGTGCTGCACCGTGTGTTCGGCCCCAAAGACCGTTGGGAATGGGCGAAGCTGTGGCAGGTTGGGCGCTGGGATGTTGCGCAGTTGGATGACTATTTTGGCCGGTGGGCCGAGCGGTTTGATCTTTTCGATGGGCAATACCCCTTTTACCAGGTGCGCGAATTCCGAGCAGACAAATCGCCAGACCTCACACCGGTCTCCGGGCTAGTTCATGAGGAGGCCTCTGGCAATAATGTGACCCTTTTCGACCACCACGTTGATGCCGAGGAGCGTTTCCTGATGCCCGATGAAGCCGCTCTCAGGCTAATAACGGCTCAGGCCTATGCCATTGGTTTAGGTCAAAGCCACAAATTCAGAGGAGAACAGAAGCAATTCCGCGATGGCCCTTGTGCGCGAGGCGCCCTTTTCTTTGTCGAAGGAGATTCCCTTTTCCAGACCTTGCTTCTCAGTATGCGCAAGTACCCCATCCAACAAGGCGATCGCCGCATCAACGACCGCTCTCATGATGCCCCCGCATGGGAGCAGGAAGATCCTTTTGCTGACGGACGAACGGAACCATACGGTTACTTGGATTACCTCACTTGGCAGACATGGCAAATCCGCTTGGTTGTTGAGGAAACCGCCGAGGGGGTTCGTGTAACCCATGTGCGCCGCTGTATGGGGCTGGAACTGGACAAGAAATGCGTTATGGATCCCTTAAAGAGTTATCAGATTTCAAGGGGCAAAGATCCTTCTCTGCGCGGCTTTAGCGAGGAGAAAGCTCTTTGGCGCGAAAGTGCCGCGCTTTTCGAAATGAGTGAATCCAACCCAGAAGGTATGCCCCAAAACCTGGCCCTTCTGAGCGAACTTGTGCGCCATAAGATCATTCCGCAACAGGCGCGCTATAAGATCATCGCAACTGGCTTGGCTACTGATCCAGGGCATGCTCGGAACGTGATCTTTTGGCGGCAAGAACGCCTGCCTTTGCCCACTGAATATCTTGCCTCCGAAGAGGCGGTGGAACGGCTAAAGAACGCCATCCAGTTGGCGGAAAACGCCGGCTCTGTTCTCGAAAGTGTTTGTGATTGGCTTGTGTGGCTAGTGTATTTTGATCCCGCAGAGCCACGCCCATTCGAAGAGTGTCGGAAGTCCAAGGATTATGAGAAAGCCAAAAAAGACAAAAAACGTCTTTTTGAGCTCGTTAAAGCCCCCTCTTATTACTGGTGGCGGTTGGATCAGGAGTTCTTTGCTATTATGGAACGCCTTGCGACAGACGAGGAAGGAGGTGTGCTCAAAGAATGGTGCGGTACCTTGCGCAGCGCCGCACAGGATGCTTTTCACGAGTCTCTGAGGGCCTTACAACGATCTGGGCGAGCCATCCGGGCGGCGGCGCGGGCCGAAGAGTTACTACATAAGCATCTCAACTACGTATTGGCACTTGCAGAATAAGGAGGTATGGATGACCCATAGCGACAAATTCATAAATCATCTCAAGGGTTTTGCCCCTTCGGATGAAAAAGCCACGGGGGATCGAGCAGCGTTGGCCACCCTGCGGCGAGCGTTAACGGGAAAACCTAGCGACGTGGTTCGCACTTTCCAATACATTGGGGACCGGCTCCCTCCCAGCCAAAAGGCCCAGGATCTCTACATCCTAGTCGCCGGCCTGTTCGCTTCTCATCCTCAATCCACCGATCAAGGGAACCTAGGTATGCACCTGGCCGCCTTGCGAGACGCGGCTCTTCGGGAAAATAACGTGGCTCGCGCTACCATGCTCGACAAACGGCTCTCTGCTATGCTTCAGGTGCGCTCTTCACACCTCGGCCCCCATTTGCGGCGGATGATCTCATTTCTCAAGCAAGGGGAAATCCCCGTGAATTGGGGCCAACTTTTGCGCGATTTGCGCAATTGGGATGACCCTCGAGGCTATGTCCAGTATCATTGGGCTTCGGCCTTTTGGGGTGAAAGGCGTTCTGACCAGTCTCAACCATCGGATGCAGGAATTCAGGAATAGGAGGAAATCACTATGCTCATCGAGTTGCATATCATTCAGAGTTTCGTGCCCTCTAATCTCAACCGAGATGACCTCAACCAGCCGAAAGAGTGTCAGTTTGGCGGTGTGCGCCGGGCGCGCATCTCCTCCCAGTGCATTAAGCGAGCCATTCGTTGCCATTTCTGTTTCGGGGCAAGCACGGGGGTACCCAATGGCAAGCGCACACGGCTTATGGCTACAAAGATTTTGGCCCCACTTCTCGCTCCTAGACTAGAAGCTGAAGAAGTGGCTCTCGAATTCACCAAAGCCTATATAAAAAGCATGGATCGAACGCAAACAGCATATCTGGTTTTTTGGAGTGATAAAGAGGCTAGCAGGGCAGCCGCAAGACTGTTGGAAAACTGGAATGCGGTTGTGCCCGGGGCCGAGAATGCAAATAAAATTCTTTCCCAAATCGCCGAGGAGTTGATCGCCGAATTTCGAGGAGTTGCTTCTGCTCCGGATATTGCCCTCTTTGGCCGGATGATCGCCGATAGATCAGGAGCGAAGATTAACGCTGCCTGCCAGGTGGCCCATGCCATCTCAACCCACGAAGTGAGGGTGGAGGATGACTATTGGACGGCGGTAGACGACCTTCAGCCTGAAGAGCAAACCGGAGCCGGTATGCTCGACTATCTCGGCTTCAACAGCGCCTGCTACTACCGTTACGCCTGTGTGGATTGGAGACAACTGTATCAGAACCTTGCTGCGGATTATGATCTCGCCAGACGGACGGTTGAGGGCTTCTTGCGCGCCTCAGCCCTTGCGATACCCACGGGAAAACGCACGGCGTTCGCGCAGAACTGCGAACCCGCCTTTCTGATGGCGGTCGTGAGGCAAGATGGCTTGGCGTGGAACCTGGCGAATGCTTTTGAAAGACCCGTGACGCCGCAACGGGAAGGAGGCGTTGAAGGAGGGTTTATTGCTCCTTCCGTCAAAGCCCTAGAGGCACATTGGTCTCGTCTGTGCCGTAAATTCGGCCAGGAATCTCTGCGTCAAGTCTCTGTCTGGGTAGCGGACGATGCTCTGCCTCTAGGAAGCCTTTCGCGAAACGCTTATGACCGGTTTGATGATTGGGTAGCCAGTGTGGTGGCCGCACTGCCAGATGCGGAGGAGTAATATGGCCGTATTGCTTTTGCGCCTCTCTGGGCCGCTCCAATCTTGGGATGTTCAAAGCCGTTTCCAAATACGGAGGACAGATCGAGAACCCTCTAAAAGCGGCGTCATCGGCCTTCTGATGGCTGCCAAGGGTTGGGGTAGAGACCACCCCGTGGGGCCTCTTGCCCACCTGCGGATGGGCGTACGGATAGACCAAGAAGGGATCCTCCTAAGAGATTTCCATACTGCTCAAAATGTCCGGGAGGCAAGTGCGAAAAAAGTCGATCTGCAACGGGTGCCGGAAAAGTTGGGCGTGCGGGATAGTGTCTCCAACCGCTACTACCTTATGGATGCGCGCTTTCTGGTGGGCCTGGAGGGTGAGGACCTCGCCCTCCTCGCCGATTTGCACCGCGCCCTAAAAGACCCCGTCTGGCCGCTCTACTTGGGGCGCAAGGCCTGTGTGCCGGGCGAGCCTGTATGGCTCCCCGACGGGTTGCGCCCCAACCAAACATTGGAAGAGGCGCTTCGCACCTATCCTTGGCTTGGCCCTCAAGATCGCTTCGCGAAGGCCCACCTAGAACGCCTGCGCCTGATGTTAGAGGACCCTGCCGGCGAGATCGTGCGGCCTGACCAGCCGCTCTCCTTTGCCGAACGGGAGCGGCGCTACAGCCCCCGGCGCATCCGTTTGGCCTACTGCCCGGTGCCCACTTTGTGCCTAGAGGAGGTCCTACGATGTACCTCTCCCGCTTGATGCTGAACCCGCGCCACAAGCGCGTCCAAAGGGAGTTGGCCCAACCCTATGAACTGCACCGTTCCATCTTGCGCGCCTTCCCACCCCAGTTGCCGCCCGATGAGCGCATCCTCTACCGCCCCGAGGTGGATGATCGAGGCCTACGGGTGGTCGTGTTCGTCCAATCGCAATACCCGCCCGATTGGCGCTGGGCGACCGAAATCCCCGGCTATTTGCTACGCGCGCCGGAGACGAAATCGTTCGACGTGCGCCTGCCGGCGGGGCAGGTGTGCCTCTTTCGCCTGAGGGCCAACCCCACCGTCAAGAAAAAGAGCCACGAGAAGCCCGGCAGCAAGCCGCCCCCAAACGGCGTGCGCTTGGGCCTTCTGCGCGAGGAGGATCAGCGCGCCTGGCTAGAAAGAAAGGGCGAACAGCACGGCTTCCGCGTCATCCAGGTGATGATTATGCCCGAAGGGCTGAAAACGGCCTATCAGCCCACCCAGGGTGAGATCGAGGGCGAAAGGTCCTCTCGCCGGCTGACGCACCTTGCTGTGTGCTTCGAGGGCGTGCTACAGGTTACGGATCCCGATCGCCTCCGTGAGGCGGTGCGCCAGGGCATTGGCAGCGCCAAGGGGTTCGGCTTTGGCCTCCTCTCGCTAGCGCCCGTAGCCCGGAGGCGCGAACTGTAAACACATCCCATCACCCTCCCGCAGGTTCCAAACCTGCGGGAGGGTAAAGCCTGCGGAGGGCCGGAAGGGACGATGCCCAAAGACCTTCACGAACTGCCCAAACTGCGCGATAGCCTGAGTTACCTCTATGTGGAGCATATGCGCATCGAGCAGGAGGCGAGCGCCATCGCGCTGTATGATCAGGAAGGCCGTGTGGATGTGCCCATCGCGGCCTTGGGGGTATTGATGATCGGGCCGGGCGTTAGCATCACGAGCGCGGCCGTGCGCGCCTTGGCCGAAAACGGCTGCAGTATGGTCTGGATCGGCGAGGATGGTGTGCGCTGCTATGCCCAAGGGATGGGCGAGACGCGTTCTGCTCGCCATATCCTGCGCCAGGCGCGACTCCTGTGCAACGAAGAAACGCATATCGAGGTCGTCTGGCGGATGTATGAATATCGCTTTGGCTACCGCCTCGATCGCTCTTTCTCGCTGAACCAAATCCGCGGTATGGAAGGGGCCCGTATGCGCGATGTGTACGCCAGCGAGTCAGAGCGCACGGGCGTGCCCTGGGAGGGCCGCCATTGGGGCGTAGGCGCCTGGGAACGCAGCGACCCCATCAACCGCGCCATCTCGGCGGCGAACGCCTGTCTGAACGGCATTTGCCACGCGGCCATCGTCTCCGGTGGATATTCCACGGCGCTGGGGTTCATCCACGTAGGCTACCAACTCTCGTTCGTGTATGACGTGGCCGATTTGTACAAAACGGAGATCACCATCCCCCTCGCCTTCGATGTGGTCGCAGAATCCACCGAGAATATCGAACGGCGCGCGCGTACGCGGTGCCGAGAGATCTTTCGAGAGCGACATCTCTTGTCGCGCATCCTGCCGGACGTAGACGCCCTTTTCGATATCCCCATTCCGGGGGAAGATATCGTCGAGCACGAGGATGCCGAGGGGACGTTTGGCATCCGCCTGTGGTCCAAGTTGTGGGAAGGGGGCGAAGGGGGGTAGAATGTTGGTGATGATCCTAGAACGGGTTACACCCTCGCTGCGGGGCGAGTTGAGCCGCTGGCTCATCGAGCCGCACGTTGGCGTGTTCGTGGGAGACGTCTCCGCGATGGTGCGAGATAAACTGTGGGAAAAGTGTTGTGCGCGCCTGCGGAGTGGGGCTGTGATCCAGATTTGGTCTACGAACAATGAGCAGGGGTTTGCGATGCGCGCCGCTGGGCAGACGGATCGGGCCCTTGTGGATTTTGAAGGGATCACACTTGTGCGCATCCCTTGGGCCAAAAAGGAAGGGGCGTCATAACCGCAGTATTTTCTGCATAAATCCTACCTTAAGGCAGGATTTCAAGACGAAGGGTCTTCCCCACACGCGTGGGGGTGAACCCTTATCCGCGCCATCCGCGAGCGGCGTACCGATCTCGTCCCCACACG
>JAIOAW010000009.1 GCA_019873625.1 Chloroflexota bacterium
TCTTCCGACCAGCGCCTGCCAGGGGATATGATTCGGCACAACCCCATCGCAAAGGAGCCATATGCCCACCGTACAAGCCGAAACCCTGTATACCGGTACACAGGTGCTGCCAGGGGGCGCCCTCTCGTGGGAGGGGGCAAACCTCGCCGCCGTGGGCGAGCCGCCGGAGGCGCCCGCGGCGCACTATGCCGTGATCACGCCGGCCCTGATTGATGCGCACGCCCATATCGGCCTCATCCGTAGCGGCGAGCCAGAGGACGAGGCCGAGGCCAACGAGCATATGGACGCGCTCCTGGCCCACGCCGATGTCCTCGATTCCATCCAGATGGACGATACGGGCTTTGCCGATTCCATCGAGGCAGGCGTCCTCTATTCCTGCGTGCTGCCGGGGAGCGGCAACATCATCGGCGGAGATTCGGCGGTCATCCGCAACTATGGGGCAAATACGAACGCCGCACTCATCCGCCGCGCCGGCATCAAGGCGGCCTTTGGCTACAACCCGATGAGCGTGCGCGAGTGGAAGGGCACCCGCCCCTACACGCGTATGGGCGCTTTGGCTATGCTCCGCGCCAAACTGCACGACGTGCGCGAAAAGATGGCCAAACTAGCCGCCAAGCCCGATGCGGAAGTTACCTTCTCTGCCGATGAGGTCGTGTTGCGCAACCTCCTCGAACGCCAGCAGCGCCTACGCGTCCACGTCCACAAGGCGGATGATGTGGCTGCCTTACTGCGCTTTGTGGATGAGTTCAATCTGGATATCACCGTCGAGCACACCTGCGACGTGCACGAGGAGGCCACCTACCGCGAACTCAAATCCCGGGGCATCCCTGTGGTGTATGGGCCGATGGATAGCCTAGCCTACAAAGTGGAACTCAAACACGAGAATTGGCGCAACCTGCGCCATCTCCTCGCCTCGGGCGTTACCTTCGGGTTGATGACCGACCACCCCGTCATCCTTCAGCGCACGCTCCTTCTCACCTTGCGCTGGTTCCTGCGGGTGGGGTTGAATAAACAGCAAGCGCTGGAGATCATCACGCGCACCAACGCAGAGATTTTGGGCATCGCCGATCGCCTCGGCACGTTAGAGGCCGGCAAATGGGCCTCTTTCGTCTGCTGGAACGGCGACCCCTTCTCCTTAGAGAGTTACCCTGTCGCCGTGTACGCCGAAGGGCAGTTGATCTACCGCGCCGATTGAAAAGACGATGGAAACGCCGAGTTCTCGCTCTCAGCCGGCCCGAGGGCTTTTCGCCCTGATACGGCGCGTTGGCCAGGTCTTGGCCGATAGGCCCCCCTCTCACCAGAGGGTGTGGTCTATCGGCCTTCTCGTCCTCATCACGGGGGTCTCCTGGGCGCTCGTGGCCTGGCCGCTGGACTTTACCGACCTGTGGCGCTATTGGGATGGCCCCCTCTATGCGACGGTCGCCAAGACGTTCTATCGCCCCGAGGCCGTGGCCGATAACCCCGTCCTCGTGGCCTATGGCATCGCGCCGATAGACCTCGCCCCCTTTCTCCTCGGTTACCCCCTCCTGACGCGCGCGCTCGCCCCCCTTTTCGGCTACGGAGCGAGTATGGTCTTTCTTTCGGTGCTCTTTTCGGCGGCAAGCGCCGTGCTCTTTTACCTCCTTTTGCAAGAGGCGCACCTCAGCGCGCGCCCCTTGTGGATGGGGTTTCTTTTCCCCTTCGTGCCCTACCGTTGGCTCATCTACCGCTCGGTGGCGGCCACGGAGCCGATGTTCCTCGCGTGGACTTTGGGCGCCTTTTACTGCTACCAGAAACAGCGCCGTTGGGGCGCCCTCATCCTGGCGGCCTTGGCCTGCGTAACGCGCATCCAGGGAATCCTCCTCGTGCCCACCTTTCTCATCCTCGCCGCCCTGGATCGCTCCTTGCCCCCTTGGCAGAGGCTCAAGTGGGCCGCGCTGAGCCTTTTGGTCATCCCCTCGTGCCTTGGGGCGAACGTGGCCTGGCACACCCTCGTCTTTGGCACGCCTTTGGCCTATTTTGCGGCCAACTACCACATGCTGGGCCGTATCCCCTTCTGGCAGATGGTGCGCTACGCCCAGATGATGACCCAAGGCATCATCTCCATCGAGGGGTACTTGGGTTCACAACTGTATCTCATCCTGTATGCCATCAATCTCATCGGCCTGGCACGCCTGTGGCAGGCCGACCGCACGCGCGGCAAGATGCTCTTCGTCTATTCCCTGCTAGGTATGGGGTTCCTATCGCTCATCACGGCGGAGGACTTGGCGCGTTATATGCTCGCCATCGCGCCGTTCACGTGGCTCGTCGCCTTTGCGGACCTGTGGGAAGATCGCCGTGTGGCTTGGGCCATGCCGCCCGTCATCCTTCTCACCTACCTCTACACGTGGAACCTCATCCCTCGCGGGGGGATTGATCCCCGCTTCGTGCCCGCGTTCATCGAGTGGTTGGCGCGGCCCTAACTCGGCGCGGGCTGCGGAGGCAAGACCTCGATTCCGGAGCGCGGGCCTCCTAGCCCGCGGGCGCCGTGAGGCGCCTAATTCCATCTATGCGCCGCGTATAAGGGGCCCAGCGGCCCCTTCGCGAGGCAGGAGCCTCGCGCCCCTACACTAGGCATTGGCCTCCGCTCCCCCTTGTGTGCTACAATAGAATGGAACTCACTTCCGGAGGTTCCAGATGAAAGAGATCAGGGGCATCGTCGTGCCCGTGGTAACGCCCTTTTACCGCGACGAATCGCTCAACGAGGCCGGCCTGCGCACCATCGTGGATTACCTTGTCGCCAACGGCGTGCATGGCCTCTTCCCTTGCGGCAGCCAGAGCGAATTCTGGGCGCTGACGATGGACGAAAAGAAGCGGGTGATGGATATCGTCCTCGAACAGAACGCCGGGCGCGCCTTTGTGATGCCCTCTACGGGGGCCATCACCACACGCGAGAGCATCGAACTCTCGCGCTACGCCGAGCGTGCCGGGGCAGATGCCATCTCGGTCATCACGCCCTTTTTCATCCGCCCATCGAACGCCGAGTTGGTAGAGCACTACTTGCGCATTGCTGAATCCGTCTCCATCCCCGTCCTCGCCTACAACAACCCAGACCGCACAAGCGTCCACCTCCCACCCAGCGTGGTAGCCGAGATTGCCCGCCGCGCCCCCAACTTTATCGGCATCAAAGATTCGAGCGGCGACCTCACGAACACGATGGGCTACATCTCGGCTTGCCCGGCGGGGTTCCGCACCTTTATGGGGCGCGATACGCTCATCTATGCCGGCCTGGCCTACGGCTGTGTGGGCGCGGTGGCGGCCACGGCCAACGTGGCGCCCGACCTCGTGGTGGGCATCTATGAGGCCTTTATGGCGGGCGACTATGCCTTGGCCCTCGAGCGCCAGCGCCAGTTGGAACCCCTGCGCCGCGCCTTTACCCTTGGCTCCTTCCCCGTGGTCGTCAAAGACGCGATGGAACTTATGGGCCTCCCGGCGGGGCCTTGCCGTGCGCCGATCCAATCCCTCCAGGGCAAGGCGCGCGAGGAATTGATCGCCATCCTCAAAGGGATGGGCAAACTCTAGGCCTAGGGAGGCGTGTATGTTCCACTTTCTCCTGACGGAACCGATTCACGAGGCGGGCGTCAAGATTCTTGAGGCCGAAGGGCACGTGCGCCTGGCCCAAGGGACCGACGAGGCCTCCCTCATCGCGGAACTCCAGGATATTGACGGCGTCATCCTGCGGGCGCGCGGGCGTATGACGCGGCGCGTCCTCGAAAGCGCGCCGCGCCTCAAGGTCATCGGCCGGCACGGCGTGGGCGTGGATAACGTGGACCTGGAGGCGGCCACCGAACTGGGCATCCAGGTGGTCAACACGCCCCATGCCGTAACGGAGGGCGTCGTCGAGCACACCATCGGGCTGATGCTCGATGTGGCCAAACGGATCACCTACGCCGACCGGCGGCTCCGCGCGGGAGATTGGGATGTGCGCTACCGCCTTTCGGGCCGCGAACTGCGCGGTCGCGCGCTTGGGGTCATCGGCTTTGGGCGCATCGGCCGCCGCGTGGCCCAGGCATGCCACTACGGGTTTGAGATGCCCATCCTCTATACGGACGTGGTGCCCGCGCCCGATTTGGAACAGGCGCTCGGCGCGCGGCGTGTGCCGCTGGATGACCTCCTGCGGGAGGCCGAGGTGATTACCGTCCACGTGCCGCTCCTCCCCGAGACGCACCATCTCTTGGGTGAGCGCGAGTTCCGCCTGATGCGCCGCGAGGCCCTTTTCATCAATTGTGCGCGCGGCCCTGTGGTGGATGAGCGCGCCCTCTACCGCGCCCTCGCCGAGGGCTGGATTGCCGGCGCGGGGATAGACGTCTTTGAGGAGGAGCCGACGCCGGCCGATAATCCTCTCCTCCAGTTGGAAAACATCGTCGTCACGCCGCACACGGCCACCGCCACGGAAGAAGCGCTCCTGAATATGGCCCTCGTGGCCAAAGACGTGGTGCGCGTGTTGAAAGGAGAAAAGCCGGAATATCCGGTGAACCACCTGCGTTGAGGACGTGCGATGAGCGATCTGATTCAACTGACGTGCCCCACCTGCGGAGCAGGCCTCGCAGCCTTACCCGGCATGAGCACGATCAAGTGCTCTTATTGCGGCAACGAGTTTTCTGTGCATCAAACAGCGGGGGAAATGGTCCTTGAGGCCTTTGCACGCTGCCCCATCTGCCAGCGGAACGATCGCGTGGAAAAGGTATCCGGTATCGTCGCCAGGAACACGAATCCTTTAAGCGGTGGGCTTTCCACTACTGCGCTGGCACAAGCCCTGACACCTCCCAGCCTTGAGCCAAGCCCGCCAGCTCCGGACTCCCCGACATACAAGGCCGCTTTTCGGACGTACCGAAGGGCCAGAGGGTGGGGTATCGGCTTGTTGATTTTCAGTCTTCTATTCTCTTGCATTTTATTCGCCGTTAATCCTTTGGCCGGTTTTCTTATTATGATGATTACTGGATGGATTAGCATTTTTCTCATTGTGTGGAGTGCACGAAAAACTTCAAAGTTGAAAAAGGGATTCGATATTCTGTGGGCAAAGTGGCGTGCTTCCGAAAAAGCGTGGAGGGTTGCCATGAATCGCTGGCAGAAGTTGTACTATTGCAGCCGCGATGACGTGGTCTTTATCCCCGGGGAAGGGCGCGCCGTGCCCCCGAACCGCATGTCCGAACTCCTGTAAAAGGAGTCCCAGCGCCGCCCCCCCATATAGAGGAGGTTATGATGGCCGAAATCCGTCTGGTCAATGTCTCTAAAATCTATCGCCCGCGCGATTTAAAGATGTTCAACCCCGCGCGCGGCACGCGTTTTGCGATGCGCGGCTATGCCGACCAGGCCTTTGTGGAACGCGCCGCTGCGGCAGAGGTGGCCGCCGGCAGCCAGGCCTCTGGGCCGATCCGCGCCCTGGACGGCGTGAACCTCACCATCCACAACGGCGAGACGATGGCCATCGTCGGCCCCTCTGGCTGCGGCAAGAGCACGCTCTTGCGCGTCGTCGCGGGGTTGGAGCCGCCCGATGAGGGCGACGTGTATTTTGACGACCGCCTGATGAACGACGTCCACGCCAAAGATCGCGGCGTGGGTATGGTCTTTCAATCCTACGCGCTGTACCCCCATATGAAAAGCGAAGGGAACCTCGCCTTCTTTTTCAAGGTGCGCAAGCGTCCGCCCGAAGAGATGATGGAGCGCATCCGCATCACCTCCGAAATTATGGGCATCGGCTTCGATATGCTCTTGGCGCGCAAACCGCCCACCCTTTCCGGCGGGCAGCAGCAGCGCGTGGCCATCGGCCGCTGCATCGTGCGCGATCCCTCGCTCTTTTTGTTCGACGAACCCCTCTCTAACCTGGACGCGAAATTGCGCGCCTCCACCCGCGTAGAGATCAAGCGCCTCCTAAGGCGGTTCGGCATCACGGCCATCTATGTGACGCACGATCAGACCGAGGCCATCACCCTAGGAGACCGCATCGCCGTGATGCGCGCCGGCAGAATCGAGCAAGTGGGCACGTATGACGAGATCACTCAGAATCCCGTGAATGCCTTCGTGGCCGGGTTCCTGGGCCTGCCGCCGATGAACCTCCTCAGGGGGTGGGTCGTCTCCGCCGATCGGCGCCTCGTCGAGAGTCCTCTGGGGCGCTTGCCCCTGCCACGGCCCCTTGCGACCCAAGTGCAGCCGGGGCAGAGGCTTATCTTGGGGTTTCGCAGCAGCGCCGCCTCCCTCGTGCCCCAAGGGGAACCCTTGCCAACGGGAGGATTGCTCCTCGAGGCCGAGGTCCTGAACTGCGAGCCGGATTTCGCCCGCCATCTGCAAACGGTCAACCTCCAGGCTGGGGATATCCTTTTTGGCGTGCAGGCCCCCTTGGAGATGCACCTCAACACCGGCTACCGCGTAACGGTCGTCATCCCCGAAGGGGCTGCCTACTGGTTTGACGAAGAGACCGAGGCGCGCCTCCGTACGGCCGAGGAGTAAGATCCAGGATGCACAAAGGGCGCCCTGTTGGGCGCCCTTTGCGTTTTTACCCCTCTAACCGCGCTTTGGCATAGGCCAGGGCGCGCTGCATCGCCGCCTCGTCGAGCATCCCCAAGGGGGAAGGCGTCTCAAAGATGCGCTTGGGCAAGCGCAGGTGCTCTACGTCGAACCCCTCGCGCACTTTGAAGGCATATTTGCGCCGGTAAATGCTCTCGCCGATTTGCGTGAGCGCCGCCGCATCGCGGGGGAAGCCGGCCACCTCCAGCGCGGCCTGGACGACCTCCGGCGTGTAAATGCCCCGTGCGAAGAAGCAAATGACGAGGCTCGAAAGGACCTGCCGCCACTGTTCCTCTTTCATCAAAGCGTCCACCAAGGTCTCCGGCGTGGGCGGAGGTGCCGTGGGTTTTTGGTCAATGCTATAGCCGGCGTTATCGAGGTGGCTGTGGCGCAAGCCGAGGAGCCACCCCAAATGCGCCGCCGGCCCGGTGTGGTAGCCGGGCATTTCGTTCCCGCCGAAGGCCAGGGCGAACTCCTGGCCACCGTACACCGAAGAGGCGTATTCCACGCCGCGCGCCAGGGCGCGGTAAAAGTCATTGGGCTGTTCGACGATGTTGCGCACCGCCAAGATATAAGTGGCCGAATCTCCCCAGGCCAGGTTCAGGCCAAGCGTCTCGCGCGTCGAGATGAGGCCCCGTTCGAGGGCCTCGGTCGCCCAGGCGAGCACCACGCCGGTGCTCATCGCATCCAGCCCCCAAGATTCCACCACATCGAGCAGGCGCAGGAACCCCGCCGGGTCGGTGATATTCAGCATCGTCCCCAGGGCATAGATCGGTTCATAGTCGTAGGAGATCATCGTCGTCTTGTAAAAGTAAGGCTCGTTGACATAGGGCTCGCGCAGGGCGGCGATGTGAATGCACCCCACCGGGCAGTGCGCACAGGCCAAACGGCGCCCCAAGTAGCCCTCCGCCAGCCCCTCGCCGCTGATAGGGCGCGGGTCATCGAGGCGCGTCTGTTGGAGGTTGCGCACCGGCAGGCCGCCTATCTCGTGAAGCGGCAAGACGTTCGAGGCCGTGCCCAGATCATGGTATTTTTTCATTAGGGGCGAGGCGATGGCCGCCTGGTAAACCTCATCGTAGATGCGCCGGTAAGCGCGCCGGTCGGCCACCGGCAACGAGTGCTTGCCGGCGATGACGACGGCCTTTAACTTCTTGCTGCCGAACACGGCCCCCAGCCCCAACCGCCCGAAGGTGCGGTAGGTTTCCGTCTTGACGCAGGCATAGGTTACGCGGTTCTCTCCCGCGCGGCCAATGCGTAGAATGGTGCGCACGCCCGCGCCCGATTCGTTCTCGCGGATGACCCGCGCCGCCGTGGTGGCGTGGCGCATCCCCCATAGAGTGGTCGCATCGCGGAATTTGACGCTGCCGTTGCTGATGACCAAATACACGGGCAGAGAACTGGCCCCCTGGATGACGATGGCCCCATACCCCGCCTCACGAATGGCCACCGCCGTGCGCCCGCCGGCGTGGCTCTCTCCCAAGTTCCCCGTGTGCGGAGACTTGAACATAGCCACCGCCTTGGAGGCAAGGGGCATCAGGCCCACCAAAGGGCCTGTGGTGAGGATGATGGGCGCCTCTGGGGCGAAGGGATCCATCCCCGCCGGGCAGGTCTCGTGGAGGAGTTCGATGGCCACGCCGGCGCCGCCCAGGTGCTTCTCGAAAAGGTCCGGCCGCCGCTCGACGTGGAAGCGATTCCGCGAGAGGTCAATGTAGAGGACGTTCTGAAGCGGGTCGTCGGCGATCATTGGGCGGTCTCCTCTGCTAGGGCATGGTTTTCGGTAGGGATCATCGCGAGCACCCCGTGCGGGCAATAGTTCACGCAGTACCCGCAGTGGATGCAGATCATCGGTTTATTGATCTCCGCATCCCATTGAACGGCGCCCACCACACAGGCCGCGGCGCAGCGCCCACAGCCGATGCACCGATCCGGATAGAGGCGCACGCCCCCCTCCGGTTTCGGTTCCAGCGCCCGCGTCGGGCACACGCGCGCGCAAGGGGGATCTTGGCAGGCGCGGCAGACCACCACCTTGAAGCCGCGTTCCATCCCCCCGATAGAGGTTACAAAGATGCAACTTTCGGCCATGCCGCCCATCCCCGTGCGGCGAGAGCAGGCGAACATACACAGTTGGCAACCCACGCAGCGTTCGGAATCTACGACGGTTAAGCGCATCGCACTCTCCTATCTTGACGGGATGCCGCCTCGCGAAAAGGCGTGCTTGTGAATTTTATCACAAAATATCTGGGGTGCAAAATGCGGCGTGTGCCCCGTTGCGAGGTATTGGGTGACTATGTGCCCCAGGGGGAACCGTTCCACTTGGCCTTTTCGGAGAGGCAGGCGCCTCGCGCTCCATCTCTTTGGAGCGCGGGCCTCCCGGCCCACGGGCGCCGCAAGGCGCCTAATTCCATCTCCACGCAGGGTATAAGGGGCCTGGCGACCCCTTCGCGAGGCAGACGCCTCGCGCTCCGAGAGGCACCTACCCTACTCGAGGCCCAGCACCTTCTTGATGGCCTCGATGTAGAGGACGTGCTCTACCTCGTGGATGCGCGCCTCGAGGGTTTCGAGCGTATCTTCGGGGTAGATGGGCACCTCGCGTTGGACGATGACCGGCCCCACGTCCACGCCTTCATCGGGGGCATAGTGCACCATCACGCCGGTATGGGTGATCTCCCCACGGCGATAGGCCTCGTAGGCCCGTTCGATGGCATGCGTCCCGGGGAACATCCCCGGCAAGGCGGGATGAATGTTGATCACGCGCCAGGGGTAATGCTTGAGAAAGGCCATCGTGAAGACGTGCATCCACCCCGCCAGGCAGACCAAATCCACCCGGTAAGGGGCGAGTTTCGCCGCCAAATCGGCATCGTATTCCTCGCGAGTGCGCCCCGCGTCTCGATAGGGTTTGAAGGGATGATAGAGGGTGGGGATGCCGTGCTTCTTGGCGCGCTGGAGGCCGTAGGCGGCGATGCGGTTTGAGACGACCACCACCACCCGCGTATCGGGCAGGGCGCCGCTCTCGCAGGCATCTATAATCGCTTGCAGGTTCGTGCCCGTCCCCGAGATGAGCACCGCGAGCCGATTCATCGCAAGATCACTCGCTCCCCTTCTTGCTGGGGCACCACTTCGCCGATGAGGTAGGCCTCTTGGTTCACCGCGCGGAGGACTGCATCCGCCTCGGCTGGGGAGACCAAGACAATCATCCCAATGCCCATATTGAACACGCGGTACATCTCGTCGCGATCCACCTGGCCGACGCGTTCGATGAGCCGAAAGAGGGGCGGCACCTCCCAGGCGGTGCGGTTCACTACGCAGGCCACACCCTCCGGCAAAATGCGGGGAATGTTATCTACGAACCCGCCCCCTGTGATGTGCACCAGACCTTTGATGCGCGCCACAGGGCGAATGGCCCGCACGTGAGGCAAATAGGAGCGATGCGGTTCCACGAGGGCCTCGCCCAAGGTGCGCCCGAGTTCGGCGGTGTATGCGCCGAACGTCTCCGGCGGGAAGATGCGCCGCACGAGCGAAAAACCGTTCGTGTGGAGGCCGCTCGAGGGCAGGCCGATCAGCACATCGCCCGGCGCGATGGACGAGCCATCAACGATCTCATCGCGTTCCACCGCGCCCACGATGGTGCCCGCGACGTCCATCTGCCCCGGCGCATAGACGCCGGGCATCTCGGCCGTCTCCCCGCCCAAAAGGGCACAGCCCGCCTCGCGGCAGGCCGCCGCCGCGCCGCTCACCACCGCGGCCACCACGGCGGGGTCAATGACGGAGGAGGCGTAATAATCCAAGAAGAAAAGCGGCTCCGCGTTCTGCACAAGGATGTCGTTCACACAGTGGTTGACGATATCGCGCCCCAACGTTTCGTAACTCCGCAGGGCGCTCGCCACCATCGTCTTGGTGCCCACGCCATCCGTAGAGGCCACGAGCACTGGGCAGCGCATCCCCTGGAGTTTGCCCGCCTCGAACAGCCCCCCAAAGGCACCAATGCCCCACAGCACCTCCGGCCCATAGGTGGAGCGCACGGCCTCGCGCATCAACTCCACGGCCTTGTTGCCGGCGTCAATATCCACGCCAGAGGCGGCATAAGCGCTGGGGCGTTTGGGTGGGTTCATCGTTCTTGCGCCTCCTTAGGGGGCACGGGTTGCCCTTCGCGGAGCAGCCCTTTGGCCCCGATATCCGTACGATACATTACGTCCGGCCAGTGGATAAGCCGCACCGCCTGGTAAGCCCGTTCGACGGCCCCGCGCAAGTCTTTGGCCCACGCCGTTACACCGAGCACGCGCCCCCCGGCCGTGAGCACGCGGTCGCGCTCGCGGCGCGTGCCCGCGTGAAAGATGACCACATCCTCCAAGTCGGCGGCCTCCTCCAGGCCGGTAATCTCGTACCCCGTTTGATATTGGTCGGGGTAGCCGCCGGAGGCCATCACCACGCAAACGCACGAGCGGTTGGCCCAACGGAGCGTCACCTCGTCCAGCCGGCCCTCTAAGCAGGCCTCGATGACCTCCACGAGATCATTTTCCAAAAGCGGCAAGATGGCCTGGGCCTCGGGGTCTCCAAACCGGCAATTGAACTCGAGTACCCGAAAATCGCCATCCGTAACCATCAGCCCGGCATAGAGCACCCCCACATAGGGCGTGCCCAAGCGGCGCATTCCCTCCATCGCCGGCTGAAGCACTTGGCGCTCGACGCGCTCGAGCATAGCCGCATCGAGGATGGGAGCGGGCGCATAGGAACCCATCCCCCCCGTGTTGGGGCCACGGTCGCCATCCCAGGCGGCCTTGTGATCCTGCGCCAGGATCATCGGCACGGCGCGCACCCCATCGGCAAAGGCGAGGACGGTAACCTCCTGCCCACGCAGGAATTCCTCGATGACCACCCGATCTCCCGCGCGCCCAAAGACGCGCTGTTTCATAATGCGATAAAGCGCCTTGCGGGCCTCGGCATCCGTCTGGCAGACGATGGCCCCCTTACCCGCCGCGAGGCCATCTGCCTTGATGACGATAGGGGCAGGGTGCGCTTCCAGATAGCAGAGAGCGGCGTCATAATCGTCGAACGCGGCGGCCTCCGCCGTGGGGATGCCGTTCTCGCGCATAAAGGCCTTGCTAAAGACCTTGGAGGATTCGATTTGCGCCGCCTGGGCCGTGGGGCCAAAAGCGCGGATGCCCGCGGCCTGCAAGCGATCTACCAACCCCAAGGCGAGGGGTACCTCCGGGCCGATCACCACCAAGTCAAACCGCCCCGAAACGGCGTGCGCCACCAGAGCGGGGATATCATCGGCCGCAATGGGGACGTTCGTCGCGATCTCGGCCGTGCCCCCGTTCCCAGGGGCCACGTGGATTTGCTTCACGCGTTTGGAGCGGCGGAGCGCCCAAGTCAACGCGTGCTCGCGCCCGCCGCTCCCGACCACGAGGACCTTCAAGATATCCTCCTCTCCGAAATGACCTCACAGCGAGGGGCGCTATCTCGCGCCAGGAACCCACCCGCCTTCTTCTCAAAAGGGTACACGCCTGTGAAGCAGGAGGTGCAATACTCCTCGATGGGCCGCCCTACGGCACGGATCAACCCCTCCAGGCTGAGGTAGCCGAGCGAATCGGCGCCGATTTCGCGGCGGATCTCCTCCACCGATAGGCGATGGGCGATCAACTCGTCATACGTGGCCATATCCACCCCCATAAAGCAGGGGTGCTTGATGGGCGGCGAGGAGATGCGCATATGGATTTCGCGCGCCCCAGCGCGGCGCAAGAGTTCCACGGTGGGGCGGCTCGTGTTGCCCCGGACGATGGAATCATCCACCACCACCACGCGCTTGCCCCTCAACACTTGAGAAAGGGGATTGAACTTGAGCGCCACACCCGCCTTGCGCAAGCGGTCATCGGGCTGGATGAAGGTTCGCCCGATGTAGCGGTTCTTGATCAGCCCCTCCGTATAGGGGATGCCCGCTTCTTGGGCGTAACCGATGGCCGCCGGCGTGGCCGAATCGGGCACGGACATCACGAGGTCCGCCTCCACAGGGTGCTCTCGGGCCAATTGTCTCCCTAATTCTTGGCGCACCTCGTGGATGAGTTGCCCATCGAGCACCGAATCGGGCCGCGCGAAATAGATGTACTCAAAGATGCACAAACTGCGCTTGCCCGGCGGCGCGCCCTCGAGCATCTGCATCCCATCGTCGTTGATCATCACGATCTTGCCGGGGGGCACTTCGGAAATATCCCGCGCGCCCACCGTCTGCAAGGCACAACTCTCGCTGGCGAGCACCCACCCGCCGTTGAGCCGCCCCATGCTCAGAGGGCGAAAGCCCCATGGGTCTCGCACGCCAAACAGCGTGTCGCGCGTGAGGATGGTGAGCGTGTAGGCGCCCTGCACCTTGGTCATCATATCGCGGATGCGCTCCAGCCACGTGTTCCCCTGGGCGCCCGCCAAGAGTTGGATCAAGATTTCCGTATCGCACCACGAGGTCAACCCCACGCCCCGGGCAAAGAGTTCCTGGCGCAGGTCGTCCGTATTCACCAGGTTGCCGTTATGGGCCAGGGCAATCGGCCCGAGCATAGATTCCAGCATAAAGGGCTGGGCGCTCAAACGGCGTGAGGAATCGGCCGTGGAATAGCGCGTATGGCCGATGGCGATATGCCCTTGCAGGGGGCGCAAATTATCCTCATTGAACACCTGCGAAACGAGGCCCATCTCTTTATACAGGCTCATCCGCTGGCCATCGGAGACGGCAATCCCCGCGCTCTCTTGGCCGCGATGTTGGAGCGCAAACAGGCCAAAGAAGGTGATGCGCGCCACATCCTCGCCTCGCGCGAAAATCCCGAACACCCCACACGCCTCGTGCGGCCGATCGCATATCCTCAAGAGTTCTGCCATCCCTCTCCACCTGCCGGACGCTTGCCCGGCGAATACAAACCAAAGTAGCCCCGCATGCGCGCAACCACGGCACCGGGGTTATGACCAAATGATATTATACCTCACGCGGCGCTTTGTCAACGTTGCACGTCGGCATCATCGCGCAAGATTTGCGCGGTGAGGTCCTTTTGATAAGCCCCCACCTTGGCCCGCAGGTCGGCATCGCCCAAGGCCAGGATTTTGGCGGCGGCCAAGGCGGCCGCCGCCGGATCGAGAATAACCATAGGTGCCACGCCGCTCGGCATACGCAGCGAAGAATAGATGTCGGCCCCACCAAAGGCCGAAGAGACCGGCGGGCAGGTAATCACCGGGAAAGGCGTGTTCGCATCGAGCATCCCCGCCAGCGCGTTGGAGCGCCCCGCCACAGCGATAAAGACGAGCGGCTCGCCCAAGGCCTGGTATTCGGCGATGACGTTCAGCAGGTGATGCACGCTCTTGTGCGCCGAGGCCACCCGCACCGCATAGGGGATGCCAAAGGCCTCCAACTGGGCGCGCATCGGGGCGATATGCTCGAGATCGCCTTTGGAACCCATCAGGATGATGACGCGGCCGGCCATTGTGCTCCCTCCCCTCACGCGTTCTCGACGAATTTGTCGGTCAACTCGGCCACCTGCGCATACTTGATGAGCACCTCGCGCAGGCCCTCTTCGGTAACCTCCGGGAGGTTGCGGTATACCTGCTTATCCAGCATACGGCTCTTGTCTCCGCCTGGCCAAATGCGCCAAGAGTCATTGTCAATCACATCGGCCACGAGGAGCGCGCCATCGGGCGCCCGGCCGAACTCAATTTTCAAGTCCACAAGGGTCACATCTTGCTTGGCCCAGGCCGCCTCCAGCACGGCGAACACGCGCCGCCCCACCTCGCGCATCGTCTCAATCTCTTGGGGGGTGGCCACGCCCATCTTGACGATTTCCTCATCCGTGACCAAGGGGTCATGGAGGGCATCGTCTTTATAAAAGAACTCCACCAAGGGCGGGTCAAAGCGGGTGCCCTCCGCCACGCCGGGGTTGCGCTTGAGGTAAGACCCCGTCGCGATGCGGCGCATCACCACCTCGAGGGGGATCATCTTGCAGCGGATGACGAGGTTCACATCATCCCCCACCATCCCCACATAGTGGGTAGGGATGCCCTCCTGCTCCAAGAGGTAGAAGACGTTCGAGTTGGTGCGGCAGGCGAGTTTGCCCTTGCCGGGGAGGACGCTGCGCCGCGCGCCGTCGCCGGCGGTGAGGCCGTCTTTATGCACCATATAGACGAGGTCCGCCTTCTCCGGGTGGGCATAGATGATTTTGGTCTTGCCCTCTGCCAACTTTTCGCCGAATACAACTTTGCCGTAAGCCATCTCTAGAACCCTCCTATCTTCCTTCCACCCCGCCCGATGCGAGGTATTCCTCAATCTCATCCGCCAAAGCGCGTGCCCAATGAGGCGCCTCTCCCACCCCCGCGCCGGCGGCAAGGATGGCGCGGATGCGTTCGGGGGGCACATAGGCCGTCAGGCGCGTATCCCCCGCGAGGAGGTCTGCCAAAGGGTTCGCCTCCCCCCGCTGGATGGCCGCCCAAGCGGCCATACTCGCCTCACGCAGGCACTCGTGCATCTCTTGCCGGTCAGCCCCGGCCTTTACCAAGGCCATCAGGAGCGGTTCCGTGGCCGCAAAGGGGGCGTACGTGGCCAAATTGTGGGCGATGCCTTGTTCGCCCACGCGCAAGCCCGTTACCACGCGCCGCAAGCGGAGCAGAATCTCGTCCACGGCCAAAAAGGCCGCCGGCAGCACCTCGCGGCGGTTCGCGGAATCATCCAACGTGCGCTCGAGGGCAGATAGGGCGGCATTTTCCCAGGCGATGATGGGCAGCCCGGCCACGAACCGCGCCAGCGAGCAGATGCTCTCCGAGGTGATGGGGTTGCGCTTGAAGGGCATAGCCGAAGAGCCGACCTGCTGCGCGCCAAAGGGTTCGCTGAGTTCGCCGAACACAGGCGATTGCAGAAGGCGCACGTCGAACGCAAACTTGTGGGCCGATTGCGCCACCCCCGCGAGAAAGGTCAGCACCTGATAATCCATCTTCCGTGGGTAGGTTTGCGTGGTAACAGGGTAGGCCTCCAACCCCAAGCGGGCCATCACCTCGGCCTCCATTTGGGCGGGGGTCATCCCCGTGCCCTCCAGAAGTTGGGCATAAGAGGCCGCCGTGCCCACCGCCCCCTTGAACCCCTTGCCGCGCACCTGGGGCAAGAGGCGATCCAGAGCGCGCAGGTCTTCCCAAAAATCCTGGGCATACTGCGCCAAGCGGTAGCCCAGCGTCGTCGGCTCGGCGGGTTGGAGGTGGGTATAGGCCATCGCGGGGCGCTCGGCCTGGGCGCGCATCTGCTCCACGAACGCCCTCAAGAGCCGCACCAACCCCTCGCGGATGAGCCGCAAGGCCTCGCGCAGGCGGAGCGCGTCGGCGTTATCTTCCACATCCATACTCGTGGCGCCAAGGTGGATAATCCCCCCGCCGATGGGGCACTGCTCGGCAAAGGCACGGACTTCGGCCATCAGGTCATGCCGCAGGGCCTCTTCGATTTCTTGAGCGCGCTCCCAGTTGATCTCTTCCATATGGGCGCGCAGGTCGGCCACCTGCTCGGGCGCCACGAGGCCGGCGCGCGCCTGCACCTCGGCGAGCGCCACCCAAATGCGCCGCCAGAGTTTGCGTTTGTACACCTCTGACCAGATGGCGCGCATCGCCTCACTGCCATAGCGCCACGTAAAGGGCGAGATGAACGTCTCGTGGGTGTACGATGGCATAAAAAGTTCCCCCTATGAACCGCTACACGAACCGCCTCGCGGCCTCGACGCCGTTGCGAAAGAGGATTAGCCCCAAGCCGCCCCGCTCGCCGCGCGTCCAGCGCGGGTGCTGCTGAGGGAAGACGTGATCCTCCGGATGGGGCATCAACCCAAACACATTCCCCTGCCGGTTGCACAGCCCGGCGATGTCATCCACCGAACCGTTGGGGTTGGCGGGGTAGCCCGCCTCCTCCCGCACGGTCACGGCGGCAGAGGGGTTACCCGCATCGCGCGGATCCTTAGGCGCCACATAGCGCAGTGCCACCAGGCCTTCGCGCCACAGCATTTGGCGCGTGGCCTCATCGGGGAGCGCGAGCCGCCCCTCGCCATGGGCCACCGGGCAGAGGATATCCTCCTCCAACCCCTGCGTGAAAAGGCAGCGGCAGGAAGGTTCCGCGCGCAAGCGCACCCAACGGCATTCGAAAAGTCCGCGCCGGTTGAAGGTGAGCGTTACACGCTGCTTGGGCGGCGGCCCGGGCAAATAGCCTGCCTTGACCAACGTTTGGAACCCGTTGCAGATGCCCAGCACCGGCTTGCCCGCCTCCACAAAAGCATCCATCGCCTCGCGGAAGCGATGGTACAGGTCATTGGCCCACAGCCGCCCAGCGCCCAGGTCATCCCCATAGGAAAACCCGCCGGGGATGACGAGCATTTGGTAATCCTCCCAGCGCCGCTGCCCGGCCAGGAGTTGGTTGATGTGCACGATCTCCGGCTCTCCACCGGCCAATGTACAAGCCCAGGCCGCCTCGCGATCTCGATTGGTGCCGGGCGCGTGGAGGATGAGGATGCGCGGCGCCTTCATAATTCCACCTCCCCCCAAGGGATATGCCCTCGCCAGGCACGGCGCAAGGTTTCGACGGGCACCGCCAGGAGTTCGCCCTTTCGCTCGGTATGCACGCGCAACATCCGTTCCGAGCGCACCCAGCCGATGCGCCCAAAGGGCACGTTCGCCCCACGCAAGATGGCCTCAAAGGCCTCGGCATCCTGTTCGGCCACCTCCACCACGTAGCGCCCGTTCGACTCCGCAAACAGGATGTGCCGGTCATCCTCCGGCGCAGGGCCTTCCCAAGGCACCGCCCCCAGCCAAACCTCGGCGCCCCATCCCCCGCCGAGGGCCATCTCGGCCAGGGCTACGCCCAGCCCCCCCTCGGAGCAATCGTGGCAGGCACGCACCAGGCCGCGCCGCATCGCCTCGTGGAGCGCTCGCGCCGTGGCTGGCCCCGCGGGGGCCATTTGGGGCGGGTTGGGATAGGGCACGCCCAATAACCGCTCGAAATAGGAGCCGCCCAGTTCTTGGCGCGTCCAGCCCAGGAGGTAAAGGGGGTTCCCCGGCGCCTTGAGGTCGGCCGTGCAGGCCTGGCGCACATCGTTCACCAGGGCGATGGCCGAAATCAACAGCGAGGGCGGGATGGCCACTTGCTTGCCCGTGAGGCGGTCGGTGTACTCGTTATTGAGGCTATCTTTGCCGGAGATAAACGGTGCCCCGTAATGAAGCGCGCCATCGTAACAGCCTTGGCAGGCGCGCACCAAAGCCCCCAGACGATCCGGCAGGGAGGGGTTGCCCCAACAGAAATTATCGAGAAGGGCTGTTCGCTCTGGATCGCCCCCGATGGAGACGACGTTGCGCACCGCCTCGTCAATGGCCGAGATGGCCATAGCGTAGGGGTCTATCTCCCCATAGGCAGGGTTGAACCCACAGCCGAGGGCTATCCCCCGCCAGGAATCGCGCACCTCGAGCGGTTTGATGACCGCCCCATCCGAAGGGCCATCATCCCAGCGCCCCGTGAAGGGCTTGATGACCGTGCCGCCCTGCACTTCGTGATCGTAGCGGCGCACCACATCCTCTTTGCTGCGCACGTTGGGGTGGGCGAGCATACGCACGAGGAGCATCCACGCATCCATCGGCCGTTCGGAGGGCGTTCCGCTGGGCCGTGCCGGCGGCTGCCACACCGCTTTGAGGTGGCGGCGGGGAATGCCCTCATGGAGGAACGCCATATCCATATCGGCCACCATCTGGTCATCGTAATAAAGGCGCAGCCGCCCATCGCCCGAAAAGGTGCCGATGACGGTCATCTCCACCGAATAGCCCTGGCAAATGGCGCGCAAGCGCGCCTCATACTCCGGCGGCACAGCCAGCACCATGCGCTCCTGAGCCTCAGAGAGCCAAATCTCCCAGGGCTGAAGGCCGTGATATTTGAGCGGTACGCGCTCTAGATGCACCTCGGCGCCCACCTCGCGGCCCATCTCACTCACGGCGGAGGATAGCCCGCCCGCGCCGCAATCCGTAATGGCGTGGTAGAGCCGCTCATCGCGCGCCTGCAAGATGGCGTCGAGCATCATCTTTTCGGTGATGGGGTTGCCGATTTGCACGGCGCCGCTGGAGGTGATACCCGTCTCCTCGGTCAACTCGATGGATGAAAAGGTCGCGCCGTGCAGGCCATCTCGCCCGGTGCGCCCCCCTAGGACGACGATGAGATCGCCCGCCTGCACCTGCCGAGGGTGCGCCCCGCGCGGCGCGATGCCCACACAGCCGCAATACACCAGCGGGTTTGCGGTGTAGCCGGGGTCAAAATAGATGGCCCCGTTCACGGTAGGGATGCCCATTTTGTTCCCGTAATCTTCGATGCCCTTGACCACCCCCTGATAGATGCGCCGGGGGTGGAGCACCCCCGTGGGCAGTTCCTCGAGGGGCATATCGAGCGGGCCGAAGCACAGCACATCAGTATTGGCGATGGGCCGCGCCGAGACGCCGATAATATCCCGCACCACGCCTCCCACGCCGGTGTTCGCGCCGCCAAACGGCTCAAGCGCCGAGGGGTGGTTATGCGTCTCCACCTTGAACGAGACCTCATAGCGCTCGTCGAAGGCCATAATGCCGGCGTTATCTACAAAGGCCGAAAGCACCCACGGCGCTCGAATGGCCTGCGTGGCCGCCCGGATGTAGGTGCGCAAGAGGCCGTCAATGGGCGTTGTACGGGGGCCATCGGGGCCATATTCCGTGTATTCGATGAGGCCCTTGAAGGTCTTGTGGACGCAGTGCTCGGACCAGGTCTGCGCCAGGCTTTCGAGTTCCACATCGGTGGGGTCTCGCCCCTCGCGCTGGAAATAGGCCTGGATGGCTTTCATCTCGGCGAGGTCCAGCGAGAGGAGGCGTTCACGCGAGAGGCGCAAGAGCGCCTCATCATCCATCTGCGTGAGGGGGATGCGCTCCGCGCGGGCCTCTGACTCGGGCGGTTCGATGCCCACGTGCGGCGTGAGGGGGCCGATCTCATAGTACTGGATGACCTCGTTATAGAGCAGGCGCCGCGCGATCTCTTCGATTTCCGCGCGGCCAACCTCGCCATAAAGAAGGTAACTCTGCCCCGTGGCCGCCGCTCGCAAACCCTCCATCCCCAGCAGGCGCCCGCGCGCCATAATGTTGGCCGCGACGGTATCCGTCACGCCTGGGCGCAGGCCCACCTCTACGCGCACCGCGCCAGGTGGCGTCTCTACCGGGTCCGAAGCGAGGCCGATGCGCGCCCCCTCGACGATGGGGTCCACGAGGAGTTCCTCGCATAGGCGCGCCACATCCTCTTCGGTAAGGGCGCCTCGTAGAAAATAGAGCGCCCCGCGCTCCACCCGGCGGATTCCCGCGATGCCCAGGGCGGCGATATCTTCCAGCAGGCCATCCCCCTCGGTTAACTCTCGCGAGCGAACCTCCACGCGATAGATGCGATCCACCGCACTCCCCCTCAATATGGTCAGGTCATTTTACTCTTGGGGCTGCAACTGATAGTTCGGCGCCTCTTTCGTGATGATCACGTTATGCGGATGGCTCTCGATGAACCCGGCATTCGTGATTTTGACGAATTGCGCCTTGGCGCGCAACTCCTCCAGGTTCGCCGCGCCCACATAGCCCATCCCGGAGCGCAGCCCGCCCATCAATTGAAAGACGGTATCGGCCAAACTGCCGCGGTAAGCCACGCGCCCCTCGATGCCCTCGGGCACGAGTTTGCCGCTGGCGCGTTCGGCGTTTACGGCGCGATCGGAGGCCGGCCCGCGCAAAGAGGTCTGCGCGCTGGCATAGCGGTCGGCGCTGTATCCTCCGCGCATCGCCCCCAGAGACCCCATACCTCGGTATTCCTTATAGCGGCGCCCTTCGTAGATCACCAATTCGCCGGGGCTTTCTTCCACGCCGGCCAACAGGTTCCCCACCATCACGGCCCCGGCGCCCGCGGCCAACGCTTTGACGATATCCCCCGAATAGCGGATGCCCCCATCGGCGATGACCGACACGCCAAAGGGCGCAGCCGCCTCCGCGCAAATCATCACAGCCGTGAGTTGCGGCATCCCCACGCCGGCCACCACGCGGGTGGTGCAGATGGACCCCGCGCCCACGCCCACTTTGATAATATCCGCCCCCGCGGCGATGAGGTCGCGCGTGCCCTCGGCCGTCACCACGTTCCCCGCGCTGATGGCCACCTCGGGGAAGCGCTTGCGCAGCGCCTCCGTGGCGCGGATCACCATCTCTTGGTGGCCGTGCGCCGTATCGAGAGCGAGGAGGTCCACCCCTGCCTCCACCAAGGCCTCAGCGCGCGCCAGCATATCTGGCCCGACGCCTACCGCCGCCCCGCACAGCAAGCGACCTTGGGCATCTTTGGCGGCATTGGGGTAATCTCGCTTCTTCTGGATATCTTTGACGGTGATTAGCCCCTTCAGGCAAAAGTTTTCATCCACCAAAGGCAGTTTTTCGATGCGGTGCTTCTGGAGGATTTCCTGCGCCTGCTCCAAGGTCGTGCCCAGGGGCGCCGTGATGAGGTTCTCGGAGGTCATATATTCCGTAACCAGGTGATCATCCTGGTCATCCGCAAAGCGGATATCCCGGTTGGTGAGGATACCGACGAGCCGCCCGTTCTGGGTGATGGGCACGCCCGAGATGTGATACTTGGCCATCAACGCCTTGGCCTCGCCCAAGGTGGCCGTGGGCGGGAGGGTGATGGGGTCCACGATCATCCCCGCCTCAGAACGCTTGACCTTATCCACCTCGCCGGCTTGGAACTCGATGGAGCAGTTGCGGTGAATGACGCCCAGGCCCCCCTCTCGGGCCAAGGCGATGGCCAAACGCGCCTCGGTTACAGTATCCATAGCCGCCGAAAGGAGCGGGATGTTGAGGCGGATGCGCGGCGTCAGTTGGACGGAGATATCCACCTCGGCAGGCAATACGGAAGATTTGCCCGGTAAGAGCAACACATCGTCGAACGTCAAACCCTCTAAAAACTGGGTGTACGGCATCGTCCTTTCTCCTTTCTCGATGCGCGAACCTTATCCCCATAGCAAACGAAATCGGCCTGCCTTGAGAGCAGGCGCGATATTCGCTTCACACAGGCCACCTCAGCGCAACGAGATCGTTGCGCTCGGCCCCAACTGAGATGACATCAATGGGCACCCCCATCCATTCCGAAATACGCTGGCAATAAGCCCAAGCCTGCGGCGGCAGGTCCTCCACGCGGCGCGCCTTGCTGAGATCCTCATCTTCCCAGCCTTCCATCGTCTCATAAATGGGCGTGGCTTGCGCAAGGAGTTCTGTATCCAAGGGGTATTCCGTCGTCTCGGTGCCATCGGGCAGGCGGTAGGCCACGCAGAGTTTGATACGGCTCAGGCCGCTGAGCACATCCAGCCGAGTGAGCGCCAAACCCGTAAACCCGTTCAGCCGCGCCGCATAGCGCAGGCTCACCAGGTCAATCCACCCGCAGCGGCGTCGCCGGCCCGTGGTGGTGCCGTATTCGTGGCCCCGCTCGACGATCCAATCGCCGATGTCATCCTTCAATTCGGTGGGGAAAGGCCCCATCCCCACGCGCGAGGTATAGACCTTCACCACGCCCAACACGGCCGAAACTTGCCTAGGGCTGATGCCCGATCCCTGGCAGGCGCCCCCCGCCGAGGGCGAGGAGGAGGTAACATAGGGGTATGTGCCGAAATCAATATCGAGCATCGTGGCCTGTGCGCCTTCTAGCAGCACGGTCTCTCCCCGTTGCAGGGCCTTTTGGATGAGGAGGCTCGTATCCTCCACATAGGGGGCTAGCCGTTCGGCGGCGGGCGCATACTTTTCCACGATTTCGTCGGCCGTCATCGGCTCGCGCCCAAAGATGCGCGTCAACTCGAGGTTTACGCGTTCGAGGGCCACCTCCAAGCGCGCCCGGAAGCGCGCAGGGTCTATGAGGTCCTGCATACGCAGGCCGCGCCGGGCTACCTTGTCGGTATAGGCGGGGCCAATGCCACGGCGCGTGGTGCCCAAGGCGTGCGCGCCGCGCAGTTCCTCCTCCGCCTCATCCAAGAGGATGTGATACGGCATCACGAGGTGCGCGTTGGGGCTGATGTGCAGGTTCTCCGTCGAGATGCCCAACGCCGCCAGGCGATCCAACTCCTCCACCAGGGCCGGGGGGTTGATGACCATCCCATGCGCCAAGACGGCGGCGACGTGAGGCCGAGTGATGCCCGAGGGCACTTGATGCAGACGAAGCACGGTGCTCCCAATGGTTACGGTGTGGCCGGCGTTATTCCCCCCTTGGTAGCGCACCACCATACTGGCGCGTTCGGCCAAGTGATCCACGATCTTCCCTTTGCCCTCGTCGCCCCACTGAGCGCCGATGACGACGATCGCTGGCATATCGCTCCTTTAGGTTATGGCTCGTGAGTGAAAACGTAAAGCGCCCCCTTTTTCACCAAGGAGACGCCTATGTCCATCGCTGGGCTGACCCTATTATAACACCATTCCAGGCCTTGGCAACTTATTCCAAGATCACGCCCTTTTTGAAAGAGAAAACCCTTCGAGGGGCCGCATACTGAGGCCTTTCCTACCCTCACATCCCTCAAAAACCCCGTTTTTACGCACCCTAAACGGAATCGTCCTCGAAAGAGGAGTATACTAGTTACGATGGATGCACTCGTGGAGGGCATATGCCGTTCAGAACCCTTGGGGAGCCACCATTATGGCAAAACGCGTCCTCATCGTAGATGATGAGCCGTCGCTTCTCTACTCGCTCGGCGAATTCTTTAGGCTGCATGGGTTTGAGGTCCAGACGGCCCCTAGCGGCGCCCAAGCCCTGCAGGCCCTGGTCGAGACGCCCCCCGACCTCATCATCTCGGATATCCTTATGGCCGAGATGGATGGGTTCGCCTTTCAACGCCGCGTGCAGGCGCTCACCGGGGCGAGCATCCCGTTCATCTTTCTCACCGCCAAGACGGACCTCGCCGACCGCCTGGCCGGCCTCAAGGGCGGCGCCGATGACTATATCACCAAGCCCTTTGACCCGGAGGAATTGGTGATGCGCGCCGAGGCCGTGTTGCGGCGCGTCGAACAGACGCGCCTGGAGGAACAGCGCCTCCTCCAAACGGAACGATCGCGCCTCCTCGCCGAGGTGGCCGCCCAACTCCGCGCCCCCACCGAAGAGGTGGTGCAAAAACTTGGCCTGGCCCTCCAAGATCCCCGCCCTCTCGATAGCGCGGAAAGGCAACGCTACTTGCATGAGGCGCTCCAAGGGGCCGAAACCTTACACCAGCGCTTACAAGACCTCTCTTGGGCCACCGCCGGCCAGGAGCAAGAACCCCTCCAGAGGGTGCCCCAACGCCTGGCGCCGATTCTGCGCGGCGCGGCTGCGCGGGTAGCCCGTTTGGCCCAAGCGCGCGGCGTGGCCTTGAGCCTTTCCTGCGGGGGGTTGCTCACCGCCAATGTAGACGCCCCGGCCCTCACGCGCGCCCTGAGCGCCCTTCTCGAAAGCATCCTAGAGACCCTCCCCGTGGGCAAGGAGATCGGCCTCTCGGCGGTGCGCTCCACGGAGGGCGGCGTGGAAATTGCGATCTCCTTCCCCGGCCAGTTCGCCCCCTCGTGGGATGCCGATGCGGCAGAACCGCCGGCCCCTTTCAGCGCGTTGCATTTGGCGCGGCAGGTGGCCCAGGGGCATGGCGGGCGCCTCTCGGTGTACGGCGAGGGAGACCTCTCCCGCTACGTCGTGTGGATACCTGGACGCGTGGTGCGCCATGTGGCTCGCAGAAAGTGATGCGCTCCCCAACGCCCATATCCGATTGTGGCGGCTCTTTATCGTCGGCCGCACGATCGTTACGGGCCTGCTCCTTTTCTTGCTCGGCCTTCTGAACGTTTTCTACATCCCCAAAAACTTTGTGCCGCTTTTCATCGTTTCGGCTGTCCAGTTCGTGATCAATGCGGCCTACTTTTACCTTTGGAAGCGGCGCGACTTGCCGCTTCTGGGCTACGTCTGCTTCACGGCGGAAATCGTCCTCATCACGCTCCAAGTGCTCAACTTTGGGGCCGATGGCTACGTGTTCGTTTTGGCCTATCTATGGCCCATCGTGATGGCGGGGCAACTCATCGGGTCTGCGGCCATCCTTCCCTTTACCCTGCTCAGCACCCTCTCGTTTACGACGATTATCCTCCTCCAATATAACGGCATCGTGTACAACGAAAAGATTCTGATGCCGAACGGCACCTCGCAGGCCCTGGTCCTCTCGCTCCCCTACCTCGTGTTCGCGGCGCTCCTCGTGTGGGTGTTGGCCCGCGAGGTTCAGCGCACTTACGAACGCCTTGCGGAGCACAACCGCGCCCTTTTGGGGATGAACCGCCTCCTCTCGAGCATCTTGAAATCGATGAGCGAGGGGATGTTCCTCCTCGATTTCGATGGGCAGGTCGCCCTTTGCAACCGCGCGGCCGGCGAACTCCTCGGCTTACAGGAAGGGAAGGCCCTGCCCCCTGCCTTGGCGGAGCACCTCCAGCCGGCCCTGGAGGCGCCTCAACGCCCCGAACGGGTCCAATTCTCTTACGAGGGGCGCGCCATCAGCCTAAGTTTGGTGAATATCCCCGCCAACGGGGCCAAGGAGCGCATCCTGGGCGTGGCGCGAGATGTAACCCGCGAGGCCGAATTGGAGCAGATGAAGTCAGATTTCTTGGCCTACGCCACGCACGAACTGCGGACCCCCCTGAGCACCATCAAGACTCTCATCAGCCTCCTGCGCTACACCCCCCTCGATGCCAAGGCTCGCGAGTACCTCGACCTCCTGGAGGGCCAGGTCGAAAGGCAGCGGCGTATGGTGACGAACCTCCTCGATTTGGCGCGCCTCGAGGCAGGGCGTTATGAACTGCCCTTCGAAGAGGTGAGCCTGGCCCAGGTTTTGCATTCGGCCGTTCGGGGCCTCCGGCCCTTGGCAGAGGCGAAAGGCCTGCCGCTCGCCCTGAACACCGAGGCGCTCCCCGAGCGCCTCGTCGCCAACGCCTCGGGGTTGGAGCAGGTCTTTGTGAACCTCATCCACAACGCCATCCAATTCACCGACCAGGGCGGCGTTACAATTCGCGGTGGGCAAGATGCGGAGACGGTTTGGGTGGCCGTGGAAGATACCGGCATCGGAATGACGCCCGAGCAGCGCGCCCACCTTTTCACCAAATTCTACCCTATGCGCACGCAGGCCAAGCGGGGCGAGGGGACGGGCTTGGGGCTGGTCATCTCGCGGATGATCGTCGAGGCCCTTGGCGGGCGTATCGAGGTAGAGAGCACCCCGGGGAAAGGGAGCCGCTTCACGGTGCACTTGCCGAGGCGCCTTCCCCCGCCGGCGTAAAGGCCCCTAGTGCAGAATCTTGCTCAGGAACTCGCGCGTACGCGGTTCTTTGGGCGAGTTGAACAGTTCCTCAGGCGTCGAATCCTCGATGATGCGCGCGTCATCCATAAAGAGGATACGGTGCGCCGCGTTGCGAGCAAACCCCATCTCGTGAGAGACGACCACCATCGTCATACCGTCTTGGGCCAATTGCAGCATCACGTCCAGCACCTCTTTGATCATCTCAGGGTCTAGGGCAGAGGTTGGCTCGTCAAAGAGCATAATCTTGGGTTGCATCGCCAGCGCCCGCGCGATGGCCACACGCTGCTGCTGCCCTCCGGAGAGTTGGCCGGGGTAGGCCCGCGCCTTTTCGGGGATGCCCACCTTACGCAAGAGGTCCATCGCGATATCCTCGGCCTCTTGCCGGCTGCGTTTGCGCACCACGCGTTGGGCCAGGGTGATGTTATCGAGCACGGAGAGATGCGGAAAGAGGTTGAACTGTTGAAAGACCATCCCAATCTCCATCCGCGCCCGGTTGATGTCCTTCGCCTCTGAAAGGGTTATGCCATCTACGATGATGGTGCCCGAATCGGGCACTTCGAGATAGTTGATGCAGCGTAGCATCGTAGATTTCCCCGATCCGCTCGGCCCGATGATAACGCACACCTGGCCCTTGGGGATATCCAAGGAGATATCGTCCAGCGCGACGATGCGCCCGTGATGAAACGTCTTGCGCAGGTTTCGTATCTGGATGATGGGGGGGTCCGAATGCCCCGCAGATTGATGATCACCCATAGGTCTTTCTCCCAGATCGTGAGGTTTGGCCCCACGCCTCACCGTTCAAACTTGCTCTTGGATTCAATGAACTCCACCGCGCGCGAGGAGAACAGCGTCAAGACAAGATAGCACAGCGCCACCATAATCCACGTATCAAAACTGAGAAAGGTGCGCGCCATATACTCCCGGCCGCGCCGCGTGAGGTCCGAAACGGCCAAAACGGAGACGAGCGAAGAATCTTTGAGGAGCGCCACGAACTCGTTCCCGATGGGCGGCAGGATGACGCGGATCGCTTGCGGCAAGATGATATAGCGCATCGCCTGAAAATAGGTCATCCCCAACGAACGGGCCGCCTCCATCTGCCCCCGATGGATGGACGAAATGCCCGCGCGAAAGATCTCGGAGCCGTAAGCGCCGTAGCAGATGGTCAGCCCCAATACAGCGGCCGTAAAGGGGCTGAGGCGCAGGTCAATGAACCACTGCCCCCAGCCCTGCAAGGCTGGAGAAATCCCTTGGAGGGCGGCGCCGATCACATCAAACACCTGCGGCAGGGCGAACCAGATGAACAATAACTGCACCAGGAGCGGGATGCCCCGGATCAGTTCCACGTAGAGCGAGGCGATGCCATAGATGAATTTGGAGTGGGCAATGCGCCCCAAGCCCCCCAAAAGGCTCACCAGCAGGATGAACCCAAAGGAGGTCGTTACAATGCGCAGGGTGACGAGAATGCCATCTGCGATAAAGGTCCAAATCTCCCAATAGGGGTAGGGCCGAACGCGCGTAAGGAGCCACACGGCCAGCGCCACGGCGAATACGAGCACCCACCAGTTGCTCACCGCGCGTTGCGTCTCTCGGCGCAGGCCCCAACTCCCTATAAGCAAGGCCAGCGCACCTGCCAAAGCGCCCCAGAAGCCAACCCGAGGCCACAGCGCCTTGCCGCCAAGGATGAGCAGCCAATCGCTAAAGTCAAACTGGTGCATCCAGGCGAGCAAAATGCCCCCCACCCCGAGCACCGCCAAACGGATAAGCCAAGGTATCCAACTCTCTGGCCAAGACCAGCCATCTCGCAAAAGGCGCCCCACAAAGGCCGCGCCCAAACAGGCCGCGATGAGCGGCATAAGGAGGCAGATCACAAAAGAGGCGTGCTGGCGGAGCGCCCCGCGTTCGGCTAGTATAGCGGCCAGCCAGCCGTAGCCCGAGGTGCGATGTTCCTTCACCGGGGCCACGGTTACTTGGAGATCAGTGAGCGTCTTCTTGGCCAAAGGCGCCTTTTGGGCATAGTGCTGGCCCGCAATGAGGAGCGGGAAGCGGGCCGAACGCTGGGTGCCGCCCGAATAGGTCATCTGCGCGGCCGTAATCCGCCAGGTGAACATCGGCAGGGCAAACGAAAAAACCACGAGCGCCGCCCCGGCCAAGATCGCGAGCAAACGCCTATCGCGCCACACGACCACCCGCGAATTCAGGCGCAAGGGCGTTATGGCATCGGCAAACACCGTCTCTTCCTCCACAACCTTTTGTTTCATCGCCACAAAACCTCGCGGGGCTTGTGGCCTCACAAGCCCCGCTGCTTGATCTGCGCCTTGTTTCGTTCTGTGAAAGGGGCCGCCTTGCCCCACAGCCTGCTATCCGCCCACCCTAGCCGCCCAGGTAGGCCCGCCGCACTTGAGGATTCTCCAAAAGTTCCGTGGCCGTCCCTTCGAGCACGATGCGCCCCGTCTCCAGCACATAGCCACGGTGCGCAACGGAAAGCGCCATGGCTGCGTTCTGCTCCACCAAGAGGATGCTCGTCCCCTGGGCGTTGATGCGCCGGATGATCTCAAAGATCTCATCCACCAAGATGGGCGCAAGCCCCATAGACGGCTCGTCCAACAGGAGCAACTTGGGTTGAGACATCAGCCCCCGGCCCATGGCGAGCATCTGCTGTTCGCCGCCGGAGAGAGTGCCCCCCAACTGCCGCCGCCGTTCCTGCAAGCGCGGAAAACTGGCGAACACCATCTCCATCGCCGCGGCGATGCCCGCCTTATCGCGGCGGGTATAGGCGCCCATCTCGAGGTTTTCCATCACGGTCAATTTCGAAAAGATCTGCCGCCCTTCCGGCACCTGCGAGATGCCCATCTTGACGATGCGTTCCGGAGGCGTGCGGATGATGCTCTGCCCCTGAAAGCGAATATCCCCCGCGATGGGGCGCAAGAGGCCCGAGATGGTGCGCAGGGTGGTGCTCTTGCCCGCGCCGTTCGCCCCGATGAGCGTTACGATTTCGCCCTCTTCGATGTGAAAGGTAATGCCTTGCAAAGCACGGATGGCCCCATAAGCGACGTGCAGGTCCTCAACTTCCAGCAACATGGAGCGCCATCCCCCTTCCTGCCCGGGTGCCCAGATAGGCCTCGATGACCCGTTCGTTATTCTGGATGTCGCGCGGCGTGCCCCGCGCGATGACCTGGCCAAAATCCATCACAGTGATCCACTCGCAAATGCCCATCACCACACGCATCTGGTGCTCGATGAGCAGAATGGTCAATTTGAACGTATCGCGGATAAAGTGGATGAGTTCCATCAGCGTATCCGTCTCGGCGGGGTTCATCCCGGCCGCCGGCTCATCGAGCAATAGGAGGCGGGGCTGAGTGGCCAAGGCGCGCGCGATCTCCAGCCGGCGCTGTTCGCCGTAGGGCAAGTTCTTGGCCAACTCTAACTGGCGGTTGTGCAGGCCGAACACGGCCAAGAAATCTTGGGCGCGCTCCGTGAGGATGCGTTCCTGGCGCGAAAAGCGCCCCAAGCGCGAAATCGCCTCCACCAGGCCGTAGCCCGCATGGGTGTGGTAGGCAATGCGCACGTTATCGAGCACCGTCAAGTTCTGAAAGAGGCGGATGTTTTGGAAGGTGCGCGCAATGCCCCGGCGGGTGATGAGGTGCGGCGGCATCCCCACAAGGTCGGTGCCATCGAAATAGATGGCGCCTTCCGTAGGGGCATACACGCCGGTAATCATATTGAACACCGTCGTCTTGCCGGCGCCGTTGGGGCCGATAAGCCCGTAAAGGCCCCCCTCGGGCACGGCGATATCAAAGTGAGAGACGGCCCTCAGCCCGCCAAACACCTTGGAAAGGTTTTGGATGTCGAGCAAGCGGTTCGAGTAAGCAGCCTCAGGGGGAAGCAGTTGATCGTCCATACTAACTTTCCTTCTCGGCGGCTGGCTGTTGGCGCACCACGGTGCGGTCGGGCACGGGAATCTCCCGCGCGGGGGGCAGGGGCGCTCGGAACCAACCCCACTCCGAGGTGCCCAAAAGCCCCTGCTGGCGCAAAAGCATAATCAAAAGGAGGAAAATAGGGTAAATCACAAAGCGCCAATCTTCGAACCCTTGCGGCAGGATGACGCGCAGCCCCTCGATGATAAAGGTAAAGAGGAAGGCCGCCACGAGCGTGCCCGTCATACTCCCCAACCCGCCAAAAACGATGATGATCAACGGGTCAAACCCCTTGACCATATTGAACGTGCTGGGGTGCAAAAAGCCATACAAGTGGGCATACAGCCCCCCGGCCAGCCCGGCAAAGAACCCGCCAAAGGTAAAGGCCAACGTCTTGAGTTGGTTCACATCCACACCCATCGTCTTGGCCGCGATTTCATCCTCGCGTACGGAGATCATCGCCCGGCCGTGGCTGGAGCGCACCAGGTTCCGCATCACGATGACCGAAAAGACGAGCGCGCCAAAGGCCCAGGGCCAACTCGTCCAGCGGGGGATGCCCACCATCCCGCGCGCCCCCTTCATCGTGGGGATGACCATATCCGAGTTTTGCAGGGCCGTGTACATCATCACGGCAAAGCCCAGGGTCGCGATGCCAAAATAGTCCGAACCCAACCGCAAGAGGGGCAACCCCACGAGGTAGGAGAGGAGCGCCGCCATCGTGCCGCCGTTCAAGAGCGCCAGGAAAAGGATCACTTGCTCCATCACGGGCTTGGGCGTTATGGCCACGAGCCGCCCCAACCCTTGCACGAGGAGCAGGTGCAAACCGTAGGAGGCCCCCGCCCCTATGGCGAGGCCAGCGGCAGCCAAAATCAGGAGCACGATCGCCGAGATGATGCCAATCTCACCGGGTTTGAGGGCTTCACTCAACGCATCGCGCATCTTGCGGCGCAGGGCGCCCAGGCGCATACGCCCAATGACGAAAAAGGCCAAGAGCAGCCCGATTTGCACGGCGACGATCCAAGAGAGGGCGCCCACCGGATTGCCGCTCCACTTGGTGAGATAATCCTTGGTGATGAGCGCCGAGCCATAGGCCCCCACGGCATAGAACCCGATATGCCCGAGCGAGAACTGCCCGTTGAAGCCATAAATGAGGTTCAGCCCCAAGGATGAAATGGCCATCACGGCGGCCAACTGGGCCACCTGGTACCAATACGGCGAGATTTTGCCCTGGGCACGCGCATAGGCGACGCCGATATATAAAATCGCCGCCACGAGAACCGTCGGGATCCAGGAAGGGATGCTGAACTTGCGGCGCATTTTGCCTTTTCCTCCTAGACCTTCTCGACCTCAGGCTCGCCGAAAATGCCGGTGGGTTTGACCAAAAAGACGATAATGAGGACCAAAAAGGCAAAGAGATCGCGCAAACGAGACCCCATCGGCACGAAACTGACCACCAAAACGTCCACCATGCCCATCAAGAGCGACCCCACAAAGGCACCCATAATGTTGCCGATGCCCCCCAACACGGCGGCCACAAAGGCCTTCAACCCGGGCATAATGCCCATAAAGGTTACGATTTGGGGGAAGGCAATGGCATAGAGCACCCCTCCTGCTCCAGCCAGGGCCGCGCCCAAGGCAAAGGTGAAGGAGATCACCCCATCTACATTGATGCCCATCAAACGGGCCGTGGGTTTATCCAAGGCGGTGGCGCGCATCGCCTTGCCCATCCGCGTATTGTAGACGATGTAGCGAAGGATCAAGAGGAGAAGGACCGTCGTGATCACGATGATGACGGTGATGTTGGAAATCAAAATGCCCTTGATATTCCACACGACGACCTTGAAGGGCCGCTGATAGGTGATATAGTCCGCGCTGAACACCCACTTGAGCGCGGTAAAGTATTCCAAAAAGAAGGAGACGCCGATGGCCGTAATGAGCGCCGCGATGCGAGGGGCATTCCGCAGGGGCTTGTAAGCCACTCGCTCGATGACGACATTCAGAAGGACGCAGACGAACATCGCCAGGAGGATGGCCGGAAAGAACCCCCATTTATACTGCGTGATGGCATAGAAACTTGTGAACGCGCCCACCATAAAGATATCGCCGTGGGCAAAGTTGATGAGGCGCACGATGCCGTAGACCATCGTGTAGCCCAGGGCAATCAGGGCGTAGACGAACCCCAAGCGCAAGCCATCTAGCACGGCCTGCAAAAAGAAAACAGGCCCTTGCAGGCGGACGAGTGCCACCACGCCCCATAGGATGCCCACCCCCAGCGCGATGTACACTGCCCAGGCTACCGCCCGCAACAAGACCTTGGGTGATGCGAGCGATCGTGTTATGCTCGTCATGCCTGGTCCTCTCCTCCCCCCAGATTCGGCTTACCAGGCACCCTCTGTCGGAGCCTCTCGCCGCGAGAAACCCTCCTTACGCGGCCGCTTGCGGCCGCAGGTGCCAGCAGCGCATCCACCGCGAAACTTTTTACGCAAATGGGGAGGGCAGAGGGATTCTGCCCTCCCCCAAAGTTCCGAAACGCCTTATTTCGGTGCGACGAACTTGTAGAAGGTGGGCTTGCCGCCCTCGATCTTCACGATGGCCGCTTTCTTTACCGGGTTGTGCTGCGCATCGTACGTGATCTGCCCAGACACCCCCTCATACTTGATCGCCGCCATCTTGTCCTTCACCACCGCCGGATCGTCTACCCCGGCCTCCGAGATGGATTGCAGCAGGATCTTGGCCGCGTCATACGCCAACGTCGCCAACGCATCCGGCACCACCCCGTACTTGGCCTGGTACGCCTTCACAAAGTTCTGCACCACCGGCCGCGGATCCGCCGGCGAGTAGTGGTTCGAGAAGTAACCCCCCTCAAAGAGGTCAAACCGCAACTCCGGCGAATCCCATCCATCCCCACCTAATAGCGTCGCCTTGATCCCCTTCTCCTTCACTTGCGCCGCAATTAGGTTGTTCTTCGCATAGTAGTCCGGCAGGAACAATACGTCTACGTTCGCCGCCGCAACCTTCCCCAACACCGCCGAAAAGTCCGTGTCATCCTTCGTGTAGGCCTCGAACACCGGCACCGTGCCGCCCATCGCCTCGAACGACCCCTTGAAGTACTCCGCTAACCCCTTCACATAGTCGTTCCCAACGTCGTACAGCACCGCCGCCGTCTTCGCCCCCAAGTCGTCCTTCGCAAAACTCGCCATCACCTCCCCTTGGAACGGGTCCAGGAAGCACGCCCGAAATACATACTGCTTCGTGCTCCCATCTTCGTTCACCGTCACCGCAGGGTTCGTCGAGGTCGGCGAAATCTGCAATACCCCGTTCGCCTCCGCTATCTGCGAAATCGGAATCGAAGCGCTCGAACACACTTCCCCAATGATGTACTTCACACCATCTTCAAAGATCACTTTGTTCGCCGCGTTCGCCGCCTCTTGCGCATCGCACTTTGAATCCGCCAGGACGACCTCAATCTGCCATCCCGCCGCCTTCGCCTCCTCAATCGCCATCAAGGCCCCGTCTCGCGTGGATTCCCCAAACGTCTTCACATCCCCGCTCAACGGCACCACGATCGCTACCTTCACCGGAAAGCCAGGCGCAGGCGCTACTGCAGGCATCGCAGCGGCTTCCTCTTCACCGGCGCCCTTGGGTGCGACGAACTTGTAGAAGGTGGGCTTGCCGCCCTCGATCTTCACGATGGCCGCTTTCTTTACCGGGTTGTGCTGCGCATCATACGTGATCTGCCCAGACACCCCTTCGTACTTGATCGCCGCCATCTTGTCCTTCACCACCGCCGGATCGTCTACCCCGGCCTCCGAGATGGATTGCAGCAGGATCTTGGCCGCGTCATACGCCAACGTCGCCAACGCATCCGGCACCACCCCGTACTTGGCCTGGTACGCCTTCACAAAGTTCTGCACCACCGGCCGCGGATCCGCCGGCGAGTAGTGGTTCGAGAAGTAACCCCCCTCAAAGAGGTCAAACCGCAACTCCGGCGAATCCCATCCATCCCCACCTAATAGCGTCGCCTTGATCCCCTTCTCCTTCACTTGCGCCGCAATTAGGTTGTTCTTCGCATAGTAGTCCGGCAGGAACAATACGTCTACGTTCGCCGCCGCAACCTTCCCCAACACCGCCGAAAAGTCCGTGTCATCCTTCGTGTAGGCCTCGAACACCGGCACCGTGCCGCCCATCGCCTCGAACGACCCCTTGAAGTACTCCGCTAACCCCTTCACATAGTCGTTCCCAACGTCGTACAGCACCGCCGCCGTCTTCGCCCCCAAGTCGTCCTTCGCAAAACTCGCCATCACCTCCCCTTGGAACGGGTCCAGGAAGCACGCCCGAAATACATACTGCTTCGTGCTCCCATCTTCGTTCACCGTCACCGCAGGGTTCGTCGAGGTCGGCGAAATCTGCAATACCCCGTTCGCCTCCGCTATCTGCGAAATCGGAATCGAAGCGCTCGAACACACTTCCCCAATGATGTACTTTACACCATCTTCAAAGATCACTTTGTTCGCCGCGTTCGCCGCCTCTTGCGCATCGCACTTTGAATCCGCCAGGACGACCTCAATCTGCCATCCCGCCGCCTTCGCTTCCTCAATCGCCATCAAGGCCCCGTCTCGCGTGGATTCCCCAAACGTCTTCACATCCCCGCTCAACGGCACCACGATCGCTATCTTCACCGGAAAGCCAGGCGCAGGCGCTACCGCAGAAGGCGCCGCGGCCACAGGGGCAACCCCCTTGCCCGAAATCCACTTGGCGTAGATTTGGTCATAGGTGCCATCGGCCTTGACCTTCTTGAGGCCCTCGTTGAAGGCCTTGAGGAGTTCCTGATTTTCGCCTTTGCGCACCACCAAGCCGTACCATTCGTCGGTAAACGGCTCGCCCACGATCTTGAGTTTGCCCTTGAACTGCTCCGAGGCGAGGGCGTAGTCGGCCGCGACGGGGGTATCCACCACCACGGCGTCGAGGTTGCCGCTCACGAGGTCGAGCAGGGCGAGGTCAATCGTATCGTACTCTTTGAGCGTAACGCCCTGCATCTCTTGCACGGCGAGGGCGCCCGTGGTGCCGATCTGCGCGCCCACCGTCTTACCGGGTAGGTCTTTGTGGCTCTGGATGGCCGTCTCATCGGCGCGCACCACCACGGCCTGGCCGGCGTTGATGTACGGATCGGAGAAATCGTACTTGGCCTTGCGCTCCTCCGTAATGGTGACGGAAGAGAGGATAGCGTCATAATCGCCGCTCTCCAGGCCGGCAAAAATGCCATCCCAGGCCGTATTCTTGAACTCGACCTCGAACCCCATCGCTTTGGCGATGGCGTTCATCAGGTCAATATCAAAGCCGACGATGTTTTTGTTCTCGTCCACGAATTCCATAGGCGGGAACGCCGCATCGGTGGCAATGACGTATTTCGCTTTCGCCGCCGGCTGCTGAGGTGCTGCGGTCGGTTGAGCCGCCTGAGTGGGCTGAGCTGCCGCCGTGGTAGGGGTAGGCTGAGGCGTGCCCGCGGGCGGTTTAGCACAACCGCTCAAGATCATCGCAACTGCCAAGACAATGGCAAGAACGGAAGCCAATTTGGGCTTCATGGCATACTCCTCCTCAAGTGTTGTCGGAAGCAGATTTTCTATCTGCCTGTCGCCATACTTCGGGGCTGGCAACCCCCTTTTCCCTCGCATAGGGGTCGAGCGCCATTGCTTGTTCAGTTCACGTCTCTTGGGCCGAGCATCTCCTCCCCAAAGGCTTTGTAAACGTATACGCTATTATAGCATAAAAAAGGGGCGCGCAAGAAATACTCCTCGCCAAGGGACGCACGCGCCCCTCGGCGAGCATGCGATACTCACTGCAACAGGTAGAGCAAACCGATGGTATCTGGCCCGCAATGGCTTGAAATGACGCAGCCCGCCCCGGTGATGAGCACTTCATCCGGCGCGGCGATGCGCTCTACCTCGCGCGCCAGGTACTCGGCATCCGCCTCGCAGCCCGAATGGGTGACGAACACCCGATGCCGATTGAGACGGGGCAAGTTCGCCTCCAAATCAGCGAGGAGCGATTCGAGTGCCTTGCGTCGCGAGCCTCGCCATTTGGCCCGCACGCCCATCGTCCCATCGGGTAGTACCTGGATGGCCGGGCGAATCTGCAGCAGGCTCCCCACAAGCGATTGCAGCGCTGTGCAGCGCCCCCCCAGGTAAAGGTAGCGCATCGTCTCCACCACAAAGGTCGTCCATACCTTGGGGACGGCTTGCAAGACCCGGCTCTCGATTTCGTCGAGGCCCAGGCCCTGGTTCCGCGCCTCCGCCGCGAGCAAAACAAGAAGGCCGATCCCCGTCGAGAGGTTGAGCGAATCCACCACGCGCACGCGCTCCGGCCCCACGGCCTCTGCCGCGAGGCGCGCGTGATCCGTCCCGCTCGACAGGCGCGACGAGATGCCGATGTAGAGGATCGGCTCCTCGCCCCGAAAGGCCTCCATAAATTCCGCCACCGAGGGTGCAGCCGTCTTGGGCAGTTCTCCGCGTTCCTCCACCAGGGCGAACAAGCGCTGGCGGTCTATATCCACGCCATCGCGGTAACTCGTGCCATCCAGCGTTACAAAATAAGGGATCACCTCGATGCCGTAGGCGGCGGTGAGTTCCGGCGTCAGGTCGGCTGTGCTATCGGTGATGATGCGAACCATTCTGTTTCCTCGCCCAAAGGGATGCGCCGCATTCTATCCGCCGGCGCCCTGCTTGTCAAAGGGCGAGGACATACCCCCTGGACCAAGGATCAGCACACCGGCCCTGTGCCCCCTACCCCACGGTCTGGGCGAGAAACTCTAACAAGAGCGGCAAGACGGCCGGCGTGATATCGGGCGCCACGAGCATCATCCCGTGGGCCTCCCCGGCATAGCGCCACGAACGATAGTTCTCCCCTTGCGCCTCTTGGCAGACCTTCGCCGAGGGGACGTCCTTTTCGGCATAAAAGCACCAGGCCGGCTTGGGGGGAGTCTCTTTCCCCAACCGCGAGACGACCTCGGCATAGGGAACCGTCAAATAATCCCCCGGCGAGAGCGAAAAGGCCCCCTGGCAACTGTTGGGGAACTCTTCGTTGAGCGCAGCACAGGCATCGGCTGCGCCATCTGCGCCGATGCTCGCGCCCACCGCGACCAAACGCTGGGGATCAACCCCCTCCAAGCCCCGCGCGGTGCGCATAGCAGCCTTGGCATCCAAGAGCCAGGCGCCCCGCTCAAACCGGCGGCAGCCCCCCTCGCACCCCCGAAACGTGAAGGTGAACACGGCGTAGGAGCGGCCTTCGGGCATAGGCGGGAACCAGTTCCCATCGAGCCAAGGTGCCTTACTGGAGGGCGAGGCCACCCCTGCCAAGCCGCGATTTTGCAGCCACGGCGCGATGGCCTCCCAGTCGTGGGCATCTCCGGGCGCCCAGTGCATCAATACCACCATAGGCGCGCCCGCCCTTTGGGCGGGGTAATAGGTGCCCTCCAAGGCCTGCCCATCCTCGGCCTTGAACGAGACCTTTCGCGGCTCCGGCAAGAGCGCACTCTCAGGCGTAGGCGCTGCCGTCGGCGGCACAGGGGTAGGCGACGGGGGTATGGGCGTCATCGTCGCCGCTGGCGGCAGGGGCGTTCTTGTGGCCGTAGGTGGCGCTTGCGTCGGCATGGCCGTCGGCGAAGGCGCCGCAGGCGCCGTTGCCGTAGGCGCGGAAGGCGCGGCTTTCGGCCCTTGTGCGCCGCAGGCCGCTAGGGTCCACACGAGCACGAGGGCGATCGCGCTCTTCCAGAAATTTCGCCAAATGAGCATCATCCCTCTTTTCTGGCCGAGGGGTCATCCCTCTGGCCAAACGACACCGATCGTCAGGAGGATATTCGCATAGACGCGCTGCTCCCCCGTGGCGATGACGAGCGTTACATTGGGCGAACGGGCCGCCTCATAAAAGGCAAACCGCTCGAGGGGCTGAAGGGGCACATCTAAAATGGCGCGGAAGGCTTCGAAAATGGCCGGCTCAGGGCCAGCGCTGGGCATCATCACGTGAGCCGCCTCGATGGGCACCGTCTCGGCGATGACGGCCAGCACCTCGTCCACCGGGGCGAAACCCCGCGTGAGGTTAAGGTAAACGCGTTGAGCGGCGGGGTTGGCCCCCGTAGAAAAGGGATAGTTCCCATCGGCGATGAGCACCTGAGAGCCATGCCCTGCCGCCCCGAGCGCGGCCAAAATCTCCGGATGGGTGCAACGTCCTTTGAGCATTGATCCTCCTTATCTTTCGAACCCCGCACGCGATGGCACGACCCGCCCGCCAGATGGGGCATTAGCCCCATTGTAAAAGGGGCGCCCAGGATATGTCAAGGGGCAAAGCATCCTTGCGCCAATTGTTTGGGGGTGGCGCCCTTTGGGTATACAATAGCCATACCATCGAGGCCCTGACCGCCTAGCGAAGGAGAACTCGCTATGTCCCATATCCGCACATCCCTCGCGCTCATTCCCGTCGTCGCCATCCTGCTCGTGCTGGCGGGGTGCATCCCTCAGCCCACGCCTACGGCCGTGCCCACGCCCACGGTGGTGCGCCCGGTGGCCTCGCCCACGCCTTTACCGGCCGCCAAGCCCACATCGCCCGCCCAGGCAAACTCCACCCCTGCGGCGCCCACGCCCACTCCGTTCCCACCGCCGCGCGTCGGCGCCCCAGCGCCCGATTTCACGCTGACAAGCCTGGATGGGAAACCGGTCTCTCTGAGCGATTTTCGCGGCAAGAGGGTCATCTTGAACTTTTTTGCCACGTGGTGCCCCCACTGCCGGGCGGAGACGCCTACGCTCGTCTCTTACTATAACGATATGGCCAATCAAAATATCGTCATCGTGGCCGTGAACTTGGGCGAGGGGAAGGACAAAGTGGCGGCCTATCAAAAAGAGTTCAACGTAACCTTCCCGCTCTTATTGGATGATACCGGCGAAGTGGGCCGGATGTACTATGTGAGCAGCATTCCGCTCAATATCTTTATTGATGCGCAAGGGGTCATCCGTTCGGGCTATGTGGGTGAGATTGACCGCGACACCTTGCAAAAGAATATAGACGGCCTCCCCCAGTAGCCCGCCCACGAAACACGGCAGAAAGACGTGCAAGAAGGCCTTTCTTCGCGGCTGAGGGTTGGGGCCGCGCGGCTGACGCGCTGGGTTACGTATTTTATGCGCTGGTTTAGCGCGCACTGGCTGGCCCTGGCCAACTTGGCCGTCTTTTTGTACATAGCCTTCCCGATGTTGGCGCCCATCCTGATGAAGGTGGGAGACGCGCGCGCCGGGCGGCTCTTGTACACCCTGTTTTCTCCGCTGTGCCACCAACTCCCCGAACGCTCCTTCTTCCTCTTTGGCCAGCGCGCCGCGTATTCGTATGCTGAATTGGCCCAGTTTCTCGGAGGGGAGGTGCCGCGGCGGTACATCGGCGATGCCGTGCTCGGCTACAAGGTCGCCATTTGTCAACGCGACGTGGCCATCTATGGTGCGATGTTCCTCGCCGGTTTAGCCTTCGGTGCGTTGCGCCGGCGCCTCAAACCACTGCCCTTGCGGGCCTTTCTTCTCCTTCTCTTGCCTTTGGCGGTGGATGGCACGGGGCAACTCGTGGGCCTGTGGGAAAGCACGCCGTTGAGCCGCCTCCTCACCGGGGGCCTCTTTGGCGCGGCGCTCGTCTGGCTCGCCTACCCCCACCTGGAAGTGGGCATGGCCGAGGTGCACCAGGCGGCAGGGGAGATCATCTCCAGTTGGGGCAAGTGAGTCGCCCCATTTGCCGCTCCCCCCAGCCCGCCTTATAATCCCGCACAGGGCCACTGCGGGCTGGCCCATTTAATGACCCTTTTGGTGAGGCGTGCCGTGCGGCTTGCCCAAGAGAACGATCGCGTCCTCCTCATCTCCGGCAAAGGGAAACGATATTTCGTGACCCTGCGCGCCGGAGACCGCTTCCATACGAACGTGGGGTCCATCTCCCATAACGACCTCATCGGCAAACCCTATGGGCGCGTCGTCCGGTCGCACATAGGGCACCCCTTTGTGCTCCTGCGCCCTTCGCTTTACGATGAATTGATGGGCCTCAAGCGCGTTTCGCAGATTATCTACCCCAAAGAGTTGGGCCTCATCCTCTTTCATCTCGACGTGCGTTGCGGTTCGCGCGTCATCGAGGCAGGCACGGGCAGTGGCGCCCTGACCATGGCCCTGGCCAACGCGGTGATGCCTTATGGGCGCGTCTATTCCTACGAATCGCGCGAGGAGATGCTTCGCGTGGCCCGGCGGAACCTCGAGGAGGTCGGCCTGGAGGAGTATGTCGAGTTCCACGAGCGCGATATCGCCGAGGGGTTCGACGAAACGGACGTGGACGCCGTCTTCCTCGATGTGCGCGAGCCGTGGGATTACCTCCCGCAAGTATGCCAAGCCCTGATGGATGGAGGCTTTTTCGGCACGCTCGTCCCCACGACGAACCAAGTCTCGGCCCTTCTCTACGAATTGGAGCGCTACCCCTTTTACGACACGCGCGTGATGGAAGTCCTCCTCCGCGAATACAAGCCGGTGCCCGGCCGCCTGCGCCCGCAGGACGTGATGGTGGGGCACACGGGGTATTTGATTTTTTCGCGCAAAGTCGCGAGCGACGCCGAACTTCCTGCCCCCGAAGAGGGAAGCGAGGATTAGCATGGAGGGCGCCCGTCCTGTTCGTTACACCTACCCGGCCGGCACCGCGCAGGGCGAAATCGTCATCAAGAACTCGGTGTTCATCGGCACGGTGGGCCATGCCCCCACGGTGGAGGCCGCCCAAGCCTTCATCGCCCAGGTGCGCGCCACCTATCCCGATGCGCACCATCACGCCTGGGCCTACCTCATCTATGGGGGGCCGCAGGGCTTATTCGGGTTTTCCGATGACGGCGAACCGGGCGGCACAGCGGGCCGGCCTATGCTCGCCGTCCTCCAAGGGAGCGGGATCGTGGAAATCGTGGCGGTGGGGACGCGCTATTTTGGGGGCATCAAACTGGGTACAGGGGGGTTGGTGCGCGCTTACAGCCAATGCCTCCGCGAGGCGCTCCAATCGCTCCCCGTGGCGGAATGCCTTTTGCACCGCATCGTGCGGTTTGAGGTAGATTACGCCCTCTACGGCGCGCTTCGGCACCACCTCCCTGCCTTCGGCGTGTACGTGGAGGAGGCCCTCTTTGGCGCCAAGGTTGTGCTCACCCTCGCCGTGCCGTTCGACCGCGCCGAGGCCCTGGAAGCGATGCTCCGGGAGATGACGAACGGCGCCGTCATCCTGCGATCGTGCGTCATCGGCGAGCGATATGCCGCCCCGCTCTTGGAGAGGTGAGCGATGACCCTAAGGCGCTGGATGGGGAAGACGGCGGGTTTGACCTTGCTCCTCATAGCCATCATCCTTGCAGCGGCCTCTTGCCGGCCGAGCAGCCCCCAAACCTCACCCCTCGCCATCGGTCATCAAGATACGCCCGAACAGCGGCTCCTGGCCGAACTCACCGCCCTCTTGCTTGAGGATAAAGGGTTTAAGGTGACGCTCAAAGGGGGATTCGAGGGGCCAACCTTGCGCAAAGCCCTCCTCGCCGGCACGGTAGATATTGCCTGGGATTATACCGGCGTCGTGTGGCGCGAGTACCTGGGGCACGATGTGCCCATCACAAACGCGGAGGAACTCTATGAGCGCCTCCGTGCGGAAGATTTGCCCGCCGGCATCACTTGGCTCCCGCCCGCGCCGTGCCAACGGCGCGCCGGCGTCGTCATTCGGGCAGACCTCGCGCAAAGCAAAGGGTTGGGCACGCTGGATACATTCGCCACCTACGCCCGTTCGAAAGATGCCTCGCTCTCTCTGTGCACCACCGAAAGCCTGGCCTATTTTGCTGGGGGATTGCGCGGCTTTGCCGCCGTGTACGGCTGGGATCCTTCGCCCGGACGTGTGCGCATCCTGCCGGAGGAAGAGATCGCCTCGGCCCTGGAAAAGGGCCTCTGCCAGGCGGCGCTGGCGCCCGATGCCTACGCCTTAGCCGATGGGCATAGAACAGTCGTCTTGGAGGATAATCGCGCGTTCTTTCACGCCTCGAACTTGGCCGTGGCCGTGCGCACGGCCCGCCTCACCGCCTACCCAGCGCTCGAAAGGCCCTTGAGCGACCTGAGCCAGGCCCTGACCCAAGAGGCGATGTCTTCGATGCAGAGCGAGATGGCGCGCGGCGCCAAACCTCGCACCCTCGCCCGGCGCTTTTTGCGAGAGGCGGGGTTGGTGGGCCGGCCCAAGGTGCCGCCCACGCCTACGCCGACGCGCACGTCGCCCTATGCTACACTGACGCCCCTTCCGTAGAAAGGATGGCCCCAATGCCCATCGCCTTAGGGATTGATACCGGCGGAACCTATACCGATGCCGTCCTTTTGGATTACCAAGCGGGGGAGGTCATCGCCGCCGCCAAAGCGCTCACCACGCGGCACGACCTCTCCATCGGCATCGAAGAGGCGATGGCGCGCGTCATCCGCCAGGCGGGGGAAATCGGCCTCGTCTCCCTCTCGACGACCCTGGCCACAAATGCCCTCGTGGAGGGCAAGGGCGCGCCCGTGTGCGCCTTGCTCATCGGCTATGAAGAACACACGCCGGTTGATTGGGTGCGCGAACTGAACACCGACCGAATCGTCTTTCTCAACGGGGGCCATACGACGGCGGGCGAAGAGGTCGCCTCGTTTGACGAACGCGCCGCCCGCCGGGCCATCGCCGAGCATGCCCCGCACGTGGCGGCCTTTGCCATCTCGGGCTATTTTGCCCCGCGCAACCCCGCCCATGAACTCGCTGCCAAACGCCTGGTGCAGGCGATGACGGGCCTGCCCTGCACGTGCGGCCACGAGTTGACCCATCGCCTGAACGCCCTGCGCCGCGCCACCACGGTGGCCCTCAACGCCAGCCTCATCCCCCTCGTGTGCGACCTCATCGCCGCCGTAGAGCGTTCGATGGCGCGGTTTGGCATTCACGCACCACTGATGGTGGTCAAAGGGGATGGTTCCCTGATGAGCGCCGAGGTCGCCAAAGAGCGCCCCATTGAGACGATCCTCTCCGGCCCGGCGGCGAGCGTGGTGGGGGCGCAGCACCTTGCCGCCAGCCCCTACGCCGTGGTGGTGGATATGGGCGGCACCACGACGGATATCGCCCTGGTACGGCACGGCCGGCCGGCCCTCAACCCTCGGGGGGCCACCGTAGGCCGCTGGCAGACGATGGTCGAAGCGGTGGATGTGCAAACCGTGGGCCTGGGCGGAGACAGCCGCGTTTGGCTCTCAGAAGATCACACCTTGCAGATCGGCCCGCGCCGCGTCGTGCCCATCTCGCTCCTGGCGGCCTCGTACCCGGGCATCGCAGAACGCTTGGCCGCGCAACGCGGTGCCCGCCCCGACCCAGCGCAGGGCGAGTTCTTTATCGCGGTGCGCGGGGCTTGGGCACCAGATGGCGAGACGCCCCCCTTCGAAAAAGAACTCCAACGGCGCCTGCTGGAAGGGCCTTTGACCCTCGGCGATATCCATGCCCTGATGCGCTATCCCCAACTCTATGCCAAGTACCTTGAGCGCCTGGAACGGGAGGGCCTCATCTTGCGCTCGGGGCTAACGCCGACGGACGCGGCGCACGTCCTGGGCCTTTACACCGCCTGGGATCCCGCCCCTGCGCGGCTGGCCGCCGAACTCCTGGCCCAGCGCCTGGGGTGGGATGTGGAAACCCTCTGCCGCCAGGTGGTGGCGCGCACGGCCGCCCGCATTGCCCACGAGGTGGTGCGCAAACTCGTGCGGGAGGCCCTGCCGGAGGACGATCTCTCCCCCGCAGATGCCTGGCTCCTGAGCAGGGCGCTCGCGCCGAGTGCGGAGGACGCCCTCGCTTGCCAATTGACGCTCAAGCCGACCCTCACGGCCATCGGCGCGCCGGTGGGCACCTACTTTCCGGAGGTGGCGCGCCTTCTGAACGCGCGTTTGGAAATCCCGCCGCATGCCGAGGTGGCCAACGCCATCGGGGCCGTGGTGGGGAGCGTGGTTTGCCGTTTGCACATCCCCATCTTGCCGGATGAAGAAGGGCGCGTGCACGTCCATCTCCCCAACCGCACGGCCCAATTTGCTGACCTAGAACGGGCCGCAGCCTATGCCGAAGCGCTTGGCCGCCAACTGGCCCTGGAACAGGCCCTCCGGGCAGGGGCCGAGAACCCGCAAATAACCGTCTCGCGCGAGGATCATCGCGCGCCCATCAGCCGGGGCGGCGCCGACGAACTCTGGGTGCGCACGGTCATCGAGATCACCGCCACAGGGCGCCCGCGCCTTGGCCAACCCACGCCGGGGGGCGAGGCAGCCGCCCCAACATCGCAAGGAGAGGCCGTATGAACTGGCGGGCCGCGCTGGCCTCGGTCTCTATCTCAGCCCGCTCCTGGGCGCGCTACCAAGGCGCGTTGAGGGCCATCCAATGGCTGGGGGGATACAGCCCCTTCCCGCTGCACCTCGATCTCGTCCTCACCTGGCGGTGCAACCTGGCCTGCCCGATGTGCAACCTCCGCCAGGAGGACCACGTGCGCGCCTTTGCGCCCTTCCGGGGGCGCGAACTGGGCACGGCGGATTGGTGCCGCCTGTTGGAGGACGTCAAGCGCTCCTTTCCCCTCCGGCCGAACATCAACCTCCTCGGCGGCGAGCCGACCCTCTGCGCGGGGTATCTCGAGATCGCCGCGCACGCCAAGCGGATGGGCTTCCGCTGCACATTCGTAACAAACGGTACCACGCTCGCGCGAGATGCGGAACGCCTTGTGGAAATCGGCGTGGACGTCATCACCCTATCTCTCGATGGCGACGAGGCCACGCACGACCGCATTCGCGGGGCGGGGGTCTATCGTCGGGCGATAGAGGGCCTCCGCCGCGTGCAAGAGGCGCAGCGCGCCTCCGGCCTCAACCGGCCGCGCCTATTTATGGCCACGGCCATCAGCGGCGCCAACTATGCCCGGTTGAGCGCCCAGGTGGAACTCGCCCACGCCCTGGGCCTTGAGGCGCTCACCTTCTTGCACCTCCAGTTTCCGGATTCCGACTTGAGTACCCACGGCATTGACGTGCCACGCCTTTTGGAAGAGATGGCGCGCGCCCAAGAGCGCGCCCGCGCCCTGGGCCTGCCCACCCATTTTTACCCCTACCTCAAGGCTGAGCAGGTGCCCATCTATTACCTGGAACCGGCCGACCGCTTAGGGCGGAACTGCCTTTCGCCCTGGCTGCGTATGAGCATCTTGCCGGAGGGCACGGTGGTGGCCTGCGAAAATCACGTCATCGGCGTGTGGGAGAGGGAACCTCTGCGGGCCATCTGGAATGGCCCACGGATGCGCGCCTTCCGCCAGCGGCTCGCCCGAGAGGGGACGATGCCCTCCTGCGGGCGCTGCTGCCGACGTTTGTTCTAGGAGGTTCCGGAGTGAAAAGGCTCTTGGCGAGGCTGCGGCGTTTGGGCTGGCGCAACGGCTGGAGGCTCATCCGCTATCACCTTCGCCCACTGCGCTATAGCACACCGCGCAAGGTGTGGAATGTGGCGCGCGTCAAAATCCAACGCTGGCTGCGCACCGAACGCGTCTGGGGTATGCCCTACCGCTATTACCTCGACCCCATTAACGTCTGCAACTTGCGTTGCCCCCTGTGCCCCACGGGGTTAGGCATCCTAGGTAGGCCCAGGGGGCGCTTCGACTTAGCGGCCTTTTGCCGCATCATAGATGAGATCGCCCCCTACGCTTATACCGTGGAACTCTATAACTGGGGCGAGCCTTTCTTACACCCGGATATCGTCGAGATGATCCGCTACGCCCACAGTCGGCGCATCGCGGTGCGGCTGAGCAGCAATATGAACTCCTTTTCGCCCGAGTTGGCCCAGGCCACGGTGGAAGCGGGGTTGGATCGCCTCATCGTCTCGCTGGATGGGAGCACGCAGGAATCCTATGCCCGCTACCGGCGCGGCGGAGATTTGGCCCGCGTGCGCGCGAACGTGCGCCTCTTGGTGGAGGCGAAACGCCGCGCCCACTCGGAGACACCCTTTATCCTGGCGCGTATGCTCGTGATGCGCCACAACGAACACGAGATCGGGGCCGTCCGCACCCTGGCCGAGGCACTGGGCGCCGATGCCTTTTCCATCGCACCTATCTTTGTGGATACAACGGATGCCAGCCAGGTGGCCGAGTGGCTGCCCGCCGAACGCGCCTTGAGCGCCTATGAGGGCGCGCCCGCCCTGGCCAACCGCTGGGCCTGCGCCGAACTCTGGGAGGCGATGACCATCAACTGGGATGGCGGCCTTTCGCCTTGCTGTTGGGTGCACCAAAAGTCCACCGATCTCGGCAATGCCTTCGAACGGCCCCTCCGCGAACTGTGGAACGGGCCGGCCTACCGGAGCGCGCGGCGGGCCTTTGCCCGCGGTGGCCCCAAACCGCCCCTCGTCGAGACGGTGTGCAACCGCTGTCGAGGGCAGCCGTTGTATCTGAAAGAATGAGGTGCGGCCCGGATGCGCATCTGCCTTTACGGGACTTATGACCCCTCCTACGTGCGTAATGCCGTCCTCCAACGCGCCTTGGAGGGGCAGGGCATCGAGGTGCTCGCATGCCGCACCGATTGCTGGCCCCCCCACGAGATGCGCCTCCACGCCCTCCAGCATGGGCGGGGAAGGGCGCGGCACGCCTGGCAGTGGCTAGGCGCTCAAGGGCGGCTCTTGCGCCAGCACAGGCGCCTCCCTCCCTATGATGCCCTCCTCGTCTGCTACCCCGGCCACTTGGATGTGTTCCTGGCGCGGCTCCTGGCCTGGTGGAGGCGACGTCCGCTCCTCTTTGACGCCTTTCTCTCCCTTTATGAGACGGCGGTGGAGGATCGGCGGCTCGTCTCGCGGCGCAGCCTCCTCGGCCAGGCCTTTTGGGCCATAGATTGGCTTGCCCTCCACCTGGCCGACCATATCCTGACGGATACGCCGGCCGACGCGGCCTATTTCGCGCGCACGTTTGGGGTTCCCCTTGAGCGCATCACGCCCATTTGGGTGGGGGCCGATGAAACCGTCTATGCGTCCCGCGAGGCGGCCTTGCCCCCCGAACGGCCAGAGGGCTTGCGCGTCCTCTATTTTGGCCAGTTCATCCCCCTTCACGGCGTGGAGATCATCCTGCGGGCCGCTGCACTCCTCAAGGGGCGCCCCATCCACTTTGAGTTCATCGGCAGTGGGCAAACCTATGCGGCGATGCGCGCTTTGGCCGAGGAACTCGGCCTGAACAACCTCACCTGGGGGCCGGCCTGGCTAGAGCCGAACGACCTGGCCGAACGCATCGCCCGGGCGGACGTCTGTTTGGGGATTTTCGGAACCTCCGAAAAGGCGGCTCGGGTCATCCCCACCAAGGCCTACATCGCCCTGGCGATGGGCAAGGCCCTCGTGACGATGGATTCGCCGGCCGCTCGGGAGGTCTTTTCGCACGGCCAAGATGCCTACCTCTGCGAGCGGGGGTCCCCCCAGAGCCTGGCAGAGGCCCTCACCGCCCTCCTTGAAGACCCCGGCCTTTTACGGCGCCTGCAACAAAACGGGCGCGCCTTATACGCGCGCCGTTTCAGCCAAGAGGCCATTGGGCAGGCCCTGCGGACCTGCCTTGAGGGCTTGCTCGCAGCCCCTAACCGCCGATCGCCACGGTAACCGTCCCCACATCGGTGATCGCCCCGGGCTTGATCTCGATGACCGTGTTTTCCTGCGTGGCCACGTCGAGCACGGGGATGAGCCGCAAGGGGTGTTTGATGACCAGCGCGTACATCCCAGGGGGCACATTCGTAAAGAGGAAGCGCCCCTCATCATCCGTCATCGCCATCGGGGCGTTGTTCTCATCTACCCTCGCCAGGCCCGTCCAGGCGCCCTCGGCGTTCTTGAGGAGCGAGGCCAGATAGAGCGGATACCCGGCGAGCGGGTAGGTGCCCACATTCGCCTGTGAGTTCAGGATGATCCCCGTCACATTGCCCTTGCCAGGGGCAGGCGTAACGTGCGGGTTGATGGGCGTCTGCACAGGGGTCGGTTCTGGCGTGCTCTGCGGGCCGGGGTAGGCCTGCGTCAGCACGGGCGTATAGGTGGCCGCCGGCGGGGTGAAGGGGCTTGGCTCCGGGTAGGCCGTGGGCTGGGCGATGGGCGGTGTCGTCGCCGTCGCCGAGGGCTGGGGAGAGGGCGAGGCCGGCGCCTTGCTGCAGCCAAGGAGCACCCCCCCTACCAAGGCCAACGCAATCAGGATGAAGCGCATCGTAGGCATCGTCCACTCCTTACCGAGGTAAAAGGCAAAAACCGTCCGGCCCCCGTCCCTTCACTGCCCTTGTAAGAAAAGCGGGAGTGGATGGGAGTCGAACCCACCAGGGCCACTTGCGCACCCCTCAACGGTTTTGAAGACCGCGGAGCCCACCGGGACTCATCCACCCCCGTGCACTGAAACTATACCCTTTTTGGCCAAAGGCGTCAACCGTCCCTTTCGGGGTGTCCATCGAACCCCGGGGGCGCGCGGCAGGAACCTCGCGGCGCGGGCCAAGGGGGCCGCGCTTCGCGTACGCACATCCAAGGCGGAACGGGGGCTTCCCCAAGCGTATTTCAATCTCCCCGCCGGCCGCGGCGGCCGGCCAGCGAGGCGCGCGTGATGGCCTCCGGCCCAAAGCGGCGGCGGATTTCATCCAAGGCGCGGTTCAGGCGGATGCGCCGCTTATCCACATCGGCAAAGAGGTCGAGTTGGTAACCGCCCCCTTCCAAAAGGCCGCCCACCGCCAGGCCCAAAAGGCGCAAGCGCTCCCCAGGCCGCCAATGTTTTTGGAAGAGGGCCGCGGCGTGGGCGTGGATGACTTGCGCCTGATCGGTAGGCTGGGGCAATTTTACCTGCCGAGTGATGGTGCGAAAATCCGGGTAGCGAAGTTTTATCCGCACCTCTTGGGCCACCATATGCCGTTCCCGCAAGCGCGCCGCCAGGTCCTCGCTCATCCCCAAAAGGGTGCGCCCTAAAGCCTCCGGGTCGCCGAGATCCTGGGCAAAGGTGCGCTCTTGGCTGATGGAATGCCTCTCCCGGTGGCCAGCGATGGGCGAGGCATCTTGCCCCAAGGCGGCGGTATGCAGGGCGCGCCCCGCCTTGCCCAGCATCCGCTCGAGAGATTCGACATCCCAGGCGGCCAAATCGCCGATGGTCTGGATGCCCAGGCGCCGCAAGCGCGCCCCGGTTACCTTGCCCACGCCCCACAGGCGCTCGATGGGGAGAGGCGCGAGGAAACTCGCTTCCGTCCCCGTCGGCACAAAGACCAACCCTTGGGGCTTGCCGAGGTCGCAGGCGATTTTGGCGACGAGTTTGTTAGAGGCGATCCCCAACGAAACGGGCAAAGAGACCTCATCCCTCACGCGGCGCTGGATGAGGCGCCCGATCTCCACAGGGGGCCCCCACAGGCGTTCGCAGCCCGTCACGTCGAGAAAGGCCTCGTCTATCGAGATTTGTTCGACGGCAGGGGTGATCTCGTGGAGGATGGCCATCACCGCGGCAGACCGTTTGGCATATTCCTCAAAGTGGTGCGGGAGGACGATCAGATCGGGGCAGAGCCGCAAGGCCTGGGCCACCGGCATCGCCGAACGGATGCCGTAAGCGCGCGCCGCATAGGAGGCCGAAGCCACCACGCCGCGCGAACCGGGCGCGCCGCCCACCACGAGGGGTTTGCCGCGCAATTCGGGGTTCAAGAGTTCCTCAACCGAGGCGAAAAAGGCATCCAGGTCAACGTGGATAATCCACCGTTGGGGTTCTGCCATATCGCCCCTTTCTCACCGCAGGGCCTAGTTTGGCCCCGCACTCCCTTCCTGGGCTGAGGCCAGCGGTTCCACCTTCATCTTGAGGGCCAATTGCGAAAAGGCCGCATCAGGGGCCTGGCGGAAGGGCGTATAGACGCAATCCGTCACGGTAACCACCAGGCGCAGGTGATCTCCCTCCAAGGTGAGCGTCGTACCGGGCTGGGCCACCACCACCTCGCCCCGACGGCTCAAGCGCGCCAGGCGCGCCTCATCCTCATAGGCAAAGGGGCTGGCCAACACTTTGGTTACCGTGCGGTTGCCCTGCGTCTCGAACAGCCACACCTCAAAGGCATCCACCCGTTGGGGCAATTCGCCGCTGAGGAGATCGCTCACCACCACGCCGCACTGCCCCACGAACTCGCGCTCCGGAGATTCGATGGTGAACGCGTAGTAAAAGTCGTCATCGCCCAGGTGATATTCCGTGGCGAATTCGTTCCACGCCTGGCCAAGCCTTGCCCGCGTGAGCGATTTGAGGGGGCGCGCCTCAAGCGATTCCTCCTGCGGCGCCGGCCCCTGGAGGGGCACCACCGTCTCCTCCAAGGGAATCTCCTCGACTTCCTCCTCTTCGCCTTCGGCCTCTTCGAAATCGAGGGGTTCTTCCTCCTCTTCCGCCTCTAGGATATCGGGCGCAAAAGGAGCGGCCAACGGCGCTTCAGGGGCCGCGGGGGTGCGCGTTGCCCCCTCAGGCACAGCGCGCTTATGGCGCGGGAGCCTTTCCCAAACGGCATACCAAGCCCCCTTATGCTCTTTAGGCGGGGCGGGGCGAGCGCCGAGCAGGGCCTGACTCGGCGAGGCCACCGACCGCGCCGGGGCCATCATCCGCCGGCTCTTGCGGAGGACGAGCCACAAAATCCCCGCCAACCCCGCGAGCACTAGGACGGTGCCTACCCCCCACAGGAGATAGGGTTTGCCGGGCCAGGGCTGCTTGGCCGCGGGCGCAGGGGGGGACGGCAGTTGGACGATTTCGGCCAAGCGGCGTAGGCGCAACGCCGCGGCCGCATCGCCCTTGGCCTCTTGCTCAGCGGCCGTTTGTTCCACGAGGGCGGCAACATCCTGCCAATCCGTATTGTCGTCGGTCAATTCATAGAGGCGCTCTCCGGCCAAATGCGCATCGCCGTTCACGGCCAAAGAGTCGGCCACCATCAGAACGTACGCCTTCTGGTGCTCCGGGCGCAGGTCGCACGGGTCCGTATTCACCCAACGCACGGGCCACACCAGCCAGCCCAGCATCAGGCCGATGAGGATGCCGCCCACCGCCGCCGCGCCGATCCAGAGCGCCAAACGCCACCCGCTGGGCCTGCTGCGCAGGTCATATGTCGCCATTCCCCTTCACCTCATCCCCTTCGAGGTCGGGCCTGAAAGCCCGGGGCCAATCATCGGGCGCATTCTATCATACGCGCAAGGTGCCCGCAAGCGCTTTAGCCTTTAATCGCGCGGCCAAGGGATGACGGGCACCTTGGGAGACTGGGTCAAGATGCGGCAGCCATCCTCCGTTACGAGGACCATATCCTCAATGCGCACGCCGCCCCAGCCCGGCAGGTAGATGCCCGGCTCGATCGTTACGACGTGCCCTTCGGCGAGCGTGTCCTCGGAGAGGCGCCCTGCGCTGGGGCCTTCGTGGATTTCTAGCCCCACGCCATGGCCCAGGCCGTGGCCGAATTTCTCGCCATAGCCGGCCTGCTCGATGACCTGCCGCGCCACGCCATCCAGCGCCGCGCCCGCTAGGCCAGGCCGCACGGCGGCCTCGGCAGCCTGTTGCGCCTCCAGCACTGTATGCCAGATGGTCAGGTATTCCTCGCTGGCCTCTCCCAGGCAGAAGGAGCGCGTGAGGTCGGAGCAATAGCCCCGCACCATCGCCCCCATATCAATGACCAAGGGATCGCCGATACCCACAGGGCGATCGGAGGGTACCGCGTGAGACATCGCGCCGTTTGGCCCCGAGCCAACGATGGCCGCAAACGAGAGTTTCTCCGCGCCGTGCGTGCGCATATGCACTTCGAGTTCCCAGGCGATCTCGCGCTCCGTCTTGCCGGGGCGCAGCCACTCCATAAGATGGACCATCGCCTCATCGGCAATGCGCACGGCCTCGATGATGGCCTCCATCTCTTGCGCATCCTTCACCATACGCAGAGATTCAACGATATTCTTGGTGGGCACCCACTCCACAGAGGGCATCTCGCGCTGCCATTCCTGATAGGTATCCACCGTTACGACGTGGCTCTCGAACCCTACGCGGCGCAGGCCCAGCCGGCTCACCTGTTCGGCAAGGGTTTTGACCACTGGCCCCGTTACTTCCACCAGCGTGAAATCGGGGGCCTGCATCTTGACCTGCTCATAATAGCGAAAGTCAGTCGCGAGCAAGGCCTCCTCGGGGGTGATGATGAGCACCCCGGCGCTCCCCGTGAACCCGCTCAGATAGCGGCGGTTTTCTGCCTTGGCGATGAATAGCGCATCCAACCCCTGAGAGGCGAGCGCCGTGCGCACTCGCTCCACACGCTCTTTCATAATCTACTCCTTTTCTCGAACGTTTTCGCGCGCTGGCGAGGCGCCGTGCTCGATTTCCTCCTCGATGAGCGGCACCAGCATCTCGACGGCCGCCTCCACCACGGGCAAACAGCCGATGACCTCATCGCGGGCCACATCGCGGATGGGCTGGCAGAGGGTGCTCCCATAGCGCGCGACGAACCCCTCGCGCAGCCGAGAGATCAGCGCCTTCAAGCGATCGTCCTTCTCGGCGCTGGAGGTGCGCCCCCACAGGGCGCCCAAGATGAGGATGCTCCCGCTTAGGGCGCCGCACAGTTCTTGGCGGCAGCCCACCACACCCCCACCGAAAGGATTGCTGACGCGTAAGAGGACCTCCGGCAAGGGCGCCAAATAATGCTCGCCCACGGCGAGCACCACGGCCTCCGATCAATAGAACTTGGCGCGGTAAGCCTCCCGCGCCCGGGCAAGGATTTTCTCCAACGGCGATGATGACATCCACGGTCTCCTTCCCTAAAGGGTGGTTGAAAAAATGCGCCCAGCGCCGGGCGCGGAACGGCAGATAAAGGCCTCGGCCTCCAGCCCCGTCCGAGCACGGTAGGCCTCTTTGACAAAGTGTTCGAAATCGGCCACAGCCCCCGCCTCGACGAGGGCCACGATGCATCCCCCCCATCCTGCCCCCGTGATGCGCGCCCCCAAACAGCCCGGCGCGGCCTGCGCCGCCTCAACAAGCGCCTCGATGGCGGGCGTGCTGATTTCGTAATCATCTCGCGCGCTGGCGTGGGCCGCAGAAATCAACGCGCCAAAGGTCGCGGTATCTCTTCGTTGCAGGGCGCGGACGCTCTCCAACACGCGCCGGTTCTCATACCACACGTGGCGGCACCTCCGCCGCACGAAAAAGACGTCCGTCTCGGGGTCGCGCCCAGCCTCCAAAATCGCCACGGGGTCAATCCCTTGGGCGCGCAAGGCCTCCGCCGTGATGACCTCCGGCAGGAGCGGCTCGAGGTCTTCCCAAGGGATGTCGCCCACATCGCGCAGATGCGTGATGTGCGGGTAGGCACGCTGAAGGAGCCTGACGCCGATGCGCCCTTCGGCCACGCGCCGGTTAAAGAGCGGCCCCGTGTTCAGGTGTTTGGTGCGGCTATCCACCACCACGACGCGATACCCCGGCGGGATGGGCACCTGCTCATAGTAATATTCGCCGCTCGGCGTTCGGGGGCGGCAATCCAAGAACAGGGCATGGTCGCGCTGAGCCAAAATGGAGATGAACTGATCCATAATCCCGCCGCGCGTGCCCACATACCACTCCGCGCGGCCGCAGGCATCGGCTAGGCGTGGGCCGCTCAGGGGGAGCCTGTTGAGGGCGACCAACGCCATCGCCACGGCTACGGTGAGGGCCGATGAGGAAGAAAGCCCCGAGCCGCGCGGCACCCCCCAAGGCGGGCGGCCATCCACCAACCCATCGAACCCTTTGAGAGTTGGCCCCCACTCGCGGGCCAAGAGTTGCGCCGCGCCCTGGGCATAATTCGCCCAATCTCCGGCGGGGCGCGGCGGAATATCGGGGCCGATTTGAAAAACACGCGCCTCAAAGGCCGTTTCGACGTTCTGTAAGCGCACCAGGCCGTCTTCCCTCGGGCGCACCAAAAGGAGGATATCCTTATCCAGGGCCATAGGCATCACATAGCCGTGGTTGTAATCCGTGTGCTCGCCGATGAGGTTCACCCGCCCCGGCGCCCGAAAGACGTCCACCGGCCCTGGGCCGTAGAGCCGCTCAAACAGGCCGAGCGCCTCTCCCAAACGCCGCGCTTGCCCCTCGAGGAACGGCTCGGAGGCCGCGCCATACACCTCCGCAAGGCGCATCATCGTCGTCTGTATACTGGCCGCATTCGACAATGGGGAACTCCTTGTGCCAGGGGCTTGGCCTGCCCCCTGACCTGGTATATAATCTCACACCGTAACGGCTATTTTCCCTTCCGGCCGGGCCAACGCGGTTGATTATACGCAGAGCGCGCCCTCTTCACAACCCCTTGTGCGTGGCTGGAACACCCTTACCCTCCGCAGCCAAGATCGAGGAGGCTATGGCAGATCACGATATCGAAATCAGCGTCGTCATCCCCGCGTATAACGAGGAGAAAGCGCTCGGCTTTGTATTGGATGGGATTTTGCGGGCGATGCAGCCCCTGGGCAGGCCGTATGAAATCCTCGTGGTGGATGACGGCTCGACGGACGGCACCTGCGCCGTCTGTGCGCGGTACCCCGAGGTGCGGCTCATCCGGCACCCGCAGAACCTCGGCACCGGCGCGGCGCGCACCACGGGCGTGCGCGAGGCGCGGGGCCACATCATCGTGATGATTGACGCCGACGGCACCTACCCCACCGAGGCCATCCCCCAGATGCTGGAGGCCATCGCCACCTGCGATATGGTTATCGGCGCGCGCGACCGGGAGATGGGCACGTGGCGGCTCCTCCGCTCCTTTGCCAAAGAGTTCATCCGCCTGCTCGCCTCCTATCTCTTTCGCGTCAGAATCCCCGACCTCAACTCGGGCCTGCGCGTGATGAAGCGTGACAAAGTGCTCGAGTTCACGCACATCCTGCCCGAAACGCACTCCTGGGTGAGCACGATTACGATGGCCTTCTTGGGGAGCGGCTACCGCGTCCGCTGGGTGCCCATTTCCTACCACAAGCGCATCGGCAAATCGTCCTTCCACCCCATTCGGGATACGTACAACTATATTACGCTCGTGGTGCGCGCCGTGATGTATTTCAACCCCCTGCGCGTGTTCTTGCCCCTGAGCCTTTTGCTCCTTGGGGTGGGGTTCGGCAAGGCCATCTATGACATCTTTGCTTACCATTTCCATTTCGCTCCCTCCACCGTGATGGTGGTGCTCACGGGCATCCAGATTGGCGCTATGGGCTTGCTCGCCGACCTCATCGTGAAAAAGACGTCTATCAAGCGTTAGGTGCCGCTCAAAGGGGAGGTTTGTAGATGAAGGTCCTTTTCGTCGCGCCGCCTTTGCCGATGGCCAATACGCCGGCCCAGCCCTTGGGGTTCGGGTACCTTGCCGCCATCTTGCGGCGCGAAGGGTTCCGCGATGTGGCCATTCTGGATGCCTGTTCGTTGAACCTCTCGGTGGATGAGACGGTGCGAGCCATCCGCGAGCAGGCGCCCGATGTGCTCGGCCTCACCACGATGACTCCCTCCGTGAAGAACGCCCTCAAGATCGCCGCAGCGGCCAAGGCAGCCCTGCCCAAGGTGCGCATCGCCGTGGGCGGGGTGCACGCCACGGTCTGCCCCGACGAGGTGATTTCCCACCCTGCCGTGGACGTGGTGGTGCGCAACGAGGGCGAGTTTTCCTTCTTGGAGATGATGCGCCGCTGGCAGGAGAACGAACCCCTCGAGGGAATCTTGGGCACCACGCAAAAGATAGACGGCCAGATCGTACACTATCCCCAAGCCCCGCGCATACTCAACTTGGACGACCTTCCCTTCCCCGCGCGCGACCTGATGACGCCTATGCATATCTACAAGGCGGGCCTATCCTTCCCGCCGCACATCCGCATCCGCACGATGTTCTACAGCGCCCGCGGCTGCCCGAATAACTGCGCCTTTTGCTCCACCGCCGCCGTATGGGGCGGCCACCGCTGTGTGATGCGCAGCGCCGAGAATATGCTGGATGAGATTCAGGAGGTTGTGGAGCGGTTCGGGATTTATGGGTTCGAATTTGCCGACGAGCACACCACGGTGCGGCGCGATCGGCTGGAGGCCTTTTGCGAGGGCATCCACAAGCGCAAATTGGAAAAGATCCGTTGGGTGTGCTCCTCCACCGTAAAACAAATAGATTACGAAATGGCGCGGATGATGAAGGAAGCCGGCTGCTCGATGGTGATGATGGGCGTGGAATCCGGCTCGCCCGAAATCTTGAAAACGCTCAACAAACCCATCCAAGTTGAAGAGGTCATCCAGGCCTTTGACGCGACGCGCCGCGCGGGCCTGCGGCGCTGCGCCTGCTTTATGATCGGCGCCCCCGGCGAGACGGAACGCACGGTGGACGAATCCATCGCCCTGGCGCGGCGCATCCGCCCAGAACGCATCTCCCTCAACATCGTTACACCCTACCCGGGCACGGCCTTTTTCGAGCAGTATGTGGATAAGAGCGCGCCGCTCGACTGGGACCGCGCCTTCAGTTCCGACCCAGACCACCCCGAGCGCGCCGTGATCTTTTACAACATCAGCGGCCTGCCCGATGAGGAACTCCAGCGCTTGTGGACCAAGTTCCGCCGCCATACGGAACTCTCGCTCGAGAACCTGCTGAACTTTCGTATGAACATTAACCGGCTGACCAACGCACGCAATTGGCGGCACCGCTGGCATAACCTGGTGGCCGCCGTGCGCATCCTGGCGAGCCGCCGCTAACGCAGCGAGGCGAGCGACTCGTACAGGCGGAGGTAGGCGGCGATCATCGCGCGTTGGTCGTAGCGTTGGCGCGCCCAGGTTTGGCCCTCCTGGGCCAGGCGGAGCCTCTCCGCCTCGTTGGCGAGGAGATGGTTCACGGCCTCGGCCAGGGCGTGCGCATCGCGTGGGGGCACGGTGAGCGCACCGGGGCCGGCCGTCTCGACGCTGGCCCCTGGAGCGCGAGTCGTGATGACGGGGGTGCCGCAGGCCAGGGCCTCGGCCAAGGGGAGGCCGAACCCCTCGAGGAGGGTGGGGAAGACGAACACATCTGCCAAACTGTAATAGAGGGGCAGTTCCTCGTCGGGGGCGTAGCCCACCTCCGTCACACGGGAAGCCTGTGCGCCCAGGGCCTCATAAAAGCGGCGGCGGTAGTCCGGCTCCCAGCGGCCCACGATGACGAGGTGCGCCTCCGGCGCGATGTGGGCCATCGCTTGGGCGAGGTAGATAAGGCCCTTGCGCGGCGTGCCGAACCCCACATAAAGGAGCACGCGCTGGCCCTCTAGCCCCAAGCGGGCGCGCAGGGCGGAGGCGTCTTTTCGGGAAAAGCGGGCCAGGTCGAGGCCCGTGGGGATGACGGTTACCCGTTCGGGGCGCACGTGCCCCTCGCTGATGAAGGCCTCGGCGGCGGCTTGGCTCATCGCCGTGAAATGGCTGGCCCGCCGAATCGAGGGGATCTCGGCCCAGCGGCGCGCGGCGCGATAGTAGAGGCTGCGGAACATCAGGTCACGCCAAGTTGCGTGATAAGGGAGGCCGCCATCGCTCGTCAACCGTTGGCGAAAGGATTGGTTGAGCATCGCGATGAACGGCCCGCGAAAGCGCCAAGCAAAATGGACGTCCAGAAAATGGATGATGTCAAAGGGCTGTTCGGCGTGAAGGCGCGCGATGAGCGGCCCGGCCTGCCAAGCGTAGCCGATCCAATCGCCGCGCGCGGGGGCTGTGCGATACACTTGGACCCCCGCGATGACTTCGCTTGGCGCGAGGCCCTTGGCCCCACGCGTCACGATGGTGACGTGATGCCCGGCCGCGGCCAGGCCGTTCGCCAGGGTCTCTCCAAAGGCCCCCAGGCCCGAAGTGCGCAGGGGCGTGTAATCCAAATTGGCCAGGCAAATCCTCACAGGCCCTCCTTGAGGTACGCCGCATTATAGAACGGGGTACATTATGGCCGCAACCGGGGCTTGGGCGCCTTCTGTCGTGGCGTGCGTGCTGAATTATAAACTCCCTGATGTGACGGCCCAATGCGTCGCCTCGCTCTTGGCAAGCGACTATGGCCATCTGCACATCGTCATCATAGATAACGGTTCGCGCGACGGCTCTGCCGAGGCCCTGCGGGCGCGCTTCCCGCAGGTGGCCATCCTTGAGAGCGACCGGAACCTCTTTTTCGCGGGAGGGATGAACCTAGGCTTGCGCCACGCCCTGGCCATCGGCGCGGACTATGCTTTGGCGATGAATAACGACACCCTCGTGGCGCCGGATATGGTGAGGCGCCTGGTGGAGGCTGCCGAAACCCTCTCCCAGGCCGGCATCGTGGCGCCCGTCATCCGCCGCCCCGATGGGCGCCTGTGGGCGGCGGGCAGCCGCGAGCGGAGGCTCTGGCCCTTCCCCCAGGATATCGCCCGCAGCAAGATGGATTTATCGGGCCAACCGTTCCGTGTGGATTATGTAACGGGCTGCGGTATGCTCATCCGCCGCGACGTCTTGGAGGCCATCGGCCTTTTCGATGAGGATTACGCGATGTATTATGAAGACGCGGATTTCTGCGCGCGGGCGCGCAGGGCTGGTTATACCATCTGGGTGGAACCCTCCGCGGAGATGATCCATCTCGTCTCCGCGAGCGCCAAGCGCCAGGCGCCCCAAAGCGCCTATGCCCACACGCGCTACCGGGTGCGCTTTTATCGAGAGCATCGCCATCCCCTCTGGCGGGCCGGTTTGGGCCTCTTGGCCCTGCAAGAGGGGGCAAGGGCTGTAAAGGAGGGGCTGGCAGGCCAGAGCGAGGTGGCCTTGGCGCGCCTGCGGGGGTTGAGGGATGGCTTCGGCGATGACCTTGCGCGGGAGGGAACGGAAGGATGATCGAGATCTTTCGAGACCCCGTCAAGACGCCCCAAGAAAGCCAGGCGGCGTACGACACCCTCTATGCCCGCCACTTTACGGGCGTGCGCACGGGCCAGGTGCCTTCGCGCTACCTGTGGCTTTTGAGCCTCCTCAAGGCGCATCGCGGCGCGCGCTTGCTCGACGTCTCCAGCGGGAACGGTTATATGCTCAAGGCGGCGGTGGAACACGGCCTCTGGGCCGTGGGGTTGGAACTCTCTCCCGTGGGCATCCGCGAGTCGCGCGAACGCGCCCCCCAGGCGCCCGTCTTGTGCGGCGATGCGGAGCGCCTCCCTTTTGCCGATGGGACTTTTGATTTCGTCACGAACATCGGCTCGCTGGAACATTACCTGCACCCTCACCTGAGCGTGGCGGAGATGGCGCGCGTCCTCAAACCCGGCGGGTTAGCGCTCATCCTCGTGCCGAACGCTTATAGCCTGGTAGGGAATGTGAAGTACGTCTGGCGGCATGGGGACGTGTTTATGGACGAGCAACCCGTCCAGCGCTATGCCACGCGAGGGGCTTGGGCGCGCCTGCTCGAGGCGAATGGCCTACACGTGGAGCGCGTCATCGGCTACGAACGGGAACTCCCGCGCACCTGGGCTGATTTCAAATGGCTGGCTATGCGCCCCCTCAAACTGTTGCGCGCCCTCCTCGCGCCCTTGATGCCCGTCAACCTGGCAGATAGCCTTATCTTTTTCTGCAGGCCCCACGCGCGATGACGGCAAAGGACGATCGCAGTGCCCCCGCCGCTTCCTGGCTCGTACGCACCCTGGCGCGAAGGCCCTCGCGGCCGCTCGTCTGGATCGTCCTACTTGCCTCGCTTGCGCTCTTGGGGTATGGCCTGGTGGGCAACTGGCGCGAGTTGAGGGCCTATTCCTGGCGCATTGAGGGGTGGCCTTTGGCCGCCGCCTGGGTCCTTTTCGCCCTCACGCTGGGGATGGTGATCTTTATCTGGCGGCGCATCTTGCACACGCTCGGAGGAAGTAGCACCTGGCGGCAAGATGCGCGCATCTACTGTGCAGCGAACCTTGCCCAACGCCTCCCTACACCCATCTGGTTCTTGGCCGGCCGCGTGCTGATGACGAGCGAGATCGGCATCCCCAAGCGCATCTCCTCCCTGGCCGTGCTCCTGGAATGGGTGGCCGGCTTTGTGGGGGGCCTCGTCGCGATCTTGGCGCTATTGCCCTTTGAGCAGGCCGGCGGCTTGATGCCCCGCTATGCCGGGGGCCTCTTGCTCATCGCCGTGCCCTGCCTCATCCTCGTGCTTCAGCCGCGCACCCTGGTCCGCCTGGCGCGTTGGGCGGCGGCCCGCCTGGGGCACGCCCAGGAGGCGCTCCCCGAGGTCTCCTATCGGCATATGCTCCAATGGGTAGGCCTATGGGTGGCGCCTTGGCTCATCTCCGGCGCGATGTTCTGCTTTCTGGCGCGGGCCGTCTATGCGCCGGCCTGGGCGCATTGGCCCAGCCTGATACTCATCTGGGTAGCGGGGGGCGTGGTGAGCCGCGTCTCGGCCTTTGTGCCCGGGGGGCTGCTCTTGCGCGAATTCACCATTGCTATGATGCTTTCGGCGCTTATGCCGATGTCCATCGCAGTGGTCATCGCCCTCGTGACACGGCTGTGGGTGGCTGCGAACGACCTGTTCTGGTTCTTGGCCACGGCGCGGCTCGTCTCGTGAGGGTTAGTCTTTGCGCGCCTTGCGCCATTCTTCGATCTTTTCGCGCGGCGTGATGGAGGCCAAGCGCTCCTCTTGCTGGCGCTGGTAGGCCACCTCTTGGGGATCGGGGCCGGACGGCCCACCCCAAGAGAAGGAGGAGACGACGCGCATCGTCTCCGCGCTGGAGCAAGAGGGGCAAAGGGGTGGGGTCTCTTCGTCCGCACTGACGACGACGCGAGAGAGCCGCGAGAAACGATGGCCGCACGTCTTGCAACGATATTCGTAGATCGGCATCGGTTCATCACCTCTCTGGCATCCTTGCTGCTATAATCATAGCAACTTTTGCCGTATAACCCAAAAGGGCACACAAAGGAGGCCTTGAATGAAAGCAGCGGTCTTTTATGGTCCAGGCGATGTGCGCCTGGAGGAACGCCCCGAACCCATCCCCGGGCCGGGAGAAGTGGTGGTGCGCGTGCGCGCCTGCGGCATCTGCGGCACCGATCGCCACATCTACCACGGCGAGTTCGAGACGGTGCCCCCCGTCATCATCGGCCATGAATTGGCCGGCGAAGTGTACGCCCTCGGCGAAGGCGTGAACGACTTGGCCGTGGGCCAGCCCGTCGCCGTGGACCCCAACATCTACTGCGGCACCTGCCGCGCCTGCCGGCGGGGCAAAGTGCAGATGTGCGCCAACTTGCAGGCCATCGGGGTAACGCGCGACGGCGGGTTTGCCGAACTCTGCCTTGCGCCGCGCGCCCAATGCTATCCCCTTCCCCAAGGGGTTAGCATGCTCGAGGGGGCCATGGTAGAACCCCTCGCCTGCTGCGTACACGGTATGGACCTCGCCGGCATCGTGCCGGGAGATAGGGTGGCCGTCATCGGGGGCGGGGCCATCGGGCAGATGCTCGCGCAACTCGCCCGCTTGAGCGGCGCGGCCTACGTCCTCGTGAGCGACCCCTTGCCCGAACGCCGCGAGATGGCCCTCCGCCTGGGCGCCGATGCCGCCATAGACCCTACTCACGAAGACCCGATCGCCCCTGGCGGGCCGCTGGAAGGCGGCGCCGATGTGGTCATCGAGGCCGTGGGGTCGCGGCCCACCACGGCGCAGGCCATCGCCTGGGCCACAGCGGGCGGCACCATCCTCTGGTTCGGCGTTACGCCGCCGGGGGAACGCATCGAAGTGGAGCCGAACTTGGTCTTTCAAAAAGAACTGACCATCCGTGGGGCGCGCATCAACCCCCATACGCATGCTCGCGCGGTGGCCCTCCTGGGGGCGCGGCGCATCCAGGTGGCCCCGCTCATCACCCGCGAGGTTAATCTCGAAGACCTGCCGCAGGTGCTCGCCAGCCCTGCCAGGCGAGATATCAAGACGGTGGTGTGCCCCGGATGATCCGCGTCGTCCTCCTCGACCTCTTTGGCACCGTGGTGGCCTATGGAGACATCATAACGGGCACGCGCCTGGCCTGGGAGGGCATTTACCGTGTGCTCTCGCGGCTAGGGGCGCGGGTGCCCTTTGAGGAATTCGCCCGGGAATGGCAGGCCCAGTTCCTGACGCCCCTTCAGCCAGGCGAGCACACAGGCGAGACGCCCTTCATCAGCAAACTTGTGCGCCTTTTCCGCTCGTATGGCGCGCCGCCTGACCTCGACGCGGCACGCGAAGCGGTCCTTGCGGCCCTTGCTGGCTGGGATGCGCATACTCTTCTTCCTGAGGATACTCTACCCACTCTCTGTACTCTCCGCGAGCGCGGCTATGGCGTGGCGCTTGTAACGAACTTTGACCACCCGCCGTACGTGTATGACCTTTTGCGCGAACGGGGCCTAGAGGAGCAGTTCGATGCGATCATCGTCTCCGGCGAGGTGGGGGTGGATAAACCCGCCCCACAGATCTTTCATCTCGCCCTCCAGGCGTTCAGATGCACGCCGGAAGAGGCCCTCTTTGTGGGAGATAGCCTCGAGGCCGATATTACCGGCGCCCAGGCCGTGGGCTGCCGGGCCATCCTCATAGATCGGCGCGGCCTGCACAAGGATTTCCCCGGCCCCCGCATCGAACGCCTCGATGAACTCTGGCGCTACCTCGCACCGCAAGAAGAAGCGGGGCGCCCTATATAGGGCACCCCGCTTTGCCTCAGCAAGGCCACGCGCCTAACGGTAGGCCTGCGGGACGTACGGCCGGAGGCGCTTTTCCGCAAAGATCGGCTTGAGGCGCGCAAAGCGCGGTAAACCGTTCACCAAGGGGACGCTCGGCCAATCCTCGCCGATGAGCGGCCGGGCATAGGCCACGAACTCGTCCGTAACATCTGTGCGGTCGGGTGTGATCCAGGCCTTGGGGAAGGTGCGCTCCGAGTTGGCCACAAGTTCGAGGGGCACCTTGTCATAGCGCACGTGGTAGATAGGCCCTGGGTCGCGCAGAATGGTCGCCATATAGCCCGATTCGCCCCGCGCCGCCAAGAGCGCCGCTTGCTGGCCCACGGCATAGGCCTCGGCAATATCCACCGTGGAGGCCTGGATCATATCGTGCCGCTGATGCGTGCCCGAGACGTTCTGCCGGGCGCTGCCCCGCGCCGCTAGCCCCACGCGGTTGAGATAGTTCACCAAAATCTGGGCCACGGTCGTCTCGCTCGCCGAAAACTGGGTGTGGCCAAAGGCATCGCGCGTCTCGCCGATATCGCCGAGTTTCAGCCCTTCGCTCACCACCACCAGGGCGCGCCCTCGCGCGCGCAGCATATCGTTCACGCGGTCGGCCACTTCTGGGAGCGTAATGCCCGATTCGGCCAAAAAGATGAGGAGCGGCATCTCGCGGTGCGGGTCTGCCAGGCGCGCCGCCGCCGGGATGAACCCGATGCGCCGGCCCATCGCCTGCATCACGAGCACCGGGTCGGAGGGGCAGGAACCCCGGTTTTCTTCCTCGGCGCCGAGCACCATATTCGCCCAATAGCGGGCCACGCTGCCATAGCCGGGGGTATGGTCAATCAGGCGGAATTCAGAATCGCCCACATCGTTATCAATCGTCTTGGGGATGCCCACGGCCACGAGGTCCAACCCGCGTTCGGCGGCCAGTTTCGCCACTTTGTGGGCCGTATCCATCGAATCGTTCCCGCCGTTATAGAGGAAATAGCCCACGTTGTGCGCCTTGAACACCTCGATGATACGCTCGTAATCCTCCTGGGCATCATCGCGCAGTTTGTACCGGCAGGTGCCGATGGCGCCGGCGGCCGGCGTGGTGCGCAGGAGGCTGATCTCCTCCGCCGGCTGGACCGAAAGGTCGAGCAGTTCTTCTTGCAGGATGCCCTCGATCCCGTGGTAGCCGGCATAGATGGTGCCAAACCCGCCCAATTCGCGGAAGGTCTCTACCACGCCGCAGAGCGAACTATTGATGACGGGCGACGGCCCGCCCGATTGGGCCACGACGATATTTCGCGGTGTCATCTTTTTCCCTCGCTAATCTATGTTCAGGCCTACCAATCCGTGTGGAACACGCCCTCTTTATCAATGCGCCGGTAGGTGTGCGCGCCAAAGTAATCGCGCTGGGCCTGCGTGAGGTTGGCCGGCAGGCGCTCTGTGCGATAGGCATCGAAATAGGCCAGGCTGGCGCTAAAGGCCAAACAAGGGATGCCCAACCCCACAGCCGCCTGCACCACGCGGCGCAGGGCGCCCTGCCGTTTGAGGATCTCCTCTTTGAAGAAGGGGTCCAAGAGCAGGTTCGTCAAATCGGGGTTGCGCGTGTAGGCCGCCGTGATGTCGTTCAAAAAGCGCGCCCGGATGATGCACCCACCGCGCCACAGTTTGGCGATTTCGCCAAGTTTCAGGCCGTAATCGTACTCTTTCGAGGCGGCTTTGAGGAGGGCCATCCCTTGGGCGTAGGAGCAGATTTTGGCGGCATAGAGGGCATCGCGCACATCGCGGATGAAGGCCTGCCGATCGCCCTCAAAACGCGCCTCGGGGCCGCTCAGCACCTTGCTCGCCGCCACGCGCTCTGCCTTGTAGGCCGAGATGATGCGCGATTCCACCGCCGCGTTAATGGTGGGGATGGGCGCGCCGATATCGAGGGCGTCCTGCGAGGTCCATTTGCCGGTGCCTTTTTGCTGGGCCTCGTCGAGGATGAGGTCCACCAGGGGCTGGCCCGTCTCGGGGTCCACCTTGGCAAAGATATCCCGCGTGATCTCGATGAGGTAGGATTGCAGTTCGCCCTCATTCCACTCGGCAAAGATATCGTGGAGTTCGCGGGCCGAAAGGTTGAGCGCGCGGTGCAGGATGTCATAGGCCTCAGCGATGAGTTGCATATCGCCATATTCGATGCCGTTGTGCACCATCTTCACATAGTGGCCGGCGCCCCTCGGCCCGATGTAGGCCACGCACGGCTCGCCCTCGGCCACGGCGGCGATAGCCTTAAAGATCGGCTCCACCATCTGATAGGCCTCATACGGCCCGCCCGGCATAATGGCCGGCCCTTTCAGGGCACCCTCCTCGCCCCCCGAGACGCCCGTGCCGATAAAGTGGATGCCTTCTTGCTCAAGCGCGGCGGCGCGGCGCTCGGTATCCTTGTAGAACGAGTTCCCGCCGTCAATGATGAGGTCGCCCGGTTCGAGGAGGGGCTTGAGTTGGGCGATCATCTCATCCACCGGCGAGCCGGCCTGCACCATCAGCATCACCTTGCGGGGACGCTCCAGCGAATCCACCAACTCTTGCAGGCTGTAGCAAGGCTTGATCCTCTTCCCCTGGGCTGGGCCGGCGATGAATTCCTGCGTGCGCGCCGCCGTGCGATTATACACCGCCACGGGGAAGCCATGGCTCTCGATATTCAGCACGAGGTTCTGGCCCATTACGGCCAGGCCAATCAATCCAAACGGATATTTCTCCATCGCTCCCTCCTAAGCCTTTTCGCTCTTTAGGCGGTAGAGCATCTCCCCGGCTCGCGGCACCACGAGGATGCCTTCCTCCTCGCGCCCCTTGTAGGCCTCGAGATCGAGCGTCTCGGGGTCGAGATAGCCAAGGTTGATGCGCTCGCACCGCTCCTTGGGCACGCGCGTCGCCAAGATGACGTTCACGCGCGGCCGCTCCACACCGTGGATATAGGTGCCCGCCCCCTTCACGTGCGTGGCATGGGCCATCGTGCTACGGGGCACATCGGCGAACTTGTCCATATGGGCGAGGAAGTAATCGCGCACGTGGTAGCCGATGCGGTCGAGGATCTTGCCGTGGGTGTACGACACCTCGTCAATATGCGGGGCATAAATGATCACCGTGCCGCCATCGGCCACCACGGGTTCCATCTTGTACATCCCCTTGCCGGCCGTCCAGATATCGTCGTACAGTTCGGGCATCACCGAGATGACGAGATGGTAAGGCTTTTCCACATAGGTGATGTTGATTTGGGCCGAAAGTTTGGCCGCCTCGGCCTGGCTCTCTTCCGGCGAACCGAAATACAGGCCAGCGAGGTCGGCGTGCCCGCTCACCACGAAACTGAAACAGGCCTTGGGCACCTGGATCATCGCCGCCGCGCGGTTGATGACGGCGCGCACGGGGGTATCTTGAATACCAATCGTCTTCAGGTTCGTGATGACGGCGCCCAACCAGTGGGTGAAGTTGATGACATCTGGCCCGGCCACGCCGGGGAAAAAGTACTTGTTCCCCCCGGAAAAGCCGGCGATCTCGTGGGGGAACACCGGCCCCACCACGATGAGATGATCGTGGTCAAAGAGGCGCCGGTTCACCTGGACGCGCACCTCTTCGCGCATCAACCCGCCGCTCAGGGCCTCGATTTCATCCGCCGAAATGACGCCGATTTCCGTCAGGCCGGCCTGCCAGTTGTGGTTGTAGAGGCCCACCTCGCGATAGCGGGTGCGGCGCTCTTCGGGCGTGATGCCAAGATGGCGCGCGATTTTATCGTCATCCATCGCCAGGTGCGTGCCCAGGGCGATGAGAAAATCCACCTTGGCGGCGCGGCCCAAGGTGAGTTCCGTGAGGGCGTGAAAGAAAAAGGGCATCGGCCCGCTGCGCGTGCTATCGGGGATGATGAACAGGAACCGTTTGCCGCGCACGCCGATCTCCTCAAGGCCCCGCTCCAAGATGGCCCTCGCCTCATCCTCGGTCAAGAAACGATGTGTATGCCCCTGGCCAATGACCATCGGTGGGTCTCTCCTTAGTGCGTCCACGGGGGCACTTCGGGCAGTGCCTTTTCGAACTCGGCGATGAGCCGCGCCTCATAGTCGCCGCCATAGGTGCCCTCAAAGAACTTACGCATCGCCTCTTTGTAAAACTGCTCCCAACTCTCCTCTTCGTGCCCCGGGTTGATGGGGTAAAACAGGCAGTGATTATCGCGCGCCGCCTTGAGGTCGCCCGGCGCATCGCCGCAGATCAACTTGTGGTTCGCCTCGGGGTACTTGCCCAACGTGGCCCAATAGATGTGCTCCGATTTGGTGCCCATCTCTTGCCCGGCGATGACCTTGGCATATTTGTCAATGCCGTGCTCCTGCCACTCGCGCACCAGGGCCTCTGTCGGCGTCTGCGAGACGACGATGATATCCGCTCGCGCGGCCATATACTCCAGGCTCTCGCGCACCCAGGGGAAGGGCGGCACATCGTGCACCATATCTGCAATGGTAGCGTTGACGGCCTTGCTCCAGGCTAGGGCGTGGGCCAGTTCGGGATCTTGCGTTTGGGCCACGCGTTTGGCGAGTTCCTCATTGCTCAAGGGCACGCCGGAGGCGATGAATTCCCGCACTTTGGGCAGTTCGGGGATGTGCACGCCCCGCCGCTGCACCTCGGGCCGCTCGCGCAAGAGGTCGAGCACCTTGATGAGGGCCGGCCAGCGGTTGATGCCACGCCACTTGCTGTAGAGGTTGACGAACTCCCAGGCCTCGCGCGCATACTTGGAGACGGCCTGCAAGCCAAAATATTTGATGGCGTTCGGCGCAAAGCACTCTTTGTGTTTGATCTCCATCGTGTCAAAGATGCAACCATCCGAGTCTATACCGACGAAAAAGGCATGCTCGGCCTTCATCTCGACAAGCGGGCGCACCACCTCTGGAATCTCCACGTCTGCCGTTCTCCTTTCTACCGTGTGTGATTATACCCCGCCGTAGGCCACAAATCCGCCATCCACGAGGATCGTCACCCCATGGACGTATGAGGCCGCCGGCGAAAGGAGCCAAATGACCGTGCCGATGAGTTCATCGGGTTCGCCAAAGCGCCCCATCGGCGTATGCACCAAGACGTTCTTGGCGCGCTCGGTGAATTCGCCCGTCTTCTCGTCAACGAGTAGGTAGCGGTTCTGCCGGGTGAGATAGAACCCCGGCGCAATGGCGTTCACGCGGATATTCGGCGAATACTCGAAAGAGAGATGCGCCGCCAGCCACTGCGTAAAGTTGACCACCGCCCCTTTGGCCGCCGAATAGGCCGGGATCTTGGTCAACGGCTTGAAGGCGTTCACCGAGGCGATGTTGATGATGGCGCCCTTGCCCTGCTGTGCCATAATACGCGCATACACTTGGCAAGGCAAGAACGTCCCCATAAAGTTCAAATCAAACACGTCGCGGATGGCTTCTTCCGGCATATCGGTCAAGGGGTTCTCGGGGCCGGTCGTCGCTTCCGGCCGGTTGCCGCCCGCGCCGTTGATGAGGGCATCCACCCGTCCGTAACGGGCTAGGATCTCCTCGGCCGTTCGTTCCAAGGCGGGCCGGTCGAGGACGTCCGCCTCCACCACCATCACCTCACCGCCGAACTCGCGGATGGTCTCGGCCACGCGTTCGGCGGAGGCGCGCGTGCGGTTCAGGAGGACGACCTTGGCCCCGGCGCGCGCCAAGCCCCGCGCGATGGCCCCGCACAGGACCCCTCCACCCCCCGTGATGACGACGACTTGCCCCTCGACGCTGAAAAGTTGCGCCACGTAATCCGATGCCATTTTCCCCCCTAGATGCCAAAAGGCGCCACGTGCCGCGCGAGGTGGCTCTCCAGCGCGGCATAGTGCGCCTCCTCGTGTTCCTCCAGCACGGCATATAGCCGATCGCGCAACAGATACGTTCCATCCGCCCCCCGCGCCGTGAGCACCGTGCCAAAGGTTACGTGGAGCGCTTGGCGCGTATCAAAATGATCAAGGGCCTTCTCCAACTCCTCATCGCCCAGCGCCTCGGGGCGCAACATCCGCTCCAGCCGACCGGAGACGTGGTAGGAGGCGCGATCTCGCTCATAGTGCGCGAGGGCGAACCCCAAGATTTCGCGAAAGAGCGCGGGGTCCGCGCGGGCCACGGCCCTGAGCGCCTCCAGGTAACTTGTGCCGGCCGTCTTGAGATGGACGAGGTCCCCTGCCCACCGCGCCGCGATGGGGTAGATGCTGAACTTGTCTGACCCGGAGTGGAGGCTCAATTTATACGGCCCAAGGGCCTTGGCAATGGCCACGTGCTGGGCGAAATCTCGCTCGAAGGCGGCCAAATCGCCGATGTAATCTACGCCCTTTTCAAAGCGCCCCACATAGCGCGGGGCAAGGCTCACCCACTCGACGCCCAGGCGTTGCAGTTCGCTGGCGATGTAGAAATGCTCGGCGGGGCTGGTGGGCGTATCGGCCTCATCCACCGACACCTCCAACTCCCACGGGCGATTGCCGAGGTGCGCACGGAGATAGCGATAGAGCGCGCTCAAATGGGCCAAGGCGCGGCCATATTTGCAAGCCGCCCGCAAGAAGGCCTCCTCATCCAAGGCCACCGTAAAACCTTCCACGGCCCAACGCCTGTTCGCATAGCGCGCCCAGAGCGCATCGGGCGAACTCTCCAGGCCATCCCAGGGCAGGGCGGCATACTTGCGCCGTAGGGTAGCGAGATCGTCCGTATGGGCGGCGTTATCCACGTGGTCGCGGGGGTCCAGTGTGTACATCACAAACCCCGCCTCAAGGCAAGCGTCTATATCGGCCGTCGTCTTGAGGTGGTCGGCGTCGGCCCCATAGCCCGCGCGCCACCCCTCTTGAAAGACGCCCCAGGTCGCCGTGTCCATCACCTCTTGCGGGGTGCGCTGGGTGCGTTCCATCTCGCGGATGGATTGCTGAGCCAAGACGGGCACCACCCCTTGTACGTGGCGCATCGCCCGCACGTGCCCCGGCGTGGCCAGGCCCAAGCGGTCTCCCAACCCGGCCGAACGGCGCACGCCCACGCGGATAGGCGCCGCCCAAGGGAGCGCCCGGCGCAGGGCCTCGGCGTTCGCCGGGCTGAGCGCCCCCCAACCCAAGAAGGCCTTCTCTCCGCCCACTTGAACGGGGGCGAAGGTGAGGTCAAACCCCATCGCCTGGGGCTGGGTCGCCAAGGCCCCCAGGCGTTTCTCTCGGCCCCGCTTGGCGAGGAAAAGGATGAGGCCCTCCGCACGGCTCACGGAGGAGCGATAGACCTCCCACCCGCCGGCCGCCTGCTGGATGAGGCCGGCCAGGGCGCCTTCGTCGAAGGTAGGCAACATTTGGGATAGCACACGTCCCCCTTTCGTGATTATGTCGTCTCGCGCACAATGAGCGTCGTCTCCAGCACCACGGGCGCCGGCGCAGCCTCCGGCTCGCGCAAGAGGGTCAGCAGGAGGTCCATCGCCCGCTGGCCGATTTCGGCCTTGGGCATACGCATCGTCGTGAGCGGCGGCGAAACATAGGCGGCAAAAAGGATGTCATCCCACCCCACAAGGGCGCACCCTTGGGGGATAGCGCGCCCCAAGGCCCGGCAGGCCTGTTGCGCGCCCACCGCCACCAGGTCATTGTAGGCAAGGAGAGCAGTGAGTTCCGGGTGGCGGCCCAATAGGGCGAGCGCCGCCTCGCGGCCCCCCTCCACCGTGGGCGCGCAAGGCACCGCCCACTCCTCCGGCGCACCTAAACCGGCCTCCCGCAGCGCCTCGCGGTAGCCGCGCAGGCGCTCGCGGCCGCTCCGGGACGTGGGCACGCCGGCCAAGAAGCCGATTTTGCGATGGCCTCGTTCCAAAAGGTGCCGCACAGCGAGGCGTGCGCCTTGGGCGTCATCTACCAGCACCCAGCCCACGCCCGCCCTCGCCTCTTGTGGGGTGCGGTTCACCAAGACGATGGGCCGCCACCGGGCGATGGCCTCCGCGAGCATCTCTTCGCTCAAGCGCGAACTGACGAGCACCAGCCCATCCACGCGGTGCGATTCGAGCATACGCAGGATGGCCCACTCGCGCTCGGCGTTTTCGTCCGTATTGCACAGGAGCACGGAATAGCCCGCGCCATCGGCCCGTTCGGAGGCGCCGCGCACCACCTCGGCGAAGAAAGGGTTGGCGATATCGGGCACCACCACCCCCACGGTGAGGGTGCGGCGCGTCTTGAGGCCGCGCGCGATGCTCGAGGGCCGATAGCCGAGTTCGCGGGCCGCCGCGAGCACGCGGGCGCGCGTCTCCGGGCTGATTTCGCCCTTGTCGTTCATTGCGCGAGACACGGTTTGCCGCGAGACGCCGGCGCGCGCCGCCACATCTCGGATCGTCGCAGGTCGTTTGGGGTTGCCGTTACCGTTCCCGTGATCGTTCACGGGCAAAATGTAGCACAGGAATACCTTCTTGTCAAAGCCCGAGGATGGAACGCGAGGCGCCTGCCTGGCGCACACGGGCCAGGAGGCCCGCACCCCGGGTATGGAGTGCCGAACTTCGCTTCAACAGGTGCGGAAGCCTCGCTTCCGCACTCCATATGACCCTCACCCCAGCCAAGAGGCATCCCCTCTCCCACGTAAAGTGGGAAGGGGCAGGGTGAGGGGGGAACGCGAGGCTCCCGCCTCGCGTATGCGGGCCAGGAGGCCCACGCTCCAGGGAGGGAGAAAGGGGCAGGATGAGGGGGAGCGAGAGAGGGCAGGTTTGCACTCGCCCCATAGGCGCCTATCATAGGCGCCATCATCCCAAGGTACGGAGGTTCCCTATGTCTGAGACGTACGAAGAGGCCCTGGCCCACACGAACACCTACTCGCGCCCCTCGCAACTGCGCATCACGGATATCCGCATCGCGAATATGGGCGCTCACGGTTGGCGGCGCCCCCTCATCAAGGTGATGACGAATCAAGGCCTCGAGGGCTATGGCGAGGTGCGCGATGGCGCGAGCAAGACCTATGCCCTGATGCTCAAGAGCCGCCTCTTGGGCGAAAACCCCTGCGATGTGGATCGCCTCTTTCGGCGCATCAAGCAGTTCGGCTACCACGGCCGGCAGGCAGGGGGCGTCTGCGGCCTCGAGGTGGCCCTGTGGGACCTGGCCGGCAAGGCCTACGGCGTGCCCGTCTACCAGATGTTGGGCGGGCGCTTTCGAGACCGCATCCGCATCTATTGCGATACGGACGTGCGCGGCAAAGATACGGGCCTGGCCATGGGGCAGGCCCTGAAACAACGTATGGAGATGGGGTTTACTTTCCTCAAGATGGATGTGGGCATCAACCTCCTCGCCGGCGTGGAGGGTGCCCTCACCGCGCCGCTGGGGTTCCTCGAGGAACTGCGAAACGCCGTGCGCCACCCCTCGCCGGACCTCCCCGATCTCGAACAGCGCCGCCTGCGCAACCGCTGGTATGACCTCAACAACATCGCCCACCCCTTCACGGGCATCCGCATCACCGAAAAGGGGCTGGACTACCTCGAAGAATACGTGGCCGAGGTGCGCAGCGTCATCGGCTACGAGATTCCCCTTGCCACGGATCACTTTGGGCACATCGGCCTGGAGGATGGCATCAAGATCGCCCAGCGGCTGGATAAGTACAACCTGGCCTGGTATGAGGATATGCTCCCTTGGCAGTACACCGACCAGTACGTGCGCCTGGCCCAAGCCTGCAAGACGCCCCTGTGCACGGGCGAGGATATCTATCTCAAAGAGAACTTTCGCCCCCTCCTCGAGGCGCACGCCGTCTCGATCATCCACCCGGATATCCTGAGTTGCGGAGGCATTCTGGAACTGAAAAAGATCGGCGATATGGCCCAAGATTACGGCGTGGCTATGGCCATCCATATGGCGGAATCGCCCATCGCCTGTATGGCCGCCGTCCACGCCGCCGCGGCCACCGAGAATTTCCTCGTCCTCGAGAACCACTCGGTGGATGACCCCAAATGGAACCTCCTCGTCCACGGCCTGCCCAACCCCATCATCCAGCAGGGGTTCATCCAAGTGCCCGAGAGGCCGGGGTTGGGCATCACCGCGCTAAACGACGAGGTCATCGCCGAATACCTCGACCCGAACGACCCCGACCTATGGTCGCCGACGGAGGCGTGGGATCGCGAATTTTCGCACGACCGCCTGTGGAGTTGACCCCCCCACCCCAGCCAAGAGGCATCCCCTCTCCCACGTAAAGTGGGAGAGGGGCAGGGTGAGGGGGAGGGCGAGGCTCCCGCCTGGCGCACACGGGCCGGGAGGCCCGCGCTCCGGGTATGGAGTGCCGAACTTCGCTTCAACAGGTGCGGAAGCCTCGCTTCCGCACTCCATATGACCCTCACCCCAGCCAAGAGGCATCCCTTCTCCCACTTAAGTGGGAGAGGGGCAGGGTGAGGGGGAGGGCGAGGCTCCCGCCTCGCACGCGGGCCGGGAGGCCCGCGCTCCGGGTATGGAGTGCCGAACTTCGCTTCAACAGGTGCGGAAGCCTCGCTTCCGCACTCCATATGACCCCCACCCCAGCCAAGAGGCATCCCCTCTCCCACGTAAAGTGGGAGAGGGGCAGGGTGAGGGGGGAGCGCGAGGTGGGGTTTGGCGCTATACCGCTATAAGGTATAATAAGGTAACTTTCAACGAGTCAAGAATCCCTTTTTGCGTGAGTGCGCTCCACGCCTAAAGGAGGCGCCGATGCACCTCAAACGCCCCCGCACGGCCTGGCTGTGGGCCACCACGGCCTTGCTCATCCTCGCCACCCTCCTCGGGGGGATCGCCGCCTTCCGCTACGATAGGGAAGCCATCCGCCAAAAGGTGGAGGCGCAACTTGGGGCCATCGCCCAACTCAAGGTGAGCCAAATCGCCCAATGGCGCGCCGAACGCCTGGGCGATGCCTCTACCCTGATGGAAAGCCCCTTCGTCGGGCCGGCCCTGGCCGGCTGGCTGGCCACGGGCGACCCCGGCGAAGCGGCCAGGCTCCTCGAACAGTTCCGTTCCTTGCGGGAGCACTATGGCTATGACGACATCCTCCTTGTGGATGCCCAAGGCCAGGTGCGCCTGAGTTGGAGCGGCTCGCTCCGGCCCCTTCATCCGGAGGTCGCCGAGGCCGTAGCCCAGGCTATGGCCGAGCATCGCCCCCTCCTTACAGATTTGCACCTTGGGCCAGACGGCCGCACGCCCCATCTGGAGGCCATAGCGCCGCTCTATGCCGCGGGCGAGCGGGGCGGCGCGCCGGTGGGGGCCGTCATCTTGCAGATGCACGCCGACAAGTTCCTCTACCCGCTCATCCAATCCTGGCCCGTCCCCTCGAAAACGGCCGAGACGCTCCTCGTGCGCCGCGAGGGGGAAGACGTCCTCTTTTTGAATAACCTGCGCCACCGCCCGGGTTGGGCGCTCGCCTTACGCATCCCCCTGAGCCGCGCCGATGTGCCCGCCGTGCAGGTCGCACTGGGGAGAGAGGGCTTCTTCGAAGGGGTGGATTACCGAGGCGAGCGCGTCGTGGCCTACCTCCGGGCCGTGCCCGATGCGCCCTGGTTCTTGGTGGCCAAGGTGGATGAAGCGGAGGCCTTTGCCGAGTGGCGCTTACACGCCTGGGCAATGGGCGGGCTGACGGTAGGCCTCATCCTCCTCTTTGTGGCGGCGGGGGGCCTGGCCGTGCAGGGCTATGAGGTGCGCCACCAGCGCGCCCTGGCCCAGGCCGAGGCCGCCCTGCGGCAAGTGGAGGCCGGCTACCGCACCACGCTCCTCAGCGTGGGAGATGCCGTCATCGCCACAGACCTCTCCGGCCGCGTTACGTTGATGAACCCTGTCGCCGAGGCGCTCACGGGCTGGAGCGCCGCCGAGGCCGCCGGCCGGCCCGTCGGCGAGGTCTTTTGCATCGTGAACGAGGAGACGCACGCCCCCGTAGAAGACCCCGTCGTGCGCGTCTTGCGGGAGGGGCTGGTGGTGGGGCTGGGTAACCACACCCTGCTCCTCGCGCGGGATGGCCGCGAGATTCCCATTGCGGACAGCGGCGCGCCCATCCGCGACGAGGCGGGAACCTTGAGCGGCGTGGTGCTCGTCTTTCGCGATCAGACGGCCGAACGCCAGTACCTCCGCCGCCTGACGGCGCTGAACCGCCTGGGGCAGGCCCTGGCCCGCAGCAATGACCTGGGGGCCATCTTCCGCGCGACCTATGAGCACCTGCCCCTCTTGGTGGATTGCCCCTGTCTCCTCATCTCCCTTTATGACGCCGAAACGCGCACCCTGCGCGCCGCCTATGCCCTGAGCGATGGAGAGCCGCTGGATGTCTCCCTCTTCCCACCCTTGGAGATGGGCGAGGATCTACCCCTGGAGGGCCGCAAGCGCGCCCTCGTGACGCAGCAGCCCGTCATAATGCGAGAGATGCCCTCCACGCCCGCCGAGGGCGTGCATTTTGTGGGGGGCGAGGGGAACCACCGTATGGCGCGTTCCGCGCTCTATGTGCCTATGGTGGTGGAGGGGCAGACGGTCGGCCTCTTGGAGGTGCAGAGTTACCAGGAGGGGGCTTACGCCGAGGCCGAGGCCGCGCTCCTGGCGCCGGCGGCGAACCAAATCGGCCTGGCCATCCAGAATGCCCGCCTGCTTGAGGCCCTGCGCGCCGAACGCGACGCCCTGGCCCACGAGCGCGCCCTTTTGCGCACCGTGCTCGATAACCTGCCCGATCCGGTCTATGTAAAAGATGCCGAGGGCCGCGAAGTCCTCTCGAACCGGGCCGATTGCGAGGTGAACGTCTGGCGCGAAGAGGAGATTTTGGGCAAGACGGCGCGGGACCTCTTCCCCGGCGAGGTGGGCGAGCGGATTTACCAGGAGGATATGCGCGTCTTGCAGACGGGCGCGCCGGTGCTCCACCGCGAGGAACGCTTCATCACGCTGGAGGGCGAGGTGCGTTGGTTCCTCGTCTCCAAAGTGCCCTTCCGGGATGCCTCGGGCCGCATCGTCGGCTTGGTGGGCATCGGGCACGATATCACCTCGCTGCGGGAGGCGACCGAGGCGCTCCTCGAGAGCGAGGAGGAAAAGACGCTCATCCTCGACAACATCCGGGAAATCTTTGTCTATTACGATCTCGACTTGCGCGTGCGCTTGGCCAACAAGGCCGCCGGAGATTCCGTGAAACAGCCTCCCCAAGCCCTTATCGGCCGCCACTGTTACGAAATCTGGCACGGGCGTTCCGAACCCTGCGAGAATTGCCCCGTGCTTCGCGCCAAAGAAATGCGCACCCCTCAAGTGAGCGAGATAGAGACGCCGGATGGTCGTCTTTGGTACCACCGCGGCTACCCCGTGCTCGATGAAACGGGGAACGTGGTGGGCCTGGTGGAATTCACCGAAGAGATTACCGAGCAGCGGCAACTGGAGCGCCAACGGGCGGCGCTGGAGGCGCAACTCCAGCAGGCCCTCAAGATGGAGGCCATCGGCCGTTTGGCCGGCGGCGTGGCGCACGATTTCAACAATATGCTCCAGAGCATCTTGGGGTATACCCAACTTGCCTTGGAGGAGATCGCCGCAGATGCTCCCCTGCGGATATACCTCGAGGAGATTCAGGCGGCCGGCCAACGCTCCGCCTCGCTCACGCGGCAACTGTTGGCCTTTGCCCGCCGGCAGACCATCGCCCCTGTGGCGCTTGACCTGAACGCGCACGTCGAAGAGATGCTCAAGATGCTGCGCCGGCTGGTGGGCGAGAATATCCGCGTCGAATGGCACCCCTCGCCGGATTTGTGGCGCGTGTTTATGGATCCTTCGCAGGTGGACCAAATCCTCGCCAACTTGGTGGTGAACGCGCGAGATGCCATCGAGGATATCGGCACCATCACCATCGAGACGGCCAACGTCGTGGTGGATGAGGCCTATGCCGCCTTGCACCGCGAGGCCACCGCGGGGCGCTATGTGGTGCTCGCGGTGAGCGATACGGGCTGCGGGATGACCAACGAGGTCAAGGCGCACCTGTTCGAGCCCTTCTTCACCACCAAACCCCAGGGCCAGGGCACGGGGCTAGGCCTGGCCACGGTGTACGGCATCGTCAAACAGAACGGTGGGTTCATCAACGTGTACAGCGAGCCGGGCGCTGGCACCACCTTTCACATCTACCTACCCCGCTATGAGGCCGCCGCGCCCGAGGCGGTGGAGGCCGCGCCGCGCACCCTGGCCACTGGCCACGAGACGGTGCTCCTCGTAGAAGACGACGCGACGGTCCTGCAACTGGGCGCCCGCTTGCTGGATCGGCTGGGCTACACCGTGCTCGGGGCGAGTTCCCCCGAAGAGGCCCTGCGCTTGGCCCGCGAACACGAGGGGGAGATTCACCTCCTGATGACGGACGTCGTGATGCCCACGATAAATGGGCGCCAGTTGGCCGAGGCCGTGCGCGCCCTGCGGCCCAACGTCAAGTGCCTCTATACCTCGGGCTATACGGCCAACGTCATCAGCCACCAGGGCGTGCTCGATGAGGGCATCCATTTCATCCAAAAGCCCTTTACGCTGGAGGCCCTGGCCGCCAAGGTGCGCGAGGCGCTAGAGGGCTGAGGAGGGTTATGGGTGGGCCTCACCGCGCGTCTCCGGCAGGCCGCTTCTCATCGGTTGGCGTGGCCGCTCGTCTTGGCGCTCCTCGTGGGCCAATATGCCGGCTGGATCGGCTATCAGGCGGTGCGCAACCGCCTGTATGACTTTAACCTCTACTACGTGGCGGCCCGCGCCTGGCGCGAGGGGGTGGATATCTACGCCCTGGCCGAGGCGGGCGCCAAACCCGAATGGGAACGGCTCGCCGCGCGTTACGGCGTATGGCCCCTGGCGCCGCCTTACCGCTACCCGCCCCTCACGGCAGAACTCGTCTTGCCCCTCACGGCGCTCGCGCCTCGGGTGGCCGGGCTGGTATGGCTCACCCTCTCGGCCGGGGCGTTCATCGCGGCGGCCTGGTTCTTGGGGCGCACGAGCGACCGAGAGGGTGGCCCGGCCCTGGCCGGCTTCGTGTTGGCCGGTTGGGTGCCGGCGCTGGCCACGCTTCACGCCGGCCAGGTGAACGGTTTCCTCCTTTTGGCCCTGTGCCTGGGGCTTTACGGGCTGTGGCACAGGCGGGAGGCCCTCGCGGGGATGGGCGCTGCCCTGGGGGTGATGCTCAAACTCGTGCCGGTGGCCTTGGTGGGCTACCTCGCCTGGCGGGGGCGCTGGCGCGCCTTGGCCGCGGCGGTGGGCGGCATCGTCATCCTCTGGGCTTCGGCGGCAATTCCCTTTGGCCGGGCGGGCCTCGGCTCCTATTTCTCGCACCTCGCGGCCCTGGGCGAGGTGGGGCGCCTCATCTCCGCCGCGCCGAACCAGAGTTTGAACGGCCTGTGGGCGAGGCTCCTCGCCGGCTGGGTGAGCAAGGGGGCCATTTACCGCGTCTATCTCCTCTCTCTGGGTGCGCTGGGCTTGGCCGTGGTGGGTCTTCTCTGGCCGCCGGGCCGGCGCGCCCCCGCCACTGTGCGCCGCGAGGTGGCCCTCGGCCTCTGCGCCCTCCAGTTGGCCACGCCCTACGCCTGGTATCACCAGATGGCTATACTCATCATCCCGGCCTTTGTGCTTGTGGATGAGATCCTCGCCGAGCGCGCGCCCAAGGTGTGGCTGGGGATGCTCGCCGTGGCCCTTTTCCTTATGGACCTCCACGGCCTGGCCTGGCATATCGCCCCCGCCTCCTGGAGGATCGGCCTTTCCCTCCCCTGCCTCGCCACGCTCCTGATGTTCGGGATGCTCGGCTCGCTCCTCAAGAGGGAGGGACCCTCACCCTAGCCCTCTCCCGCGCTGGCGCGGGAGAGGGAACTCGGGAGGGCGAGGCGCCTGCCTCGCACGCGGGCCGGGAGGCCCGCGCTCCGGGGGGAAAGGGGCGTGCGAGGCGCCCGCTTCGCACGTGGGCCGGGAAGCCCGCGCTACGGGTGTGGAGTGCTGAAGCCTCGCTTTCGCACTCCATAGACCCTGCCCCTCTCCCACTTAAGTGGGAGAGGGGCAGGGTGAGGGGAGCCTTCACTCGCAGTGGAAGGGTTGCCCCTGGGCGAAGGCCCGCCACGCGGCCAGGAGGCGATCGGCCTCGCCAGGGGCGCGCGCCAAGGCGCGGAAGCCGTGCCTTTCCTCCACGCCGAGCGCGGGGTCATAGGCCGCCGTGCGCCGGCAATACTCGTAATAATCCTGGAACGTCCTCAAGCGCACCTCCAGGCCGTAGCGTTCGGGGGCCAGGCTCATCGGCGAGAAGGGATCCACCGTGTGGGGTTGGCCGAACATCTGGAGGAGGTCCGGCGGATAAAAGCGCCCGATGCGTTCGGCAAGCGCCAGGGCCTGCGCGAAGGTGCGCTCCGTCTCGCCGGGCAGGTTCAGCGAGAAATAGACGGCGAGGGGTACGCGCTCCGCTTTCAGGAGCGAGAGGGCGCGCCACAGTTGGGCATCTGAAAAGGGTTTGCCGTTTAGCCGGCGCACTTGTTCGCCCGAAAGCACCGAAAGGGCAAGTTGCGAGTGCTCTAGATGCACCGCGCGGGCCAAGGCGCGCACAAAACCGGCCGGCGGGAGCGTAAAGCACTCATTGTATAGGCCGATGCGCACTCGCCGCGTGCGCATTTGGGCAAACAGGGCCTCCCAGTAGGCCTGGCCGAACAGGCAGGGGTCGAGCGAAAGCGCCGCTTGGTGCACGCCCTCCTGGGCGAGCGCCTCCAGGTCGCCCACCACGCGCGGGATGGCGCGCGCCACCAGCCCGCCGCGCCCCGCAAGGCGCTTATGGCAGGCTGCGCCGCCCCCGCAAAAGGCGCAGTCAAACGCGCACCCCCGCCCGATGCAGAGCCAGTGGCCCAACTTGGGCGGCCCCTCCGCTAAGACGTAGGGCCTCGGGTCGCCGGCGTATTGCAAACCGCGATAGTAGCGCGCGTGCTCGAGGAACGATACCTCCACAAAATCAAGCGCGTCCAGGTCCTGCGCAGAGGCCACGTAGGCCAAGGGATTGTGGCACACCTCCCAATCGCGGCGGTAACTCAGGTTGGGGATGGCGGCGAGGTCCACGGCCTCGAGGGGTTTTTGCTCGAGGCACAGGGCACGGGCCAACGCCCGCAGGGGTTCCTCCGCCTCGCCGCGCACGATGAGATCCACTTCGTGAAAGGCATAGAGGATTTCCTGCGCAAAACCGCTTGCCGTCAGGCCGCCGAGGGCGATGGGCACGCGCGGGAAGAGGCGCTTGCACAGGCGCGCCACCTCGATGGCGCCATAGGCGTGCTCATACCAGTGGAGGTCTATGAGGATGAGCCTAGGCGGGGCCTGAGCCTTGAGCCAGGCCCCCAGGTCAAAGGAGAGGTCGAGCAGGCGCTCCAGCGGCTCGTTCAGGCCGCGAACGGCGATGCCCTCCCGCCGCAGGAGGTTCATCAGGCCGATGACCCCTACGGGGAAGAGCACATAGGGCACGTCCGCGGCCTGCTCGCCATATGGGAACCCCACCCCCTGCTTGGCGGGGTGGATATAGAGCACCTCCGCAGCGGAGATTGCCACCCCAGCCCTCAGTCGGCGCGCGTAAAGGTAAACCCGATGCAGGGCGCGTTAGCCTTCTGGCCCGAAAGCGGCGTGAAGATGGCCTCTTGCACGGCGCTATAGTATTGGTTTTGCACCGTGGCCTGCCAGCCCCCGGCCAGATAATCGTTCAAGAGCGACTGCCACACATAGTCGCGCAGGTACACCTGGAAGGTAAAGGTCGCCTGGGCGCTATCCGTGTTCAAGTTGTCGTAGCAAGCGTGGCGGTCTGGCGTGCAGGCCACCCAGGCCACACGGTCGCGCACTTGGATGCGCGTCCGCCAGTTCGCCCCGCCGCGGCCGGCCGCCGTCCACAAGCGCTGGATCTCCTCCTTGGCCGTGCGCGTCGAAAGGAAGCCCAGTTCCGCGCGGTAGCGGTGGCCGTCTGGCCCATTCACAAAGATGGAGGCCAAATGCTCCACCCACATCACGCCCTCGCCAAAGGCGCCATTGCTCACGGGGATGCTGCTCAATACCGCGACGGGCGCTGGCGTGGGCGAGGGCGGCACAGGCGTATTCGTGGGGGGTGCCGGCGTCTTGGTGGGGGGCACGGGCGTGTTCGTCGGTGGGATGGGCGTATGGGTGGGCGGCAAAGGCGTGCTCGTTGGCGGGATGGGCGTCTCCGTCGGCGGGAGGGGCGTGTTCGTCGGCGGGAGGGGCGTCTTTGTAACCGTAGCGGGCGCTTGCGTCACCGAGGCAGCCGTGGCCACCGCCGTCGGTTCGCGCGTCGGCGTCGTGGTCGCAGGCAAGGCCGCCGGGAGGGTTGCCGTGGGCGCCAAGGTCGGCGCGACGCGCGTGATCGCCGGGCGCGTCGGGGTCACTTCACCCCGCCCGATGAGCCGAGCGACTTGGCGGCTCAAGGGCGCCGAGGGGCTGATCACCGAATAGGCCAGAACGCCGCCGGCGCATACCAAAATGAGGCCCACCACCGCCAATACGATGATAAGGGCCATCGGTTTGCCCGCCTTTGCCCTAACCGCCCTCTCCACCGGCCCTGACGGGCGCGGAGGGGACGGCATAGGTGGCACATAACCGCTCGCAATGGGCGGCGGGGGCGGGGGCATACCTGGCCCTTTGGCCACAGGCGCAGCCGGCGCGCCGGAGATCATCGTCGGTTCTAGGCCGCTAGGCGGCGCACCCGGTGTAGGCGGCGGAGGGGGCGGCGTTACAGGCCGTGCCGCGAGAGTCGGTTCCACGGCGGGTGCCGATGGAGGGACCTCTTTCAAAGGGGCGCCGCAGTAGACGCAAAACCGCGCCCCCGGCTCGATGGGCTGCCCGCATTGGGGGCAGGTGGCGGGCGCCTGCGCCTGGGCGATGGGCGCTCCGCAATAACCGCAAAAGCGCGAACCCGCCTCGATGAGCCGCCCGCAGGCCGGGCAAGGGATGAGATCTGGTGCCGCGCCCCCTTCCCCTGGGGCCTCTGGCGCGGCGGAGGGTTCCAACGCAGGCCCCGCGAGGGCGGGCGCGCCCTCTTCCGCCACCTCAATAGCGGGGGTCTCTTCCTTGGCCTGGGCAGGCGCTTCGGCAACCTCCGCGGCCTCGCCTCGCGGCTCCTCAGAGGGCGCTTCTTCGGCGGCGGGCGCCTCTTCCTGCGCGCCCACCAGGATGGCCTCGACGGCCTCTTGCGAGGGCGGTTCCACAATCGGCTCCGGGGGAGGTGGCGGCGCTGGAATGGGAGGCTCGGCCTCCACCCAAACCCCGCCCTGGCTCACATACCATTTGCCCGTGCGCGCCCCGATGGTCCACCAGCGCCCCTCGTCGTCGCGGATTATCAAGCGCTCTACCTGGGCGAGATATTCCTCATCGCTCAAAGCGCCCGAGGCGTGCTTTTCCCAAAGGTCCTCAAACCGCGCCCGCAATTCCTGAAAATCCATCGTTCACCGCTTTCTATCTTATGCAACCCGGTATTGGCCTAGCGGCTCGATTGTAGCCGCATCTTCTCCGGGCCGCAAGCCCGAAAATAAAAAAAGGAGCCTGCACGGCTCCCTAACATTCAAGTCAACCTGCTCCCGACCAAGGCTAACTCTTGAATCGGTACACAATGCGCCCTTTGGTCAAATCATAGGGAGAAAGTTCCACGCGCACCCGATCTCCGAGCAGGATGCGGATATAGTACTTGCGCATCTTGCCGGAGATGTAGGCAAGCACCTCGTGGCCGTTATCCAGGCGCACGCGGAACTGCGTATTCGGCAGGGCCTCGACAATGGTCCCTTCGACGGCGATTTTCTCTTGGCTGACCTTGGTCATTCGTCTCCTGCAAAATCCTTGTGAACAGGCCTCGTTCGTTCCATCAAAAAACAGTATACTCCTGGGTTGCCAATCCGTCAAAGGGCACTCAAGAGAGAGAAACGCGGGATGCGCGCCGCCCCGGCGCCTCACTCGGGCGCCAAATGGAGGCATAGGCCACCCCTCGCCTGAAGGTGCCCCAAAAGCGCCTGCGCCAAGACGATCAGCCCCGCCATTTCCAACCCTTCTTCAAAGGCGCAGAGGAGGCAGGTAAGCGGCGGGGAAT
>JAIOAW010000010.1 GCA_019873625.1 Chloroflexota bacterium
CGGCCCGCACTTTGTGGGGGAGGCGGCGACGGCCAAGGTGCAGGCGCAATACTATGCGGGCGGCCCCTTGGCCGGCGCGGAGGTGCATTGGGTGGTGAGCGCCTCGCCGGGCAGTTACCACCCGCCCAAGTGGGAGGACTTCGACTTTGGCATTTGGGCGCCTTGGTGGTTCTCGTTCCGGCGGTGGGGCGAGCCGGCGATCGAGACGGACCACGTCAAAGAGTTCGATGGCCTGACCGACGCCGCAGGGGTGCACGTCTTGCGCATCGCCTTTGAGGCGGTGGAACCGCCGCGCCCCACCGTGGTGCGCGCCGAGGCCAGCGTGATGGACGTGAACCGCCAAGCCTGGGCGGCCTCGACGGATATGTTGGTGCACCCCGCCTCGCTCTATGTGGGGCTGCGCAGCCAGCCGATGTTCGTAGAGCGAGGGAAGCCCCTCCGCGTTGAGGCCATCGTGGTGGACCTGGATGGCACCCCCAAGCCGGGCGTGGAGATCGCCCTGCGCGCCGTGCGCCTCAAGTGGCAGTATCTCAAGGGCGAGTGGCAAGAGGTCGAAACGGATGAACAAACCTGCACGGTAACCTCTCAAGCCGAGCCTGTCTCCTGCACCTTCCAGACGCCTACGGGCGGCACCTATCGCCTGAGCGCCACGATCGTAGATGAGCAGGGCCGCCCGAACCTGACCCAAATCACGCGCTGGGTGAGCGGGGGCGAACAGCCCTCGGTGGGGCGCATCGAGCAGGAAGAGGTAACGCTCATCCCCGACCGCGCCGAATATCAGCCCGGCGACGTGGCCCAGATTCTGGTCCAGGCGCCGTTTGCGCCGGCCGAGGGCATCCTCACCGTGCGGCGTTTGGGGTTGGTGCATGAGGAGCGCTTCCGCATAGAAGGGCCTTCGTACACGCTCCAGGTGCCCATCACGGAGGATGACATCCCCAACGTGTGGGTGCAGGTGGATCTCGTGGGCGAGGCGCCGCGCCTTGGCCCCGATGGCGCGCCGGACCCGCGCTTGCCCAAACGGCCGGCCTATGCGAGTGGGAACCTCAAACTGAGCGTCCCGGCCTACGAGCGCACACTGACGGTGGAGGCCACCCCTCGCCAGGCGGAACTCGAACCGGGCGGCGAGACGACCATTGACCTTCGCGTGCTCGATGCCCAAGGTCGCCCCGTGCGGGGCGCAGAGGTGGCGCTCGTGGTGGTGGATGAGGCCGTCTTGGCGCTGACGAACTACCAACTGGCCGATCCCATCGGCGTGTTCTACGCCGAGCGCGATGCCGGCGTGAACGATTATCGCTTGCGACAGTATGTGCTCCTTGTGAACCCGGAGCAGTTGCTTGACCAGGCTGCGGGGGCGCGCCGGGTGAAGATGATGTCCGCCGTGCCCACCGCGATGCCGGCCCCTATGGCGACGATGACGGTGGAAATGGCCGAGGCGGCGCCGGGCGCTGAACAGGCGGCGCAGCCTATCCGCCTGCGGAGCGACTTTAACCCGCTGGCCCTCTTTGCCCCGGAGGTAACCACCGATGCGGATGGGACGGCTTCCGTCTCCGTCAAACTGCCCGATAACCTGACCGAGTACCGCGTGATGGCCGTGGCGGTGGCCGGGGAACGCCAGTTTGGCAAGGGCGAATCGCGCCTCACGGCGCGCCTGCCCTTGATGGTGCGCCCCTCGGCGCCCCGCTTCCTCAACTTTGGCGATCGGTTCGAACTGCCCGTCATCCTGCAGAACCAGACGGATGCCCCGCTCGAGGTGCAGGTGGCCGTGCAGGCGGCTAATCTCATCCTCACAGGGAGCGCGGGCAAAGCGGTTACCGTGCCGGCGCGAGATCGCGTCGAGGTGCGCTTTGGTGCCGCGACCGACCAAGCGGGCACGGCGCGCCTAATGATCGGGGCCGCCTCCGGCCCCTGGGCCGACGCAGCCCAAGTGACGCTCCCCGTCTATACGCCGGCCACCACGGAGGCCTTTGCCACCTACGGCGTGATAGACCAGGGCGCCATCGCCCAGCCCATCATCGCGCCGAGCGGGGTCTTTACACAATTCAGCGCGCTAGAGATCACCACCTCCTCGACGGCCCTCCAGGCCCTGACGGATGCCTTCCTCTACCTGCTCGCCTACCCGTACGAATGCACGGAGCAGATCGCCTCGCGCATCTTGGCGGTGGCCGCCCTGCGAGATGTGCTGGAGGCCTTCCAGGCTGAGGGTCTGCCCGCGCCCGAGGAGATTGACCGCGCGATGGCGCGCGATATCGAGACGTTGCAGAACCTGCAAAACAGCGATGGGGGCTTCCCCATCTGGACGAAGGGGCGCGACTCTTGGCCGTTCTACTCTATCCATGCGGCGCACGCCCTGGCCCGCGCCCGCCAAAAGGATTACCCCGTGAGCGAAGAGGCCATTCAGCGCGCCTTGGCCTATCTGCGAGATATCGAATCCCACTACCCCCATTGGTATAGCCAAGATGTGCGCTACAGCCTTTCGGCCTATGCCCTCTATACGCGCCTTCAACTGGGCGATGCGGACCCGGCCAAAGCGCGCGCCCTGTTGGATCAGGCCGGTTTGGAGAATCTCCAGCCAGAGGCGCTGGGGTGGATTTACAACGTCCTTGTGGGAGACGCCGCCTCTCGAGAGGCCCTTCAAAAGATCGAGCGCTACCTGGCCAACCGCGTGGTCGAGACGGCGGGCGCGGCCCACTTCGCCACCTCTTACCGAGAGGAGGAGGGCTATGTGCTCTTGGCCTCCGACCGCCGCGCCGATGGGATCATCCTCGAGGCGCTCATCAAGGGCCACCCGAAGAGCGACCTCATCCCCAAACTCGTGAACAGCCTGTTGGCCCACCGCAAGGCGGGGCGCTGGGGCAACACGCAAGAGAACGTCTTTATCCTCCTCGCCTTGGATCGTTACTTTGCTACCTTTGAGGCCCAGACGCCCGATTTCGTGGCGCGCGCCTGGCTGGGCGAGGACTATTTGGGGCAGTTCGCCTTCAAAGGCCGCACCAAGGAATATCAGACGCTGAATATTCCGATGGATTACCTCGCTCAAAAGGAGGGCGAGCAAGCCCTCATCCTCAGCAAAGAGGGCCAGGGGCGGCTGTACTATCGCTTGGGGCTGCGTTACGCGCCCAAAGACCTGCAACTGGCCCCGCTCGATCAGGGGTTCGTGGTGGAACGGCGCTACGAGGCGGTGGATGACCCGGCCGACGTTCAGCAGGATGCCGAGGGCGTGTGGCACATCAAGGCGGGGGCGCGCGTGCGCGTGCGCCTGACGATGGTGGCCCCTACGCGGCGCTACCACGTGGCGCTGGCGGATCCGCTCCCGGCGGGCCTCGAACCGCTCAACCCCGCCCTCGCCGTGACGGGGAGTATCCCGCAAGACCCGGCCGATACCTCGCGCGGCGCGTATTGGTGGTGGCGGTGGACCTGGTACGAGCACCAAAACCTGCGCGATCAGCGGGCTGAGGCCTTCGCTTCGCTCCTGTGGGAGGGCATTCACACCTACACCTACGTGGCGCGGGCCACCACGCCGGGCGAGTTCATCGTGCCGCCGGCCAAGGCCGAGGAGATGTACGCCCCTGAGACCTTTGGCCGCAGTGGGACGGATCGCGTCGTCATCGAGTGAGAAGGGAGGGCCTCCCAGCCCACGAGGCGGGAGGCCCTTACTCTTTGAGCCAATCCAGCCTTTCCAAGGGGATATGCCAAAGGTCCCAAGAGAGGACGATGCCGGCTATGCCCGTTTGGCGCACGGCCCGCAAGGCGGCGCGCACGGTGGGTTCATCTATGTGGCATATCCCCGGTATCTCGACGAGGTCCAGCCCTACCCACACAGGCGCATGCCCCGCAAAGGCGCAGGCCCGTTCGGCCTCGATGGCAAACGCGTGTGGGGCGAACCCCTCGGTGAAGGCGTTCAGGGTAGGGGGCAAGGGCAACCCCAAGAGGCGGCTCAAGGCGCTCAGCGCTTCCCCTTCTTCTCCCTCTTCGGCCATCTGCCGCGCCCAATGGGCCACCTCGTAGGGCAAACCGGCCGGCCCCCAGGCGCGGAGGTACGTCATCACTTTGACCCAATCGGCGCTGGGCGCCAGCGCCCCGAGCGCCTGGCCGACGAGCGGCGCCAACGCGGGCGACCACACGTCTAGGCCGACGCGCTTCTTTTCTCGATGCAGCATCTCGGCGGCCCCTCGCACGAGATCGCTGATGACCTCCTCTCGCCAGCGCGCCCATTCCCCCAAGGGGCCTTCTTCGCCCCGGTAGATGGCCCTAAGCGCCGCAGAGAGGGGCCGAGTGCACAGAATGCGCTGGATAAGGGAGAGGTCCAGCCCGTTTTGGGCCGCTTGGCGCTGACAAAAGGGGCAGAAGCAGGCCCAATGGGCGTGATCATTCCCCGTGGGCGAGGGCCAACGGATGCGGTCGAGAAAGGCGCCTGCAAACGGCCCTTCTTGGAGGGCCTTTTGCAGGCGCTCGATGACAAAAGCCCTCGCCTCCGGGTGGTTCGGGCAGAGGAAGGTAAACTCGGGCAGATTTCGGTAGGCCGGCGCGGGCTGCCCCGTAGGGCCGATGGCGCGCCAAGAGGGCCACTCCGGCGGGGCGCCCTGGGCCGTAAGGAGGGGGTGCCAAAGGTAGAGTGCCGCGCCGGCCTCCTGTGCCTCTCGAGCGCAGGAGGCCACCAGGGCTGGCGAGAGGCTCCACCCCAAAAGAACCCCCTCAATGGGTAGGGCCGCAAGTGCCCTGTGGAGCCGATGCGCCGCCTCTCGCGGCGCGATGTGGGCCAGGTGCGGCCCCGGCTCGAGGTATTGGATGATATAGCGCATAGAATCCCCCGTCCCTGAGGCGTCTTTCGGCCTGCCGAGGCCCAGGCCTTCGGGAGATGGGCAATCCCGCCTCCTCGTGGGCTACCGCGTACGCAATGGCAGGCCACGCTATCTTGCGCTACAATGCCCGCGTTCGCAACCTTTTAGGAGGCAAGGATTATGGCCCTGACGATTCAAGAGATGATTGATCGCATCCTAGCCGAGACGCCCGGCGGCCTGCGCCAGCCCACGGTGGATACCGTCAAGGTGGGCGACCCCTCTCAACCCGTGCGCGGCGTTGTAACGACCTGTATGGCCACGGTCGCCGTCATCCGCGAGGCCATCTCGCGTAACGCCAATTTTATCATCACGCACGAGCCGACCTTTTACAATCACCTCGACGAGACGGATTGGCTCGCTGAGGACCCCATCTACCGCGCCAAACGCGCCCTGCTGGAGGAGCACCACCTCGTCGTCTGGCGCTATCACGATCATATCCACTCCCTGCGGCCTGATGGCATCTTGGCGGGGGTCTTGCGGCAACTCGGCTGGGGGCCGTATGCCGACCCCGAAATCCGCGGGCTGTGCGTGGTGCCGCCCACCTCCCTGTGGAACCTCGTGGCTATGTTGAGGGAACGCCTCGGCGTCGCGCACGTCAAGGTGTTTGGGGACCCGGAGATGATCTGTCAGCGCATCGGTTTGGCCGTGGGCGCGGCCGGCGGCCGGATGCAAATCGCCCTCTTGCGGGAGCAAAAACTCGATCTCCTCGTCTGCGGCGAAATCAACGAGTGGGAGACGGCCGAATACGTCCGCGATGCGGATCTCTTGGGGCACCGGCAAGCCCTGGTGATCTTGGGGCACGTGCTCAGCGAGGAGCCGGGTATGGCCTGGCTGGCCGGGTGGCTGAGGGAGCGCTTCCCCAATGTGCCCATCGTGCACATCCCGGCGGGAGAGGTGTTTGAGTACGTCTAGGGGCGGGCGCCATCGCCCGGCTGGGCGAGTTTGACGTCCTCGGCGAGGGGGGCGGGGGCGCGGGCATCCTCCAGTGTGCGGATGGAGGGGGTGAAAAGCGCCCCGATGCCCAGGGCAAGGGTGACTACGCCGCCCACAATGAACCAGGCCCGCACGCCCAAGGCATCGGCCACAGGCCCGGCGATGGCCATGCTGATGGGCGCGATGCCCGTCGTCAGGCTCACCACGAGCGTGAGCACCCGCCCGTGCATCTCGGGGGCTACGAGTTTTTGGAGGAGGGCGATCCCCGCGCCGGTTACCATCGTATATAGCGCCGCGCCCAGGAACATCCCGGCCAGGGCCAGGGCAAACCCCCGTGCGGGCGCGGCGCCCACCATCAAGATGCCCACCCCCAGGCCGATGGTCCCCGCGATGACCGTCATCGAGCGGCGGCGGAAGCCTCCCCAGGTGCCCAAAATCAGCCCGCCCGCGATGATGCCCACGCCCCAGGCGGAGTTCAGCCAGCCCAAGTGGAAGGCCGCCCCGCCGAAGGCCTTTGTTACCAAGATGGGCGTGAGGGATATCGCCGGGTAGGCGAAGAAACTGATGACCATCGAGAGGATGATCACGGCGTTCATCCCCGGCCAGTGCCACACGTAGCGGAATCCCTCTTGGATATCGGCCCAGATGGAGGTGGGCAGGATGCCCTCGGCTGTGCGCCGCTGAGGTTCGGGGATGGGCGTGAAGAGGAGCGGGCCGATGGCCACGCATGCTGTCACAACGTCAATGGCCATCACCCCATGCATAGGTAGGAGCGTGAGGAGCAGCGCCCCCAAAGGGGGCGAGACGATGCGCACCGCGCCGAGCACCGTCTGGTTCAGCCCCGAAATGCGCGGCAGATGCTTCTCCGGCACCATCAGCGCGGTGGAGGCCTGCGCGGCTGGCAGGTGAAAACACCCCCCGATGGCGCGCGCCAACATAATGAGGTAGACGTGCCCCACGCGCGCCGCGCCGCGCCAGTAAAGGATGGCCATCCACAGCGAAAAGAGGGCGATGAGTCCATCCGCCAAGATCATCACCCGGCGGCGGCTCCAGCGATCCACCAACGCGCCGGCGAACGGCCCCAAGACCACGTTCGGCAGGATGGTAAAGAGCGTCCCCATAGCGAGCACTGTGGCCGACCCCGTCCGCGCGGTGAGCCACCAGACGAGGGCAAACCCCGCGATGGAACTGCCAAAGAGCGAAATTTGCTGGCCCGTCCAGATCAGCAAAAAACGCTTGCGCCAATCGCCATCCTTGGGCAACTGTGGCCATCGCACGGGGAATGTGCTCATCGCGCTCCCATCTTGCGCCTAGGGCCTTATAGGTTGAACTCGCGCACGGCGTCGAGCGAGGCCCCCATGGAGGCATCGGCCTCGCGCTCTACGAGGATATCAATCACGGCGGGCTTGCCGCTTTCCACGGCGCGCTGCAGGGCGCCGCGAATCTCCTCGGGGCGCGTAACGCGTTCCGCATAGGCGCCAAAGGCCCTCGCCAGGGCGGGGATATCTACCCCCAGCCCATCATAGGTCAAATCTACGCCGTATTCGTACTCATAGGCGTAGCGCTGGTTCTGCCGAATGAGGCTCAGATAGCCGTTGTTGACCACCACTACAATGATGGGCACCTTGTGCTGGCAGGCCATAGCGAGTTCTTCGACCATAAACATAAAACCGCCGTCGCCCATCACGGCCACACAGGTGGCATCTGGGCGGGCGATTTTGGCGCCGATAGCGGCGGGCAGGTCATAGCCCAGGGTGCCTGCCCCGCCGGAGGCCAGATAGGTGCGCGGGGCGTTGGTCATCTGAAATTGGCCGGACCAAATCTGCGTCAACCCACAGCCGGTGGTATAAATCGTGTTGGGGCCAAAGAACGCGTTGAGTTCTTTGTAAACGCGCATCGGCTTGATGGGCACTTGGTCGTAATCCATACGGCGGGCGAGGGCGGCGCGATCTTGCGGGATGCGCGCGACGCGCGGTTTGGGCGGCAGGGGCGGGGTGCGGCGCTTGGCCTCCTCGAGGAGCGCTTCGACGGCCAAACCCGCATCGGCTACGATGCCTAGTTCCGTGGGCACAATGCGCCCGATGTGCTCCGGTTCGACGTTGATGTGGATAAAGCGGCGCCCCTTGGTATAGACGTCCAGCCGCCCCGTGTGGCGATCGCTGAAGCGGCAGCCGATGCCCAAGACGAGGTCCGAGCCAAGGAAGAACTGGTTGCCGAAGGGCGAGCCGACCTGGATGCCGATGTGCCCCACGTGGAGGGGGTGCTCCGCCGGGATGCCCCCCGTCGCCATATACGTCGTGATCACCGGCAGAGAGAGGTACTCGGCGAATTCGACGCATTTTTCCGCCGCCCCGGCCAAGAGCACGCCACCCCCCATAATCATCACGGGGTTTTCGGCCTTCAAGAGGAGGTCTATGGCGCGCGCGATCTGTGCCCTATCGGGCGGTGTGCGCATAATGGGCAAAGGCGCATCCGCCGCCGGGTCATAGGGGATGTCGGCCAGTTGCACATCAAGGGGCAAATCAATGAGCACGGGGCCGGGCCGCCCCTCGCGGGCGAGGCGGAAGGCTTGGCGCATAATCGGCGGCACTTGGGTCGGTTCGGTGATGCACCAGGCCCCTTTGCAGACGGGCCGCGCGATGGTGGCGATATCCACGCACTGGAAGGCCTCTTTGCCCAACTGGGCGCGCACATTCTGGCCAGTGATGGCGATGAGGGCCATCGAGTCAATCTGCGCGGTGTAGAGGCCGGTCACAAAGTTCGTGGCCGCCGGCCCGGAGGTGCAGATGGCCAGCGCCATCTTGCCTGAGGCGCGAAAGTAGCCATCTGCCGCGTGGACGGCGCCCTCTTCGTGGCGGGCCAAGTAATGTTTGATCTGTTTCGATTGGCCCAGGTACTCGTACACCGGGTTGATGGCCGCGCCGGGGATGCCAAAGGCCGCCTCGATGCCCTCGCTTTCCAAAATACGCACCACCACTTCTGCAACGCGCATCGCCTTCCTGTGCCTCCTTCCTTACCTCGGTGAGCGTGATTATACCCGACTCTAGCCCAGCGCCAAAGCCCTAGGTGGTAGGTGCGCTTGACAAAGGGCCTCCCCTTTTGGTAGAAGAGTATTGGCCCTGAATAAGGCGTTTCACCTCGCCATCGGCGGCCTTGGCATTTGCGGCCCCCTATGATGAGGCGTAAAAAGGGCGTTTTCTTGGCCTTGCGTTTTGGCCCAAATATCCTTATAATATAGTTGCATGGCATTCTAACGAGGAGAGGAAGTGTGGAGTCACAGCAGATCACGGGGCAACCATATGGAGGAGGTGATGCATCCGGGGAACCCGTTCACTCGATGAGCGATTTCCTAGAACAGGATTATTCCAGTCCTGTTCCCAAGCAGGGCGAGACCGTTGAAGGGATCATCGTCAGCAAAACGCCCACCGAAGTGATCGTGGATATCGGATGCAAATCCGAAGGGGTGGTTCCGGCTAGGGATTTGGAGCGGCTTGACCCCGAATTCCGCAGGAACCTCAAGGTTGGGGATAAGGTTTACGTGACCGTCGTCCGGTCGCAAGACGCCGTCGGGAACATCGTCCTTTCTCTCTCTCGAGCCATGCTCGAAAGCGATTGGAAGCGCGCCCAAGCATTGCTCGAAAGCCAGGAGGCGTTTGACGGCAAGGTTTCGGGGGCTAACCGCGGCGGCTTGATCGTCCACGTGGGGCGCGTGCGAGGGTTTGTGCCGGCCTCTCAGGTGGCGAGCGTTCGCTTGAGCCGCAATGCGGATGATGCCGAGCGCGAAAAGGCCATGAGCGAACTGGTGGGGCGCACCATCCCCGTCAAGGTCATCGAGTTGGATCGTCGGCGCAACCGCCTTATCCTTTCGGAGCGGGCGGCCTTGCGCGAGCGGCGCCAGGAGCGAAAGGAACGCCTCCTTTCAGAACTGAAAGAGGGCGACGTACGTAAGGGCGTCGTGAGCAGTTTGTGCGATTTTGGCGCCTTTATAGACTTGGGCGGGGCCGACGGGTTGGTGCACCTCTCGGAAATCTCGTGGAGCCGCGTAACGCACCCGAGCCAAGTGCTCAAGGTGGGCGATGAGGTGGATGTGTACGTCTTGGGGGTGGATGCACAACGCCGGCGCATCGCTCTCAGCATCAAGCGCCTCAAGCCCGAACCCTGGAGCGAGGTCGAGAAGCGTTATCACATCGGCCAGATCGTCCGGGGGCGCATTACCAACATCACAGAGTTTGGCGCGTTTGCCCGCCTCGATGAGGATATCGAGGGCCTCATCCACATCTCGGAGCTTTCGGAACAGCACATCAATCATCCCAGCGAAGTCGTCCATGAAGGGCAAGAACTGGACCTGCGGGTGATCCGCATTGATGCGGCGAAACAGCGCTTGGGCCTTAGCCTGCGCAGGGTCACCGAGGAGCAGTATGAAGACTTTGATTGGGAAGCGACCGAAAATCTTGAGGGGGCGGAAGGCCTAGCCGAAGACGAAGACGAGCGTTAGAGCCGAGGCTTCGGTTTGGGCCCGCGTTTGATAGGCGCCCTCCGTAGACAGCCCATCTGGATGGCGCCGGCGCCACTCGTCAGGGCCCCGAACAAGTCAGATATGTTTTGTGAACAGGTTTCGAACAGGGGCCCGCGTGGCGAAGCCACATGGCCCCTCGTTGCTTATAGAGGAATCAACGATAGCGCCCATGCAGGGCAAAAGGTGGGGCGCGGCCTCGTGGCGCCCACCCCAAGGCACTGTGTGGGTTTGGCCCGCACAGTGCACGATAGTAAAGTATGAAAGCAAGGTGAAACTATGGCTCCCAATTTCGAGCATTTTACCAAGACGGCGCGGCAGTCGCTGAGCCTGGCGCAGGAAGAGGCTCGGCGCCTGAATCACGCTTACATCGGCACCGAACACCTCCTCTTGGGGCTGATGCGCGAAGAGGAGGGGTTGGCGGCGCGGGTGCTCTCTGAAATGGGGCTAACGGTAACCCAACTGCGTATGGCCGTAGAGCGCATGGTGGGGAGCGGTGAGCGCGCGCCGATCTCCCTCCAACTTTCTGATCAGACCAAGCGCGTGATCGAACTGGCCATTGCCGAATCTCGCAAGCGAGGGCACCCCTTCATCGGCACGGAGCACCTCTTGATGGCTATGGTGCGCCTGCCCGATACGGTAGCGGCGGCCATCTTGCAGGCCCTGAACGTCAATTTGGACCTCATCTATCGCCGCCTTCAGCAGATGATGAACCAAGAGGTGGCCGGGGCCGGCCCCTTGCCTCAGCGGCGCGCGCGCCCCAAAGAGATGAACGCCAAGGGTGAGAAATCTCTGCTCGAACAGTTGAGCGTGGATCTCACCGAGATGGCGCGCAACGGCGAACTGGACCCCGTCATCGGCCGGCAGACGGAAATCGAGCGGGTTATCCAAATCTTGGCGCGCCGCACCAAGAACAACCCGGCGCTCATCGGCGAGCCGGGCGTCGGCAAGACGGCTATCGTCGAGGGATTGGCCCAGCGCATCGTAGCGGGCCAGGTGCCGCGAGACCTGCGCGATAAGCGCTTGGTGCGCTTGGATGTGGGTTCGCTGGTGGCCGGCACGATGTACCGCGGCCAGTTCGAGGAGCGCCTCAAGAAGGTCATCGAAGAGATTACCTCCACTGAGACGGTGCTCTTTATTGACGAACTCCATATGCTCGTGGGGGCGGGGGCTGCGGGCAGTTCGATGGATGCCGCGAACATCCTGAAACCGGCCCTGGCGCGCGGCGAATTGCAGTGCATTGGGGCCACGACCTTGGATGAGTACCGCAAGCATATCGAAAGCGATGCCGCCTTAGAGCGCCGCTTCCAGCCCGTCCACGTGAACGAGCCGACGGTGGAAGAGACGCTGGCCATCTTGCGGGGCATTCGCTCGCGCTATGAAGAGCACCACGGCCTCACCATCACCGATGAGGCCCTGGAAGCGGCCGCGCGCCTGGCGGCGCGCTATGTGCCCGATCGCTTCTTGCCCGATAAGGCGATAGACTTGGTGGACGAGGCCGCCTCGCGCGTGCGCGTATTCAAGGTGCTCCACCCCGATGGGAAGACGAACATTTTGGATACGCTGCCCGTCCCCAAACAAGAGGAGGAGGACGATTTCGAGGCCGACTGGCTTTCGAACGCGGGAGACATCGCCGTGCCCTATTCCCTCGAGCAGTTCTCGCTGGATGCCAATGCCCCTGAGGAACCAACGGACCTCAAAGTGACGGCGGAGGACATCGCGGAGATCGTCTCGATGTGGACGGGCGTGCCCGTGGCGAGCATCGCCGAGGAAGAGTCCGTCCGCCTTTTGCGGATGGAGGAAGCGCTTCACAAGCGCATCGTCGGGCAAGAGGAGGCCATTCAGAGCCTCGCCCGCGCTGTGCGGCGCGCCCGCGCAGGCCTCAAAGATCCGCGTCGGCCCATCGGCTCCTTTATCTTCCTTGGGCCGACGGGCGTCGGCAAGACGGAACTTGCCAAGGCCTTGGCCGAGTTTATGTTCGGCACGGAAGACGCCCTTCTACAGTTCGATATGTCCGAATTTATGGAGCGGCACACCGTCTCACGGTTGGTGGGCGCGCCTCCGGGCTATGTTGGCTACGAAGAGGCGGGCCAACTGACCGAGGCCATTCGCCGCCGGCCCTATTCGGTCATCTGCTTCGATGAAATCGAAAAGGCCCACCCCGATGCCTTCAATATGCTCTTGCAGATTATGGAGGACGGCCATCTTTCCGATGCCAAAGGCCGCCGGGTGGATTTCCGAAATACGATCATCATTATGACCTCGAACGTAGGGAGCGACGTCATCACGCGCGATACGGCGCTGGGCTTCCGCACGGCGCCTTCGCAAGAGGAGGAGCGCGACGCCTACAAAGAGATGAAGAGCAAACTCACGCGGGAACTCAAGCGCCTCTTCCGCCCCGAGTTCTTGAACCGCGTGGATGAGGTCGTCGTGTTCCACGCCTTGACGCGTGAGGACGTGGAAAAGATCATTGATATCCAACTGGAACGCGTGAACGAGCGCTTGAGCGAGCACGGCATCCGCCTCGCCTGCACGCGCGCGGCGCATGACCTCCTGATGCAGGAGGGGTTCGACCCGCAGTTCGGCGCCCGGCCGATGCGCCGCGCCATCCAGCGGCTGGTGGAGGACCCCTTGGCGGAAAAGATGTTGATGACCGAAATCCCCGCCGGCACCGTCATCACGGTGGATGCCGAGGGCGGGCGCATCGTCTTGCGGATGCCGGAAGAGATCAACGAGCGCGAAACGCTCCTTTCCGGCGAGACGCGTTAGGATGGCCAAGCCTCGCACGCGCTTTGTGTGCCAACAGTGCGGCGCGACGCAAGTGCGCTGGATGGGCCGCTGCCCCGAATGCGGCGCGTGGAACGCGATGGTGGAACAGGTTATCGAGGAACCGCCATCGCGTTCCTCTTTGCGCGCGAGTAGGGGAACGGTCGTCGCCCCGGCCAAGGCCCAGCCCTTGGCGGCCCTTTCTACCGAGGGCGAAAAACGGCTGCCCATCCCTATGGAGGAATTGAGCCGCGTTTTGGGAGGGGGGCTTGTGCCGGGCAGTGTAACGCTAGTGGGCGGAGACCCCGGCATCGGCAAGAGCACGCTCCTTTTGCAGTTGGCGGGCCTTATGGGGCGCGAAGGGGCGCCGGCCCTTTACGTCTCCGGCGAGGAATCTCCCCAACAAATCAAGATGCGCGCTGAACGGTTGGGCATCGCTAACCCACATCTCTACGTCTTGGCGGAGACGAGCCTGGAGCCGATCTTGTCGCAGATCGAAGACCTCCGCCCTGGCCTGGCCGTCATAGATTCCGTACAGGCCATCTTCTCCGAAGAGTTCACCTCCTCGGCGGGGAGCATTACCCAGGTGCGCGAGTGCGCAGCGGCCATCTTGCGCCTGGCCAAGGCTATGGGCGTGCCGACCTTTCTCGTGGGGCACGTCACCAAAGCGGGGCACATCGCCGGGCCGCGTGTGCTGGAGCACATCGTGGATACGGTGCTCTACCTGGAAGGGGAGCGCTACCACGCCTATCGCTTGTTGCGCAGCGTCAAAAATCGCTTCGGCTCCACGAACGAGGTGGGCGTGTTCGAGATGAGCGATCGCGGCCTGTTGGAGGTGACCAACCCCTCGCGCGTGTTCCTGGAAGAGCGCCTGGCCCACGCCACGGGGTCCGCCGTGGCCGTGACGATGGAAGGGACGCGCCCCATCCTGGTGGAGGTGCAGGCTTTGGTCAGCCCGGCGGGGGAGGTGCCCCGCCGCACCTGCAATGGCGTGGATTTCAACCGCCTCCTCCTCTTGACGGCTGTCCTTTCCAAGCGCGTGGGCCTGCGCTTGGGCGAGCAGGATATCTTTGTGAACGTCGTGGGGGGCCTGCGCGTCTTCGAACCGGCGGTGGACCTCGCCGTGGCCATGGCCATTGCCTCATCCTACTATAACCGCCCCGCGGCCGAAGATTTGGCCATCTTTGGCGAAGTGGGGCTGGCCGGGGAACTGCGCAGCGTAAGCCAGAGCGACCGCCGCCTGCGGGAGGCGGCCAAACTGGGCTTTACGCGCTGCTTGATGCCCCGCACGCGCGACGGCTTCCCTCACCTCGAGGGGACGACACCCCTCTTGGCGCGCACCCTGGCCGAGGCCGTGGCCATGGGCCTCGAACCCCAATAACCCTCCCATCTCCGGAGCGCGGGCCTCCCGGCCCGCGATACGAGGCGAGCGCCTCGCGCCCTAGACATCTCCCTTATGCAAACCTCCCAATGAGGGTGAGGAGCACCCTCTCCGCCACCGAGATGAGGAGGAGCGCGATGATGGGCGAGATATCCAGCCCGCCGATGGAGGGCACCAGCCGGCGGATCGGCCCCATAATCGGCTCGGTGATCTCGATGATGAAACGAGCGAAGCGGTTGCGGGGGTTGATGGGCATCCACGAGAGGAAGACGCGGATGAGGATGGCGATGTTGAGCACTCGCGCCAGCACTATGATGATATAGTAGGCAACTTTCATAACTTCTTCGTCTCCCCTAGGCGGCGTGCTTTGAGAAAGGCGGCCATCACCGCCCGCGCCACGGTGGCGCGGAAGGCCCCCTCCTCCAGCACCTGGAGCGCCTCGGCTGTGGTGCCGCCGGGCGAAGTCACGCGGTTGCGCAGGATGGCCGGGTGCAGGCCCGTCTCGCGCATATAGAGGGCCGAGCCGATGACCGTCTGCAAAGCGAGTTCCTCGGCGATGGGCCGGGCAAACCCCATCCATACACCCGCCTCGATGAGCGCCTCGATAAAGAGAAAGACGTACGCCGGCCCTGAGCCACTTAGGGCGGTGGCCATATCAATATCTTCTTCCTTTTCCACATAGACCTCTCGCCCCAAGGCTCCCAAGATGGCCTTCGCCTGGGCGCGCTGGCCCTCTGCCACGGCGGGCGTTGCCGTCCACACCGAAATGCCCTGGCCGATCTGCCCGGGCGTGTTGGGCATGGCGCGCACGATGGCCTCGATGCCCAGCCCACGGCGCAGGGTTTCGAGGGTGGCGCCGGCCACGATGGAAAGGACGAGCGCATCGGTGCGGACGCGCCCGGCTAGGCTGGCCATAGCCTGGCCTAGCACCTGCGGCTTGACGGCCAGTAGGACGATGGGCGCCCCGCGCACGGCCTCGGCGTTTTCGGCGCAGGCACGCACGCCGAGGGTTTGGGTGAGCGTTTGGCGGCGCTCGGCCATCGGCTCGCCCACCGTAATGTCACTGGGCTGGCACAACCCCTGCCGCAGCATCCCGTGAATCAGGGCCTCTCCCATCACGCCCCCGCCGATGAGGGCAATGGGCGTGCTCACTTCGCTTGTCATTGTTTGCTTCCTCCCTCAAGGGGTTTTTGTTCCGAAGGCCTGGGGCCAAAGATGGCCCGGCCAATGCGCACCATCGTGGCACCCTCCTCGATGGCGACCTCAAAGTCATCCGTCATACCCATAGAGAGATGATCCCACGGGCTGAAGGGATGCTCCTGGCGCAAGAGGTCGCGGATCTCGCGCAGGCGCCGAAAGAACGGCCTAGCCCCCTCCGGCTCGGGCACGATGGGCGCCACGGTCATCAATCCGCGCACCTCAAGGTGGGCGAATTGCGCCAAGGGCGCCACTTCTTGGTGCAAGAACGCCTCCAGGGTCGCCTCGTCCCAAGCGGGGTAGCCCGCCTTGGTCGGCTCGCCGGAGACGTTCAATTCCAAAAGGATGGGCAGGCGTTTGCCAAGTTCCCCTGCAAAGCGATCCAGCCGCGTGGCCAACCGCAGCGAATCCACCGAGTGGACAAAATCCATTGCCTCGGCCACGGGGCGCGCCTTGCGGCTCTGCACACGGCCGATCATATGCCACAGCGGGGGATCTTGTTGAAAGGCAGGGCGCAGATGCACCAGTTTGCCCTCTGCCTCTTCGATGCGGTTCTCGCCAAAGTGCCGCAGGCCGCATTGATAGGCTGCGATGATCTCGCCGAGCGTTCGCTCTTTGGTAACGGCCACGAGGGTAACCTCTCGCCAATTGCGCCCGGCGCGAGCGCAGGCCCAGGCAATGCGCCGTTCGACCTCGTTCAGGTTGGCTCGAATCGTATGATACATTTCCGACATAGAGGCTCACCCTCCCGCGACGATGAGCGCGGCAAAGCGCCCCGTGCGCCCGCCATCGCCCCGGTGAGAAAAGTAAAGGTCTCGGCGGCAACGCGTGCAGATGGCCGCCGGCTCGATTTCGCCTACGCCCACCGCGCGAAGTTGGGCGGCGTTTGCCTCCCATAGGTCAAAATGGGCCTTGCCATCGGCCCCCGCGCGGAGGAGGTGATCCATCTGGGGGAAGGCTTGGCGCACGGCGGAGACGACTTCTGGCCCGATTTCGAAACAGCACGGCCCGATGGAAGGGCCGATGCACGCGATGATCTGGTCGGTGCGGCAATGCGCTGCCTCGGCCATCGCTAGCGCCGCCTTGGCGGCGACGCGGGCCAGGGTCCCTCGCCAGCCAGCATGGGCAATGCCCACGACCCCAGGGCCGGCAAGCAGGATGGGCACGCAATCCGCATAGCGCTGAAGGAGGGCAAGGCCCTTTTCCGTAGTAAAGAGCGCGTCCGCCACGCCCACCACGCGCCCGCCATCCTCTGCGCGGGCGCGCACCACGCGGCAACCGTGCACCTGCCGTCCGCTCACCACGCGGTCCGCCCCCAGCCCTAGGGCAGCATAGATGGCGGCATGGTTGGCCTCTACGCAGGCGGGGTCGTCTCCTACCGTGTGGCCCACGTTGAGCGAGGCAAACGGCCCCTGGCTGTGCCCGCCCAGCCGGGTAAAGACGGCATGCGGCACCCCTCGGGCGGCAAGCGCCTCAAAACAGTCAAAAGGCGGCGGCCCCTCGTGGTGGATCACCCTGCCTTCTCCCCTCCCTGAGCGGCGGGCGCGCCCAATTGGATGAATTCCCACGGCAGGGGTGCGCCCTCCGGGCGTGCGCGGAGGTAGTCATCCATCGCTAGGCCGGCGCGTGCTATAGCCTGAGCCAAACCGCGCGTTGTGGGCACTGGGAGGGAGGCCAACACTTCGCCCACGCGGCGATCTCCACGGGCGAGCACGCCCTGCAAGCGCGCTTCGGAGAGGCCCTCGGCGCGAAAGATCACGTGCAAGGCGCGGCAGCCTTCGCGCAAGCGCGCTATCCGCGCCTCGAGCACCTCAGCGGGGGCCATCGCCTCGCGTTGGTAGGGCGTATGCGCCTTGGGCACAAAGGGCGTTACGTTCACCACCACCTCGCGTTGAAAGATGTGCACGACCTCGCTCACCACCTGCACGATGGCCTCGATGTCCTCATCCGTTTCGCCGGGGAGGCCGATCATAAAATAGAGTTTCAGCGAGGCAAAGCGCCCCCGCGCGGCCTCGGCCGCATAAAGGATATGCTCGTGGCTCACCCCTTTGCGGATGGCGCGCCGCAGGCGTTCCGAGCCGGCCTCTGGCGCCAGCGTCAACGAACGTGAGCCGCTCTCGGCGAGCGCGTCGAGTAGAACCATCGGCAAAGGGTGCACCCTGAGCGATGAGACCGAGATCGCCGCGCCCATCTCGCGCAGGCGCGCCACGAGCGCCTCAATCTGCGAGTAATCGGATACCGCCGCCCCTACCAAACCGATTTTGGGGAGGTATCGCAATCCCTCCTGGGCCTGGGCAAGGATGCTCTCCAGGCTGCGTTCGCGCATAGGGCGGTACCACTGCCCCGCCAGGCAGAAGCGGCACCCTCGCAGGCACCCCCGCGAGATTTCGATGAGGAACATATCGCCGAATTCGGCGCGCGGCGCGATGATGCGCGTGGCGGCAGGGAACTCGTCGAGATTTTCCAGCCAGAGCCTCTGCACAGGTCGGTGCCCATCGTGAAGGGCGCCCACGTATACGCCGGGCAGGGCCGCCAGGGCCTCGAGCGTTTCGGCGCGGCGGCGCGCCCACCCCGCGCGGAACACCTCCACCAGTGCCCCCAGAATCGGCTCTGCCTCGCCGATGACGATCGCATCGGCTATCGGCGCGAGGGGCAAAGGGTTCGCCGAAACGGCCGGCCCCCCCAAGAGGATGAGCGGATCGCCCTCTTGGCGCTCTTCAGCGCGAACGGGCACGGGCACGCGCCGGAGCATAGCCACCACGTTGACATAATCCATCTCAAAGGGCACCGAGATGGCCAAAACTGCCGCTTCGCGCACGGGCTTTTGCGATTCGACCGTGAGGAGCGGTGCATTTGGGGGGAGCGGCTGGTCGAACCAGGCAAACGTGCGTTCGCACGCCACGCCGGGCAGGGCGTTCAGCCCACGGTATAGGGTGTGCACAGCCAGGCTGGACATCCCCACGGCATAACTGTTCGGGTAAGCCAGGACGATGGGCAGCCGCCCGCCCCAATCTCGCACGATGGCGCCCCGTTCGGTGGCCAGGAACTGACGGGCCGTAACGATATGGGGCCAATCCATGCGCGCTGCTCCTCGGGCGTGTGGCGTCAAGCATACTGCGCGGAAGGGGGCCTGTCAAACAAGGGGTTGGACGCAGATCCACGCATCGGTTAGAATAGCGCACGTTGCATTTTGACAAGGGGTAGGGGAATGCGAACGCGCCGCCATTATGAAATCGTCTCTCATACGGATTTGGGCGATCTGGCTCACCAAATCTATACCCTCACCGCGGCCTGTTTTGCGGCCTATCCGGGTGTCATCGAACCCTCCGAGGCGCACCGCGTGTGGTATCTTCACCGGCCGGGGATGGATGCCGCCCTCTCCAGCGCCGCCCTGTTTGGCGATCAGGTGGTATCGAGCGTGTTCGTGACGCGCGTGACGATGCGCCTGGGTGGGGACCTCGTGCCGGTGGGTATGGTGGATACCGTGATGACCCACCCCGACCATCGGCAGCGCGGTTTGGCGAGCGCCGTGCTCTCGCGCGCCCTCCAAGGGATGAAGACGGAGGGCCTGGCGGCCGCGGCCCTTTCCACCCTCCTCGGTTCGATGCCGTACCGCTTTTACGAGCGCTTGGGGTTTCGCCTCGTCACGCCGATGGATTATTTTCAGCGGCGGCAACCTGCCGCACCCGCCTCAACCGCACCTGAGGCGCTCTCGCCCGCAAGGGATGCCGAGGCTATGGCCTTTTTGAACGGCCACTTTGCCGAATATGAGGGGTACATCCCCTATGATGAGGCCCTTTGGCGATGGCGCAAGCGCGAGCGCCCGGCCGAACTGCCGGCTAAACATTGCCTCTTTCGCGATGAGCGAGGGGCCATCGCTGCCTTCGTTTCCCTTTGCCAGGCGCCCATCCTCACCGCTGGCGGCCCTGAGCCGGTCACCATCCTGACGGACCTCGCCCTGCCGGAGGATCCCGAAGGCGCCCAGCTGGCGTTGGAAGGCCTGCTCGCCCAGGTGCCGGCTGGCCGGGCCGTAGGCGCCTTGTCTGCCCGGTGCAACGAGGCGGAAGGGCGTCTCCTCGCGGCGCAAGGGTTTCAGCGCCAACATATCGAAGCCGCGATGGTCTTGCCGTTTTGGCCCGCCTTGCGGGCCGCTCTCGAAAAACCGCCGCAGCGCTGGTATCCCGTGGTGGAATCGGTCATCGGCGTTTAGCCGATGCAAGAACCTGTTCGGAAAGGGAGGGATTGACTATGCAAATCGTTACGCACGTTTTTGAGACGCCCGGCGCGCACAATACGGATGAAACCTTGCAGGTGGCGTTTGATCGGGCGAAGGCCTTGGGCATTCGCCAGGTGGTGGTGGCCTCTTCTCACGGGGGCACGGCGCTCAAGGCCCAAGCGCTTATGGGGCCGGCGGGGGTTCGCGTCATCGCGGTGAGCATCGGCCACGGCTGGGAGAGCCTGGGCTGGTGTATGACGCCCGAGGAGCGCGCCCGCTGTGAGGCGGCAGGGGTGCGCGTGGTTACGGGCATCCACGCCCTGGGCGATGGGGTCGGCTCGGCCTTTTCAGAAAAGTACGGCGGCCGCGCGCCGGAGGAGATCGTCCGCGAGACGCTGTACCGCTTCTCGCAAGGGATGAAGGTGGCCGTGGAATGCGTTCTGATGGCCGCCGAGGCGGGCCTCCTAAAGATGGATGAGGAGGTCATCGCCATCGCCGGTTCGGGCGGTGGGGCCGATACGGCCATCGTTTGCAAACCGGCCTATCCCCGCACCTTCCACGAATTGGAAATCCGCGAGATCCTTGCCAAACCCCGCGTGTTGAGCGAGTAGGCGCAAAAAAGGGGGCGACGGTACACCGTCGCCCCCTTTGGGGCTTTTTAGGTGCGCTCTTGGCTTTGGGCCTTGCGCCAGACCTCATATTCGGCGCGGGCCTCTTCGTTCAAGGGATAGTATTTGCGCAAATCTCCCCCTTGAGAAAGGCGCAGGCGCGTGAATTCCTCCCATTCCGAATGGGCAAGCGCCCGCTCGACGAGTTGGGAGGCTAGGGCGATGGGCACGACCACGGCGCCGTCGTCGTCGGCAATGATGATATCGCCCGGCATCACGAGGACGTTGCCGCAAGCGATGGGTACGTTCACGGCATGGGGAAAGATGTTCGTCTGCGTGTGAAAGTTTGGCGTAACCCCTCGCAGCCATAGGCCCAGGCCGAGTTCTTTGACCTGCGGAAAATCTCGGATGCAACCGTCTATCACCACGCCGATGCCACCGCGCCCCTTAAAGTAGGTGAGCATCATCCCCCCAAAGACGCCGCTCATCATATCGCCGCGCGCGTCCACCACCACCACATCGCCCGGCTGGGTGTGATAGAGCACATGGCGGTGCAGTTGACGTTCGGGGTCTTGGTATTCGCCGATATTGTGAAGGTCTTCGCGCTTGGGCATAAATTGCAGCGTCAGCGCCGGGCCGACGATCTTTTTGCCCGGGCTGAACGTCACCGGGCCGACGATGTGCGGGTTGCGGATGCCCAAACGGTGCAGTTCGCCGGCGGCGGTGGCGGCGCTGATATTGTAAAGCGCCTCGATCATCTCTTTGGGCGGGCGTTGGATATCGGGTGTTTCGATCATCGTTCCCCCTTGCAGTAGTCTTTCAATGGGCAGTCTGACGGCGAAAAGATAATCCTATGTACGGGCAGCGTCAAACGGATTTTTGAGAACAAGTCCTGAAAAATCTATTGACTTTTCCCCTTTGTGTGCTATAAATAAAAATAGAAGATGCCATCAAACCCGAAAACCGTGATGAGGTCACGGAAACCCCATAGGGGTAGCCTGTGGAGGCGTAGGGTTTGAGGCATTTTCATTTTTACAGATAGTTACGAAAGCGGCTTTCATCACAATAGATGTGTAGAAAGCGTCCCTTTTGCTCTTCTTTGTCGTTCATCCTTGCCTGGAGAGATATTCCTGATTGACTTTTGCCAAATCTAACCCCTCACTTGAGCCGCGTCAAGCGGGAATGCCGCCCTTGCTTTTGGCCCACGAGGTATGGTATCCTGCGGGCAGGAGGCGAGCCGATGAAAGCCCTGATGAAGACAGCCCCCGGCCGGGGGCATGTGGCCCTGTGCGACGTGCCCGAACGCGCACCGCAGGCGGATGAGGTGCGTATCGCGGTGAAATACTGCGGCATTTGCGGCACCGATCTGCACATCGAGGCCGATGAGTTCCCGAATGACCCGCCGGTGATTATGGGCCACGAGTACTGCGGCACCATCGTAGAGGTGGGGAGTGCGCTCGCCGGCGCTTGGCAGGTGGGTGAGCGCGTGGTGGGCGAACTCCACACGGGCGCTTGCGGCACGTGCTTCTTGTGCCGGGCGGGCAAACCGCACATCTGCCCCCATAAACGCGCCCTCGGCTCGCGCACCGATGGCGCCTTTGCCGAGTTTCTCACCGTGCCGGGTTGGCTGGTGCACCGCATCCCCGATGGGGTGCCTTGGGAAGTGGCTGCCCTTTCGGAACCGTTTGCCATTGCCGCGCACTGCTTGGTCGAACGGGGGGCGCTCGGCGGAGTGCGGCGGGTGCTCATCTCGGGGTCCGCGACGATGGGGTTGATGAGCGTCATTTGGGCGAGGCGCTTGGGCATAGAGGAAATCCTTGTCTCGGGGACGGACCTCGATGCAGCGGAGCGCTTTGCGCTCGCGCGGGAACTGGGGGCCACTTGTACGGTGAACGTCCAGCGCGAGGACCTTCGCCAAGTGGTGATGGAGCGGACGGAGGGCCAGGGGGTGGATGCCTGGGTCGAGTGCTCCGGGTCGCCCGCGGCCATCTCGCAAGGGGTGCCCCTCGTCAAACGGACGGGCCAAGTCGTGCTCATCGGCCTTGTGGGGGAGGAGACAATTCCCGTGCCGTGGAACACGCTCCTTTACCACGAACTGGGCCTTGTGGGGTGTTTCAGTTCGCCGCCTTCCAGTTGGGCCTTGGCGCTCTCTGCCGAGGCGGAGGAGGGACATAAACTCCGCCGCCTGGTGACGAGCATCTTGCCTTTGGAGCGTTGGGCGGAGGGTTTTGCGATGATGCGCCAAGGGCAAGGCGTGAAAATCCTTTTGGATATGCAATCTTAGCGCGCGCGCGGAGGGTGGCCGTGTTCACGCGGATGGATCACGTGGCGATGAGTGTGCAGGATATGGAGCGGTGCATCGCCTTTTACTGTGAGGTGATTGGCTTTGAGAAGGTGTTCGACCGCACCTTTACTGAGGGCCTTGCACGGCTCATCGGCGTGCCCGGTGCGGAGGCGCGCGTCGTCCATCTGCAATTGGGCGAAAATGTCCTCGAACTCTTTTCCTATCGCTTTCCGCAGGGGCGGCCGCCGCGCGCCGATGTGCGCCAAAGCGATTACGGGTTGACGCACATCGGCTTTCGCGTCCAGGATTTTTGGGGCACCTATCGCACCCTTCAACATCGGGGCGTGCGCTTCTTGGGGGAACCGGTGGAGATCCGCCCCAAGGTATGGGTGGCTTACTTTTACGGGGCCGAACACGAAGTGTGTGAAATGCGCGAGATCCTCGCGTAACATTCAAAAATAAGGAGAATAGCGAGATGTCTTATCAGCCCGCAGAAACGCGTTATGATACGATGCAGTACCGGCGCTGCGGAAGGAGCGGCTTGCTCCTGAGCGCCATTTCGCTGGGGTTGTGGCACAATTTCGGTGGGGTGGACGTGTTTGAAAACGCCCGCGCCGTGGTACGGCGCGCCTTTGACCTGGGCGTTACCCATTTCGACCTGGCCAATAACTATGGCCCGCCGCCCGGCTCGGCAGAGGAGACCTTTGGCCAGATTTTGCGCAAAGATTTGGCCCCTTACCGCGATGAGATCGTGATTTCTTCCAAAGCGGGGTACCGTATGTGGCCGGGGCCATACGGCGAGTGGGGGTCGCGCAAGTACATCGTGGCCAGTTGCGATCAGAGCCTCAAGCGCCTGGGCGTAGATTATGTGGATATCTTTTACAGCCACCGGCCGGACCCCAACACCCCTCTGGAAGAGACGATGGGCGCGTTGGATTACCTTGTGCGCTCGGGCCGGGCGCTCTATGTGGGGATCTCATCCTATAACCCGGAGGAGACGCGCCGCGCCGCGCAGATTTTGCGTGGCTTGGGCACGCCCTGCCTCATCCACCAGCCCTCGTACAATATGTTCAACCGCTGGATTGAGGATGGCCTGCTGGACGTCTTGGCGGAAGAGGGGATGGGGTGCATCGTCTTTTCGCCGCTCGCCCAGGGCCTCCTGACGGATCGCTACCTAGAGGGCATCCCTGAGGATTCGCGCGCCGCCAAGCCGCACGGGTTCTTGCGCCCTTCGCACATCACGCCGGAGCGCCTGGCCAAGGTGCGCGCCCTGCGCGAACTCGCCCAAGCCCGTGGGCAAAGCCTGGCGCAGATGGCCCTGGCCTGGGTTTTGCGGCACCCCGGTATGACCTCCGCGCTCGTGGGCGCAAGCCGCGTCTCGCAGATTGAGGAAAACGTCGGCGCCCTGGCCAACCTCTCCTTTAGCGAGGACGAACTCCAGGCGATTGACCGCATCCTAGCGGGCTAATCGTCTTCCTCGTCCTCTTCTTCGCCCTCCTCCTGAGGGCGCGCCTTTTCTTGCCGCGCCCTCGGAGGGGGTTCGGCCTTTTCATCGCGTTGGCGCAGAGAGGGGTCGAGTTGAAAGGCGCGGCGCCTATCTTCGCGCGCGCCTAGGCGATCTCCCAAGGCGGCGCGCGTTTCGGCGCGGTTCAAGTAGGCGAGGGCGTAATCCTCATCCAGGGCGAGGGCCTTGTCAAAGGCAGCCAGGGCCTGTCGGAACTCGCCGCGCCGGGCATAGAGCAAGCCCAGGTTGTGGTAGGCCAGCGTGTGGGCCGGCTCCAGTTTGAGGCATTGGAGATAGTCTTCCAAAGCCTCATCGAGCTGGCCGAGGTCAAAACGCACGTTGGCCCGGTTGTAATAGGCGTCGGCCCAATCCGGCGCGAGGGCGATGGCCTTGTCGTAATCGGCCAGGGCCTCTTGGGGGCGGTCTTGTTCTTCCAGCGCCAGGCCGCGCCATAGGTAGGCCTCGGCGCATTGCGGGTCGCGGGCGATGACCTGGGTAAAGGCCTCGATGGCCTTATCGAGGGCCTCCTCTTCATAGTGCGTTATGCCGCGCTCGAGGAGGTCGGCAGCCAGGCAAGGTCTCTGGGGCATCTCTTGGGCCATTCCGCGCTCTCCCCCTAGCGGCGCCGCCGCGCCATCACGGCGGGGTTGGCCACGAACTCTGGAAGCTCCCCACGGGCCAGGGCCAGCGCCGTTTCGCCCACTCGGCGGTAAAGCGCTGCAAAAGTCGCATCCGCGTAGGAGGCCGAATGGGGCGTGAGGATGACGTTTTCCATACGGCAGAACGGGTGATCGGGCGCGATGGGTTCCTTTTCGAACACATCCAGCCCGGCGCCGGCGATTTTGCCCTCTTGCAGGGCCGCGATGAGATCGGCCTCGTTCACCACGGCGCCTCGGCTCGTGTTGATGAAATAGGCCGTGGGCTTCATCTGCGAGAAAAAGCGCGCATCGAGCATTCCCCGCGTGTGGGCATTGAGCGGCAAATGGCAAGAGACGTAATCGGAACGGGCCGCGAGTTCTTCAAGGGATACCGGCTCCACGCCGTACTCCGCAAAGACCTCTTGGGCCACGTAGGGGTCATAGGCGATAACGTGCATCTCGAGCGCCTGGGCGCGCCGCGCCAGCGCGCGGGCGATGTTCCCAAAGGCGATAAGGCCCAACGTCTCCCCATGGATCGGCCCCATCGGCGAATTGATGGCCCGCGCGGCGGCCCAGCCTTCCGTGCGGATGAGCCGATCGTGCCGAGTGATCTTTTTGGCGCAGGCCAGGAGCAGCGCCAGGGCGTGGTTGGCCACCTCGCGCACGCAAAAATCGGGAAAGTTGACCACCATCACGCCGAATTCCGTGGCCGCGTCCAAATCTATCGTATCTACGCCGATGCCATAGCGGATGACGGCCTTGAGCCGGGGCGCCCCAGCAAAGACCTCGCGCGTGTATGGTTCGCTATAACACAGGGCGATATCCGCATCGCGCACGGCTTCCAGCACCTCCTGCGGCGTGGTGCAGCGCCCGCGCATAAAGAAGGCGATATCCGGCGCGTTGAGCGCGGCGCGCTCAGCCACGAGGGGCGCATCGGGCCGCGCCCCGGTATGGACGATGATGATCTTCTCTGGCATAATCTCCCCTTTTTGCACAAAGCGGCCCAAAGCCAAGGCCGCCTTTGCCGCGAGTTTTCGCGCGTTATCATAATCCAGAGAGGGGGGATGTCAATTTACGCTGAACGAACACGAAAACTTGAGCGGCCTTTCGTCCTATGGTATAGTCTTTGCGGTGCTTCGAAACTTGGAGGCGAGAGCAATGGCAAAATCGAGTAGTTCACAGATCCCCTTGCTTCAAAGTACCCAAAACGGCATGCCGACGATTCCTAGCAAAGTAACGCCCGATACTCCTCTTGAGGCTTTGAATCTAAACTGGAGTGAACGTGATTTGCCTGAAAGAGAACGCACAAAGCACGTTCACAGGTTGCATCCTTATTTGGGTAAGTTCATTCCGCAGTTGGTCGAGATCTTTTTACGCAAATACTTTCAACGAGGGCAAACAGTTCTGGATCCTTTCTGCGGCTCGGGTACGACGCTCGTTCAAGCGAATGAACTGGGCATCCACGCAATAGGCTACGACATTTCCTCTTTCAATGTTCTATTGTGTCGAGCCAAAACAGCGCATTATGATTATGTGAGACTTCGGCGCGAAGTGATGAATATTCTTGAGAGAACACGTCTCTCCTCCTTGGGAGAACAACAGCTAAAATTATGGGGTAGAGAGCAAGAAACAAAGATGTTCCTTGCTGTTACCGATGATGATTATCTGCGACGATGGTTCGCCCCTCAGGCTCTATATGAACTGCTTACTTATCGCTATTGGATCGAACATGGGGATTATGAATATAAGGATCTACTCAAGATCATCCTCTCACGTTCGGCTCGGTCAGCGCGTTTGACGACTCATTTTGATCTCGATTTCCCTAAAGAGCCGCAGACAGAGCCATATTACTGCTATAAGCATTCACGCATATGCAAGCCTACGACGGAGGCTCTCAAGTTCCTGCATCGCTACAGTTTGGATACTCTTCGTCGCATCCGAGAGTTTGCCGCAGTACGCACGGATGCTCAAGTGAGCATTATTCATGGCGATGCGCGAGAGGCCGATTTCCCTCCTGTGGATGGCGTCATCACCAGCCCTCCTTACGTTGGGTTAATTGATTACCATGAGCAACATGCTTATGCTTATCACCTATTAGGCCTAGAGGATAGGCGTGAATGTGAGATTGGTGCGGCGGCAGGAGGTAGAGGAATAAAAGCGCAAGAAGAATATAAGCGACAAATAGCCCAAGTTTTTCGCCGAGCGGCAAGTGTAATGCCTCCGGGAGGCCATATGATCGTCGTAGCAAATGATTCTGCGAATCTGTATGGGGAAATAGCGGTCTTATCAGGATTAGAGGTTGAGTATGTGGTTCACCGCCAGGTCAATCGCCGCACGGGGCGGAGAGCAGGTGAATTCTATGAGTCAGTATTTATCTGGCGTAAACCATCTTAGTGGGGGAAGAGATGTCCGATTCAAGCCCGATGAAAGAGGCTATTCAAGCCGTCATTCGTGAGATGATGGAAAAGGTTCTTCATAGAGTCTTGATTGAGGATCCGTTTCTGCCTGAGAAACATAAAGCGGAGAAACCCCTCTATGCAGCGCTTGTGCCGGATGAGATCTTCAAAGGCGCACACTTTGAGAGGCGGTTTGTAACGCCTTTTGGCAAGGCTTGGCAGAGTTTGGCTATTGTGGCGGCCCAATATGGCCTTGGATATGGTGAGAGCGATCATGCAATTCAAGGGATTGTCAGAGAGGACAGGCTGAGGCGTATCACGGAAACACTTAATCGTTTGGAGCATCGCTCGCCGGGAGCCCCGAGAACCTTGCCAAACTGGGATGTGGAATTGGCGTACATTTTGGAGGGGGGTGGGGAAAGTATCCCCGTAACCGTTGTTTGCGACGTGTATGCCAAAGGTCGAGATGGCAAGCGTTACGCTTTCGAACTAAAAGCGCCTTTGCCCAATAGCGATCAAACGAAGGTTAGTAAAGAAAAATTGTTCAAACTCTACGCCATGGAACCTCCTCAAGTGGATGAGGCCTATTTTGCATTACCTTACAATCCCTACGGGCGGCGAGAGGATTACCGTTGGAGTTTCCCAGAGCGTTGGTTCGATATGCAACGCGATGTTGTAGTTCTTATAGGTGATGAATTTTGGGAAAAGATAGGAGGCATAGGCACCTACCAAGCTTTTATTCAGGCCATCGATGAGTTGGGCCGAGAATACAAAGATAGGATCTACACTGAGTTTTTGGGAATCCGCCCACCCGAAACAGAATGACCTTTCTGTGCTCCGCGAATTCCTGTTTGAGGCTGGCCGCTATTTCGCCTCTTGCCACGCGGCGACGGTAGTAGAGACCCTCGAGGGCGATCTCTTGTGCGCCTGGTTCGCTGGGACGCACGAAGGCCACCCGGATGTGGCCATCTGGATGGCGCGCCGGCATCGCGAGGCGTGGGGAGAGCCATACATCGTGGCCGACGTGCCCGGTGTGCCCTTGTGGAACCCCGTCTTCTACCGCGATGCGCAAGGCGTCATCTGGCTCTTTTACAAGGTGGCCCCCAGCATCCCCGCTTGGACGGGCGCCTTCCTTCGCTCGGCGGATGGCGGCCGCACCTGGAGCGCCCCCGTCTTCCTCCCGGCGGGGCTCCTTGGCCCCAGCAAGAATAAGCCGATCACCCTCTCGAATGGGGATATCCTTTCGCCCACCTCGTGCGAGACATGGCGCTCTTGGGCCTGCTGGGTGGAAATCAGCCCCGATGGCGGCGCCACGTGGCAGCGCGTTGGCCCTTTGGCGCCGCCGGGCGAATGGGCAAGGGAAGTCCCTCTCGGGCCGGAAGATGCCGCTTCTGCCGTGTGGGATGCTGAACGGGGCGCCCTGCGTTTGCCCCAAGCGACGTACGGGGTCATCCAGCCCACGGCGTGGGAGTGGGCGCCCGGCTGCGTGCGGATGCTGATGCGCGCCACGGCGACCATCGGTGCCGTGTGCGTGGCCGATTCGCACGATTACGGCCGCACCTGGTCGCCCTTGCGCCGCACGAGCATCCCCAACCCCAATAGCGGGCTGGACGCGGTGCGCCTGGCCGATGGGCGCATCGTTTTGGCCTGCAACCCCACGGCCGAAGGCCGCACACCGCTCTCGCTCCTCGTCTCGCGCGATAATGGGGAGACGTGGCCCGCTCGCCTCGATATCGAGACGGCGCCCGGCGAGTATTCCTATCCCTCGATCATCCAAGGGTGCGAGGGGCGCATCCACTGCGTCTATACTCACCGCCGGGAGCGGATCGCCTACATCGCGCTTATGCCGGAGGAATTGCCCTAACAGGGTCGCGCCTTAGCCCATATACTGCCCGCCGTTGATATCGAGCACGAGGCCGGTGATGTACTCGGCAAGCGGCGAGGCCAAAAAGAGCACGGCATTTGCGACATCTTCCGGCCGGCCCAGGCGACGGAGGGGAATCTGCCGAATGTAGACCTCCTCGTGGTCGGCCACTTGGCGCACTACGGGCGGCGTGGTGATGATGCCCGGCGCGACGGCATTCACTGTGATGCCGTAAGGCCCGGCCTCTCTGGCCAAAGTGCGCGTGAGGCCGATGATGCCCGCCTTGGATGAGGCGTAATGGATGCCCGCCTCGAGGCCGCCTACGCGCGCGGCGAGCGAGGCAAAGGTGATGATGCGCCCCCGACGCCGGGCCTTCATCCCCTCGATAAAAGCCTGGCAGACGAGAAAGGTGCCCCGCAGGTTCACGTCGAGCACGCGGTCCCATTCTTCGAGCGAGACGGCGCCGATGCCTGGCGTGTAGGCGATGATCCCCGCCGCGAGGACGAGGATATCCACCTCGCCCAGGCGTTGGGGAACGGCCTCGGCCAGGGCGGCCACTTGGGCGGCATCGCTCACATCGCAGGTAAAGGCCACAGCCCCTGGGCAGTGTGTCGCCGTCTCCAGGGCGCCTGCGCCGTTGATATCCACGGCCGCCACACGCGCCCCGGCCTCGGCCAGGGCATACGCGCAGGCCCGGCCGATGCCGCTCGCGGCCCCCGTGACCAGGGCGACCTGAGAAGAGAGATCAATCCGCATCGCATCCCTCCCTTGTTCCCCGCACTAAGGCCCCAAAAGGCGCACCTCGGCGAGTTTCCCATCGCGCACGTGGGCGACGTAACGCGGCGCGCCCTCGACCCGCGAGAAATAGACGGCCTCGCCCTCTTCACGCTCGGCAATGAGGCGCACTTCCGGCGCGAGAAGCCCCAATTGTCGTACTTGGGCCACCACGGCGGGGTCCGCCACGAGGTCTTCGATGGTTTGGCCGTGACGCATCCGCCGCAAGGCCTCGTCCAATACGGCGTAAGGGGTGCGTTCGGTCATTTCCCAATATGCCTCGGCCAGCGGCGCGCCGGCGGGCAGCCGACTCTGCCGCACGTAAGCATCCCCCTGGCGCACCCACGTGGCTACAAACAGGCGATGCAAACAGACGTGGCATTCCTGAAAGACGTCATTTTCCAGGCCGAAAGACGTGCCGCGCACTTGGAGCGTGCCCAGCCCCTCGCCGGCAAAGCGCACTTCGCCGTCAGTCGCTACCCAATCGCGCTGGCCTTGGGGCGCCCATATGACCTGCCAACCCGCCTCGCCGCGCCTCAGAAGGGCGAACGAGGGCTGAACGGCGGAGGCCCCGATCACCCCGGCGATGAGGCCGAGTTCATCCCCTTGCAATCGCGCATCGAGCACGATCTGCCCGCTCGTCAGCGGGTAGGCTGTGCCGCCCTCGAGGGCGTAAAGGGTAAGGGGCGGCAGGCCCGCGATGACGAGATCCTCCTTGAGCCGGAGCAGGCTAGGCTGGCCGAGGGGCACCTCCCAGCCGGCCTCGCTCATATACCCTCGCAGGCGTTCGCAGATGGCCTCGAGCGAATCCTCGCGGTGGGCATTGATGTATTCGGCCACCCGTTGGGCGAGCGCAGAGGGATCCCCAACCGTCCCGGCAAAACGGGCTGGCCAGGGGTCCAAGGAGAGGGTCGGGATACTAAAGGCGGAAGAGGCCATCCAGCCCAAAAGGATCGCTTCCGCATCGAGCGAGAGGATACGGTAACCCCCGCCATCGGGGCGCACGGCGAAATAGAAGCCCGCTCCCCGTTCGTCACGCTGGTAGCCTATGATATAGGCTCCGTCAGGGGTCCAGCCCACGAGCGTGGCAAGCGGCGAGGACACGTCCAGCACCTGCTGCGCCTCGCGGCGAACCATATCAAAGATCCACAGCCCCAAGCCGCGGGTGCTCTCGTACTCATAGAGGCCGTCTCGCAGGAGGTAGGCGATGGACTGCCCATCTGGCGACCAGAGGGGGGTTGCGCTGTGCGTCTGGGGTGGGTTTTGCAAAAGGGTTTCTGGGCCACGCTGGGCAGAGACCTCGGTTGCGAGGAGGGATTGCCTTTTTTGCGCCTCGTCATACGAGGTTGTGAGAAGCCAGCGACCCTCCGGCGAGAGCGCCGCCTCCCCTTGGCCGGAGATGGCCACCTCGCTCACGGCTTGGCCGCCCAGGAGGTCATACGTGAGGAGGGATCTCAGGCGATCGTCCGCGCCAAAGGGGATGAGCATCACTCTTTGCGACGAGTCATCATAGCGCAGAAGGAGCGCCCCGGAGGTGTTCTTGAGCGAAGCGCGGGCTAAGGGCGAGTCATCTTGCACGTTGATGGCGTAAAGGGCTACGCCTTGCCCTATGGGGGAGGATGTGTCCCCCAGCACGGCCAAATAGAGCAGGCCCTTGCCCGTCTCTCCCCAAAGGAGGTGCACATCGAGCACCTCGCCCTCCAAGGGGATGTTCAGGGTCTGGGCGGCGCCGCGCGCCAAATCGAGCACGGTGAGGATGCGCCCATGGGCAGTGGCCAACAGCCCTTTGGAGAAACTCCACGTCTCTAAATCGGCCATTTCGACGAGGGGCTGGGGGTTGTTCCCCCAGGCGTCCCCTCGGAAGATCGTGCCCAGCCGGGCATAGACCATCTGCCAGGTCTCGCCCGAGGGCGCTGCGGAGGGCTGAGGAGAAGCGACCGCACTCGGAGAGGGGGAGGGGATGGCCGATGGAGACGGCTCTGAGGCCGGTTTGAGGAGGACAAGCGTCGGCGAGGGCCGGCTCAGCGGCATAGTCGCCGTGGGCGTGAGCGGCGCGGGGGACGTAGGCCCCTCTGGGGTGGGGGTAACCGTCGGCGTAGGGCGCGAGAGGGTCCCGCACCCTATGGCGAGGAATGCACTTAACATAATGAAGAGATAAACCCTGCGAACCCTCATCGTTCCGGCGGCCCCCACCAGGCCTCGAAAAAGGCCCGGATATTCTCGAGCGGCTGATCCTTGTTGAACTCGGCCTGGCCGATGACGCCGCCCCGATCGTCCCACAAGGCGGCTTTGACGCGTTCCACGGCCTGGCGCACATCCTCCGGCGTGCCAAAGGGCAGGATGTGCTGACGATCTATCTCGCCCCAGAAGGTGATGCGCCCCTTGAAGCGGCGGCCGATTTCCTCGATGGGCATAGTGAACAGTTGCGAGTTGATGGCATCCACACCGATCTCGATGAGGTGCTCGTACAGGGGCAAGATGTAACCATCCGAGTGCATAAAGGCGAATTTGCCGTGGGCATGGGCTAGGTCGCAGTAATCTTTGTACAACGGCTTAAAGTATTCCACCCACATCGCCGGCGAGATGAGCAGGGCGTGCTCGCCGCCCCAATCGTCCATAAAAAAGACGGCGTTGACATCCGTCTTGACGACGTATTGCAAATGCCTCATATAAAAATCGTGCACCATCTCTAAAAGGATGCGCACCTCGCGGACGCCCCAGGCCAGGTCCAAATACAAGTTCTCGCTCCCCCGCAGGAACTGCATCCGCTCAAAGGGGCGTGGGCAACCGAGGTACACGAAGCGATCGTGGCTGGCGCAGGTGCGGTTCACCTCTTCGAACCCCTTGCCGAGGAGGTGGTAGGGGGGCTTCCAGTGGGCGAGTTGGCTCCAATCGCTCAGGGCGGGATATTTGACCTCCCCGATCATCCCCCGCTGGATGTTCACCCAACGGCTGCCCCAAGGGTCCGTCCACTCGCCCGGCTCATAGAGGGGGGATTCATCCGCCGGATCCCGGTAGCCGCTCGGGCCGAAATCGGGGGGATACAGGTCGAGCAAGGCCCGGAGTTCCTTCTCTCGCCCGAAGAAGGCGGCAGGCAAGAGCCACACGTCGCGCGCCGGGCGGTCAACGCCCTCGAAGCGCAAGGTGCGGATGACGCGTTCGCGCGGGGTTAGGGCCATATTTTCTCCTTGGCGTGTTGAAGTGTCATCATTTAGATGCGGCGCAGCAGCGCGACCGTCTCGATATGATAGGTCTGCGGGAACATATCCACGGGTTGAACGCTCTCCAGGCGGTAACCGTGCGCCGCAAGGCGGGCCACATCGCGCGCGAGGGAGGCCGGGTCGCAGGAGACGTAAACGAGGCGACGCGGCCTCTGCCGGCCGATGGCCTCGATGACGGCTGGCTCACAGCCGCCGCGCGGCGGGTCGAGGATGGCCGCCTCGTAGGGCCTATCCAGGGCAGGGAGGGCCTCCTCTACGGGCGCCTCGATGAGCATCACCTCGGCCTCGCCGCCCAAAATCCGCCAGGCGTTCGCCTCGGCATCGCGCACGGCCCAGGGCGAGCCTTCGATGGCGATAATCGGCGTATCGGCCCGGCCCACCGAAAAGGCCAGGGTCCCCACGCCGCAGTACGCATCGAGCAAGGTCTCCCCCGGCTGAAGGTCGAGATAGCCCCGCACCACGCTCACCAGGCGCTCCACCTGCTCGGTGTTATTTTGGAAGAACGACGGCCCCGAAATCTGGAACGGCCTACCTTCGACCATCTCGAACAGGGCGCTGGAGCCGGCCATCACGGTGAGTTCGCCTCGGTCGGAGAGGTAGAGGCAAGAAACGGGCGCCGTCACCTCGAGCACCGGCGGCAAGGCGCCGCGCCCCTCAAAAATGACCATCTGCTGATGGGTGCGGAGGCCCGCCCGTAACACGATGCGCCTGAGGCCAGAAAAATCCACATCTAGGCTATCGCGAAGCGACCACACAAAAGGGTGCGTGATGGCGCACGTCTCGACGGGCACGACGGTATGGCTGGCCTGTGCATAGAAGCCGATGTGCCCCTCGCGATCGAGCCGCAACTGCACGCGGTTGCGGTAGGCCCACGGCTCCGCCATACCCAGGATGGGGCGCATCGGCGGTTCGGCCTGGCCGCCGATGCGTTGGAGTAAATTCGCCACGATGCGCTCTTTGAAGGCCAACTGGGCGCTGTAGGCGATGTGTTGCCAATGGCAGCCGCCGCACGCGCCAAAGTAGGGGCATTTGGGCGAGACGCGCTCTGGGGAGGCCTGGACGACCTCAAGGAGCCTCCCCTGCAAAGAGTGCCCCCGGCCCGGCGAAAGGGCCACCGTAACGACTTCGCCAGGAATCGCCAGCGGCACAAAGACGGCCTGCCCCTGCCAAAAGCCTACCGCGGCGCCGCCATGCGCCATATCGGTTAGGGTGATCGTCGCCCGCTCGGCCATTTTACGCCTCGCGGCGCTGCTGTTCGACGATCTGATCCACCTCGCGTTTGAGGGTTTGGATATCCGCGAAGGAGCGATAGACCGAGGCGAAGCGCACATAGGCCACGTCATCAATCTCGCGCAGACGCTCCATCACCATCTCGCCGATGGTGCGGCTGGGAACCTCCGCCTGCCCCAAGTTGTAGAGGTTCGTCTCAATCTCGCTCACCACCTGCTCAATGCGCTCCGCCGAGACGGGTCGCTTGGCACAGGCGCGCCGTATCCCCTCATACAACTTTTGCCGGTCGAACGGTTCCCGCCGCCCATCGCGCTTGATGACGAGCAGATTCACGCGCGCCACCTGTTCATAGGTAGTAAATCGCTGCCCGCATGCCTGGCATTCGCGCCGGCGACGGATGCCATCGCCCACCTCGCGGGTATCCACCACGCGAGATTCCGTGTGCCCACAGAAGGGGCATTTCATCGCACACCTCTCCCTATTTATGAAAGGCCTTGCCGCAACCAGGGCGGCACTTCGAGGGTCTCTCGAGCGGTCTCTCGCGGCGGGAGTTTGATGATCTTGGATTCGCGTTCCGTCTTGAGGGGTTCCTCTCGCGCGGCGGCCTGCCGCGGTTCCGCCTCAAACCCCGTGGCGATGACCGTGATTTGGATCTCGTCGCCCATCGCCTCATCCTGGTCGGCGCCGAACTTGATATTCGCATCCGCACTGGCCATGCGCTGGACGGCGGCGGCCGCGTCGTAAATCTCGTGCAGGCTCATATCGGGGCCGCCCTTGAAGTTCAGAAGCACGGCCCGCGCCCCTTCGATGCTCACCTCGAGGAGTTCGCTGTTTACAGCCTGCATAATGGCATCCATAGCGCGCGTTTCGCCCTTGCCGCGGCCGATGGCCATCAGGGCGGAGCCGCCGTTCTGCATAATGGTGCGCACGTCGTTGAAATCCACATTGATGATCCCCGTGCGCACGACCAATTCCGAAATGCCCTGGATGCCCTGGCGCAAGATGTCATCGGCCTTCAGAAAGGCAGCGCGGATGGAGGCCTTGGGCGGCAAAATCTGAAGAAGGCGGTCGTTCGGGATGACGATCAGCGTATCCACATTGTTGCGCAGGCGCTCGATCCCCTCCATCGCCACCTTCATACGGCGCATCCCCTCAAAGCCAAAGGGTTTGGTGACCACGCCCACCGTGAGGGCGCCCAGTTGTTTGGCGATCTGCGCCACGAGCGGCGCCCCGCCCGTGCCGGTGCCGCCGCCCATCCCGGCCGTCACAAAGACCATATCGGCGCCCTCGAGGGCCGATTTGATCTCTGCCGCGGATTCCTGCGCCGCCTTTTCACCACAGGCCGGGTTCCCGCCGCAGCCTAGGCCGCGCGTGAGTTTGTTGCCGATGCAAAGGCGGATCGGCGCTTTCGAATGGATGAGCGATTGGGCATCCGTGTTCACGGCGATGAACTCGACGCCGCCCACCTTCTCTTCGATCATCCGATCTACGGCATTGCAGCCGCCGCCGCCTATGCCCACCACTTTGAGAACGGCTTTTTTGCTTCTGAGATAGTCTGTTCCGTTGAGGTCGTCCATACGTTGTGCTCCTTTGCTCCCTTACCGACGAGGTAAAAACGCCGCTTTGACCCAATTGAAAAACCGTTTCGTCCAAGGCGCTTGCGGCCAGGCCCTTTCTATCTCGGCCGCTTGCGCCCGCTGCCCCCATAGCAAAAGGCCCACGCTCGTGGCATAGGCGGGGCTGCTCAAGGCCTCTACTAGGCCATGCAGCCGCCGCGGCGTGCCGACGCGGACCGGAAAGGCCAACTTTTCTTCGGCCAAATCTCGCAGGCCCCGCAGCGAGGCCGTGCCCCCCGTGAGCACCACCCCCGCCGCGAGGAGGCTCCCCAGGTCGCTGCGTTCGATTTCCTGGGCGACCATTGCGAGCATCTCATCCAGCCGGGCGCGGATGATTTCGCACAGTTCGCGGCGGGGCACGGTGTGCGCATGGTCTTCGCCAAAGATGACGATCTCGATGACCTCGCTGGGGTCAATCTGCTCGGGGAAGGCGTGCGCGTAGCGCACTTTGGCATCCTCCGCCGCGGCAAAGGGCGTCCGCAGCAACAGGCCGATATCCTGCGTTACGTGGTTCCCCCCCACAGGGAGGACGCTCGTGCCCCACACGGAGCCGTTCAGGTAAATGGCCACGTCCGTCGTGCCGCCACCGATATCCACCAGCACCACGCCCATATTGCGCTCTTCGTCGGTCAGGGTCGCCTCGGCCGAGGCCAACGGCTGAAGGACCAACTCGAGCACTTCGATTTGGTTCATCTCGACGCAGCGCACCAAGTTTTGCACGGCCGTATCCGCCGCCGTTACGATGTGCGTCTCCACCTCTAGGCGGTAACCCATCAGCCCCAGGGGATTGCGAATGCCCCCTTGCCCATCCACCGTGTAGCCCCGTGGGATGGTGTGCAAGATGCGGCGGTTGTGCGGCAAGGCCACGGCCTCCGCCGCCTCGATCACGCGGGCGATATCGTCGCGATCCACCAGTCGGTCTCCATGCCCGATGGATACGGCCCCCCGGCTAGTTTGCGAGGCAATGTGGCTGCCCCCCACCGAGAGATAGACCTCCGAAATCGTATGGCCAGCCATCCGTTGGGCGCGCTGGATGGATTCGCCAATGCAACGCGCCGCCAACTCGATATCCGTCACTACCCCTTTGCGCACCCCCTGAGCCGGCACAACGCCCATCCCCACGATGTGCAGAGGAGCGCCGCTCTCGGCGGTGCGGCCGATTAACGTGCATACCTTGGTACTGCCTACGTCTATTCCCGCGATGATCCGTTCCAAGGTCCTTCCCTCCCGTGGTGCTACCGGGGTTTGATGGCAGGCCGATTGGCGTTGCGAAGGTCAATATAATCCACAGCCGCTGAGCGCGCGGCCAACTGGGCACTTACCGCCTTCAGGATGGCCACCTTCGTGGGCACGTCGCCCTCGTACCCCCAAAAGATGGGCACCTTCTCCGCGCCATAGTGGGCGATGACCCCCTCTTCGAGGGCGTAATCCACCTCGGTGAGTTCGGGCAAGGCGCGCGAGAGCGCAAGGATGTAATCCCACGGGACGCCGAGCACATAATCTCCCGGCGTGGCCGCCAGCCCTTTGAGATCATGCACCACCAGGCGCCCCTTGGGGTCCGCCGTCTCACCGAACACGCGGCCCTGGGGGCCGATCCACCAATATCGCCCGCCGCTTTCCCACACCAGCGCCACGTTATGCTCCTTGATGGTGACCCGCACGCGGTTCGGCAGCGTGCACTGCACCGTGGCGCTTTCGAGGAGAGAGAAGGTGCCCTCCAGGTCGCGCTCCAGGCGGTGCACGGGCACCGTAAAGATCGAATGCCCCGCAACGGTCAGCCGCGCGGCGATCTCAGCCTCGTCGAGAAGGGTTTCTCCCACGATTTCCACTTCCTGCACTCGAAAATGTTCCGCGCTGAGCAGCCTATAGCCCAAAAGGCAAGCGGCGACCAGGAGCACCCCCGCCGCGACCTTGCTCCAAGGGAACGCTCGGCCCCTGGCTTCAGCTGCCGGCGCGGCTAACGCCTCGGCGTAGGAAGCCAAACGGCGCTCGGAACGTGCTCCCCTGCGGGTTCGCGCTTTCACAGCCGGTCTTCTCCTAAGGCTGGTCGAAATCGTACGACGTCTTGGAACGGTGCTTGTCTTCGTACCGTTCGATGGCCAGTTCGATAAGGCGATCCAACAGTTCGGCGTAAGGAATGCCGCTCGCTTCCCACAATTTGGGGTACATACTGATGGGCGTGAACCCCGGGATGGTGTTCAACTCGTTGATGTATAACCGCCCCGTGTCTTTACATAAGAAAAAGTCCACCCGCGCCATACCGGCGCAGTCTATCGCCAAAAAGGCGCGGATGGCCAACTCCCGCACTTGGGCCGAGGTGGCCTCATCCAGCGGCGCCGGGATGAGGAGTTCGGAGCCTTCATCCAGATACTTGGCGCGGTAGTCATAGAATTCGTGGCAGGGGATGACCTCCCCCGGCACCGAGGCGATGGGGGCGTCGTTCCCTAGCACGGCGCACTCGATTTCCCGGGCGTTGACGCCCGCCTCGGCCAAGAGCCGCCGGTCGAAACGCGCTGCGACCTCCAGCCCCTGGCGCAGTTCCTCGCGGTGATGCGCCTTGGTGATGCCGACGCTTGAACCGAGGTTGGCCGGCTTGATAAAGATGGGGTATTCCAGGCGCGCCTCGATTTCGGCAAGGATCGTCTCCGGCTCACGCTGCCAGCGGCTGCGCAGAACGGGCACGAAATCCACCACGGGCAGGCCGTTGGCCCGCAACACCTGCTTTTGCGCGATTTTGTCCATCCCCAGGGCTGACCCCAAGACCCCCGCGCCCACGTACGGGAGATCGGCCAATTCCAACAAGCCTTGCACGGTGCCATCCTCGCCAAAGGGGCCATGTAGGATGGGCAGCACCACGTCCACATCGGGGAAGCGCCCCCGCGACGTGCCGGGCACGAGATCCCGCCCCGGCGCAGGTTCAAGGGCTGTACAGGGCGCGGCTTCTTCCCTCTCCTCCCCTTCGAGGGCGGCCAAAGGATGGTCCCCTTCACCGCGAAGGAGCGCCATAGGGTCGCCGGAGGTGATCCAGCGCCCCTCTTTGGTGATGCCGATGGGGTAGATCTCGTATTTCTCTTGATCCAGCGCGGCCATCACCGAGCGGGCCGAGATGAGCGACACCTCATGCTCGCCCGATTTGCCCCCAAAGAGGATGGCCACGCGGCGCTTGCGCGGTTGAGTCATCGTAGCCTCCGCTTCTCGCCCTCTGAGCCGGCTTCGCCGAGGGTGTAAACGGTCTCAAAAGGCTCTGCTTCCCAATCTCCCACGAGTTCCACCTCCGGCTCGAGGTGTTGGGCAAAGGCAAGCCACACCTCGCGCTGTACTTTTTCCATCAAGGCGCGCACGTCGGCCGCCGTAGCACCCCCCACGTTCATAAAAAAGTTGGCATGTTTCGGCGAGACCTGCGCCCCGCCGATGCAGCACCCCTTCAGACCGGCCTGCTCGATGAGGAACCCGGCCGGATATTGGAGCGTTCGCTTGAACATACTCCCCGCGCAGGGACCTTGCGGCGTGCGCTGTGTGCGCAGGGCCGTAACGCGCTCCGCCTCCCGCGCCAGGGCCTCTCGGTCGCCACGCTGGAGGGCCAACGTCGTCTCCAGCACCACGGCGCGGCGCGGCTGGCCGCTTTGACGCTTGAGGGCGCTCGTGCGGTAGCCGAAGGCGAGCGCCTCGGCGCCGACCTCTCGCACCTCGCCCGAGGGGAGAAGGAGTTTTACAGAGCGCACCACGTCGGACATATAGCCCCCATAAGCGCCGGCATTGCCCACCACGGCGCCGCCCACCGTGCCGGGGATGCCCACGGCCCACTGCAACCCCGCCCAACCCTCGGCCACACACCAACGGGCCAGTTCCGCCAAGGGTTTGCCCGCCTCCACGTGCAGAGTGCCATCGGGCGCTATGCTCAAGTGGCTGCACTTGTTGACGAGGACCAGCCCGCGCACGCCGCGATCGGCCACGAGGATGTTCGTGCCGCCCCCCAAGATGAGCACGGGCACGCCCATCTGCCAGGCCAGGCGTACGCATTGGATCAACTCCTTCTGCTCTTTTACCTCTAGGAAAAGGTCCGCCGGACCGCCGATGCAAAAGGAGGTATGGCAGGCCAGTGGCTCATTGACGCGGAGCCGGCTGTCGTACCCCTCCCGGCGGAGGGTTTCTGCCAAACGTTCCACAGCGTTCATCGCTCATCCCTCTCTGCCAACTCCTCCAAAAGGCGCTCGCCCACCCGGTTGCCGTCTCCCGCGCTGAGCGTGAGAAGGATGTCTCCTGGGCGGAGCGCCTCCAAGAGGTAGGCCACGGCGCGCTCGTGCGTAGGCAGATGGCGCACGTGCGGATGGTGCATCGCTCGCACCAAATCGGCGGCGCTCAAGGTACCGTGTTCCTTGGCCCGCGCGGCATAGATATCCATCACGATCACTTCGTCGGCCTCATCGAACGAGCACGCAAACTCCTCGAACAAGGCCGCCAAGCGGCTGTAGGTGTGCGGTTGAAAGACGGCTACCAGCCTTCGCCCCGGGTAGCGCAATCGCGCCGCCGCCAGGGTAGCGCGGATTTCGGTGGGGTGGTGGGCATAGTCGTCAATCACCACCACGCCGGCGCGCTCGCCCTTTACCTCAAAGCGGCGTTCTGTGCCGGCATACTGGCGGAGGTGCTGCGCCGCCTCTTGGGGGGAGAGGCCGCATTCCGCCGCCGCGAGGGCGGCTGCCGTGGCGTTGAGCGCATTATGGGCGCCGGCCACCCTGAGGGTGAATTCTCCCCAATGTTGCCCCTGGTGGCTCACGGTAAAGTGCATCTCGCCTTGGGCGCCCAAAGTGGGCCGGCCCACGCAGTAGTCTGCCCCCTCCTCGGACCCATAGGTGATCGCGCGCGCGGCCAAGGGGCGCTCAGCCAACAGGAGGCGCACTTGGGGGCTATCTATGCAGGCGATGATGGCCCCCGTAGGCGATACCCGCTCTAGGAACATCCCAAAAGCCTCGCGTAGGGCGGCGATATCCGCAAAGCAATCCGGATGATCCATCTCGATATTCGTGATGACGGCGATCTGCGGGGCCAAGCCCAGGAACATACGGTCGTACTCGTCGGCCTCGATGACAAAGTATGGCCCCTCGCCGGCCTCGGCGTTGGTGCCCCACGCCGAGATCACCCCGCCCACGATGAAACTGGGCCGCTTCCCCGCGCCGCGCAGGATGGTGGCGATCATAGCGGAGGTGGTCGTCTTCCCATGGGTGCCGGCCACGGCAATGCCCAGGTGCCCCTCGAGCAGACGGCCCAGGAATTGCTGCCGCTTGAGCACGGGGATGCCGGCCCTTTGCGCCGCAAGGATCTCGACGTTATCCTCCGGGATGGCCGAGGAAACGACTACGAGTTCCGCGCCGTTCACGTGCTCCGCCGTATGCCCCACAAAAGTGCGCACGCCGAGCGCCCTCAGCCCCTGGGTGATGGGCGTCTCGCGCAGGTCCGAACCGGAAACGGCATAGCCCTGCATAGCCAGCACCCGGGCGATGGCCGACATACCGATGCCACCGATCCCCACGAGGTGGATGTGCTGCGGCCATTGGGTTGTGGGCGTGCCCTGTGTCATCGAATCACCCGTGCGAGAAGCAGTAAGATGCTCAGGTAGAGCAGAAGACTCTGCCCCAAAAGGATCGGCTGCCCCAGGAAGGGAATCGGCAGAAATGGCAAGATGCCCTTGGCCAGGCTGGAAAGTTTATCTGCCGAAAACCCCAACCAGGTGATGGGGTAGCCGAATTTATCCATATAGAACCAGATCGTCCCCACGATGAGGTAGCCGTTCAAGGTACCCGTCAGGGCGCCGAGGATCATCTTCTGCGGCCCTTGGGCCAGTTGCCCGCCGAAGGCCAACGTCTCCCCTTCGTAGGAGATGAACGCCGTGGCGATGATGACGCCGATGAAAAACCAGCATTTGAGCAGGTTGTGGCTCTGCGTGGCCACGTAGCGCGTCCCCAGGGCCAGCACGCGGTTGATGCCCGTATCCAGGAATGGCTCAAACTGGTTGAGGAAAAAGAGCATAAACATCATCACCATCGTTACGCCCAATTCCTTCAAAAAGCCACGCACCAAGCCAATCAGCGTGAAGATGAAGACGAGTACACCAAAGAAAACTTCAAGGGGTGCCACTAGCCCCTCCTTTGCTGCCCTGACCCTTGGCGCCGGATGCGTTGACTAGCCCCACCAGGAGGAGCACAAAGATGAACACGATGAACACGCGCCCCACCGTCTTGGCGTTGGAAAGGATCGCCTGAACCTCTCCGCTGGGCAGGTTGATAATCGCCTCGCGCGCCGGGAAGACGATGGGCACCACATATAGCATCACCAGGTAACCGATAAAGGCCCCGATGAGCGCCCCAAAGATGCGAAAGACAAAGTTGCGCGGCCCGGCGATGCGCCGCTGGCCGATGAAATAGAAGACGAGGACGATCCCGAACATCACGATGAGGCTAGCGATTTTAATCTGCGTGCCCGTGCGAATGAGGTCGGGGGATTGTTGCGCGGCCTGGCAGGCCGCCAGGAGGTCGCCCCCGCCGAAGGCGATTTGCAAGAGGCGGTAGGAACGGTTGATGAACCCCATCAGCCCGCCTTGTGAGGCGCGCACGAGCAGAAAGCCGAGGCCCGCGCCGACGAGAAGGAACAGTTGGCGGTTTGCCCCTTGCCAAAAGCCCAAAAGGGCAAAGAGGGCCAAGCCGGCGCCCAAAAAGAGGTATTGGCTGAGCGTCCACGTGGCATTAGGCATTGGGCGCCTCCTCGGCTAGGGAGACGAGCGCCTGGGCGATGGCCCGGGCGGCCTGCGGGCGCGCCAGGCGGCGCATAGCCTGGCGCATCGCCTGAAGTCGTTCGCCATCGGTCAGGAGGCCGCGCACCGCCTCCAAGAGCCGCTCGCCCAGCAAGGCATCTTCGATGACCACCGCGCCGCCCTGTTCGGCGAGGTATAGGGCATTGGGGCGCTGGTGCTGGCCCGAATAAGGGTAAGGCACCAGGATGGCCGGCAGGCCCGCGGCGGGCAACTCGCCTAAGGTCGCGGCGCCGGCCCGGGCCACGGCCAAATCCGCCGCGACGAGCGCCATAGGCATCTCGTGAAGGTAGGCATAGAGATGATAACGCGCTTGCAGAGGCTCTGGCAAGGCCTCTCGGCAGGCCTTCAGGGCCTCGAAACTGTGTTGCCCGCTGACGTGGATCACTTGGGCCATCCCTAAAAGCGCCTCGAGCGAGGCCTTGACGGCCTCGTTGATGGAGCGCGCCCCTGTGCTGCCCCCGAGGACGAGAAGGACGGGCGCATCCTCCGCAAGCCCTAGGGCGGCGCGTGCCTGGGCGCGATTCACCCCCCAGAAGGCGCTGCGCACGGGGTAGCCCGTCACGACGGCCTTGGCGCCAAAGGGCGCCCCAGCGGCCTCGAACGTAACGGCTACTCGCTTGGCCAAGTGCGATAAAAAGCGCACGGCTAACCCCGGCTCCATATCGGGCAGGTAGATGAGGCAAGGGCAGCGCCTCAGCCAGGCCGCCACAATAACCGGCGCGGAGACGTACCCCCCTGTGGCGAGCACGGCGCCGGGCCGAAAGGCGCCGATGAGCCGGTAAGCCTGCCCAACGCCCCGAGCCAGGCACGCTATACTGCGCAAGGCCTGGAGGGGGTTCGCCCCTCGGAGCGGCCCCGTCGAGATGCCCTCAAAACGGAGGCCCTCCCGCTGGACGATGTCCTCCTCCATCCCGCCTGGCCGCCCTACCCAAAGGATATCCTCGCGGCGCACCTCCCAGCCATTCGGCGCCGTGAGCGCCTCGATGACCGACAGGGCCGGGTAGACGTGCCCTCCTGTTCCGCCCCCCGTTACGAGGAACCTCATAGGCCGCGCTCCTGGCGCCGGTGATGATCGGCGCGCGAGATGTTGAGGAGGATCCCCACCATAGTGAGCAGGCTGATGAGCGACGAGCCGCCGTAACTCACAAAGGGCAATACCGTGCCCGTCACGGGCACGGAGTTGGTCATTACGGCGACGTTGAGCGCCGCCTGAAAGGCCACCCAAGAGACCAACCCCACGGCCAAGATGCGCCCAAAGGAATCTCCGGCGCTGCGCGCGATGCGGAACCCCCGCCACACCCACAGCGCGTACAGGGCAATGATGGCCAACGCGCCGATGAACCCGAACTCTTCGGCGATGATGGCAAAGATGTAATCCGTATGGGGCACGCGCCCCAAGTGGAGTTTCTGAAGGCTCCGCGTAAACCCTACGCCGAACCATCCGCCCCGGTTGAGCGCCACAAGGCCTTGCACCGTCTGGAATCCTTTGTCCAGCGGGTCGCGCAATGGGTCGGGCCAAATGGCGATGCGCTTACGCATATAGGGCACGACGTTGGCCACGCCCAGTAGGGCGCTGCCGCCCACGCCAAAGGTGATGAGCAACTGCTTGCTATCGGCACCCGCCACAAAGAACATCGCCGTGGCCGTGGCCACAAGGAGCGTGGTGGAGGAGAAATCCGGCTGGGCGACGACTAGCCCGGCGATAACCCCCAAGAGGAGCGCAAAGGGCACCAGGCCGAAGGTCAACTTGCGGATGTTTTGGCCGACCGAATCCAGCCAGACGGCGATGTAAATGATGGCGCCGATCTTGGCGAATTCGAAAGGCTGGACGGACCCCCCAAGGAGCCAGCGGCTACGCAAAAGGGCCGTTACGATGAGGAGAAGGAGCGTAAACCCCAGAATGACCAGGGCCACCGTGCGTTGGCGGTAAAAATGGTAATCTATCCGCCAGGCGAAGAGCATACCCGCCAAGCCGAGGGCCGCAAACCCCATCTGCCGTTTGAAAAAGTAGGCCGGCCCGGTAACGTCTTGCCAGCCGAGGAGGGGGAAACTGTAAGAAGCCGAATAGATCATCACGAGGCCGATGAGCACAAGGGCCAGCGTGAGGACGGCAATCCCCCAATCGGTGCGCGCCATACGGGGCATACGTAAACCAGCCACGGCGTTTCTCACTCCAAAGCCCAAACGAGTTCGCGGAAGCGCTCGCCCCGCGCCTCGAAATCCGCAAAGGCGTCAAAACTCGTGCCGCCCGGCGAAAGGAGCACCACCTCGCCGGGCCGCGCCAACTCGGCCGAGAGGGCTACGGCCTCTTCAAGTGTCCGCACCGAGCGCAGCATCGTATCGGCGTGGGGCGCGCGGCCCTTGGCCTGGTGCAGGGCGCGTTCGATGATCGGCACAGCCTCGCCAAAAGCGATGACCAGCCGCGCCCGTCGGAGCACCCAATCGGCCCATTCCTCCCAGGGGAGGTGCTTATCGCGCCCGCCGGCGAGGAGCACAAGCGGCTCTTCGTAGGCGCGCAGGGCGGCGATGGCACGCTCTGGCGAGGTGGCGATGGAATCGTTCACATAGGTTACCCCACGGTGCACACGCACCGTCTCCAACCGGTGCGGCACGCCGGTGAATTCCAAGGCCGCTTGCCGAATGGCCTCGCAGGCCACCCCGCAGGCCGCGGCCAGGCAGGCGGCGCAAAGGACGTTCGCCACGTTATGCATCCCGCGCAGTGGGAGGGCGCGCCGCGAACAGAGCACCTCTTCCCTGTCCCCCGCGCGCAGGATGAGGTCTTGGCCCCGTAAAAAGGCCCCTTCGCTCACCTCCCCTTCCAGGCTGAAGCGCAAGACGTGCCCCTTGGCTCGCAGGGCCATCTCCCGCGTGTAGGGGTTGTCGGCGTTCAGGATGGCCCAATCTCCGGCCTTCTGGTGAGCCAGAATCTGCCATTTGGCCGAGGCGTAATCTTCCATCGTGGGGTGCCGATCCAGATGGTTGGGCGTGATGTTCGTGATGGCGGCCACGGGCGGGCTGTAGCCCTCGATAGAAAGGACCCGCGAGGCCGCCGTGCGGCGCGCCTCCACCTCTGGCCCCTGATAGGCCGGCGTAAAGAGTTCGAGTTGAAAACTCGAGAGTTCCATCACAGCCACCTCGGGGGGTGGCTCCTCCAAAAGGCGCGCGGTCAGCGGGGAGCCGATATTCCCGCCCACCCAGACGTTGCGCCCGCCGGCGATGAGCATACGGCCGGTTAGCGCGGTGGTGGTCGTCTTCCCGCTCGAGCCTGTGATGCCCACGATGAGCGAGGGCACCACCTGCGTAAAGAGCCTCGGCTCGCTGCTGATGGGCACCCCGCGTTGCCGCGCCTCTTGCACCACGGGCGCCGTGGGGGGCACCCCAGGGCTGATGAAGAGGATATCGCACTGGCTTACGTCGGGCGTGGGGTTGCCCAAATCGAGCGCGATGGGCAACCCTTGGATGAGCGCCAGGTGCTTGGCCAACTGCTCTGCGGGCTTATTATCATTGAGCGTGACTTGGGCGCCGGCCTGCGCCAAAAAGCGCGCTAGCGCCGTGCCCTCGCGGGCCGCGCCGATGATGAGCGCCCTCACGTGTTGCCAACCTTGAAAACCCGTCATCGCCACCACCACCCAATCATTACCCCAATGGCTGCGGCCAAGGCCGAGACGAGCCAAAACCGCGTGGTCACTTGGGTCTCGCTCCAGCCGCCCAGTTCAAAATGATGATGGAGCGGCGCCATGCGCAGGACCCTTCGCCCCTCGCCGTATCTGCGCCGCGTGTATTTGAAATAACTGACCTGGATAATATCCGAAAGCGCCTCCGCCACCAAGAGCGCCCCGATGACCGGCAGGAGCAAAATATGTCCCGAAAGGAGTGCCATCGCGGCCAAGCCGGCCCCCAGGGCCTCGGCGCCTATATCTCCCATAAAAATCCGCGCGGGGTGGATGTTGTACCACAGAAACGCGCACAAGGCCCCCGCCATCACGAACCCGAAAAGCCCCACGCGATCTTGGCCTGAAAGGAGCGCCAAAGCCCCCATAGCCAAATAGGCGATGGCCGAGACCCCGCCGGCCAGGCCGTCCACGCCATCGGCCAGATTCACGGCGTTGGAACTCGCCACGAGGAGAAAGGTCCCCAGGGGAATGGCCCATAGGCCGAGGTCCACCTCGCCGCCCCACCAGCGCAGGGTGATGTGAGTGCCGTTGCCCAGATAGAGGATCACGGCCACCCCAAAGGCCACCGCCCACTGCATAGGGAATTTATCTCCAAACCGCCAGCCGACGCCGGTCGCATCCTTCAAGCCGCGCAGATCGTCTATGGCGCCCAGAAGGGCAAAAAGGATCACGGCGGCGAGCGCCCAAAGGGGCCGGTAGATGCCCATCGCCGCGAGGATGAGCGTTATGACGGTCGCCACGCCCACGAAGTAGATTCCACCCATCGTGGCGGTGCCCACCTTGGCCTGGTGCGCTGCGGGGCCATCGCTCCGAATCCTTTTGCCGATGCCGTATCGCAAAAGGGTGCGGATGACCCACCCGCCCCAAGGCACGGCGGCGACGAAAGTCAGTGCGAAAAGGAGCAGGGCCTCGATCATCCGCTCCCCTCCAGGCCATAGACAATTTCTTCCATCGCCATCCCCCGCGACCCCTTGATGAGTACGACGTCTCCCTCCCGGAGGAAGGTTTTCAGCCAATCGAGCGCCTCTTGGTTCGTCTCCACCATCGTGATATCCTGCGGCGGCAGGCCCGCCTCGCGGGCGCTCTCGGCGATCCAGCGGGCGCGGTGGCCCACGGTGAGGAGGTGTTCCACCCGCGAGGCGCAGAGGGCGCCCACCTCGCGGTGCGCCTCCCGCTCATAATCGCCCAGTTCCAGCATATCCCCCAGCACGGCGATGCGGCGCCCGGCCAGAGAGGCCAACAGGTCCAGCGCGGCCTGGCAAGAGGCAGGGCTGGCGTTGTACGTATCATCCAAGAGGAGCGCGCCGCTCGATAAGCGTTTGGGCACGAGGCGCGGGCCGCCGCCCATCGCCTCAAGCCCACGGGTGATCTCTTCCCAAGTCAATCCCTCGGCCAGGCCCACGGCCACGGCGGCAAGGGCCGGCATCACGGCATGGCGCCCCAAAAGGGGCGTGCGCAAGGCGGCCTCTTGCGGCGCCTGTGGGAAGCGTTCCGTCTGAACCGCGAGTTCGAAGACGATGCCCCCCAGCCCCAAGGTTTGCACATCCAGGGCGCAGAGGTCGTTCTCTGGCCCAAGGCCGAAGGTTACCACGGGTGCCGCGCTGAGGGCGGCCATAGCGCGCACGCGCGGATCATCTCCATTCAAGATGGCCAAGCCCTCCGGCGGTAGGGCCTGCACGAGTTCCGCCTTGGCCTGGGCGATGCGCTCGATGCTTCCCAGCCGCTCCAGGTGGGTTGGCCCCACGTTCATTACCACGCCCAGGGCGGGCTGGGCCAAGTCGCACAGGAGGGCGATCTCGCCCAAGGCATACATCGCCATCTCGAGCACAGCCCGTTCGTAGCGCGGCGTGAGCGTGAGGAGGGTTAGGGGCAGGCCGATCTCGTTATTCGCATTGCCCTCGTTTTTGAGCGTAACAAAACGCTGGGCCAGCACGGCGGCGATGGCCTCTTTGGCCGTCGTCTTGCCGACGCTGCCCGTAACGCCTATCACCCGCAGGTGTGGGTGGTCTCGCCGATAGGCCTTGGCCAAACGCTGGAGCGCCGCGAGCGTATTTTCGACGCGGATGGCGATGGGCGCCTCCACGCGTTCAGGCAGATGGGCGGCCGCCAGGTCCAACGTGGGCACGCCGGGCACCTCCCGCTGGATGAGCGCGGCCTTGGCGCCCGCTGCAAAGGCCTGGGCCACGTACAAGTGGCCATCGGTGCGCTCCCCTGGTAGGGCCACGAAAAGGCTCCCCTCGCGCGCCTGGCGCGAGTCAATACACACCTGCTCGAGGCGCACGGCCTCGGCCCCCTCGATGGCGCGCGGGGCGCCCAGTTGTCTCAAAGCATAGGCTAAGGTAAACACGTCTTTCCCCAAGGTCATCTCGCGCCCTAGGGCGCGGGTGGAATGCCAAAATAGTTCATCAGGAACGCAAAGAGACGACTGAACTCGGGGGCGGCCGCCTGCACGCCCCCTTCGCCTTCGCGCGGCTTGTCGAACTTGACGAGCACCACAAAGCGCGCCTCTGGGAGCGGGCCATATCCCACGAATGAGGCGATGACGTCCTTGCCCTCGTATCCCTCCGGCGTGGGGATGTTCGCCGTGCCCGATTTGCCGGCGATGCGGTAGCCCGGCACCAGGGCGGGGCGCATCCCCAGTTTGACGGCCTCTTCGAGGAGGTGGGCCATCTGCGTCGCCGTCTCCGGCGAGACGACCTGGCGCAGGGGCGTGGGGCTTGTTCGCATGGCGCCTTGAGGGGTGCGCATCTCGGAGACGATGTATGGCTTCATCATCAGGCCACGATTGGCCAGCGCGCCGTAGGCCACCGCCACCTGCAAAGGCGTTACGGCGATGCCCTGGCCGAAGGCATTGCGCCCCAAGTCTGACATATGCCAATAGGGGTCGCCCGGTACGCGCATCAGGCCCCGTTCCTCCCCGATGAGGTCCACTTGGGTGTGCTCCCCGAACCCGAAGCGTTTGAACGTCTCGTAAAAGCGCGTCGGCCCCAGAAGGGAGGCCACATGGGCTGCGCCGACGTTGAGCGAATAGGCCAGAAGTTGCGTCATCGTGGTAAGGCCATAGGCCTTGCCGTTCTCATTCTTGATCTCTTCCTCGCCGACGGTGATAGAACCCCGATCGTCGTACGTGTCCGTGGCGCGGATGACCTGCGCCTCCAATGCCGCGGCTAGGGTCATCGCTTTGAGCACCGACCCCGGCTCATACACGGTTCCAATGCAGGGGTTGCGGTGCTCTTCGATGGAAGAGACGGACCAATATTCCGCCGGATCGTAGGTGGGGAAGTTGGCCATGGCCAAAATGGCCCCCGTGCGCGCATCCAGCACGATGATGTTGCCAGCAGCCGCCTTGTTCACCAAGATTCCCTCTTGCAGGATGCGCTCGGCCTCATACTGGATGTTGCGATCCAGCGTTAGGACCAGGTCCGCACCGGGCTGAGGCGGGCGGTACCCGCCGAGCACGGCCATCACGGGCTGGCCCCAAGGCCCTCGGATACCCTGCCATTCTCCATCTTGCCCGCGCAGTTCCCGGTCATAATAGCCCTCAAGGCCGTACTGGCCATCCCCGTCGAGATCCACAAACCCCAAGACGTGCGCCGCCAAGGTCTCATCGGGGTAGACGCGCCAATAGCCGTATTCGATCTGCACGCCCTTTTGGCGGAGCGGCTCCAGTTCTTGGCACACCTCGGGCGGCACGGTAACGGCCAAGATTTTGCGTTGTTCGCGCGGAGGGGCCGACGCGACGCGCTCCACGCTCTCCACGGGCTGGCGGAGCACCTCGGCCACGCGGGCGATCTTTTGCGCGCGCCCCCACTCGATACGGCCATCCTTATCCATCTTGTCAATCCGATCCAAGAGTTCGGGCACGAGAAAGATACGGCACCCATAGGTGGAAACGGCGAGATAGTTCCCCGTCGCATCCAGAATGGCCCCCCGAACGGCCGGGATGCGCTCTGGGATGTTGCTGGCCTCGGCCCCATAGCGGACGTATTCGGGGTGCGGAAAGAGTTGCCAGCCAGCCAGCCGCAGGATGAGATAAATTGCCATCGTGCCCATCACGCCCATAAGGAGCACGATGCGCCCATATTGCAGGGCTTCTTGATTGCCGTTCGTCTCGGCCATAGCCTTTCTTCCCGCCCGATCTCCCATAGGGTCTGGCCGTTACCGGCCCCAGAGCGAACCCAACCATCGAGACACCCTTTCGGGCCACGTACCCGCCGGCTTTTGGGGCGCCACGGTGGGCGGCGCCTCGCTCACGGCAGGGAGCGCTGGGGCGCTCGCCTGCGGCGCCAAGTCCAGATACAGCCTCTGCGTGCGGTCGCCCGCCTCGGGCAAGCGATATTGGATGTGCTCGCCCTCCCGCAAGATGCGCTGCAAAGCGCCCAAGCGGGCGATCTCCGCCTGGAGGCTCACGATTTCGTGCGTCAGGTTCTCCTTTTCCTGCTCTAGGAGGAGGATTTCATGGGCTTGCGCGATGACCCGCGAGGCCTGCTCCAGATAGAGCCAGCCCGCCAGCGCCACGAGGATGCTTGCCACCAGGCCAAAGAGCACGGGCCTTACCTCCACGCGAAGCCCCACGAACTTTTTTCCGCGCACGCCGCCGCGGAGAATCAGCAGAGAATCATCGCGCTCATCGAGCGCGCCTTTGCGGGTGCGCCCTGCATCCTGTGAGGGCCGGTTTTCCTGAATAGAAGGCAGGGTGGGCATTTTTCACCTGCGATTGGGCTAAGTGGCTATTCCCTCGATCGGCAGACGTTCCGCCGCGCGGAGCCGAGCGCTGCGGCTGCGCGGGTTCGCCGCAATCTCCGCCTCGCCGGGGCGAATGGGCTTACGCGTGAGCACCTTGAGCGCGGCGCGGTGCCCACATACGCACACCGGCAGGCCCGGTGGGCAAAGGCAATCTTGCGCTTCGCGGTTCATAAACTGTTTGACGATGCGATCTTCCAGCGAGTGAAAGGCGATGACGACCAACCGCCCACCAGGCTCGAGGAGCGCCAGGGCCTGCGGAAGCGCGGCCTCGAGCGAACCGAGTTCGTCGTTCACGGCGATGCGCAGCGCCTGAAATGTGCGCGTGGCCGGGTGAATATCCTGCCGGGTGGGGATGGCGCGCGCCACCACCTCGGCGAGTTCTGTGGTGGTTCGAATGGGCCGATGGGCGCAGATGGCCCGCGCCACGCGTCGTGCGAAGCGCTCTTCGCCGTATAGGGCGATGATGCGGCTCAATTCCGCCTCCGGCCAGGTGTTGACGATCTCTTCGGCGCTCAGGGGGCTATCCTCCCCCATCCGCATATCGAGCGGCCCCGGCCGCATAAACGAAAACCCGCGCGCAGGGTCCTCCAATTGGAGCGAGGAGACGCCCAGGTCAAAAAGGATGCCCTGCACCGGATGGAAGCCATGCGCCTTGGCCAGGCGCTCCAGATCGCGGTGCCGCCCTTGCACCAGGGTAACGCGCGCGCCAAAGGGCGCCAGGGCCTCCGCGGCGCGCGCCAGGGCTTGAGCGTCCACATCGAGGCCAAGTAAAAGGCCATCGGGCGCCGAGGTCTCTAGGATGCCCCTGGCATGCCCCCCCCAAGCCTACGGTGGCGTCAATATAGCGGCGCCGGGCCGGGGGCACAGCCAACGAAGCGCCTCCTCATACAACACGGGTTTATGTTCCGGCCTTTCGGCGAGGGCCGGCTCTTGAGGGCGTTGGGCACTCACAGGTGGTATCCCATCTTGTTCAATTCGTCGAGGATGAGCGCCATATTCTCGCGATCTCGCTGGGATTGTTCGGCCCATCGTTCGGGTGACCAAATCTCGATGTACGCGTTGGCGCCCACGATGATGGCCTGCTCGCGGATATCCGCATACTCGCGCAAAGGCGTGGGGATGAGGATGCGCCCCATCTGATCGGGGGTCACCTCGAAGGCTCGCGAAAAGAACTGCCGGTTGAAGGCACGCGCCGCCGCGCTCGTTGTGGGCATCGCCGCGGCCTTGCGCGAAATCTCCTCCCACAAGGGGCGCGGGAAGACCGCCAGGCAGGGATCATGACCGCGCGTCAGCACCAGGCCTTGCGCCAACTCCTCGCGCATCCGCGCGGGGATGGTAAGCCGCCCCTTGGCATCCAGCGTGTGTGTATATTCCCCCAAAAACACCAGTAAGCCGCCTTTGCCCTACCCCAGCAGGGGAGTGGGACGTATACCATTTCGTCCCACTCCCTGACATTCAATGCCACCATTATATCCCGCCCCTGGCGATGTGCAAGCCGTTTTGCCACTTGAGAGGGGATTTTTTATGAATTTTTACGCAGGCGCTTGGGGCATCAAGGGGTCGCTCGGCGGCCGCAGCAATGTTTGTACTTTTTGCCGGAGCCGCATGGGCAGGGGTCATTGCGCCCCACGGGGCGGCGAGGGTCTGGGGGATATTCCTCGGGCGGGGTGCCCATACGTTCCAAAAGGCGATCCCTCAGGGCGAGGAACTTTTCGTGGCTATGGGCAAAGAACTGTTGGTAGGCGCGGCAGAGGTAGTGGCGGTTGCCGCTCCACGGCCCTACGAAGCGCGGGCAGCCCTGGTGGCAGAGGGCTAGCCAAGCACACGCGGCACATTCGGGCCGCGGCTTGGCCTTGGCCTCGGCAAAACGCCGCAAGGTGGCGCTTTCAAAGGCCTCCTCAAGGGGCAAGGTAGAGAGGTTCCCGAGCCGCAAATCTTCTTGGACGAAAAAGTCGCACGGGTACAGATCGCCATTATACTCGACGACGAGGTATCCCCCGCATTGCTCCTGGTAGCAACACATAGGCGCCTCTTGCCCGAGGTAAACGGCGAGGATTGCATCGAAATCTCGAATGGAGACCTCCGGCTCGCCGCCGTTGTACCAGCGGTCGAACACCTCGCACAGAAAATCGCCAAACTGCTCGGGGCGCACCGAAAAGGCCGTGGGGCGGCCGGTGGTGGGATCTCTTTCCACACAGGGGATGAACTGTAAAAAGCGAAATCCCTCTCCCACCAAATAATCATAGATTTCGGCGCCGTGGCTGCCCGTTACATCGTTCACCACGCTCAAGATGTTGTATTCCACGTGGTAGGCATCGAGCAGGCGGAGCGCCTCGCGCACGCGCGCATGGGTGGGCGCACCGTGCACATATTGGCGATAGTGGTCGTGAAGCGGGGCCGGCCCGTCGAGGCTCACACCCAACAGAAAATTGTACTGGCGCAAGAAGCGCGCCCAATCCGCATCCAGAAGAAGGCCATTCGTCTGCAAGCCGTTGCTCACCGATTGGCCGGCTGTGCCGTACTTTTTTTGGAGCGCCACAACCTGCTCGAAAAACTCTAACCCGCAGAGGGTCGGTTCGCCCCCCTGCCACCCGAACACCGCCTGCTCACGGTCGAGGGCCATCCCTTGCTGGATGAGCACTTCCAGCGTTTGCCGCGTCATACGGCGCTGATGCCCCGCGCGGTAGGGGTCTGACGGGCGGTCGTGGTAAAAGCAGTAGGTGCAATGAAGGTTGCAATCGCCCGAAGCGGGCTTGATGAGCAAACTGCGCGGCAAAGTGGGCATCGAGGCAGCATCCCCTTATGTCAGGTAAGGGCTATCATAGCGGGGGGAAGGGGGATTGTCAAAACACCTTGGAGGGCGAGGCCCTGCCTCGTCTACACAGGCCGGGAGACCCGCGTGTCTCGATCAAAACAAAAAACTCCCGCAGGTTTTGGGCCTGCGGGAGGGGAAAGGCCTACACGAGGTAATCGCGCAGTTGGCGGGCGCGGCTGGGGTGCCGCAGGCGATCCAGGGCCTCGTGCTCGATTTGGCGGATGCGTTCACGCGTGAGGCCGAACTTTTGGCCGACCTCCTCTAGCGTGTAACTGCGCCCATCATCCAGGCCGAAGCGCAGGCGCAGGATGCGCGCCTCTCGTGGGGTGAGCGTGGCGAGCACCTCTTGCAGTTTGGTCTGCAGCAGGCGCTGGTAGGCCGTATCGGAGGGTGTGAGCGTCTCTTCATCGGGGATGAAACTCCCGAGTTCGCTATCCTCCTCCTCGCCCACGGGTTTTTCCAGCGAGAGGGGCCGCTGAGATACCTTGAGCATCCATTGCACTTTGGAAGGCGGCAGGTCCAGTTCTTCCGCGATCTCCTCCGCCGTGGGCGGTCGGCCCCAATCCTGCTCCAACTGCTGGGCCACTTGGTACACCTTGCGAATGCGGTCGCTAAGATGCACCGGCAGGCGGATCACGCGCCCCTGATCAGCCAGAGCGCGCGTGATGGCCTGGCGGATCCACCAGGTGGCGTAAGTGCTGAAGCGGTGGCCGCGGTGATAATCGAACTTTTCCACCGCCTTGATGAGACCCAAGTTGCCCTCTTGGATGAGGTCCAAAAAGGGCACGCCCTGGCCGAGGTAGCGCTTAGCGATGCTCACCACGAGGCGCGTGTTGGCGCGGATAAGATGGGCCCGGGCCTCTTCGCCGCGCGCCACGAGTTGCTGCAGGCGATCCTTCTCCTCTTCGGTGAGGCCGTTCGCGCGGCTCAAGCGGGCTTGCGCTTGGCGGCCCATCTCATAGTCGCGCGCCAAGGATACCTCTTCTTCGGCCGTAAGAAGGGGCACGCGGGCCATCTCTTTGAGGTAGAGGCTGATCGTATCATCGCTGGCGATCTCGCTCAGCGAGGCCTCGGTCATATTCAGGGGAACCGGCTCCTCTTCCCCTTCCGCGGCGACCTCCGGCTCTACCTCAGGCTCCTCGGGCTTTTGGTCGTCATATAGAACCTGGATGCCTTCCTCGCTGAGATGGATGAAAAGGTCCTCCAACTCGGCCAGGTTTTCCTCGGCTTCCGGGAAGTAGGCCATGAGATCGTCCAAGGTCAAGAACCCCTGCCGCTCGGCCTTGGCCAAAAGAGGCTGGATATCAATGGTTTGTTTCTCTGTCGGTGCTGCCATATTCCCACCTATCGAAATCGCGAAAGGGACAAGGCGCCTTTCACGCGAGATTCAAAAGTACTCCGCCGATGTCTGGCCATCGGCGGAGTGATGATGCCAAATCAGTGGGCACATAACACCGCATCAGGCCAGACTTTGGCACAAGCAGACGATGCTTCTATGACGGTGCTGGACCCTAAGCACGGCTGGCCAGTGCTCTTTTACCCCACTTCACCGCCATTATAGCATACTTTTATAAATATGTCAAGTATTTTTTGAGGGAAAATCTCAAATTTAGGGGATTTCGTCAGAACCGGATCAAGCCGCCTTTCCCCCCTCTATCGGCGCAGGCAGCCGGAGATAAGCGCCAATAGCATATTATACAGGATTTATCGTATATTGTCAACCCCTTTTTGAGGCAATTTTTAAAAAATCCGCCAAAATGCGGGTGCCAGCATACTGCCGCGCTCGCCCTTTTGACATTTCTCCTTTTTTGGGTTATGGTAACCACTGTCAAGGCGATGAGGCTCGCCGGGGGGCAGGTGCCCCCGAACCGTTGCCTAGCGACTGATGGCCTCTGCCCCCTGGGGGTAGAGGCCTTTTCTGCAAGATAGGGCCGTTTGCATCCCATACGGTGAGGAAGAGATGACTCTGGATATTCACCCCGTGCAGCGCTTTGGCGCCCTGGTGCGCGAAAATGTGGGGCGCGTCATCGTGGGCAAAGAGGATACGGTGGAGTTGATGCTGGTGGCGCTCCTGTGTGAGGGGCACGTCCTTCTGGAAGATGTGCCCGGCGTCGGCAAGACGATGCTCGCCCGCGCCCTGGCGCGCAGTTTGGGCTGCTCCTTCCGGCGCATTCAGTTCACGCCGGACCTATTGCCTACCGACATCTTGGGCGTGAGCGTGTACAACCAAGGCACGGGCGCCTTTGAATTCCGGCCCGGGCCGATCTTTGCGCAAATCGTCTTGGCGGATGAGATCAACCGCGCCGGCCCCCGCACGCAGAGCGCCCTTCTTGAGGCGATGCAGGAGCGCCAAGTGACGGCCGACGGCCGCACCTATCCCTTAGAGCGCCCCTTCCTGGTGCTGGCGACCCAGAACCCCATCGAGTTGGAGGGTACCTTCCCCTTGCCGGAGGCCCAGGTAGATCGCTTCCTGATGCGCTTGGCCCCCGGTTACCCCGACGAGGAAGAGGAACGCGCCATCTTGCGGCGCTTTCGCACCGAAGACCCGCTGGAGCGACTGGAGCCGGTGGTCAGCGGCGAGGAGGTGTTGGCCCTTGGGGCATTGTGCCGGCAGGTGTACGTGCACGACGTGGTGGAAGGGTACATCTTGTCGCTGGTGCGCGCCACGCGGGAACATGAGGACCTGCGCCTGGGGGCCAGCCCCCGTGGGAGCCTGGCGCTCTATCGGGCAAGCCAAGCCCTAGCCGCCCTGCGCGGGCGCACGCACGTCCTGCCCGACGATGTGCAGTACCTCGCCGGGCCTGTGTTGACGCACCGCCTCATCCCCAGCGCGCGGTTGCGCCTGCGCGGCGAGACGGCGGCGGATATCCTGAAGCGCATCGTGGCCCAGGTGCCCGTGCCCGTAGAAGAGACCTGGCAACAGCCCGCATCATGACCGGTAAGCGTTGGTGGGGCAGCCTTCTTATCCTGTTCATCATAGCCCTCATCGCTCGCGAGGGGCTTCTCATCGTGTTCGTGTTGGTGCTGGCCCTGGCCGGGGGCCTTTCGGAACTGTGGGCGCGGCACTGCTTGACGAACGTCTTCTATAGGCGGCATTTCGGCACCAATCACCTCGCCTTTGGCGAGGAGACGACCCTGACGGTGGAGTTCGTCAACGCCAAACCCCTCCCCTTGGCCTGGCTGGCCGTGCGCGATTCCTTCCCACGCGCCGTGACGCTCCTCGAAGGCACCGTGCAAGGCAGCCCCAGCGAAGATCGCGGCACGCTGACGAACGTCGTCTCCTTGCGGTGGTATGAGCGCGTCCTGAGGCGTTACCACATTCGGGGCGATCATCGCGGCATTTTTGAATTCGGCCCGGCCGAGATGCGCTCTGGGGATATCCTGGGGTTCCGCATCCAAGAGAAAGCACTTCCCCAGGTGGATACACTCGTGGTGTATCCCAAGATCGTGCCCGTGGAGGCGCTTGGTTTGCCCGCCGATCGCCCTATGGGCGAGTGGCGCGCCCTGCGGCGCGTGGTAGAGGACCCTTTGCGCTTTGCTACCGTGCGAGATTATCAGCCCGGCGACCACCCTCGGAGCATCCATTGGAAGGCCACAGCCCGCCTAGGGCGCTTGCAGACCAAGGCCTATGACCCCAGCGCCACCCTGGCCCTGATGCTCGCTGTGGATGTGCAAACCCTGCCCGGCGCGTACGAATATCGCCCGAACGCCCTGGAATACACCATGATGGCGGCGGCTTCGCTTGCGGCGCATGCCTTGGAGGAACGCCACCTCGTGGGGCTATGCGCCAACAGCATTGATGCTTATGGGCACCAACACCTCTATATGCCGCCGGGGCGCCATCCTCAACAACTTCAGGCCCTCCTCGTGGCGTTGGCCTCCTTGCGCCCCCTGCGGGGCCTACCTTTTGAGGCGCTCTTGGAGATGATGACCCCGCAACTCCCCTTTGGGGCCACCGTGGTGGCGCTCACGGCCTTTTTGCGAGACGAGATTCTCGAGGCGCTCCTCACCGTGCAGGGGGCGGGGCACCCGGTTATCCTCTTGCCAGTGGGCGATGCACCCCTGCGCGTACCCGAAGAATTGGCCTGTTACCCCTTGCGAGGTATAGATGGCTGGCGCGATGTGGAAACGCTTCAATTGGCTTGATGGGGCCGTGGTGCCCTTCCTTGCCGGGGCTATGCGCGCCGCGTGGATGACGCCGCTCATCCATACGGCGCTCAACAATGTGCTCATATGGCCGCAGGGCACGCACTATCCCTTTGGGCTGGTCCTCTTGCTCCTCCTGGGGGCGGCAGGCACTTCGTATCTCTTGCGTAACCAGCGCGCGGCGCGCCTGAGGAGCGCGATGGTGGGGATGGCCGTCATCGCCCTGGTGTGCCTCTATCTCTTCCCCGGCGAGGCCGCGTCTCCCCAAGCCTGGGTGAAGGGCCTTTTGGCGGCTATGGCGAACACCGAGCAGGGGGTGCACCCGGCCATACCCGTCATCCTCATCACGGCGGCGCTCTGGGCGCGCGGGGCTACCCTCGAATTTGACGATTCAGATAGCCTATGGCGCTCCTTCCTGACGGGCATCGCCGCGCTGGTTTTCGTCCTTTTGGTTTCGCGCTCGCCCTATGTGAGGAACGGCGAGAGGATGCCGGGGGCCATCTCGGCCTTTCTCTTGTGGGGGTTCTTGGCCTTGGCCCTTTCGAGCGTGGCGCGGGCGCTCTGGTTGGAACGGCTGCGCAGCGGCCGCTCGCCCAGCCTCAGCCGCCATTGGCTGGGCGTCGTCGTCATCGTCTTGGCCACCGTGGTGCTCGGCGGGATGATCCTTGGCCAACTCTTTGCGCCACAAGCCGTAGCGCGGCTGTTGGCCGCTGTGGGCATCGTCTTGGGGGCCGTTTGGCAGGTGATCGCCTTCGTGGCGACAGGGCTGGTGTATCTCCTCTTTTTGATCATCGGCCCTTTGATCCAGAACTTTCGCCTGCGCACGGAGCCATTCCAGCCCAAGGCCCAGGAATTTATGCCCAATTTCACCGAGCAGTTCCAAGACCTTTTCGAAAAGCAGGCCGAACAAGGGCAGGGCGCGAACTTGGGGTGGCTCCTGCCGGTGCTTGTCATCCTCTTTGTTACGGGGTTGCTCGTTCTCTTTTGGCGCCGCCGGCGCCGAGAGCGCATTGCCCCCTTGGAGGAGAGCCGGGAGATCATCTGGTCGCGCGATTTGATGATTGAGCAGTTGCGCGGCCTGTTGCGCCGCAGGCCCAAACGCCAGCCCCCCTTGCCCTACTTCCCCCTGGAGGGCGCGGGGGACCCTCGCGTGCGCATTCGGCGCGCCTACCAAGGACTTCTTCGCCTAGCCAGGCAGGAGGGGTGGCCCCGCCGTCCGTGGCAAACGCCCCTCGCCTATCTGAAGGCGCTCCAATCGGCGTGGCCCAGCGTGGGCGAGGCCCTCGAGACGTTGACGGGGGCCTATATCTCGGCGCGGTACAGCGCTCAAACGCCCTCTCCGGAAGAGGCCGAGGCGGCGGAACGGGCCTTTTTGCATATCCAACAGGCCTTGGCTGAGGGCCTGCAACCGGCCGATGGCGCCCCCGCGCACTAAACTTGGCAAAAGGAGCCTCCTATGCAGTACCGCGATTATGGCAGGACGGGGTTGAAAGTCTCTGCTTTAGGGTTTGGCGCGATGCGCCTGCCCACCCGCCCCGATGGCACCTGCGATGAGGATCGCGCCGTGCCCATCTTGCGGCGAGCCATCGAGTTAGGGGTTACCTATTTTGACTCGGCATATGACTATTTGCGCGGCACGAGCGAAGTGGCGGTGGGGCGGGCCATCCGGCCTTATCCACGAGAGAGGATCGTCCTTTCCACCAAAATTCCCATTGGCGGCTTGAATGCGGGAGGGTTGCGCGAGCGCCTTGAGACGCAACTCAAGCGCTTCAACACGCCGTATATTGACGTTCTGCACTTTCACTCGCTCTCTTTGGACGCCTTCCGCCGCTACGGGGCGGGGAAGGGGGGCTGTGTGGAGGGCGCCCGCCGCGCCCAAGGGGAAGGGCTAATTCGCCACCTCGCCTTTTCTTCGCACGATTCGCCGGCGAACGTCCTTCGGCTCATCGAGACGGGCGAGTTCGAGGGCATCCTTTTGCAATACAACCTGCTCGACCGCCGCATGGCCGAATGCTTTTGGGCGGCGCATACGCGCGGCCTGGGCACAGCCGTAATGGGCCCTGTGGCCGGCGGGCGTTTGGCCCTGCGCCGCGAGGCTGGGGGCCTTTCTGTGCCGGCGCTCGCGCTGCGCTGGGTCCTCTCGAACCCACATATCAGCGTGGCCCTTTCGGGTATGAGCACGGTGGCTATGGTGGAAGAAAACGCCGCTGCGGCCAGCCGCACCGATCCTTTGAGCGAAGAGGAAACTGCCGCCGTGCAAAGGCTCTTGGGAGATATGGCCGGCCTGCGCGACCTCTATTGCACGGGGTGCGGCTACTGTATGCCTTGCCCCAACGGCGTGGATATCCCCGGGAATCTGCTTCTCCTCAACCACCTTCGCCTATTGGGCGAGGAGGAGGTCGCCCGCCGGGGCTATGCCCGGCTTGTACGGGGCGAGGTGCCCTTCCGCCTCGGGGAGATGACGCTCAACGGCCGCGCGGCGGCGGATTGCGTGCGCTGTGGGGCCTGCGAACCCAAGTGCCCCCAACGGCTCCCCATTATGGACCAACTGGAGCAAGTGGATGCGGCGCTGGGCTAGCGCCGGTCAGGGGCACGTCTGGTTGGCCCACCAGGCCTGCCAGGCCCCCACATCTTGCCCGAGCGATTGGCCGGTGATCTGCATCAACACGGCGTGGATGAGAAAGCGCTCGGTCTCGTCAGCCGTGCCCAGGGCCTCGATAAGGTAAGGCACGGCATGGCAATCGCCAATTTCCCCCAAAGCCCAGGCCGCCGAGACGCGCACCGGCTCGCTTTGATCGCGCAATAGGCCGCCCAAGGTCGGCACGGCCTCGGCGTTTTTGAGGCGCCCCAACACGCGGATGGCATACCCCCGCACGCGAGATTCCATCGTCGGGTCCGTGGCCACGGCCAAGAGGTGCGGCACAGCATCCATCTGCTGAAGCGCCTCCAGCCCTTCGCGGCGCACGGCGTAAAGCGCGGTGGCCGCGCGGGCGCGCGCCTCAGGGTCGTTGCTCTGGAGTTCTTGCACGAGCCGAGCGATCCCCTCTGGCCGGCCGATGCGCGCCAAGGCCACGGCGGCCTCCTGCGCTGGGCTGGTGGTGGCCAGGCCGAACTGCGCATAGAGTTCCGTGCGGTCATCCAAAAGGGCCATTAGGGGTTCCACGGCCGCGCCTGCCTCAGGGCCCATCAGGCCCAGTTCATGGGCGGCCTGGGCGCGCTCCACGGCCTGTTCCGAGGAGAGTTGGCCGATTAACTGGCGCACGGTAGGCGGCACCACCGTAACCGTGGGCGAGGGCGTAGGGCGCGGCCGCGTGGGCGAAGGGAGCGCCGTCGCCGTGGGTTGAGGCGGCGTGGGCGAGGGCGGTGTAGGCGGCCGGCAGCCGGCCCATACCACGGTGAGGGCCAAAAAAGCAAGGCGCCAAACCCATCGGTTCGTTGAGGAGCCGATTCCCCCCCCAATGCTATGGCTCATCAAACCGCCTCGTGTTGAGGTAGAAATTTGCGCCGTAACCTTATGCTCTCGTAAGGCGTGCGCCCAACGGCTCATCCGGCCGATTCGGTCGGCGTTTCGAGGGTCGAGGTGCAGTAAGGGCAGCGCGTCGCCTTGATTGGGATCGTCGAAAAGCAGTAGGGGCATTCCTTTGTGGTGGGCACCGCAGGGGCCGGCGCTGGCTTGGCGCGCAGGCGGCTGAGGGCCCGGACGACCCAAAAGAGCACCCAGGCGATGATCAGAAAACTGATGATGCTGTTGAGTAAAAGGCCGACGTTGAGCGTAACGGCCCCCGCCTCTTTTGCCGCTTGAAGGGAGGCATAAGGGGGGGGCGCCCCAGCGCCCGCTTTGAGCAGGATATAGAGGTCCGAGAGATCTACATTCCCCACGAGCCAGCCGATGGGCGGCATAATGATATCCGTTACGAGCGAGTTGACGATTTTCGTAAAGGCCTGGCCGAGGACGAGGCCGATGGCCAATTCGATCGCGTTCCCTTTGATGGCAAAATCTTTGAACTCTTGCCAAAGGCTCAATGCTTTTTTCATCGGCAGGCTCCTTTCGCAATCTGTGGTGCAGGGCGCATCATAGCCCTAGGGCGATGCGCCGTCAACCGGTGCAGCCTTGGCACGGCGTTTCTCCGCATCGTGCGGTTCGGGCGCCCTCCGGGGTGTAGCCATGCGCGGCGAGCCACCGCCTTACGCCCACGCGTTGCCTCTCCAAAAGCCGGCCTACGGCGCGGGCGTGGTGTGCCCACTGGCTGGCCCAGCAATCCAAAGCGCACGTAGCCAATCCGCCGCACAAAAAGGTCCCCATATCCCTTCCTCCTTCGGATAGGGCGCTAGTCGTAGCGCCCCAAGGCCTTGGCGCGGGCCACGAACTCACGAAATACGGCAAGCGAAACGCTATCAGGCACGGAGTGATCGGTGCCGGCGATGTAGCCGCCCCCCTCTTTCATCACCGGGATGAGGCGTTCCATCTCGGCCCACATCGCCTCAGGGTCATCGTAAAGGCGCGCATCCAGCCCACCCCAGAAGGACATCTTGTCCCCGTACTGTGCCTTGAGCGCCAAGGGATCCATCCCCGCCTTCACCTCGAGGGGGTTCAAGAGGTCCACGCCCAAATCGGCCCATTCGCTCACAAAGGGGGTTACGTTTCCGCAGGAGTGGTACATCACGGGGAGGCCTTTGGAGTGCGCCCATTCTACGGCGCGCTGATCCGCCGGTTTGAACAGATCGCGGTACATTGCCACCGACATAAACTGCGCCCCTTTATAGCCCATATCGTTCCACCACTGCACCCCGTCAAAGTGGTAGCCCGCCTCCCAAATCATCTCCATAAGCGCGATGCTCAAATCCAACATCGTATCGGCCATCTCTTTGACCCATTCCGGCTCCTCGACCATAGCCAAAAAGAGCGGCACCCCTACAAAGTGGGAATAGGTTACCTCGAACCCGAACCACAGGCTGCCGTTGATCCAAGCGCCCTCCTCGCGCCAGCGGCGCCAATTCGCCTGGAGGCGCGCCCAATCAATGCGATCGGGGGAGGGGGTCATCCGCTCTTTCGCCTTGCGCCAAGAGTCGGGGTCTTGCACGGTAAAGGCCTCGCGGTGCGGCGTGCCCGCGGCGTGGCGCCATTCGCGCAGAGTTACCCCCCAACGTGAGGTATACACGCGGTAGCGGTCGGTCTCCTCGAGGACGCGTTCGGGGTAGCGAGGGCTATTATCGGCGGTGATGACGACGATCTTATCCACGCCGAGGTGATCTTCCCAATCGCCCTCGGCGGGCAGACCCTCGCGGCGCCAACGCTCCAGCGTGGTGGCCCAAGGGATATCCGCCACGGGGATACGGTCGGCCTCGCGATGGGCCAAGATGCGCCCGATGCGTTCGCGGGTGCTCATACGATCCATAATGCGCATTCTCCTCAGAATAGAATTTCTTTATGGCCCCTGCGACCGGCAAAAGGCCTCTAGGGCGGGCGAACGGTAAATCCCCTCGCCGATGGGCACATAGTGGGTTTGCAGGAACTCGTCAAGCGGCCGCAGGTAAACCCGCGTATCGTACCGTTCCCAGACGATCGCCTCTTGGCGCACCACGAGGGCAAGTGCGCCTTCCTCGTCGAGCGCCTGGATGACCTCCCCCAAACCCACCTCGGCTACCCAAGGCCACATAAACACATACCGCGAGACGGGTTTCATCCCGCTGAAAAAGTAGGCGTACACGCTGCCGCCGCCGGGGTAGACGCCCAGCCGCGCCTCGGGGTGATGGCAGGAGAGCGCGCGCATCTGCTCGGCCTGCTCGCGCCACGGGCGGAACGTCTGCGGCGAAAGAGATTGGCGAAAGGCGACGAGCGAAAACCCAACGCGCAGGCCCAGCCAAGCGCCCGCCAGGGCCGGCCCCAGGCCAACGCAGAGTGCGGCAACCCGAGCCGCTCGGTGCGCTGAGAGGGGTTTGTATAGCCCCGCGAGCACAAGTGCCAAGGCCACGAGCGCGGTTAGTACGAACGGCTGACCCCGAAAATCCCACTTGTTGATGACGAGCGCCGCTGCGCTGAAAAGATACACGAAGACGGCCGGCCTCCAAGCGCGCCGCCACGCGAGGAGTGCGGTGAGGGCCAGGCAGGCCGCGCGGTAGAGAAGGCCTGTGAACACCCACTGGTCGAACTGGGTGTACTGCGTGGGAATGGGCCGCAAGGGGTTGGCGTGCCACCATACCCGGTCAAAGATTTCCAAACCCGTGAGGGCCATGCGGGCCAGTTCTTTCAAGCGCACGGGGTTCGTATCGAGGTATTTGCCGTAGGTTTGGGCGTTGAAAAGGATGGCCTCGCGCCAAAAATCATCCAGCGCGTTGGCAGTGGCCAATGCCCCCACGGTCAGCGCGCCCGCCAGGGCACACGCCCCGGCCGCCGCCCAGCCCCGTTTGGGATGCTCGATGAGAAGGCACATCAGGGCGATGGCCACGGCATAGACCGCCAGCGGGTCGCAAAGGATGGCAAAGGCGCCCGCCAGCCCAACGACGATCATCTCTGACCAACGCGGCGGCCTGTGATCTAGGAGGAGGCCCAAGGTCAAGATAAAGACCACGACGAGCGCAGGGGCGCAAAGGGAACTGTAGAGCACCATATTCCCCTTGTAAAAGGGGCGCAGGAGGCTCCACCCGAGGGCAGCCAGGCCGAGCGCGAGGCGATCGCGCCCTAGGGTCATAGGCAGGGCAAAGGCGCCTATCTGCAAGGCGAGCACCGAAAAGCGCGCCGCAAAAAGGGAGCGCCCAAAGATGGCCACGACCGCGGCCATCCAATAGTAGGGCAGGGGGAAGTGGTGCGAAAAGACGTCTCGATAGAGGGTGTACCCCTCGCGCACCAAGGCGCCCACGGCGAGGTTATCGGCCTCGTCGCCAAAGGCGCCGCGATATAGGGTCAGGGTGCCGATGAGCGCGGCCAGGCCCAGGCACCCCCAAGGGAGCCAGCGCGCCCCGCTTCGCCAAAGTCGTTCAGAGGTTGACATAAGTTCCTTTGAGCGCCTGTTGGGCACGTTATGCGCGAAGAGGGGGGCCTTGTCAAGCGTTCGAACGCCCTTTGCCGATTCATAGCCGGCCGGGCAACAGCGCAACCCTCAGCACCCCCTTGCGTAATGAAAGAGTAGGAGGGATCTCGATGGGGGAATCGGCACCCTTGGCCGTGGGCACGCTCCTCAAAGGGCGGTACGAGATCGTACGCCGCATCGCGGGCGGCGGGATGGCCTGGGTCTATGAGGCGCGCGAGCATATGCCTGGCCAAGTGCACACTTGGGCCATCAAAGAACTGCGCGCCGATGGTTCGGCGGTCAGCCAGGCGGAGGCGCGCCGCCTTTTTGAGCAGGAGGCGAATATCCTCGTCCGCCTAAAGCACCCCAACTTGCCCGAGGTGAGCGCCTTCTTTGAGGAAAGGGGGCGCTGGTACCTCGTGATGGAATTCGTGCCGGGCGTGTCGCTGGCGCGCCGCTTGGAAGAGGCCAACGCGCCGCTCCTCCCTGGCGATGTGCTGGAATGGGCTATCCAAATCTGCGATGTGCTCCACTATTTGCACAGCCAGCCTCAGCCGGTCATCTTTCGAGACCTCAAACCGAGCAACGTGATGGTCACGCCGGCGGGATGGGTAAAACTCATTGACTTTGGCATCGCGCGGACCTTCAAACAAGGCCAAGATCGCGATACCTTTACAATGGGGTCGGAGAACTATGCCGCGCCCGAGCAGTGGGGCAAGGCGCAGACCGATGCCCGCGCGGACCTCTATGCCCTAGGGGCGACGATGTATCACCTGCTCACGAACGTGGCCCCCTTGCCCGCCTATGTGCCCACGCCCCAGGTGCCCCTTCGGGCGCACAACCCGGCCGTGCCGCTGGCGCTCGCGGCGGTGGTGGAACGGGCGATGCAGCCCGATCGCGAAAAGCGCTTTCAGAGCGCCGCCGAGATGGGCGCGGCCTTGTGGGGGTGCCTGAACGGTTGGGAGCGCCGGCAACTGCGCGCCCGCCTCGCGGCTTTGCGCCAAAGGGAGGGCCATCTTGGCGAGCCGACGCCCCACGAGGCCCCTCACGCTGGGCAATCGGCGCTGGGCGCAACCCTCCGCGGCGAAAGATGCCCCTCTTGCGGGGCGCAGAATCGCCCGGCGGCGCGCTATTGCCGGGCCTGTGGCGCGCCGCTCGGAGCGGCGCCTTCCGCACACCTTGCCCTCATTGAGCCGGCGCTCGCCCCGCTCGACGTGCCCTTGGGCGAAGGGGTCTTGCTCTTGGGGCGGCGCGGCGGCGCAAGGCCGGTGCACCTTGACCTTTCGCCCTATGATCCCCAAGGGTACGTTTCGCGCAATCATGCGGCGGTGGCCTCTCGCCGTGGAACGCACCACCTCATTGACCTGGGGAGTACGAACGGCTCATTTGTGAACGACCAACGCCTTGCGCCGCACATCCCACGGAGGTTGCAGGATGGCGATCGCATCCGTCTAGGGCGCGTCGTGCTCGAATTTCGCGAAAAGGGTGGTTGATTCGAAGGAGGCAAAGGATGCAGTGTGCCCATTGTGGCTATGCCAATCGCCCGCAGGCCCTCTACTGCGCCCATTGTGGGCAAGCGCTTGCCCAGGTGAACGAAGCTCCGCACCCCGCGCAAGAGGAATCGGAAGGCGCCTCCGCCCCTATCGAGGAAGGGGAGGGCCAATCGAACGCGCAAGCCCTTGCGCCGGGAGAAATCCTCGCCGGGCGCTATGAGATTTTGGAGGTCATCGAGGCCGAGGTGCCGGCTCCCCGGCGTCGCTACCGCGCCCGAGATTTGGGGCGGTGCGCCCGATGTGGGGCGGAGGATAATGCGCCCGAGGCGGAATATTGCGCGCACTGCGGTGCCGCGCTCGATGATGCGCCGGTCGTTACGCTCATCGAAGAAGAACCCCCTGCGCCGGAGGGGTGCCTGGCCCAGTTCCAGGATCGGGGATATGCCTACTATGTCGTTCGCGATGCATCCCCTGGCCGGGCTGAGCCGCCGCAACCCGCCTCTTGGGAATGGCGTTACGCCGTGGCGAGCGACGTAGGCCGGGTGCGCGATCTCAACGAGGATTGCGCGGAGGCGCACCTCTATACCGAAAGCGGCGGGCATGCGCTCGGGGTCTTTATCGTGGCCGATGGGTTAGGCGGGCAGGATTCGGGCGAGGTGGCCAGCCGTTTGGCCGCCGCGGCCGTTTGGGAGGGCCTTCGCGAGCGCGTCTGGCTGCCCATCCTCCGGGGCGATGAGATGCCCTCCGCAGGGGTCGAGGAGGCGCTCTGCGAGGTGGTGCGGGCTGCGAACGAGCGAGTGTATGCGGCGCGCACCCTGCAAGCGAGCCAAATGAGCACCACGCTCACCGTGGCGCTCGTGGTGGATGCCGAGGTGTACATCGCCCACGTGGGAGACAGCCGCGCCTACCGTTGGGGGGCCAGAGGGCTGGAGCGCATCACTAAAGACCATTCCCTCGTCCAGCGTTTGCTCGATGCCGGGCAGATCTCCCCAGGGGAGGTCTATACGCATCCCCAGCGGAACCTCATCTATCACAGCATCGGCGATCAGCCTCACCTCGAGGTGGATATCTTGACGTTGACGCTTGAGGAGGGCGACGGCCTTATCCTGTGTTCCGATGGCCTGTGGGAGTCAGTGCGCGACGAGGGCTTGGAGGAGGTCCTTTTGGCGGAACCGGAGCCGGAACACGCCTGCCGGCGCCTTATCGAGTATGCCAACTTGGCCGGCGGCGAGGATAACGTCTCGGTCATCGTCGCCCAATTGGCCCGAAAAACCCTTTAGGAGGTCCATATGGCAGAATATGTCGCGCTGAGCACGCGGTTGAACAAGGCCTTTGTGCCCGTCACGCCGGTTCAGCAACTCGTGTACGTCTTTATCGCGGCCAAGCCGGGAGAAGAGGTGTCTCGGAGCCGTATGCGGCTCAACTTTGGCTTCGTGCTCGATCAGAGCGGCTCGATGCGCGGGGAAAAGATTGAGCGCCTCAAGCAGGCGGTCGCCTTGGCCCTGGCCAAGATGGCCCCCGACGATCTCGTCTCGGTTACCGTGTTCAACGATCGCGCCCAGGTCATCGCGGGGAATGCCCCCGTCTCTCGCCAAGGGGCCTTGCGAGAGAAGGTGTTGGCCCTGCGCGCGGGTGGCGGCACGCAGATGTCTCGCGGGATGAGCCTGGGCCTGCGCGAGGTGTACCAATCGTTCAGCGCCGATCGCGCCAACCAGGTGCTCCTCCTGACGGATGGGCAAACCTACGGGGATGAGGCTCAATGCCTGCGCTTGGCCAAAGAGGCGGGCGAGCATCGCATCGCCATCCAAGCCCTTGGCCTGGGGGATGATTGGAACGAAGACCTCCTCGACGAAATCGGCAAGTTGAGCGGGGGGTCTTCGGATTTGGTCGAATCTCCGGATGAAATCGTGCCGCTCTTCACGCAAACCGTCGAACGCACCCAAAAGGCCGTGGTGCGCAACGCGCGCCTCACGCTGCGCTTGGTGAGCGGGGTGGCGCCCCGGCAAGTGTGGCAGGTTACGCCGCTCATCGCCAACTTGGGCTATGCGCCCATCGGCCCGCAGGATGTGCAGGTGGAACTGGGCGATTTAGATGCCGAGGAGGGCAAGGCGCTCCTCGTGGAACTCCTCCTCCCGCCGCGCCAGCCGGGCCGCTATCGCGTGGCCCAGGCGGAGATATCCTACGATCTCCCCGTGCAGAACGAGGCCGGCCTTTCGACGCGCAGCGACATCGTCATCACCTACACGGCCAGCCCTCAAGAATTGCAAGCCTACGATCCCTTTGTGATGAACCTGGTCGAAAAGGTAACGGCCTACAAACTCCAGACGCGCGCCATGGAGGAGGCCCGCCAGGGGAACATCGCGGGGGCCACGCAAAAACTGCGCGCCGCGGCCACGCGCCTGCTCGATTTGGGCGAGATGGAACTGGCCGAAGCCGCCCGCCGCGAGGCGGATAACCTTGAGCAAAGCGGGCAGATGTCCTCCAGCGGCACCAAGAAATTGCGCTACCAGACGCGCAAACTCACCCAGCATTTACCCGATCTTCCCGAATCCTAATGCGTTGGAAAGGAGCACGCCGATGAAATGCCCTTATTGCGGAAATGACGCTCAAGACGATGCCATCTTTTGCGATCAGTGCGGCAAACGCCTGGCCGGGATCGAGGCCTCGCCAGCCGGCGAGGCGAACCCCGCCCCAGAGCCTGAATCTGCCCCTGCGACGGGAGCGGAGATCATCTGCGCCCAATGCGGTGCGCACAACGTGCCGGGCGAACTCTTTTGCAGCGAGTGCGGCGCACCGCTCAGCGCTCCCCAGCCCACGGCAACCGCCTCAGCGATGGTGAAGGAGGCGCCTGCCCCCCAGGTGGAGGCGCGCTGCCCGGCCTGCGGGGCCAACGTGGAGCCGGGAGATGCCTTTTGCTTTGCCTGCGGCGCCGCCCTAACGCCCCAAGCCCCGGCGGCGGTGGCGGCCAAGGTCGAAGCGCCCCCTGCCGAGGCGACCACGCAGACCGCGCCTACCCCGCAAGGCCAGGCTGACGAGTGCCCCTTCTGCGGGGCCAAGGTCAAGCCGGGGGATGCGTTCTGCGACTATTGCGGCGCGGCCCTCACGCAGGGCGTAGCGGCAGCCGCTGCCCAACCCCAACCGAGCGCCCCAGCCCCCGTGCAGAGCGCGACGGCTGGGCCGAGGCTCATCGTGGGGGCAGAGCAGGTGGAAATCGCCCTGCCGGAGGGGAGGGAGGTCTTGGTGGGGCGTGAAGACCCCGTGAGCAACATCTACCCCGACGTGGATCTCACCCCCTATCAGGCGGAGGAGGCCGGCGTCTCACGGCGACATTTCAAGATCACCCTGGCCGAGGGGCAGTACGCCATCCTGGACCTGAACAGTACGAACGGCACACTCCTGAACCGCACGCGCCTCCAACCGGGCGTGCCGGCGGCGCTCCATAACGGCGATGAGATCCGCGCGGGGCGGCTCAAGATGGTGTTCCGGGTCGGGCTATGACGAACGCGTGCCCTGCCTGTGGCTGCCCTTTGCGGCCCCAGGCGCGCTTTTGCCCTCGCTGCGGGCGACCCGTCGAGGTGCGCTTGGGGCCAGGCGTGAGCCTGCAAGGGGGAGACTATATCATCGTGCGCTCCCTCTCCAAGGGCGGGATGGGTGCCATCTACCTTGCCCAAGATCGCCGGGCCTTCGATCGGCCCTGCGTGGTCAAGCAGATGCTGGATTACTTTGACCCCGCCGATGCCGCCGAACGCCAGCGCGCCCAGGCCCGCTTTGAGGAGGAAGGGCGCGTCTTGGCCTCTCTCAGCCATCCGGGCATCCCGCGCATCTATGCCTTTTTTGAGGAGTATGGGCGTTATTACATCGTGATGGAGTATATCGAAGGAGATCCCCTCGAATCGTTCATTACGCGCCGAGATGGCCACGGCGTGGTGCGGCCAGTGCGCCGTTTGGCCTTGGAGGAGGTCTTGCGTTACGGCGCGCAGGCGGCGATGATCCTCGAATATCTGCACGCGCAGCCCCGCCCCGTCATCCATCAGGATATCAAGCCGGCTAACCTCATCGTCGAAAATCATCTGGGGCAGGTGCGGCTGGTAGATTTCGGCACGGCGCACACGAAGGTGCTCGAAGGGGCGCCTGGGGCCGATCGCACGAGCGCCTACGGCACCGATGGCTACGCCCCGCCGGAGCAGTACCGTGGCCAGGCCGTGCCCGAATCGGACGTGTTCGCCCTGGCGGCCACGTTGTACCATCTTCTCACCGATGATGATCCACGCGATCACCCCTTCCAATGGCCGCGCCTGGGCAGCCTGAGCAAGGAATTGGCGGCTATGCTTGAGCGCGCCCTCCGCCCAGACCCCACCAAACGGCCGAGCGCCCGCGAACTGCGCCAGGCCCTGGAGGCCTTTGTGACGCCGAAACGCACCCTGGAGACGTTCACCTTCCCGGGGAATGTGCAAATCCGCACGGTGGCGGGCCTAGCAGCCCTTTGCGATGAGCATTGGAGCGCGGCGCGCACCTTTCTCTACCGGGGCGATTTTCAACGTTGGCTGAGGGATATCAACCGGCATGACTTGGTGCTCGCGGCCGATGAAATCGTGGGGCGTGAGGAGAACCGCGACCGTGGGCTAGAGTTGTTCTTGCGCCAGGTAGACCCGGGCCTGCCCGCGCCGAAGGTCGTGGTGGATACGCCGCTGGTGGATGTGGGGGCCGTCTCCCGGCAGGCGGCCCTCGCGCGCAGGGTAACCGTCGTCAACAGCACGCGCGGCTACACCTCGGCCGCCGTGGAGGCCGACGTGCCTTGGCTTGAGGTGCGCCCTCGCTTGCTCCACCTGTGGAAGGGCACGCCGAGCGACGTGCATATCCACATCCACGCCGAGGACCTACCCCTGCGCACGCGCCAGCGGGGAGTCGTGCGCATCGCGCCGGAGGGCCAAGAGCCCGTGGAGGTGCAGGTGCTAGTGCGCGTATCGCTTGCGCGCGAGGTGGGGCGCTTGGCCTGGCGGGCCTTGGCGGCGGCCTTCCCCGAAGGGTGGCGCCTTTTCAGGCGAGCCTGGGCGTTTGACGTGCGCCTCACGCGGCGGCTCGCCAAGCCTTTCGTGCGGCGGCCCATCCTTTTCTGGGCCTTGTGGGCCGTGCTGGGGATAGCCACTGGCCTCGCGCTCGCCCTGCCGCTCCCCTGGGGCCGCGCTGTGCCCCTCGTGGGCGCGTACCTCGCCGAGGCCTTCCCCTGGGATTTCGCGGTCATCGTCGCCCTTTTGGGGCCGTTAGGCTTTTTCACCGCCCTTTGGCTCGGCTGGATGCTCTCCAGCCTCCTGGGCAGCGCCCTTTGGGGCATTATGCGCGGGGCGTGGCGCTCCTTCGCGCAGTAGCCGCGCCCCGCGCCCATCTCCCTTTTAGCGGATAACCTCGATGCCCCCCATATAGGGCCGCAGGGCTTCCGGCACGCGGATGGAGCCATCCGCCTGCTGATAATTCTCCAGCACGGCGATCATCATACGCGGCAGGGCCAGGCCCGAACCGTTCAGCGTGTGCACATACTGGGGGCGCCCGCCATCGGCCGGGCGATAGCGAATGTTCGCCCGCCGCGCTTGAAAATCCTTAAAGTTGCTGCACGAAGAGACCTCCAGCCACTCCTGGCAGCCCGCCGCCCAGACCTCGATATCGTATTTCACGGCGGCCGAAAAACTCAAATCTCCCGTGCACATTTGCACGATGCGATAGGGCAGCCCCAAGCGCTTGCAGATTTCCTCCGCCGCGGCGATGAGCGACATCAGTTCGTCCATCGAGGTTTCGGGCTTGACGAACTTGACGAGTTCCACCTTGTCGAACTGATGGCCGCGCTTGATGCCGCGCGTATCCTTGCCGGCGGACATCTTTTCGCGGCGGAAGCAGGCCGTATAGGCCACGTGGTAGATGGGCAAATCCTTCTCGTCGAGGATCTCCCCGCGATACATATTCGTTACGGGCACCTCGGCCGTGGGGATCATCCACAGGTCCTCTTCCACATCGCGGTAGAGGTTATCGGCGAACTTGGGGAGTTGCCCTGTGCCCACCAAACATTCGCCTCGCACCATATAGGGCGGGTAGATTTCGGTGTAGCCGTGCTCTTGGGTGTGCACGTCCAGCATAAAGGTGATGAGCGCGCGCTGCAGGCGCGCCCCCAGCCCTTTGAGGAGGTAGAAGCGCGTCCCCGAGATTTTGACGCCGCGCTCGAAATCCAAAATGCCCAGCCGTTCGCCCAAATCCCAATGGGGGAGGGGCTGAAAGTCAAAAGAGGGAATCTGCCCCTCGTAGCGCACGATGACGTTCGCCGATTCATCCGGCCCGATGGGCACGCTGGGGTCGGGTAGGTTGGGCACCTCTAACAGGGCGGCGTTGAGGCGCTCTTCGACGGGTTGAAGGGCCTCCTCCAGGGTGCGCAAGCGCTCGCCCAGTTCGCGCATCGCCTCGATGAGACGCTGTTTTTCGGCCGCGTCTTTGAGGCGCGGAATCTCTTTTGAGACGCGATTACGCTCGGCGCGCAGGGCCTCGATTTCGGTGAGGAGTTGGCGGCGGCGCTCGTCCAGGGCGAGGATCTCATCAATAGGCGCCTCGGCATTGAGGGCCGCCATCGCCTGCTTGACGTATTCCGCGTTCTCTCGGATGAAGGCTAGGTCAATCATCGTTCCCTCCATTAGGGTATGGAATGAGACGGGCACCGACGCCCGAAGGACGTCGGTGCCCGAACGTGGTGCCACCTTCTACTCGCTATGGCCTTGCGGCGCATAGCCTTGAGGCCCCAAGGGGGCCTTAGGCCCGATAACGGGGGCAACCGGTAGCGCTTAGCGGCCCAAAGGCCTTTTCGCGCACGGCTCGGGAGGGGATTTCTCAGGGGGCGGCGGCAGCGCTCTCACCTTGGGCTGCTCTCTGGGCGCCGCAGGCGCCTGATACTTGTCTCCGTCAAGGCCGTTCAAAGATATTTTAGCATGATGAGGAGAAAAAGCCAACTAACGGGAATCCTTTAAAGAAATGCGAACTGGTTCTTTCATAGGCAAAGACTCTTGACTACTGCTTCCTCCGGCTAAATAGATTTCGTACTCCCAGAAAGAATAATTGTTCGTGTTGGGTGCCATTGCCAACGCGATTACGATAGCATAACGGCCGCTTCGAGTACCAATGTTGTGTCGATAAGTACCTGGCTGGGAGATGGAATATTCATAACCCCAATAGGTTTCTCCATCATTAGACCAACCAATGTAATATTTAGCAGCATAGGCTGTATCCCACCGAATAACCACTTGATCGAACGTTTTTTGGTCGCCCAGATCCACATACCAATATTCGAAATCAGATGAATCTGGCATTGAGGCCCAACGAGTTGTCAAATTCCCATCATTGCCATAGCGCGGGAGGTAAGTTGAACTCTCAGCGGACGAAGCGTACGAAGGACGCCCAAGCGCGATATTTGGAGACGTTTGAGCGGCCCAGGAGAGTTTAGCGGTAGCGCCGCCGCTGTTCTCATAGTATTCGACTTTGAGGGTATGCTGGCCGGCGGTGAGGTATTTGGAGGCGCGGTAGGTGGTGGGGGCCTGATCGCGCCAGGCGTCGATGAGGAGGGTATTATCGACCCAGAGGCGGATACCGTCATCGGCGGTGGCGGTGAACTCGTAGGTGGCGTTGGCATCGAAGGTGAAGGGGCCCTGCCAACGGACGGAGAAGTTATCGGTATTGACGCCACTGCCGGGGCCTCCGCTGCCCCAGTCGTAGTTGATGGCGGACTCATCGCGTTGGAGGACGGGGGAGCCGGAGAGGGAGCGGTTGTTGAAGTAGGCGGCGCACCACTTGTTTATGGCCCCACTGCAGCCGGTAGAGGGCTGGGTAGCCCAGGAGAGTTTAGCGGTAGCGCCGCCGCTGTTCTCATAGTATTCGACTTTGAGGGTATGCTGGCCGGCGGTGAGGTATTTGGAGGCGCGGTAGGTGGTGGGGGCCTGATCGCGCCAGGCGTCGATGAGGAGGGTATTATCGACCCAGAGGCGGATACCGTCATCGGCGGTGGCGGTGAACTCGTAGGTGGCGTTGGCATCGAAGGTGAAGGGGCCCTGCCAACGGACGGAGAAGTTATCGGTATTGACGCCACTGCCGGGGCCTCCGCTGCCCCAGTCGTAGTTGATGGCGGACTCATCGCGTTGGAGGACGGGGGAGCCGGAGAGGGAGCGGTTGTTGAAGTAGGCGGCGCACCACTTGTTTATGGCCCCACTGCAGCCGGTAGAGGCTCGGTAGCCGCTATCGGCTGCGCTGAAATTACTGCATCCGCTCGTGTTGCACGCTTTGATGCGATAGTAATAAGTCACATTTTCGGAAACACTACTATCGTCATAAGTTGTATCTGAGAGTTCGATGATTTTGCTACCGTTGTCGGTTGCCACCATTGAGCGCCATACCTCGTAATAGGTAGCATCGGCAGAAGCATTCCAAGTAATACGAATTCGATCAACATAGGTGCCATCTGACGCACTGACCCCAGAAGGTGCGGAAGGTGTGCTAACGGCTCGGTAACCGCTATCATAGGCGCTAAAACCAGTACAGCCGATATTGCACGCCCTTACGCGATAGTAATAAGTTGTACCTACCACAGCCGTCATATCATCATAACTCGTGGACACAGGATCGGCGATTTTGACGCCGTTATCGGCCGCTGAGGTTGATCGCCAAACTTCATAGCGCTTTGCGCCATCCACCGCGTTCCAAGTTACGCGAACTCTATCAGAAAAAGTGCCATCAGAAGCTGAAACACCCGTAGGCGTTTGAGTTGGCGTCAAATAGGCACACGACTCGTTGGATGGAGCCGATTCTCCAGATGCATTCACTGCGGTAACCTTGTAACAGTAGTATGGTGCACCCGTCAGGTTTCGATCTTGATACGTTGTTACATTTGCGCTTGTGGAGGCTAAATATGCACTATCGCGATATATTTTGAACCCCGTTTCATTATCCGAACCGTCTTGCCAGGAAAGATCGATTTGGTTGCTCGAAATGATCGTAGCCGTGAGGCCGTATGGTGGGTTGGGAGGTGGTTGCGAGACAGAAAATGTCCAAATAGAACTGAAGGGACTTTCCCCATACTCGTTACGGGCTTTTACCTTCCAACTATAGGTACCAGCCTGCATGAGGCCCAGGCGCCACTCCGAGCTAGCCAGCCATCCCGATTCCACATTAACTCCTGATCCGAAGATATAGGCATAATACTGAGTAGCATTGGAGGCGGCGTTCCACTTGAGAGTTACAGGGGTATCCCAATTGATAATACTCCCATTTGTCGGAGAAATAAGAGTTGGCGCCGAAGGCAAACAGCTGGTTATTCTGGTCCAGTTTAGTGAAAGGTTGGCGTAGCCTCCTGCTTCATAGTGGTCTAGCTCGATTTCGTGATACCCTTGGCTTAGATCGACTTCTACTTCATGAGTGCCGACGCTGCCCCACTGATCTAATTTGAGAATACCATCGATCTTTAACCTGGCGCCGTCATCGTGGTTCACCCTGAAGCGGTAACGCCCACAGTCAAAATACACACGCCGTCGAAACTTGGTGCTAAAATTATCACTGGGCATATCCCAACCAGGGCTACCGGTTCCCCATACCTTGTTAAGGTCGCCTGTCCCTTCATTACGCCGGGCGAAAGCATCCCACCATTGATTTGTGTTGATCCAATATTCACCATACCATTGATTAGGATCTCGGTCCTCATGGGGAATTTCATAGCCCGGGCCCCACCACCACGCCGTGAGTTTGGCCAAACCCAATGTATCGGCAAATTCGACCCTTAAATCATAATCACCTTCGGTCAGTTGTCTCAGCTCGTAGTGTTGGGTTGATTCGGCCCATTTGTTCACTACGAGATCGTTGTTGACATAGAATCGTGCCCAATCGTCTGCATCCAACGCAAAAGTGTACATTCCGGAATATAAGTGCACACGTCGTGTAATACGGGCGCCCCAATGGTCGCTAGGGCAACCGCTGGTAGGCGCACCATCTCCCCAATCCATAAAGATAAAAGCATTATTGTACCCCGTCGTCGAACCACATCGGCTGGTCAACTCCTTATTGCTAAAGTATTCTACCTGCCATAAACCAGGAGCGGGCGTAGGCGCTAGCGTAGGTTGCGGTACTCCGGAAGCATCGATACGAAAAGCCCATGGCCCTCCTCGTGAGCCATAACCTGCGTTATTATGCGGCCAAATTGCCCAATAAAGGGTTTTTCTCTCATAATTTGAAGGAATCGTTTCCGTTGTCTCACTTTTGTCTGCAGAAATGCCGTGATCAATAATCCAGGGAGGATTATCAATATCTGGGTGATCCGCAACACGGAAGGTGTAGTAGTCTAGCCCCGAACAACTCGGCGGGGTCCACGTAAACCGAACTTGGAAGCTATTCAGTGTTACACCATCGCGAGGATAGCCATTAGTGGGGGCAGAACATATCCCTGTTGAGGGCCAGTTTCCGGATATGAGTTCATCACAGGGTTGCAAGCTATCCCACGATCTCTCCGCAAAATCGACCGTCGTAATGCTTCCTGCCGGAGGCCACATCGCGTCTTCGGGATTTGAGGGATCGGGCCAGTTGCTTGGGCTGGGTATTGCGGTTGAAATATGGTAATGCAAATGCGGAGTTGTAGTGAACCCCGTCATACCTACTTCGCCAATTATGTCGCCAGCCCGAACTGTATCACCGACATTTACAAAAGCCCCATTGTAAGCGAGATGCCAATACCACGAATACTCATTGGACGCATTCTGCACTATGATAAAGTTGGCTTTCTTCCAACAGCTAAGCGTTCCACAGTAGTTATTGTTAGGGCTGCTTTCTTTAACAAAGATGACAGTGCCGGGTTTTGATGCCACGACATAAGTGCTTGGTTCCTTGAACTGGAAATCGAGCTGATTGTCATGTCCTACATAGTTACAACTGCCAGAGGCACAATTACATGTCCCTTTGTTAAGGACTTTCCCTTTCTTACCACCTGACCAGGGTAGCTTATGTCCGCCTACCCCTTGAGTTCCAAACGTATTCTCAGAAACCCACAGGAAATTTTTCGTTTGTGGATCCATGAAATCATCATTAAGGGACATAAGAGCATCGTTATATGCTTTAGCGGAACTAATTCCCGGAACGAAACCAGACCATCCATCAATAGCATATCGCAATGCGACTATTACTCGAGCCAAGTACAAATCCGGGTTTCCTTCCTTGTCAAGTGCCTGAACTTCTGCAATCGCCTGATTTGCCTGAATCTTAGTTCTTACAATGCGAAACTGATATTTTGGTTTGAATTGATCATTTAAAATCTTAATATATGAAGAAAATACTTCTTCGGCAGATGCAAAATACCCTAATGTAATTGGGGTTTTTATATCATAGTCATCACTGTTGAATGGCATCCCCGCTTGGACACGGATATTCCTAGGTATACCAAATAAGCCTTCGGGTAGGATGCTTGCTTGAAGGGCTAGACATAGGATGATGGAAAAAAGTGTACGCTTGTAGATATTACGTCTTTGGGGATGCATATTTCCTCCTTTTTTGAAATCAAGGATATTCATATTTGTCTCGCTGATGATATTATAGATCGAAAGATAGATGTGTGTCAAGGTATTTGGGGTAGTAAATCCCATAAATTTTCTCGGGAAGATACTTACCTTTTCAATACAGGCTAATCGGCTTTCACTGCCATTCCTTTACTTCGGGGGGTGTGCACCCTGTGGGGGATGTATATAGCATAAAAGCAATACTGGTATGATGTATTTTTTTATTCCTCTTCCCCGTTGGATAGTATCGGCGCAGCTGAAACGATAACGCATTTCGAGTTGGAGAATGACTTGTTTGGGTGTGTTGCGAAACGCCCAAAGTGTGATACAATAGCCCTAAGCGTCGCGTTCCTTTGCCTTTATGCAACGGGTGGGACGAATGAGCGCTGTCTATCCGTTGATTAGCACCAAGACCCGCATCCCGCCGCGCGCCGAGACCCTCCTGCGCCGCGAGCGGTTGCTCAACTTTATCCACAGCAATATCCAGCACAAGTTGATCCTCATCTCGGCGGGGGCTGGCTACGGCAAGACGTCTCTCCTCATTGATTATGCCTATGATACGGATTTGCCCATCTGTTGGCTCTCGCTCGATGCGAACGATGCCTACGTTCCCACGTTCGTCGAGTATCTCGTCGAGGCCTTTCGGGTGCGCTTCCCCCAATTCGGCCAGCGCATTCTCGATGTTCTGCGCCGGTACACGGGGCCGGCGGAGGACGTAGAACCGTTCGTTCGGCTCCTCATCGAGGAAATCGAACGGGCGGTAGATACCTATACCGTCCTTATCCTCGACGATTACCAAGAGGTGCTGGAAAGCGAACCGGTCAATGCCCTTCTCGATGGCCTTTTGCGCTATTTGCCCGAGCAGTGCCACATCATCTTGGCCTCGCGCGGCATCCCGCGGCGGCTGACCCTTTCGCGCTTGGCCGCTCGCCAAGAGGTGGTGGGCCTAGGCGTCAACCATCTGCGCTTCACCGAGGATGAGATTCGCCTGGTGCTCCAGGCCCTTGGGCGAGATGATTTCACGCCGGAACAGGTCCATCTTTTGGCCGAACGATCCGAGGGGTGGATCACGGGCGTCCTCCTGGCCATCCAGACCGACCGGTGGACGGAGACGCGGGAGGATATCCTGCGCCTTTCGGGCACGAACGAGGGCGTCTTTGACTATATGGCGGGCGAAATCCTCGAAAAGCAAGAGCCGGCCATCCGCGACTTTTTGCTGGGGAGTTCGCTCCTAGGGGAGATGAGCGCTCCCCTATGCGATGCGCTCCTGAGGATCACCAATTCGGCCCAAATCCTGAATTACCTTGTGACCCAGGGCCTCTTTACCTCGCGGCTCGATGCGGAAGGCATCTGGTATCGCTATCACCAGATGTTCCGCGAGTTTCTGAACGCCAAACTCCAGAGAGACGATCCCGCGCTCTTCCGCCACCTTTGCCTGCGCCAGGCCGAGTTGATGGCCAACCAAGGGCGTTGGTTCCAGGCCATCGAGGGGTATCTCGCGGCGGGGGCCTACGAACAGGCGGCGGATGCCGTCGAGATCGTGGCCCAAGAGATGTTCCTATCGGGCAACCGCAAACAACTCGCCCGCTGGATAGACTCCCTCCCCACCGAGGTGCTGGAACGGCATCCCCTCCTCATTCTGCGGCGCGGGCGCATCCACACGGAGAACGCCGAATGGGAACGCGCCGAGGCGATGTTGGATCGTTCCTTCCGCCTTTTGGTGGAACGCGAAGACCTGCTCAATGCCGCGCGCGCCCTGGTGCAGAGGGCCGCGATGTACCGCCTGCGCGGTGCGCCGGGTGAGGCCATCGCCATCTTGCAGCGCGCCCGCGAAATCGGCGGCGAACGGGATACCACCTGCGCGATTCAGGTGCACCATAACTTGGGCATTTGCTACCATATGCAGGGCCTCTTTGCCGAAGGCGATGCGGAACTGCGCACAGCCCTGGAAATCGCTCGCCGCGCGATGGACGATACGAATGCGGCCCTGGTGGCCCACGATATCGGCCGCACGGCCGTGATGCAAGGGCGCCTGTTGGAGGGACGGCAATATTTCCACCAAGCCTTGCTCTATTGGCGCAAGATCGGCAACCTGAGCGAACTCTCGACCACGCTCCAAGGCCTGGGCGTGGTGCATCATTACCTCGGCCAATATAACGAGGCCGAGAGCCGCTTTCAAGAGAGCCTGGCCAAGGCGCGAGATCATTCCAACGTGCGCTTGGAGGCGTATGCCTTCCTCAACCTGGGGGACCTGTACCGCGATACGAACCAATACGCCAAGGCGCTGGAGGCCTACGCCGAGGCCATCGAGGCGGCCTCCGCCGGCCGCTACACGGACCTCATCCTATACGGGCAAGTTGGCAAGGCGGAGGTCTACCGCCTGATGGGCGATCTCGACGAGGCCCACCGCCTCTTGGTGGAGACGCTCGATCAGGCCCCGGAGTCCATGCACCCCTACGAGGCCGGCTTGTGCCGCCTCGGCCTTGGGGCGGTATGGTGCGCCTGGGGAGACGGCCTCCAGGCCAAGGAACACCTCAACGCCGCGCTGAGCCTTTTCGAACGGATTGGGGAGAAGCGTTCGCTGGGGCGCGCCCATCTGCATTTGGCCATCTTGGCCTATGCGCAATCGTCCGAGCGCGAGGTGGCCCAGCACCTCCGTGAGGTAGCCCGTCTGGCTGAGGAATTGGGCACTGAACAGTTCATTGTGGCCGAGGGGCCGGTCGTCGTGCCGCTCTTGCAGTATGGGGCCGAAGGGCTAAATGGCCTGCGCATCCGCGCGGAGATCGAACGGCTATTCCCCAGCGCGCCGGGGGTGCCCACCGCCTTCAGGCCGGCGCGCCGCTACGCGCTGGAACTCTATGGCCTGCGGGGTGGGCAGGTGCTCTTTGAGGGGAACCCGGTCATCTCTTGGGAGGCGGCCTCGGCGCGCGATATGGCCTTCCTGTTGGCCCTTTACCCCAATGGCCTGCCGCGCGATCAGATCATCGCGCACCTCTGGCCGGAGATCAACCCCGCCAAGGCGAGCAGCCAATTCTATGCTACGATGCACCGCCTGCGCAAGGCCCTCTCGAAAGATGCCGTGGTGTATGAGCACGGGCTGTATCGCCTCAACCCCTCGCGGCCTTATTGGTATGACGTGGCCGAGTTTGAAGAACTCGTGCGCCGGGCGCGAGCCGGCGGCGAGGCGGCTCATTTGGCGCGAGTGCGGGCTATTCAACTCTACCAGACGGATTTCCTCGAGATGTGCGATTTGGAGTGGGCCGATAGCCTGCGCTATCAACTCCAAGTCGAGATCCTTGAGATCCTCAATGCCGAGGCCAACTATGCCTTGGCGAACGATAACCTCGCCGAGGCGGAGGCGCTTTTCTTACGCCTCTTGGGATATGACCCCTATGCCGAGTATGCCCATCGTGGCTTGATTCAGTGTCGCTTGCGGCGCAACGATCGAGATGGCGCCCTGCGGCAATTCCGCGAGTGCTTCCGCGTCCTCCAGGAGATCGGGAGCCAGCCCAGCGCCGAAACGATGGCCTTGTATCAAACCGTCCGCGCTGGGCGGCCAGCGCGCGCCATAGATTGAGTTCTCGCCGCCTTCACAACAGATTGCGGATGGCATCTGCTCCGCTCCCCAGAGCGGAGCAGATTTTTTTGAAAATTCCCCCGCAAGAGGCCCTTTTCGTAAGGGTTTTGTAAGGGCTTTTCGTTAGACTGGAGGTGTAATCTCGAGCGGGGGAGGATACGGCTATGAAAAAGTTCTACCTGACCATCGTGTACGTGGTCCTGTCCTTGGGCGCCATCCTCGTTGCGAGCGGTGCGCCCATTCCCTGGACGGGCACCGGCGGCCCCTGATCATAAGCTGAGTCGGGTTATCACGCGCACATACGGCATAAGGGGGTGCTCACTATGAAAAAGTTCTATCTGACCATCGTCTATGTGGTCCTGTCCTTGGGCGCCATCCTCATCGCGAGCGGCGCGCCCATCCCCTGGACGGGCACCGGCGGCCCCTGATCATAAACCGA
>JAIOAW010000011.1 GCA_019873625.1 Chloroflexota bacterium
ATACCCCTCAGGGCATCGGGTTTTTCTCACTCTGTTGACTGCGGTGGGGGCAATTATGGTCTCCGCGTGGAGGTGTCTTAATACCCCTCAGGGCATCGGGTTTTTCTCACCCATATACAGACTGCCCCCAGGCGCGCGGATAGGGTCGCCTCCGTCTTAATACCCCTCAGGGCATCGGGTTTTTCTCACACTTCGCAACGGCGGGCCGTGTGGCTTTCCGTATGGCAACGTGAGTCTTAATACCCCTCAGGGCATCGGGTTTTTCTCACCCCTTTGCGCCCATCGCCTTTTCCTCCCACCGGCACCGCTAAAACTGCCTTTGTATCGCATCTTTCCTCCCACTAGGCCCCTTTGTTCGGCCTTCACCAGCCAACTGCTATCCCACTGTTTATATCTCTGCGTATGACGCCTCAAAAAGGCCCATTTTTCGCCCCGAAAAAAGGTGTCCTACGCAAACCGCCCCTTGAGTTTATACTCACCCTATACAACGAGCAACCCCAACTCCTGCGTCGGCTCGCCTTCGCCCAACACCTCGCGCTGTGCGCAGCAGGCCGCACACAAGGAGTAGATGCGCACGCTCCCGCCCTCCTCCACCTCGCGCGCCAACGCCTTCTTTATATACGCGAGTTGTTTCTCTGTCAACCACACTTCGAACACGCTGTACTGCACCCGCTGCCCGTACCCTTCCAGCAGGTGGGCAATGCGCAGGCGGTGCCGATCGCTCGGGATATCGTAACTGATGAGATAAAAGGCCCGCGCCATCGTATCGGCTCATCGGAACACCAAGGCCCGGTAATCCGGCTGGCCCTCGCGCAAGCAGCGGGCCACCTCTTGCGCCTGCAAATGCACAAAGCGCCAAAGGGGCATCTGCTCCTGTGTGCGCGGGTGCTTCAAGGGCCGCTTGAAGCGCTCATCGTAGGCCTGCACATAGCGCTTGATGGCCTCCCGTTCCATTACCAAAGGGCGTTCCCCCTCTTCGCCAGGGCGAAAATCCTCCGGGCGGATCACATCGTGATGGCATACGTGGAGCACGAGGCCTTCGATGACGCAACGGAACTCTTCGCACAGGTCGAGCGCAAGCGAAGGCCGGTTGTACTCATCCTGATGGAGAAACCCGGCGTAGGGGTCCAGCCCCACGCCTTCCACGGCGCTTTCGGCCAGGCGGGTGAGGAAGGTATAGCCCAGCGAAAGGAGCACGTTGATGGCATCCGTCGGCGGGCGGCGCGTGCGCCGCTCAAAGTGCCACGGCTCGCGAAAAAGGAGCCGATAGGCGGCGAAATAGCGCGCCGTAGCGCTCCCCTCCACGCCGCGCAGGGAATGCAGCGTCTGCGTGCGCTTGGCGCGCGCTTCAAAGAGTTCGAGATCTTCCAGCGCCTCCTCCAACCCCTCGCTGCCTTGAGCGGCCTGGCGCCGTAAGAGGGTGTGCTGGTTACGGATTTTGCCGGCTACCATCCGCTGGGCCATCGCCAAGACAAAGGGCGGGTGCCCCTGCCAGAGGTACTGCTGGCGCCGCAGGGCGATGTGCGGGGCCATTTGCCCCACCAGGCGGCCGTAGTAACGGCCATCCATCCCCAAGAAGACGAGCGGGATGCCCCGCGTGAGGAGGCGCTTCATCGCCGGCGTGGTGATGTGCACGTTCCCCAGGATCATCACGCGTTCCACTTGCCCCAAGGGGCACTCGGCGAGCACGGCCTCTTCTTTGGTGATGAGGAGCCGGTGATGATCCAGGCTGAGGCGCGCGCCCTGCTCTGTAACCCACACCTCGCCCATTTACGGCCTCTCCTCGGGCGCGGCCCAACGCGCCTGGCCCATACCCATCGTCGTGTGGGCGCCCACGCCGGCGTAAAAGGCATAGGCGGCCAAGAGCGAAAGCACCCGTCCCCAATAGCGGTCGGAGTCCAGCCGGGCGAAGGTTACCTGGCCTGTGAACCCAATCTGCACGCCGGCTTCGTGCGCCTCCCAGGGGCGGCTGCGCAGGCGATATTGCGAAAGGGCCACCCTCTCGGCGGCATAGCGCGGCACCTCGGCGCTCACGGCCACGGGGGCGAAGGCCTGCCACCGCTGCAATAGGCTCCCGAACACCAGGTGCGGCAAGGGCAAGGGGATGTTCACCCCCTGGCTGCGAAAGGCCGTGGGGCTGGCGAAGGTCAGCCGCAACCGCCGAGGCGCGGGCGCCTCTGGCCCTAGGCGCTCCTCCACGAGCGCCCGGTAGGAGCACTTTCCCGCCCAAGGGTGCTCGGCGCCATCCAGCGTGGCCTGCACCACGCGCAGGCTGGCCCCGTCGAGTTCCACCTGCTCCGGCGGATCGTTCGCCAGGGCGCACAGGTGGGCGCTGAGTTCCGCCGTGAGGCCGGTGTAGCGCAACCAGGCCGTCTCGCCAGGCTCCAGCGTGAGGGTCTGCTCGCGCCCATGGCCGCCCACGAGCGCCGAACAGGTAAAGGGGCGCGGGCCGGGGGCGTTATGCAGGGCCTCCGCAAGGGCGGCATCTCGCCGTTGCACCAGCCGCAAAAAGAGGGCGTGGCTGGCGCGCCCTAGGTAGCGGTTCAGCCTCACGGTGTGCGGCGCCTCCAAGGTGATGACCAGGCTCGTGAGCATCCCCTCCCCTCCTCTTAGCGACGTCCACGCGCCGCATCGCGCTGGGCGGCGAGATCGAGGATTTCGGCCACCTCAAAACGCGGCGGCAGGCAGTTGGCCTTAGGGCGCAGGCGCAGCACGGGCGGAAAGTAGCCCATCCGCCCGTGCAGTTCGGCCAAGAGGAGCGCCACGATGGCGTTCAACGTGGGCGGGTTGATGAGGATCGGCTCGCCCTGCCACTGGCGCGGCGTCAGGCCCACGGCATCCACCAGGGCCACCACTTGCGGCCCAAACGGCTCTGCCGGGTCGAACTGGGCGGGGCACTCGATGACCCTCGTCACCGGCGCCCCGAGGAGGGCCTCCAGTTCGCGGAGGTTTTCAGGCGTGAGCGGATGGCCAAAGTTGATGAGGATCATCGCGGCTCCGTGGGTGTTAGGGTATGTTCGCCGGGCAAGGGCAGGCCTTCGATGGTCTGGAGGCACGACTGCAAGGCTTCGATGAGCGCCTCGGCCGGCCGGTGGCCCCGGCGCATCCCGGCGTGGTCGAGGTCATTGCGGCCGTCGGTAATTTGCCCCCAAAGGACGCCGAGGGTTTCTGAGCAGGGCACCTCGTCAGAAGAGGCCCGCACCCCTTTCTTGGCCAGGGCGAGCAGGCGCCCTAACAGGTCTTCCGCCTCGGAGCGCGCACTTTCTTGGCGGAGATCGCCCTCTCCCCGCCAAGCGGCCACCCAAGAGACGAGCCACTCTCGCGCGAGCGTGGCTGCCTGGATGTAATGCTGATGCTCCAGATACCAGCGGATGAGCCGGCGCTGGCGGGCCAAATTCGCCGCCAGGTTTTCGGGCGCCTCTGGGTTCGGCAGGGCGAATTGGACAAAGGCGCTTTTGACCTGCTGAGCGACCTCGGCAAAGGGCCGCAACTTGGCCGGGTAGGCCTCCTCGGCCAAGTCGAAGCGGCGGGCCAATTCCCCCGAAATGCGCATCATATCATATACGCGAACCAACAGGAGCGCGAGCGACATCTCATCCAGTTTTTTGGCCAAGGGGCCGAGGCGCCGGCCCAGGTCGCGCAGGGCGGGGTCCTGCCGTTGCAGCGGCCCCGGCGGGTTGGCCTGCCGCAGGAGGGCCGCCAGGTCGCGCGCATCGCCCAGGCGGGCAAAGCGGTCGGCCGCCACGGCCCATTCCAAGAGCACAAACATCGGCTTGAGGTCGAACATCGGCACGCGCGGCGGTGAGGCGCTCGCATCGCGCGCCTCATAGGCCCCGTAGAGGATGTGCTCCACCTCCACGCGGCGCGCTGCCCGCAAGAAGCAGACGGCCATCAAGACGACCATCGGCAAACTGCGAAAGCCGTGGGTTACATCCAAGGCGAGGCGTTCCCCCGGCCCGATGGCCTCCGCCACCAGGCCAAAGAGGCGCCACAGTTCGTTCTCATTTTGCCCGGAGGGGATTTCGATCACCCTCACCGGGGCGACGCCCTCCACCGCCGCGCACAGGGGGGAAAGGTGCGCGGCGGTGGCTTCGGGCGTAGCCAAAAGGAGAATCTCCTCTGGCTGCAAAAAGTGGGCGGTGGCGGCCGGCGCGTAGCGCGAGACGTATTCCCTCTCGCCCTCCGTGGCCCATACATAGGCCACCTCGGAATAAGGCGTCGTGCCGATGACGGTGAGCAGTTTCATCCTTCCCTCCGCACAAAGGTCAACTTGACCCAGCCAAAGGGCGCGGAGGGGGATTCATCTTGCCCCATGGCCATACGCCGCGTGGCCGGGAAGGGCGCCTGCGGGTCTCTCCGGCCGCGGCCCAGCCGGTAGCGGCGTAGGATCTCCGCCCACAAGGCGGGGTCCTTTTGCAAAGTGGCGCCGAGGGTTTTGCTATCCCACCCGCCGGCCCAGCCGATTTGCAGGAAGCATTCGTTCGGCTCCTTCGGGTTCATCATACCATGGCAAAACTGTGCCAAGCGCGGCAGGTTGCGCTGCTCGTACCACTTTAAGGTGGCCTGCAAGCGCCCCTGAGAGAACCGCTGCACGATGCCCGGGAGGTCCTCGAGGAGGGCCTGACCCTTTAGCCGCAAACCGTGATGCGCGGCCCACTCGCCAAAGAGCGCCGTATCCACTTTCAGGCGCAGGTGAAAGGCCGTGCGTGGGCGGATGGCCTCCACCTTGATGGGCGCGCCCTGCTGCGTACGCCCGCCGATGACCTGGGCGTTGGCGAGCATCAGGGCCTCCGCGCCCAGAGGGGCGCTATCCCCCACCTGGAGGGCGCGCAGGAGGTCATGGTTGGGGTCGGCGCCTAGAAACTTTTGTTCGATGCGCAAGGCCGCCCGTTTGGGGTTTTCCCCGAGATCCCCAGCCGCAATGCGCTCTCCACCTCTCCGCACCGCCTCCCACAAGAGGGCCGTGCGCAGCGCCCCTTTGAGCGAGGAGCCGGGCAGATAGGGGCGGTGCCAGGCGTCTTTGATCTGCTCCTGAAGTTGGGCGCCCGCCTCTTGAGAGCGCGGCTCCCCGCGCAAGACGTAGTGAAACAGCGGGCTGCCCTCGACGTAATCCTGCGGGCGCAGGAGTCTCGCCGGCGGCACCATAGAAAGGCGTTTGATCGTTTGCTCGTCGGTGCCCCTTTCTTCAAAGAACACGTCCAGGTTCAGGCGCCAGGTGCGGCCGTCATACACGGCGTAATCATAGTCTTTGAGCAAAACCTCGCCCGAGCCGATGTGCAACGGCGAGTAGGTCTCTACCGTGACATCGTACAGGATGTACTCAGCCATCGCGCACCTCCATCCGCACCCCCAGGGCCAACCCGTAGCGCCACACGGGGTGCGGGAACTCCGCCTGCTCGTACCGTGGGCGCGCGTCCACAAGGTCGCCCATCGGCTGAGCAAGCGCTATGAGGACGCTCCCTTCCTCCACAAAGCGCACGCCCCGCCGCCGCTGGGCCGCCTGGCCCACCGACTGGAGATACCCGGCCACCCAGCCGAGGCGGTAGCGCACGGCTCCCCCTTGGAAGGCGGCCGGCACCTCTTCGGGGCGCGGGTGGTAGCGGCTCAGGAGCGCCACGGGCGCGCCCGGCGTGGGTTCGGGCCATTCCGCCTCACCTCCCACGGCCCAGGTGAACCCACCCAGGCCAGCGGCGCGGTCGCCGCCCAGGCCCTGGTCTCCGAGGAGCGTCAGCGCTCGCTCAAAGGCGCGGCGCCAGGTCAGGCCCGCATCCGCGGGGGCCTCCGGGCGGCGCCAGGCCACCGGGAACCACAGCCCGCACCCCTGGGCGAACGAGACGCGCCCCGTGTAAAAGATGGCCGTGCCGCACTGGAGGCGATCCACCGTAACGCGCGGGGCGCGCCAAACCCGATAGACCTCCATATGGCGCAGGGCCTCCACCGCACGCGGGTGCTTGCCGCCCGACGGCCCCGAGACCCTCTGCAGTGCCTCCGGCAGGGCGGCTACCTCTTGGCGCGTCAACCAGAGCGCGCCGCCCTGCAAGAAGGCGCCCTCGCCCCCCTTCCCCTCGTCGAAAAGGGGCGCAAGCGGTTCGCCCCGCAAAATTCGCCGCCAGATCGCCTCCGAGATGAAGGCGATGTGCTTGAGGCGTTTGGGGTCGTTCGCCGAAAGGCCCAGGGTGGCCAGGTCTACTATGGGCAAAGGGTAAAAGCGCACGTTCCCCGCGTAGGGGAAGGCCGAACCGAGGAGGAGCGGCGCGTCGCCCGCCGCAAAATCCCGTTCCCAGGCCTCCGGCGGCGGCCCTGCCGGGGCCGAGGCGCTCACGAGCGCGGCGTACAGCGTATCGGAAGGCAGGGTGTGGCGAGATGCCTCCTGCTCCAGGCCCCGTTCGCCGAGGTGCACCGCACCCTTGAACGCAAGATGGTAGTATGTTACACGCATAGCGGGCCTCCTAGGCTATTGGGCAAGGCCAAGGCGCCGGCGGATGGTCTTCAAGATCTTTTCTTTTTCGGCCTCCAATGCGGCCAACGAATCAAAGGGGCCAGCGATCCATTCCGGCTCGGCGGTGTACGGCTCGGCCACCTTCAGGCCGATGCGCACGTTCTCCACGCGCACCTGGCCCGACCCGCGCGACCCCAGCCCGCCCAGGTAGTCATCCTCAAGGAGTTTCAGGCCCGTAAAGACCACATCGAGGAATTGGACATCCTGTTGGGGGTCGCAGGTATCCCCAGAGTAGATGCTGTAGACCATCTCGGCCGGCCCAAAGATGGCCCCCGCCGGCACGCGCTCGAACTGGCGCGGGTTAGCCACGGAGGTGACGCGGTCAATGGCCACCTCCGTCTTGACCTCGGTAAAGGGCAGGTCGGTATGCGCATCCCTCAACTGGCGAACGCTTTCTGAGGTAAGGGGCACGTCCCGCACGATGAGGCGCGTGGGGGTGTTGAATTTTACCTCGGCAGGGACGCCATAGGTGCGGCACACCTCACATATCGCATAGTCCTCTTCTCTCTTGCACGTATGGATCTTCGCCTGGCCGATGGGCTGATTTTGCGGCAGCCCTCGGTATTTCTCCGTAAGGGAACGCATCTTGCCGCGCAAGGAGGAACCGGGGATGTAAGGCTGATTGGTCAGTTTATCGCGGATGACCGTGCGATCTACCCCGCCGATCTCCACGCCGACATCGGAACCGCCAATTGCCAACCCGCTCAAGGCCTTGAGCGAAAACTCAAAGAACACGCGCCCGATGAGTTTGATCTCTGCCATTTTCTGCTCCTTTCGTTACCGGCCGCCATAGGCGCGGTGATAGGCGAGGATTGACTCAAAAAACTCGACGAACCGCTGAAAGTTATCCGTATTGCCTTGGACCAAGTCTACGGCGGGCTTGAGCACCTTGACCAAATCTTCGACGCCTCGCCCGCTTTCCTTCTTGGCGCGATAATCCATCTTGGGCTTGAGCAAAATCAAGCGACGATGAGCGCGTTGGGGGTTATGCTGCCAATCCGCCTCGATGGAGCGCACTTCGCCAAAAATCGCCCGGATTTGGCTGGTCGAAAGCGACTTGGCGGTGTGTGCTCCAATCCTTTCGGCCTCTTTGACCATCTCCTGAGCGCTGTTCGGGTCAGTGATGATCCTTTTTAGCAGATCATCGGGCGTCCCCTGAAAAGTTTCTCGTTGCTCCCGAGGGCCTCCCGCTGGCTGAGGGGCTGACCCTCGACCGCTTGCGCCAGGCCTCGTATTGCCATATCCCGTCATCTCGTCATCTCCTTTCGCTTCGTTCTCGGTTCAGCAATTCGGCCCAACGGGCCGCCAACCCAATCCACGCGATGCTCCGATAGTCCTCTTCGCGCAGGCGGCTGCGCAAGTGGTGCAGATCCTCCGCCAGGGCCTTTTCGCGCTCTGCCAGGCGCGTTAGGGCATATTCCAGGCGGGGAATCCATGGCCCATAGTAACCCTGGGGCGCGCCCTCAGCCCCTTCGCGTTCGCGCCGTTCGACCATCTCTTCGTAGGCCTCCTGCGCTCGCATCAATAGCCGCAAGAGGCTTTTGGGGGCCTTGCCGCCCTGCACCCACTCATCCAGCCGGCGCGCCTCTTCCGCCGCTTGGGCGAATGTAGGCCACGGGAGCGCCCGCCCCAAGAAGGAAAAGGCGTTCTTGCCCTCCAGGCTTTTCGCCTGCCTCTCGGCCTCCGCGGCCTCGTTCGCCGCCAGGTAAAGGGGATAGGTACCCCCCGCCAAGATCGCCCCGCCCGAAAGATGCACGGCGGGGTTAAACCCGCTGAAGGCGGCGAAATCGCTCGAGAGGCGCTGGGCCAAGTCCACCACCGCATCCCAGGCGCCCACGAAAAAGAGGTCATCTCCACCGGCATAGATGCTATAAAGGGAGTTCGCCCTTTCGCGGTTCATCTGGCGGGCGAGGGCCTCCACCCAGCCCTCGAAAAAGATGCGGATGGAGAGGCTCAGGCTAGCCAGGCGCGAAAGGCTGGCCAGGCCCCCCAGGCCCTTGTTAAAGATGTGCCCCAAGTTATCCACATCCATCCTGAGCACGCCCAAGCGCGCGATGCCGCGCGAGGCCTCCGCCAACTCATCGTTGGAGGCGACGCGCCCCTTTGCGATGGGCGTCACGTTCACCAGCCACTGCCGCCCCACGGCCCAGCGCGGCGCGAATTGGAGCGCGTTCAGCGCCTCATCGTCGAGCGCCAGGACCTGGGCGCGGAGAGTGCCTTCGGACGTTTCAGCGGGAGGGCGCTCCAAGAGGCGCGCCCTCAGCCCCAGGGCCGCTAACACGTCCTCATAGGTGCCGGCGGGCTGGCCCAGGGCAACCTCCACAGGAGGGATTTCCTCCAAGTAGAGGTACCTCGCCCGTCGGAGGGCGTCGCCCAGTTCCTCAAAGGCGATGCAGGCCGGGCACTTGCGCCAGGCGGGGGCATCTTCTTCCCGCACCTCGCGCGTCTGCGGGTGCTCGTGGTGGCATACCTGGCATTCCAGGTCTTGATTCCCTCGGTCCCTTCCTTCGGCAAAGACTAACGGGTACATCTCGTCGCCGAGTTCGGCGAAACGGCGCTCTTTGACCAGGCGCAGCATTTCGCCCAAGGCTCCCCAGGCCTCGGAGAAACGTCCCTCAAAGAACTCCCTACGTGCGAGGGGCCGGCAGGCCAGGGCAAGGTACAGGTCTCCCCTATGGTGATGGAGGAGGATGCGGCTGATTTCCCGCTGCACCTCGGCAATGACCGGCCCCGCCGTGCGCGGCGCAAGAAGATCAAAGCGTCCCCCGCCCGCGTAGATGAGGTTCGTGGGCGGCAGGCCCAGGCGCCGCAGGAGATAACTCGCCGTCGCCTCCGTCAACAGGTGCAAGTAGAACGATCGCCCTCTCAAAGCGGCCAATGCCCCGCGCGGCGTAATGGTGTAGATGAAATCCTGCACGCCGGAAATATCCCCACCCACCAGCAGGGCGACTTCCTGTTCGCTCTCATCGGGCGAATGGGCCAGGGATCGCAGGGTCGCCTCGTCCTCCTCCGCCAAACAGGCGGCCAGGGCCGCCGTCGTCCGCGAGTGGTCGTACAGGCTGACATCCGGCACGGTGTGATAAGACGCCGAGGGGATGCACCACGTATAGCGCAAGAGGAGGTGCTGAAGGCTGGCCAAATACGCCGTTACGTCCGCCCCCTTTTGGGCAAAGGCCTCTTTCAGGGCCTTGGCCTTGGCTCTGAACTCATCCCAGAGGGCTTTGTATTCCGCCTCAGGCCGGCCGCTCGGCGCCCCTTCGCGCGGGAAGACGATGGGCCTCTCCATCCTCAGCGGCTCGAGGGGGGCATACCATTCCCCCGGCGCCCCTCCCGACACGCGCGTCAGAATAGGGCGCAAATACAGCGGCTCCGCATGCTCCGACTTCTCCCGTTCCTCTGCGGAGAGGCGATCTGCCACGGCCACGGCAAGGGCCGCAGGCCCCTTTTGGAAGGCATGATGGTTCGCCGCCCCCTCATAGGCCTCGCCTACGATCCACTGTTCCGGCAGGTAATGCGTGAGGAAATGCGCCGTGAGTTCGGCATGCTTGTAGCCGAAATCCTTATGGGCCTCATCATCCCAAAGGCGGCCCCCACCCTCCCCGGCCCGCAGGGCAAACTTACCGATATCGTGCAACAGCCCACCCAACGCCAAAAGAATCCTCCGCTCGTTCAATAGGCACTCCCTTTCACCCAAACAAGGCTAACCTATGCAAAAGGAGCATAGCACCTTTTGATCCACTTTGCATCGGGAGGATATCCCAAATTCTATGGGAAGAGTTACCTATATGGAGGCCGCATAGTGGTCGTGCAGCCAGGCGATAAGCGCGTGCCGATCCACCCGGCGGTCGTACCAGCCGAGGTAATCGGCCAGTTTCGCGTAAGCATTCGAAAGTTGGTTGGCCACCGTTTTGGCGCTGCGCCCCAGGCGCACGCCGATCTCCTCGTTCGTCAGCCCCTCGCGTACGAGGAGCGCCACGGCCTCCTCCTCGGCGCGCGTCAAGACGTGCTCACAGAAAGAGGCCTTGTGCTGGCGTTCTGCGCGGCGCTGAAGTTCACCGCCCCGACGCAAGGCCTCCAGGGGATTCTCGTAGCGAAGGATGTCAGCCAAGAGCGCCGCATCGCTCGTCCACGGAATAAAGGGCACGGGCAAAAGGTGCACGGGATCGCCCGGCCGAAGGATGAGGCGGCGCTCAGCCAGGAACTCTGGCGCCGAAACGAGGAGATACAGGCCATCTCGCCCGTCAAAGAGCAATTGGGCCACGGCCAGGCCATAAAGCGCCATAATTTTGCGCCCGCCGGCGGCGCAGAAATGGATCTCGGCGCCCTGTTGCTTGAGGTGTCGCACCAGGCTAAAAATGGCGTGAAAGGTCGCCTCGGCCTCCTCGGCCGTGGTGATATCGCTCAACGGGAGGCCCTCAGGGGTGGCCAGGGGTTCAAAGGTCAAGGGGTAGGCGTTCAGCGGGGGTTCGGCGAAGGCGTGCTTCAAATCTCCAAGGGCCCGTGCGATGGCCGGATCATACGGTGCCGTATGGATGACCCGCACCGCGCCGATGCGGACGCCCTTTTGGACCAAAAGTTGCAGCGCAAGCGTCACCACCTGGGGCTCGGCGCCTAGGGTGGCAAGAAAGACGGGCGAGAACATAGGAACCTCCCTGCTACGCGCACCTCACCGGAGCGCCAAGAATGAATGAGGGCGCCCTTTTCCATTATCCTGGCGGTTGAGGCGGTAAATCAGGTCTTCCTGGGCTGCCATAAGCACCTCCTTGGGCCGGGTGAAGGGTTCTGCTGCGTCAAGGTTTATATGCCGCGAATGGGCGGGGATGTCAAGGGGCGGCGGGTATAGGCCCTCACCCTGCCCTCTCCCATAGGGGTGGGAGAGGGAAGAATAGGAGCGCGAGGCGAGAGCCTCGCACGCGGGCCGGGAGGCCCGCGCTCCATAACAGACCCTACCGCAGGTTGGGAACCTACGGGAGGGCGCCACAATACCCCTCAGGGCTGCCGACGCCAGGGCGCGTTGTAACGCGCCCCGACGCCATAAGGTTCGTAGAGAGGACAAGGGCCTAGATCCCGCTATGGAAATATTTACCTATTTATCGGAATATTCTTATAGTATGTAGGGATATTCTTTCGTAAAAATCAGTTCTGATTTTATGAAAAACCCCTTGACATTGCCATCATCTTCTGATATAATACCTGCAGTAATGCGCTGGGACATCGCCCTCCGAACTGGGTGTAGGGCGCGATGGACTGAAGGCCCCTACCCGGAGAGCGTGCAAGGCGCGCCCGGGCATATGGCCCGATATGGTTTCATCCTTTTGCATGATGAATGCGTGAAAGGAGGTGCCCCAGGGCAGCGAGGCCAGGGGAGAGCGTAGGGGGGATGGTTCGCCAAAACATTGCAGCAGGGAGGACGCACGATGAGTTCGAAAGTTCGGCTTCTGATGGCGCTGGCTTTGGTGGCCAGCATGGCGTTGAGCATGGCGCCGGCCTCTGGGGCCACTGGCAGCACGACGTACTATGTTTCGCCCAGCGGAAACGATGGGAATGACTGTCTCTCGCCCACAACGGCCTGCGCCACAATTAAAGCGGCGGTGAACAAGGCTTCTGCGGGGGATACGGTCATGGTGGCCGCGGGCACGTACACCCTCACCTCGGCGGATGGCGTGACCGTCAATAAGGAGAGCCTGACGATCACCGGGGAGGGCGCTAGCACCGTCCTTTCCGTTTCGGGCAGCGATTGGAACGTCTTCCAACTTCTCGCGAACGGTGCCACGCTCCAGAATCTCAAGATCGTCAAGACGGATAAGGCCGGCGTACACAACCTTGTGTGGATCAATGCGGATAACGTCACCGTGAAGCAGGTTACGTTCCTTGGGCAGTATGTGTTAGGAGACTCTGACGTAACCCGCGCTATGGTGATTTCCGGCGGGTGTGACGATCTCACGATCGAGGCAAACACGATCGAGGGCCTGCGCCAGCCTGCTTATATCACCGGCATCTCCACAGGCAACGTGAAGGATAACGTTGTGAAGGGCACCCGAGGTTGGGTGGTCGAGGGTGGAAATTTGACCTTTACAAATAACCGTGGTGAAGGGAACTACCTCGACATCGCTATCCTTGCCCTGGTAGGCTCCGGCTACTACCCGGATATCGTCGCCATCAGCGAGGCGAATAACAACGCGGTGGTGGAGGATCAGCGCGTCTCTCCGGCCGTCCTTTCGGACGTGTTTGTGGATGCCTCGGCGCCTGCGGGCGGAGATGGCACGCCGACGAAACCCTATCAAACCATCGGGCCAGCCATTGCGCGGGCCGTGGCGAGGGGTACCATCTATGTGGCTGCGGGCACCTACCAGGAGCAGGTGGTCGTCAATAAAGACCTCACCCTGGAGGGCGAAAGCGGCGCCACCATCCTAGCCCCGAATGCGCCGCAGGCTTTCCAATTCCCCGAGTCAAGCGCTTGGTGGGAGCCGGTGATCATCGCCTTCGGTGGCACAGCCACGGGTGGGAGCATCTCCGGGGATGGTAAGGTCTCGGTGAACATCTCCGGGTTCACGGTGGATGGCAATAACCGCGCGCCCACGAGCGGCAAGCGTTCGGCGGGCATCCTCTACCGCAACGCCGGGGGCGACATCGCACAGAACACTGTGAAAAATATGTATGTGGATGGCGCACAAACCTTCGGCATCATCGCCTACGGCGACTCGGATGTGATCATCGAAGAGAACACCGTGAGCGGTTATGCCCGCGGCGGCATCACGGCCAACGGGGATATCGGTGACTTGCCTGACCCGCACGCCATCATCCGCAACAACATCGTGACGGGGCCTGGGCTAGGTGTACCTGTTACCTGGGCGCCGAACGGCATCCAAATTGGCTGGGGCGCCACGGGCCAGATCCTCACGAATACGGTGACGGCCAACGGCTGGCCGGGCACGAATTGGACCGGCTCTGGTATCATCATCGCCGGTTCGGATGACGTGCTCATCCAAGGGAACACTGTCACCGGCAACGAGACGGCCATCAGCGTTGTGGGAGATAACTTTTTCGGCAGCGGGATGACGGCGGATGGCACTGTGATTCGCGGCAACTCCGTCACCGGTAACACCTACGGCATTTCCTTGCAGGATCGCGTGTTGGATACCCTCATCGAGGGGAACACCATCGCAAGCCAGGAATACGATGGAATCGACATTTGTAACTTCCACAACCTGCCCCCAATGGGCACGGTGATCCTCAATAACAGCATCGCCGGCAATAACACGGCGAACGATTCGAGCTCCGGCGGCCTGTGGGTGGATGATAGCATCACCACACCAAATTTCGTGAATGCCGAGCACAACTGGTGGGGCGCTGATTCCGGGCCCTATCACGCCATAGATAACTTGTCTGGCGGGGGAGATGCTATCATCGCCAATAGCGGTGTGGTGGACTTTGACCCGTGGATAAGCACCAAGCCGCTCTGGCAACTGGTGGAAGAGGCCGAGGAGGGCGCTACGATCACCCTGGCTGACAACACCTACTACCCCGGCGGCGTCGTCATCAACAAGCCCGTGACGATCGTGGGCGGCGAGGGCACCGTCATCGGCCCAGGCTCGGATGGCATCGTGGTGGCGGCGGATGACGTGGCCATCGAGAACGTCACCTTTGACGGCACGGGCGGCGAAACGGGCAATGTGGGCATCCGCGTGCTCGACGGGGTGCGCCGCCTGCGCATCGAGGGGTGCGAAATCAAGAACTGGCCCGATGACGGCATCCACTTTGAGGGAGCCATCGCCGACCTCAAGATGGTAGATAACTACATCCACGATAATAGCGGCGACGGCGTCGAGTTCACCCAAGCGCCCGCGGATACGGTCAACATCTACGGGAACGCCTTCCGCTCAAACACGGGCTACGGCATCAACCTGGGGAGCGGCTCCGTGGTGGCCGAGTATAACGAGTGGGGCGATATCGCTGGGCCGACGGGCACGAATGGTGATGGCGTCGCTGGCAATGTAGACTATGATCCGTGGGTGTTCGGCAAGGTCTATGCCGAGAACGCCTCCGGCCGCGAAGGCGAGACGGTGACGGTGCATATCAAGGCGGATGCGGCCAACCTTTACGGCGCCCAACTGCAGGTGTCGTTCGACGAGACCGCACTCCAGGTCAAATCCATCACCACCTCGGGCACCGGCTACTTTGACGATGGCTCGAACGCGAACCGCCAGTGCTCGGCCACACCCGATAACGACGCGGGCACGGTAACCTATTTCTGCTCGCGCATTGACGGCGACCCGGCCTACAGCGGCACGGGCGCCAAACTCCTCTCCATCACCTTCGACGTGGTGGCGGATGTGGACGGCGTCCCGGTTGAGACGACCATCGATCTCGATGCGAGCTCCGTAGGTCTGGCGGCGCTGGGCGGCGTGAACATTTATGTGGATTCCGTGACGGATGCAATGGTCACCCTCTACGGCACCACGGATGTCAGCGGTCGCGTAGACCTGCAAGGCCGCACGAACGACTCGGGCGCCGAGGTCACCTTCCCCGCTGGGCCGCTCTATGCCGGTGCGTCAGATACGACGGATTCTTGGGGCCGTTATGACTTTACCGGCGTGACGGATGCCTCCTATGAGGTGACTATCGAAATGGCCCGCTACCTGGATGCGAAGGCCACGGTCGTCGTTGCGGGGGATGCCGATGACGCGATCGTTCTGAACACGGCGCTCCTCCTGGGCGGCGACGTAAACGATGACGACCAGATCGCCATTGGCGACCTGACGAGCATCGCCGGCATCTTTGGCACCTCGCCGGTAAACCCGGCCACGACGGCGCAGGATATCAACTATGACGCCAAGGTGGATATCCTCGACCTCGTGCTCGCTGCCGGCAACTATGACCTGATCGAGTCTCCGTGGACGCCGCAATAAGCGCGCCCGGCGACGGGCCTTGAGGGATGTTCGGGAGGGACGGCTTTACCGCCCCTCCCGAGATGCTGCCTAAAACTACCCTGAGGGGGCAAGACGTGCCACAGCACAAACCAACTTGGCTATGGGTCTTTTTCATCCTCTTTTGGGCCTTTGTGTGGGTGGCCCCTTGGTGGGAGGGGTCGGCTCAGGGTGCTGCGCGCGTGAGCCTCTCGCCGGCCTCGGCTGAGGTGGGCGAAGGGCAGACCGCCGCCGTACAGGTGTGGGTGCGTGACGTACAGGACCTCTACGGGTTGGATATCCGTTTGCAGTTCGACCCGAACGTGGTCGAGGTAATGGACGAGTATCCCCAGCAGGCGGGAGTGCAGATGCGCCCCGGTGATTTTTTGAGCGTGGATTTCATCATCCGCAATACCGCAGACAACGAGGAGGGCACCCTTTGGTATGCCCTCACCCAGGTGAACCCTACGCAGCCGCGCAGCGGAAGCGGCGTGGTCCTCATCATCCGCTTCAAGGGGAAGCAGTTGGGCGAGACGAGCGCCCTGACCTTTACCCGCTGCGAACTGGCCACGCGCACGGGAGCCACCATTCCTTGCACCACGGAAGACGGCAGCATCCGCGTGGTGCCGGCCCAGGAAGCGCCGCCTACGCCCACCCAGGCGCCGCCGCCGCCCGAGCCGACCATCCTTATGCCCACACCAACGAATACGCCCTATGGGGCGCCCAGCCCCACGCCCACCCGCACGCGCACGCCCACTTTCACGCCTGGTGCGACGGGGGCCGCCACGGCCACGCCTACGCGCACCGGCCTGCCTTCGCCCACGGCCAGCCCCACTGCGACCGCGGCCGCCACCAGAGCGCCTTCGCCCACGGCGGGCGGGCCTGCGGGCCAACCCACCGTGCCGCCCACGGCGCCGCCGCAGGCCACCCAGGCAGGCCCCAGCACCCCCGCGCCCACCGCGACCGCGGCTTGGACGGCCACGCCCACTTCGCTGGCTGCTGCGGCCCAGGCGCCCACCCTCGCGCCCCCTACCATACCGCCCACGCTGGAGGCGCAAGGGCAGCGCTCGCCCCGGAATATCTCGCTCTGGGTAGCCATTGCGGCGGGGGTGATCTTAGCTGTGATCATCATCTGGGCTATTATGCGGCAAGAAAAGACCTCCGGCGGGGCTGGAGAGTGAAGAGACTCTCAGATTGGCCTCTCGGGATCACTGGCGAATGGGGGAGAACAAGATGCACCAATTCGCTGCCGCGCTAAAGCCCTTGGGGCGCCTTCTGCATTCGTTTTGGCTCGTGATCTGTGTGCTGGCCTGGGCAGCCCTAGGGGCTTTGGCCCCGTGGAACGAGCCCGCCTCGGCGAACGTGCCCCAGGATGGAGGATCGTTCCCCGCCGGGCCTATCGGCTCGCAGAACGGTGCCGGCACGTTGCACATCCTGCCCAACCCTGCCTATGTGGATGTGGGGGGCACCGTGACTGTGTACGTTTGGCTAGAGAATGCCGAAAACTACTATGGATTGGATTTTCGCTTTACCTTTGACAAGAACCGAGTAAGCATTCCGACGAACAAAGTCAGCCCCCTGTGGGAGGTCTTTGATGAAGACAACCACTTTATTATCAGAAATGTGGTAGATAGCGTGGATTCTACTTACAACCGGCTGTGGTATGCCGTGACGAACGTCAGCCCTGCGGAACCCTTCACGGGCACCGGACGGCTGGGCGCGATCACGTTTCAAGGCCTCTCCGAGGGGACGACAGTGCTTCATTTTATCTACGCCCAAGGGGGGACGAAGAACGGCGATCCGCTCAACCCGATCACGGTAGATGGGAGCATCATCGTGCTTGGTCCTTCGCCCACCCCCACGGAGACGGCCACGCCGACGGCGACCCATACGCCCACTCTCACACCGACCCCGACGGCGACACCCGTATTGCGAAACAAGTTCATCTATATGCCGCTTATGTTCAAACTCAAGACGGTGACGTTCTTCACCCCATAGATCGAGCGGCCTGAGGAACCCAAACCCTTCGAACTCGCCTGCGCTGCCGTGAGGATGTATAATTCCTCACGGCGGTCGTTCTATCGCGATATGGCCCTTGTGGAGACCTATGGAAGGCGAGATCTTTCTATCCCCTTTGGCCCAGCGTTTCCTCCGCAAACTTTCCGCCCGGGCTGCGCGCGTCGGCATCATCGGGCTGGGGTACGTGGGGTTGCCCCTAGCCATGGCCTTTGCGCGGGCGGGGGTGCGCGTCACGGGGGTGGATGTGGATGAGGCCAAGTGCGCCCGCCTGAACGCCGGCCAGAGCACGGTGGAGGATGTGCCCTCCTCCGCTCTTGCCGAGGCCGTGGCCCAGGGGCGCTTCTCCGCCACGGCGGATTATGCCGCGCTTGCCGAGTGCGATGCGGCAATCATCTGCGTACCCACGCCCTTGAGCAAGAGCAAGGCGCCCGATATCTCCTACATCCTTGCCGCCGCCGAGGGGCTGGCCCCACAGGTGCATGCGGGGATGCTCGTCGTCTTGGAGAGCACCACCTATCCCGGCACCACGGAGGAAATCCTCCTTCCGCGCCTCACGGCGCGCGGGTTTTGCATCGGCGAAGACGTCTTTCTCGCCTATTCACCCGAACGCGTGGACCCCGGCAACCGCCGCTATCACATCGGGAATACGCCCAAGGTCGTGGCGGGGTATACGCCGGCCTGCCGGGTGCTAGCCGAGGCGCTCTATGGCCTCGTGGTGGAGCGCCTCGTGCCCGTCTCCAGTTTGGCCGCCGCCGAGATGTGCAAAATCCTTGAGAATACCTTCCGCGCCGTGAATATCGGCCTGGTGAACGAGATGGCCCAAATCTGCCACCGTTTGGGGCTGGACGTGTGGGAGGTCATCGCCGCGGCGAGCACGAAACCCTTCGGGTTTATGCCGTTCTACCCCGGCCCTGGGTTAGGGGGCCACTGCATCCCCATTGATCCCTTGTACCTCACCTGGAAGATGCGCACCCTGGGGATGCAGACGCGCTTTATCGAACTGGCGGATGTGATCAACGGCGAAATGCCCCACTATGTGGTAAGCCGCCTACAAGATGCGTTGAATGAGGAGGGCCGGCCCCTCAAAGGGGCGCGCATCCTCATTTTGGGCGTGGCCTACAAGCGCGACGTGGGCGATGTGCGCGAAAGCCCCGCCTTGCCCATCATCGCCGCCCTGCGGGCGCGCCACGCCCAGGTCTCTTACCATGACCCTTACGTGCCCACGCTGACTTTGGAAGACGGCGAGCGCCTAGACGCGGTGCCCCTCACGGTCGAGGCGCTGGAGGGGGCCGATGCCGTGCTCATCCACACGGATCACTCGGCCTACGATTGGCCGTGGGTCGCCGCGCACGCCCGCCTTCTCTTCGATACACGCAACGCCCTGGCCGGCGTTCCAGCACGGGGCAACGTGGTACGCTTGTAAGATGCATTGCATCGCGGAGAAAAAGGGATGCACCGGACCCTGAAGCACCTTTGTTCGTTGGGCGCTCTTATGTTAGGCGCCCTCGTCGCCCTATTGGCTTGCACCACGCCAACGGAGGCGCCGGCGGGTGAATCTCCTCCCCTCGTTACGCCCCAAGCACTCCAGGCCTCGCGGCCCATAGCCCCTACGGCTACGGCCCCTCTTCCCTCGCCTGCCCCCACGCTGACGGTGCCTAGCCCTGGCCCTGCCTGGCCTCCGGCGGCGCTCCAAGTGCAGGCGGCCTTTGCGCAAGAGTTCGGCTTTGCGCCGGAACAGGTGCGCATCGCGGCCGTGGAACCGATGCAGTGGGAGAACGATTGCCTGGGCGCCCCGCTGCCCGGCGAGGCTTGCGGAAACGGCCCTCTCTCGGGCTACCGGGTGACCCTGCGCGTGGCCGACGAGGATTATGTCTACCACGTGGACGAATCGGGGCGACTCATCCGCCCGGCTACGCCGCCCAGCGCGCCGCAAGAAGGGCCTCTCCTCCTTTGGACGCGGGAAGATCCCTCGGGCTGCACGATGGCCCTCGTCGGGCCAAACGAGGTGCAGTTCGGCCCTTGCAGCGGCCCGGCCCTGCATCGCCCCCTTTCGAAGGCCGAAAAGGAGGCCTTACAGACCTTCGTGGCGCGCTATGGCGCGTTCGAATCTTCGACGGAAGGGGGGTTTGTGCAGTTGACCGGCCAGGGCGCGGCCCAACCCTCCCCTGAAGAGGCCCTGCATATGGCCAACTGGGCCAAAACGGTGGCCCAGATGTCCCCATCCCCCTAAACGCCCCTCCTATGCCGTTCCCTCGCCCTTTGAGCGCCCCTTGCCGAAAGGCCACCAGGGTTTGCGCCTTCTCGGGGCGCGGGGAGCGAACTCCTGCCAATGGACGCGCGAGGCGTCATACTGCGTGCGGGGCGGTTTCGTCTCGGCCGGATGGCCCACATAGGCCACCCCGAGCGGGATGACGTGCTCTGGCAGGTTCACGAGCGAGGAGACGGCGCGCACCAACAGGCCGATGGGGTAGATCCCCACCCACACCGAGCCTAGGCCCATCCCTGTGGCTGCCAGGAGGATGTTCTGCATCGCCGCGCTGCAATCGCAGATCCAGAAATCGCGCCCCGGCGCCGGGTAGGCGCGCCGCATATCCCCACAGACGACGATCGCGAGCGGGGCGTTGTAACGCCCGAAGGGCAATCGAGCGCGCAAGGCCTCCAAACGCTTCTCGTCGTTGATGACGACAAACTCCCAAGGGCGGCGGTTGCTCGCCGAGGGCGCGGCCATCGCCGCCTCGAGCAAGGCTTGAATCTGCTCCTGTGAGACGGGCTCCGCCGTAAATTTGCGGATGCTTCGCCTCCGCTTGATGATTTCGAGGATATCGCTCATCGCTCAGGACCGCCTTTCCATATTTTGTTCAGCGTTCCAATTGGGGGTTTCTCTTTTCAAAACCCATTTTGCCCCCCTTGGGCGGGATGATATAATGCCCCTGCATCGCCATCAAGCCGCCGCGCATCATCCTTGCCAGGAGATCTCTCGGTATGCGCATCGCCATCACGGGGAGCACGGGCCAGTTGGGCCGGGCCCTGCAAGGGGCCTTGGCCGGCGAATCGCTTCTACTCCTCAAGCGCCCTGAACAGGATATCACCCTCCTCGACCCCCTTATGGCGGCGGTGAAGGATTTTCAGCCGGAGGTCATCATCCACGCCGCCGCGATGACGGACGTGGATGGCTGCGAACGGGATCCTGACCTCGCTTATCGGGTGAACGTCCTCGGCACGCGGAATGTGGCCTTGGCCGCCCAAGCCTGCGGCGCGGCGCTCGTGTACATCAGCACCGATTACGTCTTTCGCGGCGACCGCGCCGAGCCGTATCGGGAGTATGATACGCCCGACCCGCAAAGCGTTTATGCGCGCACCAAGTGGTGGGGCGAGAACATCGTGCGAGACCTGACTACCCGCTTTTACATCGTGCGCGTCGCCTGGCTCTATGGAGATGGCCCCCGCAATTTCGTCAAGACGGTGCTGCGCCTGGCTGCAGAGCGCCCGGTTTTGAGGATGGTAACCGACGAGGTCGGTTCCCCCACCTATGCGGAGGACGTCGCACAGGCTCTGGCGCGCCTGGTGCGCGTGCCCGCCTATGGGATTTACCATCTGCCCAACGCCGGCGTCTGCTCGCGTTACGAGTGGGCCGCGGAAATCTTGCGCCTGGCTGGGCGCGACGAGGTGCGCCTGGAGCCGATGGAAAACTATCCGCGGCCGGCGCGGGTGCCCAAACGGGTGCACTTGCTGAACGTTTTTGGGAGCGAACTCGGCCTGGTTATGCGCCCTTGGCAGGAGGCCCTGGCGGATTATATGGAGCGCTTGCGGCATGGGTGATCATCCCGGCGAGGCGCCGCGCGTCTCGATCATCATCCCCAATTGGAATGGCCTCCACTGGCTGCGCCCCTGCTTGGATTCCCTTCGCCGGCAGACCTACCGCCGCTTCGAGGTCATCGTGGTGGATAACGCCTCGCAGGATGGCTCCGCCGAGGCCTTGGCACAAGAATACCCCGAGGTGCGCGTCTTGCGGATGGCGCGCAACCTGGGTTACGCGGGCGGTTGCAACGCGGGCCTTCGCGCAGCGCGCGGCGAGATCCTCGTGGTGCTCAACAACGATACGGAGGCCGACCCGGGCTGGCTGGCTGCCCTGGTTGAGGCGCTGGATCGCCATCCGGAGGTGGGTTCCGTGGCCAGCCGTGTGATGATTTACGATCAGCCGCACCTCCTCAACGCCGCGGGCGACCTCTACCGGCGCGATGGCACGGCGGATTCGCGCGGGGTGTGGCAGCCCTTTGGCCCCCCGTACGATGAGGAGGCCTATGTATTCGGGGCAAGCGGCGCCGCGGCGGCCTATCGCCGCCAAATGCTCGAGGAGATCGGCCTCTTTGAGGAGCGCTTTTTTATGTATTACGAAGATGTGGACCTAGCCTGGCGCGCGCAAAAGGCCGGCTGGAAGTGTCTCTACGTACCGGGGGCGGTGGTCTATCATCACCTGAGCGCCTCGGGCGGGGGGGCGCTCTCCAGTTATTATGTGGGGCGCAACACGCTGTGGGTGCTCGTGCGGCATTACCCCGCTTCTCTCCTGCGCCGCAACTGGCGGGCCGTGCTCCGCGCGCAGAGGCGCATTGCCTGCCAGGCTTTGAGGGCCTGGCGAGGCGCGGCGGCGCGCGCTCGGCTGAAGGGCATCTTCGTGGGCGCGTTCACCGCCTGGATGTGGCTGGGCTATCGCCGCGCCCAGGCCCGCGCCACCCGCGTGGATGATGCTTATCTCGAAGGGATCCTCGAGGAGGTCTAATCGCATGGCGGAACGCCCTTACCTTTCGGTGGTGGTGCCGTGCTATAACGAGAGCGCCAACTTGCGCCGCGGCGTGCTGGAAGAGATGCACGCCTACCTTGCCGCCCAACCCTACACCTACGAGGTGATCATCTCCGACGATGGCAGCACCGACGAGAGCCGCGCCCTCGTGGCGGAGCGCCTGCCGAGCCTGCCCCACTTTCGCCTCCTCGAGAACCCCCATGGCGGCAAGCCCTCGGCCGTGTGGTATGGCATCCAAGCGGCGCGCGGCGAAATCGTCCTCTTTACCGATATGGATCAATCCACGCCCATCCACCAGGCGGCGCGCCTCCTTCCGGCCTTTGCCGAGGGGTATGACGTGGCTATCGGCTCGCGGGGCCTGGCGCGGGCCAACTTCCCCCTCTATCGGCGGATCGGCTCGGCCGTGTTCGGCGCCTTCCGAAGGATGCTTCTCCTGCGGCGCATCGCCGATACGCAGTGCGGCTTCAAAGCGATGCGCCTTGAAGTGGCCCGCGAACTCTTTCCTCGCCTAGAGGCCATCGCCAAGCCGGCGCATGTTACAGGGTGGAAGGTAACCGCCTTCGATGTGGAACTTCTCTACCTCGCCGAACGGGCCGGCTACCGCATCGCCGAGCGCACCGTGGAGTGGGCCGATCGCGATGTGGCCCTCGGCAAGGGCAAGAGTTATTGGGCCGAATCTCGCGAGATGGCCGCTCAGGTCCTGCGCGTCAAGATCAATGCTTGGCGCGGCCTTTATGGCCCTAAAAAGCCCCCGCGTTCGAGTTAAGGGAGGCGCGCGATGTACTGGCGCTACGGCCCGTTCTTCATCCCGCTCATCTTGACGGCAGCCGTCAGTGGCTTTGTGGCCGCCTTGCTCTGGTCGCACCGCACTACGCCGGGCGTCAAGAGGATGATCGCCCTAATGGGTGCGTTATCCTTTTGGTCTTTGGCCTACGTTCTGGAACTGGGCTGCACTCGCCTTGAGGATAAACTGTTCTGGGCGAACCTCATTTACTCGGCGCAGATGATCATCCCGGTTCTATGGTTCTATTTTGCGCTCGACTATACGGGCCACTGGCGCTTTCTGCATAGGCGCCTTTACTATGCTTCCCTCTGGGGCATTCCCCTCCTCACTATCGCCCTGATTTGGACGAACCCCCTGCACAGCCTGGTGCGGCGGGCCATTTATACTCGGCACATCGCCGGGATGGACGTCTTTACCTTTGATTACGGCCCGTGGTTTTGGGTCTCCGTCGTGTGGGATTACCTCCTCCTCCTCGCAGGGTCCGTTCTCCTCATCCGCTCGACGCGCCAGCCCACGGCCATCCCTCGGAACCGGGCGATTCTGCTCATCGTGGCCGTGGCCCTGCCGTGGCTCGCCAATATCGAATACTCCCTGGGCCGGCACACCATCTGGCCGCTGGACCCCGCGCCCATCGCCTTTACCATCAGCGGCGTGATCATTGCCATCGGTTTTTGGCGGCTGGGGCTATTCGAACTCGTGCCGGCGGCGCGCCAGGCGCTCATCGAACAGATGGAGGATGGTTGGATCGTTACTGACCGCGAGGGGCGCATTGTAGACGTCAACCAGGCGGCATGCCGCATCTTGGGGATGTTCGGGCCTGCCCAGATGATGGGCCGCCTGGTGCACGATCTCTTGCCCCTGCAAGCCGGCCCTGAACGAGGCCCCTTCTCCATCGCACTCCCCTCGACAGATGGTACCCAGCGCTATTACGATGTGCGCCGCGCCCCGCTGCGCGACCATGCGGGCCGCCGGGCGGGCGAACTCTTGGTCCTTCGGGAGATCACCGAGCGCGTGCGTTTTGAGGAGGAACAGGCGCGCCTCATCGCCGAACTGAACGAGGCCCTCGCCCAGGTGAAAAAACTGAGCGGCCTTTTGCCCATCTGCGCCATCTGCAAAAAGATCCGCAATGATGCCGGCTATTGGACGGAGGTGGAGGAATACATCGCATCGCACTCCGAGGCCGATTTCACCCACGGCATTTGCCCAGAATGTATGGCGCGCTACTATCCGGATTTGTTCGAAAATGAGGCGAAGGTCTCGCCTCAAGGCACCTCTCCGGGAGAATCCTCTGATGATGACCTCTAGCCTATTAGGTGAGCGGGATGAGCCGTTCGCTTTTCTCGACCCCGGCCTTCTGGTGGATGGGGACCTGACCTTGACGCTCCGCATCTGCTTGCCTGGGGACCCTGCCCGGGGCTGGGCGCCGAGTTACGAATTCGAGATGCGCCACACTGAGCGAGGGACCCTCTTGGGGCACATCTCCCTGCGCATCGGCGAGAACGACCATCTACTCCTTTATGCGGGGCACATCGGCTACGAGGTGCTCCCCGAACATCGTGGCCATCATTATGCAGCGCGCGCGTGCCGGCTCCTTTTGCCTTTGGCGCTTCGCCACGGGCTGGAGACGGTCTGGATCACCTGCGACCCCGATAATTGGGCCTCGCGGCGCACGTGCGAATTGGCGGGGGCGCGCTTTGTGGAGATCGTGCGCGTCCCCCCAAGCGACGTGCTCTACTTGATGGGCCACCGTTGGAAGTGCCGCTATCGGCTGGATACCCGCCCTTGGCGGAAGCCCCATCCGGAGCCGCTGGCGAACGCCCAGCCGAAGGGGCGTTAGATCGTGGCGGCAATAGGGCCTCGCAGCGCTTCCCCAATCCTCAGATACCCATACGCCCGCAAGAGGTAAACGCTTATGCCCCTTCGCGCCATCCTGTTTGATTTCGACTTTACCCTGGTGGATGCCTCGCTTGGCGTGGTGGAGAGCGTGAATTACGCCCTGCAGCGGATGGGCCTACCCCCTGCCCCACGGGAGCGCATCCTCCCTACCATTGGCCTTTCGCTCAAAGAGACGCTGATTGCCTTGGCGGGGCCAGAACACGCGGGGCGCTTGCGCGCATTTCACGATGCGTTCGTCTCCAAGGCCGACGAGGTGATGACCCCTCTCACGCGTCTCCTCGAACCCACGCCGGGGGTACTCCGCACCCTGCGCGCCTGGGGGCTAAAGTTGGCCATCTGCACGAACAAGTACCGTTACCGCGTCGAAGACATCCTGCGGTGCAACGGCCTGGAGGGCGCCGTAGATGTCATCATCGGGGCAGATGACGTCTCCTACGGTAAGCCGCACCCCGAGCCGTTGGAACGTGCCATGGCAGCCCTTGGGGTAGCCCCCAATGAGGCCCTCTACGTGGGAGATAGCGCCGCCGATGCCGAGGCGGCCCAGCGCGCGGGCGTGGCCTTTGTGGCGGTGCGCTCGGGTTGCACACCGCACGAGGCGCTGGAGGCCTTCCCGCGCCTCGCCGAACTGGATGATGTGGGGGAACTGCCGGCCTGGTTGGCCGCGCAAGGGTTCGCCCAAACGCCTTAGCGCCAGGTGAAGACGTGTTCTTCGCTGGGCGGGCTTTGGGGAATCTCGACCGTGCCCTCGGCGGCTAGGCGCACCACGGTAACATCCCAATATACCTGCCGCGAACGCCTCCCTTCCGGGTAGACGCGATCCGTCAGGCGGTAAGAGGTGGCCTTGGTATAAAAGACCACCGGCGCCTCGCGCTCCCCCTGGCCCCACACGCGCAGGCGATACCACTCATCTTCTGCTAAGATGCCCACCGAGGTCCAGTTGAGGAGCGGCAAAACCGTCGCGCCCTGCAAAGAACTGCCGTTCGTCGGCCACAAGGGCACGGGGGCGCGGTAGCGAAAGGCCGGCGTGGGCAGGCGCGTCAGCGTGGGCGAAGGGCTGGGCGTGGGCGTAGCCGTGGGGGTTTCGGTAGGCGTCTCCGTAGGGGTGAGGGTGAGTGCCGCCCCGGCCGAGGGGATGGTCAACACCTGACCAATTTGAAGGAGGGTGCGTTCTGTAATCCCGTTGGCCTTGGCGATCTCGGCTGTGGAGACGCCGAAGCGCACCGCAATGCTCCCCAGCGTATCTCCCTTGACCACCGTATAGGTGATGGAAACTGGCGTCGCCGTGGGCGTAGGCGTGGGGAGCGGCGTGCGGTTGCTCGTGGGCGTGGCCTCAGGAAGGGGGGCACCCTCCTCGCCCTCGCTGGGGATGCGCAGGACTTGGCCGATTTGGAGTTTCGTCTCCAGCGTGATGCCGTTTGCCTCCGCGATGCGCGCCGCCGAGACGTCATACAAGAGCGCGATGCGCCCCAGCGTATCGCCCTTGGCCACGGTATGCACGCGAGGGGTCGGCGTGGGAGTGGCCGTCGGCGTCACGGTGGCGCCTTGGCGCGCCGCCTCGGCGGCACTGAGGCCGGCCAGGCTCGCCAACCCCAAGCCCGGCGGCGTCGGCGTGGCCGTGGGTGCCAAAGTCGGCGTGGGCTGTTCCGTGGGGGTAACCGAGGGCGTAGGGATCAGGGCCGCCGCGAGCGGCTGTTCGCTCCCCTTCGCGGGGGGGATGAGGAGTTCCTGCCCGAGTTGCAGAATCGAATCCTCTTTGATGCCATTGAGCGCTGCGATTTCGGCCACGGTTACGTCATATTGGGCGGCGATGCGCCCGAGGATATCCCCCTTGGCCACCACGTGCACCCGCAGCGTGGGCGTGGCCGAAGGCGCCTCGAGCGGGGCAGATGGGGCCGTTGCCGCCGGTGAAGCCGTAACCTCAGCATTTGTCGGCACCGGCGTGGGCGAAAGCCCGGTGGGGATGGCCGTGATGCTCGGCGTAACCGTTGGCGTGGCCGTAGGCCGCCGCGTGGCCGCGCGGGTAGGGCTGGCGGAGGCGGCCAGGGAAGGCGTCAGCGAAGGGGAGGGAATCTCGAGGAGGGCCTGAGCGGCCTGGGAGGCCACCTTTTTCACAGTGCCGGCCAAGCCGCTGGTCGGGAGGGCTGACCCTACCCGCCAGATTTGCCACCCCCCGAATGCCATGAGAGCGACAACCCCCACCGCGAGGAACGCAAGCCGCCAGGGCACGCGGCGCTGAGGCGCAGCACTCACGCGCGGCGCCCCACAGATGAGGCAGACGGTATCTTCGGGTGCATAACGCGCCCCACACGAGGGGCAGTGCTCGGAGATTTTCGGCGTTTCGAGGGTGGCGCCGCACACTGGGCACACAGCCACGCCCTGTTGCACACGGGCCTTGCAGGCACGGCACCGCCTTTGGCTTAAGAAAGGTAACATCGCACTCTCATCAATCGGTCTGGCCCGTTTCGCCCTTTGAGCCGGCCAGGCCCAATTCCTCGGCAATGGGTTTGAGCGCCTCGATAACAAAGGCGATGTGCTCATTAAGGTCCACGCCGAGTTCGGCCGCGCCGCGCTCGATTTCTTCGCGGTTCACACCGCGTGCGAAGGCCTTATCCTTCCACTTTTTGCGCACGGAACTCGCCTGCAAGTTGGCGATATCCTTATCGGGCCGCACCAACACGCAGGCGGCGATGAGGCCGGTCAGTTCGTCTACCGCAAAAAGCGCCTTCGCCATCCGCGTTTCGCGGGGGACGTTCAGATAGGAGGCATGCCCCTTCACGGCGTCAATGATCTCTTGGGGCCAGCCCATCTCCTCAAGGATGCGCACCCCAGCCATCGGGTGGTGCTCCAGGCTGATCTCCGGGTGCTCTTCGTAGTCGAAATCGTGGATCAAGCCGGCAATCCCCCACAATTCCTCATCCTCGCCATATTTGGCGGCATAGGCGCGCATCGCCGCTTCTACCGCCAAGGCGTGCTTGATAAGGCTAGGGTTATGCGTGTGCTCGGTGAGCAAAGCCCAGGCTTCTTCCCGCGTCGGTTTCACGGTAACCTCCTGGAATTCAGCAGCCGTCAGCGCGCAGCCGCTGGGTTTACTTTACAATATTGGCTTGCAATGTCAAGAGGTGGGCAATCCCCTCGCGCGCCAAGGCCAAAAGGGTCTCCAACTGGCCTGGCCCAAACGTGGCGCCCTCGGCCGAACACTGCACTTCTACATATTCGCCGGCGCCGTTCATTACGATGTTGCAATCCACCTGGGCGCGCGAATCCTCGGCGTAGCAAAGGTCGAGAAGGGGCACGCCCTCCACGAGGCCCACACTCACCGCGGCCACCGGAGCGCGAAAGACCTCTGGCCCGAGGAGGCCATTTTCTATCAGGCGTTGCAGCGCCAGGCGTAACGCCACATAGCCCCCGGTGATGGAGGCCGTGCGCGTTCCGCCATCCGCCTGGAGCACGTCGCAATCCACCGTAACCATCCGTTCGCCCAGGGCAGCGAGGTCCACGGCGGCCCGCAGCGAGCGGCCGATGAGCCGGCGGATCTCCTGCGTGCGCCCGGAGAGGTGATCCACCTCGCGCGGGCTGCGCGGCGAGGTGGAACCGGGTAACATCGCATACTCGGCGGTTACCCACCCCGTGCCGCGGCCGGCCATCCACGGGGGCACCGTATCGGAGATGGAGGCCGTGCACAGGACGATGGTCTTCCCCCACGTGATGAGGGCGGAGCCATCGGGCGCTTCCAAAAAGTTCGGCTCGATGCGGACGGGCCGCAAGGCGTTCGGCAGTCGGCCATCTATGCGCCGTTCCATCCCAGGCCCCTTTCATCAATGTAGGCCCACCCCTGGTGGAAGGCCTCCAGGTTCATCGCGGTGGTGCGTTCGGGCACGCGCCGGCGGATCACCTCTTCCCATACCGTCGCACCGATGGGGAGGAATCGGGCCAGGGCGCCGATGAGGACCACGTTATTCACCCGCGCGCTGCCCGCTTGCTGGGCAAGCGCCATAGCCGGCACGAGCACGCGGTTCGCTGAGGCAAAGGCGGCCGCCTGCACCTCCTCGCCGGGGTAGGGCATCAGGCCCGCGCTCACCACGAGCGGCGGGATGCGGTAATCGTTGATGAGCGCCACGCCCCCCGGCCTCAGCCAATGGGTATAGCGCAGGGCCTCCAGCCGCTCAAAGGCGAGGAGGTAATCCACCTCGCCCTGGGGGATAAGAGGCGAGAACACCTCTTCGGCCCAACGCACCTGGCTGATGACGCTCCCGCCCCGCTGGGCCATGCCGTGCACTTCGGATTTTTTGACATCCAGCCCCGCCGCCACGCCAGCCAAGGCGATGAGATCCGCCGCAAGGAGCGTCCCCTGGCCGCCCACGCCCGCCACAAGGAAATTCGCCCGCATCATCGGCGCACCTCCTCCCCCTCCTGGGGCGAGACGGCCTGCGCTGGGCAGAGTTGTTGGCAGATGCCGCACCCCGCGCAGAGGAGCGGGTCAATCTCCGCCACGGGGCGGCCATTTTGGGCCTGGTGCGTGGCGCTCTGAGAAAGCGCCGGGCAACCAAGGCTCAAACAAAGGCCGCAACCGAGGCAGGCCTCCGCGCGGACGGCCATCGGGGCCCGTTTGAAGCGTACCTCCGGCAGGAGCGCACAGGGGCGACTGGCGATGAGCACGGCCGGCTCATCGATCTCGAGATAGGCGCGCAGGGTCCGTTCGAGGGTCTCCAGGTCATAGGGGTCCACCGTGGCCACATAGCGGATTCCAAGTGCCCGCACTAGGGTCTCGAGATGCACAGGCGGGGCGGGTTGCCCTTGCAATGTGTGGCCCGTGCCGGGGTGATCTTGATGGCCCGTCATCGCCGTGGTGCGGTTATCGAGGATGATCGTCACCGTTTTGCCGCCGTTGTAGGCGATGTTCAAGAGCGCCGGGATGCCGGCATGGAGAAACGTCGAATCTCCGATGACGGCGACGTTCTTTTGCGTGATGCCCGCCTTGGCCACGCCGTGGGCCACGCCGATGCTTGCCCCCATACACCCCGTGGAATGCACGGCGCTGAGCGGGGGCGCGAAGCCCAACGTGTAACAGCCGATATCCCCGTTGACCACGACCTTGAGTTTGCGCAGGGTTATGTACACCGGCCGATGGGGGCACCCTGGGCAGAGCACGGGCGGCCTCGGCGGGAGATTGGCAATCGGCGCGGCCCTCGGTTCGGGGCTTACGGGCAAGAGGCCGGCCCTTTGCGCGCAATCCCGCACCTGCTCCGGGGTGAACTCGCCCACGGCGGGGAAGATGCTCTTCCCCTCACAGGGAATGCCCAGAAGGCGAATCTCCTCCTCCAAGAAGGGATCCAGCTCTTCAAGGACGATGAGCCGTTCGACGCCTTGGGCAAACTCGGCCACCAACCGCGCCGGGATGGGATAGGTCATCCCCAGGCGCAAAAAAGAAGCCCCAGGGAACACCTCTCGTGCGTATTGGTAGGCCACCCCGCAGGAGACGATCCCCAGCCGCCGGTCCCCCCATTCGAGGCGGTTCACCTCCAAGGTATTGGCATATTCCGCCAAACGCACGATGCGCTCTTCCATCACCGGGTGGCGCTGGCGCGCATAGGCCGGCACCATCACATATTTCGGGGCGTCTATGCGGTAGGGGCGGGGCGTACTGTTCGCCTCAAGAGGGCGGTCTGGCCCTAGGGTCACAAGGCTTGAGGAGTGGGAGATGCGCGTCGTCAAGCGCACCATCACGGGCGTATCGAAGGCCTCGCTCAATGCAAAAGCAAGGCCGACCATCTTCTTGGCCTCTTGGCTATCGGAGGGTTCCAGGCAGGGGACGCGCGCGAACTTGGCATAGCGGCGGCTATCCTGCTCGCCCTGAGAACTGTGCATTCCGGGGTCATCGGCTACAGCGATGACGAGACCGGCCTCAAGGCCCGTCATCGCGGCGTAAAAGAGGGCATCTGCCGCCACGTTGAGGCCCACGTGTTTCATCACGGCCATAGCGCGTTGGCCCGCATAGGCCGCGCCAATGGCCACGTCGAGGGCGACTTTCTCGTTAGGCGACCATTCGGCGTATACGCCGGGCATAGGCGCCAAGGTTTCCAAAATCTCGGTGCTGGGGGTGCCGGGATACCCGGCCGCAACGGCTACCCCTGCTTCCCACGCACCCCGGGCGAGGGCCTGGTTGCCAGATAGGAGTTGCTTCAACGATTTCCCTCTCGGTTTTAGGTTGGGCTTTGGGGGGAAAGGAAGCCCTAGCCGGCACGCCACGCCGCCAAGATAGTCTCTTGGCGCGCCCACATCTGGCGTTCGCTTTCCTCATCGGCATGGTCATACCCCAAAAGGTGCAAGCACCCATGCACGACGAGGAGCGCGAGTTCATCCTCTATGGCGTGCCCTTGCTCAGCCGCCTGCCGAGCGGCCGTCGGAAACGAGATGATCACGTCGCCGAGGTAGTCTGCCGCCTCTTCTTCGGGTACGATGAACGGCTCAGCAGACCCCTCCGCCGGGAAGGACAGGACGTCCGTCGGGGCATCGTTGCCCAGAAAATCGCGGTTCAGGGCACGGATCTCTTCATCGCCCGTGATGACAAGCGTTACGCCGCCGCGTGTGCGCCCCTCCGCCCGGAGCACGGCCTCCACCAAGCCGCCTAGCCAAGCCTCCGAGAGCGCCTCGCGATACGGCTCATCTATCTGCACCTCGATGGAAAGGGCCTGCTCGGCGTGATCCGTCATACGGGCAGTACCTGCAAATCGCCCCGCTCGCCGGCCAAATAGGCCGCGATGCGCTCGGCATACACCCCGCGATAGCGCTCCGGCAGGTATTGACCGATCTGCACCATCACCAAATCCGCCAGTTCCTGGAGTTGATCCGTCGTAACCTTGCCGGAGAGTTGCGGCAAGCGGAAGGGCTTGCCGATGACGACGTGGCATTCCGGTCGCCGCAGGTGGCGCCACTCGCCCACGCGTTCCACGCCCCAATGCGCCACCGGCACGATGACCGCATTGACCCTTTGGGCAATGTAGGCCACGCCGGGCTTGGCGCGTTGCATCGCGCCCGTCTTGCTGCGCGTCCCCTCTGGGGCGATGGCCAGCATCGTGCCCGATTCGAGGACGTCCATACAGGCCTTGAGCGCCCGACGGTCCACCTCGCCGCGCTTGACAAAGATCACCCCGGCGAGTTTGAGAAAGGTGTTGATGACGATGTGATCGCGCCACTTGCCCGCGGCCAGGGTGACGATTTTGCGCGAGACGGCGGTAGCCACCACGCCGGGGTCAAACAGGTGCAGGTGGTTCACCACCAAGATGGCCGGCCCGCTCGGGGGGATGTTCTCCATCCCCTCGGCGTGGTAGCGGTAGACAATCCGCACCAGGCCGCTGATGATGAACCGCAGTAAACGGTACACAAGCGCCCCGCTGCGGTAATACGGGCTGGTGCGCTTCCTAGCCAAGGCTGTAACGGTCACAGCATAACCCCTTGTATCAAAAGGCTTGAGGCGAATACCACACCCATTTTACCACAAGCCCTTTGGAAGGCAATATCCAAGCCTCGGACCATCCTAGGTCTTATCCATCTCCCCGGCGTGAGGATCCGTTTGAATCGCCTTGCGCAAGCGCGCCGCATTCTCTGAGATGCTCGCCCCCGGCCAAAAGAGGCTGCTCGTCCCCCCCACCAGGATGTTGGCGCCCGCCTGGATCATCCGGGGCGCCGCCTCGAAACTCACATTGCCATCCACCTCGATATCCAAATCCAGGCCGCGCGCCTGAAGCATCGCGCGTGCCTCAGCGACCTTGCGCAGTGTGGCGGGCACGAGTTTTTGGCCGGTGAAACCGGGGTTCACCGTCATAATGAGGAGGAGGTCGAGATCTTCTAGGATGTATTCAAGCGTACAGAGCGGCGTGGCCGGGTTGAGCGCCACGCCGGCGCGCGCCCCCAAGGCACGAATCTCCGCCAGGGTGCGTTGCAGGTGCCGCGTCGCCTCTTGATGCACGATCACATACGCCGCCCCCGCCTCGATGAAGCGTGCCACATACCGCTCAGGCGCCTCGACCATCAGGTGCACGTCCATCGGGAGCGTGCAGACTCGGCGCACGGCCCGCATCATATCCAGGTTGAGCGCAAAGTTGGGCACAAAGGCCCCATCCATTATGTCAATATGGAGCATCTCCACGCCGGCCTCGGCGATAGCCCTGAGGTCGCGCTCCAAGTGGAGCCAATCGGCGCAAGCGAGCGAGGCGCTCAAACGCAGGGGCGGCATAGCCAAGCCTCCAGCAGCGCGACCCTTTTCACGCCAGGCCCTCCTCACCGTGCGGCAAGAGCACCACACGGCTATAAAAGGCGCGCCTTTCGCGCATCATCTCCAGCGCTTGAACCCCTCCCTCCAAGGGTAAACGATGGCTAATGAGCGAGCGCACATCGAGCCTTCGGCCGGCGATCATCTCCACTGTAACACGCCATTCGTCCACAGGCAGGGCCGTGAATTGGGAATGCCACGTGCCGTAGAGGGCCAGTTGTTTGCGCACCATCTGCGCCGCCGTCTCTCGCGGCAGGATGACGTCTCCATTCGGCTCCCCTAACACGACCACGCGCCCCAAAGGGCGCACCATGCGCATGGCCTGCTCCAAGGTCACGCTCGCCCCCGCCGCTTCGATGGCCAAATCTACGCCCAGGCCGAGGGTTTGCTCCCAGGCCCAGGCCACGGGGTCGCCTTCGCGGGCGTTCCAGGTCTCTCCCAGCCACAGGCGGCGGGCGAGTTCCAACTTGCGCTCATCGAGATCCACAAGGAGGATCGTCCCGGCGCCCCCAATGCGCGCCCACTGCGCCACCATCATACCGAGCGGCCCTGCGCCCAAGATGGCGACGCAATCCCCCGGCTGGATACCCCCCTGCCGCACGGCGTGAAGCGCTGCCGCCGCCGGCTCGGTGAGCGCGGCCTCGGCCAGGTCCACCTCTTTGGGCAAGCGGACGAGGTTCTGCACGGGCACGCAGACGTACTCGGCAAAGGCGCCATCGCGCCCAAAACCCAGGGAAGTAGAGGCCTCGCACTGGCCGTAAGCGCCCACCTGGCAGTAGCGGCAGGTGCGGCAGGGGATGATAGGTTTCACCGTAACCCGCTCGCCCACGTAGGAGAGGGGGGCGCCGTTCACGGCCTCCACCACGCCGGCCACCTCATGCCCTGGGATGACGGGATAGCGCATCGCCCGGCGCTCATAGATGTGGGGGATATCGGAGCCGCATATGCTCGCCGCCGCCACGCGCACCAGGGCCTCGCCTGGCCCCGGGTGCGGCTTGGGCACCTCCTCCAAGCGCACATCGCCCACGGCGCGGAGCACCAGCGCCTTCATCGTCGGTTCAGCCATGGGAACCTCTCCTTGGATTATGCCTCATCGCACGGCCTGCCATATTATGCGCCAGGCCATTCCATCCCATCGTAGGGGATCAACTCGCGCCAATAGGCCGCCGAAGCCACCAAATCGCTCAAGACGCGCTCTTCTTCTTCCCACCGTTCGCGGTGCAGCACCTCAAACCCCAGCCACACCTCGTCTATGCCTGTGCGGGCGATCGTATCCAGCACGCGGCGCGGTTCCACGATGCCGAGGGCGTTATAATCGGGCGTGAACGGCCAGTGCCGGGAATGGCCGTGCTCCGTCTGTTGCAGGTGGATGAGCGGTGCATAAGCGCCCAAACGCTCCAGCCAGAGATAAGGGTCGCGCTCGGCGGGATGGGGCGCATGGCCCACATCGAGGCAAAGGCGGATGGGCACGCCCGCCCGCTCATTCAGCCGCGCATAGAGGGCCTGGGCCTCCTCTACAGTATAGCCCATTTCGCGGGGGATGGACATCGTCTCAAAAAAGAGGTAGGCCAGCCCCTTTTCTTGCGCATAAAAACTCAATTCTTGCCAGAGCGTTATGGCCTCGTCCACACGGGCGCGGTAGCGTTCGGGGTCGTTGAGGTCTCGGAAGGAAAGGATGCCCAGATGGCTGCCCACGGCCTGGGCGCCGAGCACGGCGGCCAGGTCTATAAAGCGCTTGTACCAGTCAAAATACATCCTCCGCAGTTCCTCATATGGAGACATCAAAAGACCCAAGCGCGTCAGCCCACCCGTCATCAGCGTATGGATGGTGATGCCGTATTTCGCCACCGCGGCCAGCACCCGGCCGGTCTGCGCCTCAAGGACGTCGCGCGGCCAGAGGGGGTTGAGCAGGTCGGAGACGAGTTGCACCGAGTGCAAACCCATCTCCACGGCCACCACACGCGCCCATTCCTCCGGCTCGGGCCAGCGATTCACGGCAAAGCACATATTCGTGCCCAAGGTAAAACGGGTCATACACCTCACTCCCAAAGAGCATCTCGCACAGGTCTGTTAGGGGCTTGCGCCAATATACGCGATTCGGCCAAGCCTGCAAAACATCGAGGCCCGCCTTTCGGATGGACGATTTGACAGCGCACACTATAATGTGTGTGAATGATAAAGATTGGCCGCACGGGGTTGCGGCGTTACCCGGCACGGTCTGCCGTGTTTATAAAGACAGAGTTCCGATTGGGAGGGATGGTCGCGCCGTTACTCATTCTGGCAAGGAGCGAGCACCATGGCAAGCGATTTGCAACGCATCGCCATCGTTACAGATAGCGCCGCATGCGTGCCCGAACCATTTCGACAGGAGTATGACATCCGCGTCGTGCCCTATCGGCTCATTTGGGATGGTGTAACCTACCTCGATGGGCGCGATCTGACGCCCGCCGAGTTCTATGAGCGCTTCCGCTCCTGCCGCACCTACCCCACCACGGCCCAGCCTTCCCTCTCGGATTTCCTGGATATCTACCGGGATTTGCTCAGTCGCTATGAGGGCATCGTCTCCATCCATGTGGCCGAACGGCTGACCACGGCCTTGCAGGTGGCGCGGTTAGCCATCCGTGAGTTGGGGAGCGAGCGGATTCGCCTGGTGGATTCTCACACGGCGGCCTCTTCCGAAGCGTTCGTGGTCTTGGCGGCGGCGCGCACCGCCGCCAAGGGCGCCAGCCTAGAAGAGGTGGTGGCCGCCGCTGAGGAATGCACCGGCCGCGTGGGGATGGTCTTTACGATGGAGACGCTCGAGCACCTTCATCGCGGCGGACGCATCGGCCAGGCGGCGACGTTGCTCGGTTCGCGTTTGCGCATTCAGCCCGTGCTCACGGTAATGGATGGCCAGGTGCGCCCCATCACGATCAAACGCCAGCGGGATCAGGCTAAGGCGCAACTCCTCGTCGAACTCAAACGGCGCGCAGGGGATCGGCCCCTGCGGGCAGGCGTCTTTCACGCCGATGCCCCGCAGGAGGCCCAAGAACTCCTCGAGGCGGTGCGTGCGCGCTTCGAATGCGTGGAGTTGTTCATCTCTGAATTCACGCCCGTGATGGGCGCCCATACAGGCCCCGGTATCGTCGGCATCGGCTACTGTTTGGAGCATCGCGAGACCAGGGGGTAGATCGAAAGAGGGGGGATCTCAGATGGTCGTGCGGTTGTTGCTCGTTGTGCTGGGGTATCTCTGCGGGAGCCTGTCGTTCGTTTACCTCATAGGGCGTTGGTTGCGTTCGATGGATATGCGCCGTTATGGCAGCCACAAACTGAGCGCCTCGAACATCTATCACCATGCCGGGCTATGGGCAATGGTCTTGGCCGGCATCGGCGACCTCAGCAAGGCTGCCTTCCCCGTGTGGCTCACCAAGCGTTTGGGGTTCGAACTGAGCACGGCCATCTTTGTGGGGTTAGCGGCTATGCTGGGGCATAATTGGCCCCTCTTTTTCGCCCTCAAGGGCGGGCGGGGCATCGGCACGGCCCTCGGCACGCTCGTCATCCTTTACCCCTTGGGCGCCGCCTGGATCCTCGCCTGGGTGGTGGCCGGCCGGCTCACGCCCAAGGCCGCAGCCGTGCCTGCGCTGTTGGGGTTCCTCACGCTGCCCATCTTGGCTTTGGCCCAAAACCAGCCGCCGGCCATCGTCTGGGGTGCGGTGGGGATGCTCCTCATCACCATCGTCAAACGCATCGAGGGCAACCGCGAGCCGCTCCCCGAAGGCGAGAAGCGCTTGGCCGTCTATGGGCGGCGGTTGCTCCTCGACCGCGACATCCGCGATTTCGACGCCTGGATCCAGCGCCGGCCCGACGAAATTTAACCCTCCGCTCGCCGGGGAACGCCGATGGGCGCCCCTTGCCTGGCCAAAAAGGCCAGGGCCTCATCCATCGTAGGAATGCCGGCCCGGCCTCCCAGTTGGGTGCATTTGAGGGCCGCCACCGCGCTTGAGAACCTCGCCACGGTGCGCAGGTCCCACCCCTGGAGCAGCCCCACGAGATAGGCACCGTGGAAAACGTCCCCTGCTCCGGTGGTATCCACCACCTCCACCGCGAAAGCCGGCGTGTGAAAGCGTTCCTGAGCGGTGAGGGTGTAACTTCCTTCAGCACCCAGGGTTTGCACCACCACGCGTGGCCCAAGGGCCAACGCGGCCTCCGCAGCGGGCCACAGGCCCTCCACCCCCGTAAGGGCCTGGGCAAACCCCTCGCCGCAGATGAGGATATCCACATAGCGGATGATTTCCCGTAGGTGCGGTGGGATCGGGCCGCGCGTCTTGCCGCCGTCAAAGGTTACAGTTTTGCCCGCGGCGTGCATCCACTGGGCCGCTGCGAGGGCGGCTTCGGGATGGTGGCCATCCAAGTGGAGGTACTGCGCCGAAAGGAGCCATTCACGGTCGAGTTCTTCGGGGCGCAAAGGGTGTTGGCCCATCCGCTCCGGCCCCGAAAAGACGCGTTCGCCCGTGCCCTCTTGCACATAGACGAGGACGATCGTCTCCTCTGGCCCTGGCCGCCGCACGAGGTGGCTGAGGTCCACGCCGTGTTCCGCTAAAAAACGTTCCTTCAGTTGGCCGGCGGTATCCGTGCCGGCCGTCCCCACAAAGGCTGCCCGTGCCCCTAAGCGCGCCGCGGCCACCATCGCCGTGGCCACAGGCCCCCCGCCATCGAGCCGAAAGGCGCTAAAGCGCGTCCCCCGCTCCCAGGTGGGCATCTCTTTGAGGCGGATGAGCACATCGAGCGTCGCCATACCCAAGCCGATGATTTGCGGTGCGGCCATTGCCTCACTCCACCACGATGGGTTGAATATCCAGGAATTTGCAGGCTTCGAGCAGAGGGGCCGTCTGGTCGCCGTGGATCATACTCGCGTGATGGATGAACCCCTCCTCGACGAGGGTGCGGTAGAGGCGCGTATGGTCAGGCACGGCCACCCAGGCCCACGTGCCGGCGAGCGTCTCGGCTGAGGGGATGATCTCGCCGCGCGCGATGAGCATCTTCCACTTGCCGTCATACTCGGCCAGCCGCACAAAGGTAACCCGGCCAGGTTTCACTTGGAATTGATACAGCCCCGCCTGCACATCGCCCTCGCTGGGAGGGTTGGCGCCGAGCATATCGCGCCGCGAGCGGAGCGCCGTGCGCGCTGGGTCGCAGGCGAGAGAGACGGGGGCATTGCCGCAGTGCCAGGCGAGGAGCCAATTGGGGTTTTCGCGATGCTGGATCGTCCAATCCACAAAGTGGGGCAGGGTCTCGCCCAGCGCCGCGCGGTAGTTCACCAGCATCGAAAGCGCGCCCAAGATATCCACCTCGCACGCAGTGAGCATCCCTTGGTTGGTGAGGCGCCCAAACACCGCGCACACCGAGAGGCCCATCATCCGCTGGATGGAAGGCCAGCACTGCACAGCCATGGCCGAAAGGCGGTTTGCCCTCCAGAACTCGGCGAGGGCCACCTCCAGCCTCGCCGCCTTGGGGATGTAATCCTCCGCTACGGTGATTTCGGCCACGCCCGCGCGGATGGCTGCGATCGTCTCCTGAAGAGCAGGGTCATCATCGGGCAGGGCCAAGGCCCTATCCACAATATCCGCCATATTCGCATAGATCACATTCTGCCCGAATGTGCGGATGAGCGCCGCCTCGTCATAGCCCACCGTTTCAAAGGTGGGCGGGCGCACACCTATTTGCCCCAAGCGCGCCCCCTTTACCCCTTTGACGACCGACACGGCCCGCACAAAGGTCTCGACCTCCCGGCGGAAGGTCGGTTCGTTGGGGAAAAAGATGCCCGCAAAATGGAAAGGAATCTTGCGGCGGTACAGCCCAGAGGCCATCGAGAGGTTGCCGCAGTAGGAATCGGAAAGGCGCGCTAGGCTCACGTCCTCGGGCACGGGTGGCTCCTTGGTGGCATAGAGGAGCACCGGCACGCGCAGGATCTCGGCCACCTTGACGGCGCTGCGCTCATCGCCAAAGTTGAGCGGGCAGAGGATCAACCCATCCACCCTTTGGCGTTGAAAATAGGCCGCCAATCCCTCGGCCTCATCCAGCGTGGCCACCACGCCCTCTGCCGTAAACCCCTGCTCCGCATCGGCTGGGGTGCCCGGCGGGGCCGGTTGCGGCGCGATAATCTCCAGGCCGGGCACCTTGGCAAAGGCGTCGAGGCTTTCTTGCCGCATCTTGAGGTACCAGGGCGCCCCCGTTCGGCTCCGCGAGCGCACCGAAGGCACAAACCCCAGCCGTACCGTCATCCCCATAGGAACCTCCTCACCCTCTCATCTCAAGGCACGCGCCGCATTATACCACCGTGGCTGCGGCGCCAAAAGCGCCTTGCCGTGCGGACTCGTTGACGCCGCCCCCTCGATGGGGTATGATGGGATATACTTTCCGAAAGGAGGTCTCTTATGCGCAAGATCCGCCTAGGATGCACGAACCTCTTCGTCTCCGAAATCGGCTTCGGCGGCATCCCCATCCAGCGGCTCACCGCCGAAGAGGCGGTGGCCGTGGTGCGTCGCGCTCTGGATTTGGGCGTAACCTTTCTCGATACGGCGCACGGCTACACCACGAGCGAGGAGCGCATCGGCCAGGCCATCGCCGGTCGGCGTGAGGGGTTGGTGCTCGCCTCCAAAAGCCCCGCGCGAGATGGCGCCACGTTCGCCGAACACCTGGAACTCAGCCTGAAACGGCTCGGCACGGAGTATATTGACATTTACCAATTCCATGGCGTGAACACCCCCCAGGATTATGAGCGCATCTTGGCACCGGGCGGGGCGCTGGAGCGCGCCCGCGAGGCGCAAGCGGCAGGGCGCATCCGGCACATCGGCATTACGACGCACTCCCTTGCCCTGGCGCAGGAATTCGTCCGTTCGGGCCATTTTGAGACGGTGATGTTCCCCTTTAACTTTATCAGCACGGAACCCGAGACGGCCCTTTTGCCCCTCTGCCGCGCGAACGATGTGGCGCTCTTGGCGATGAAACCGATGGGCGGCGGTGTGTTCGAGGATGCTCGCCCCGCTTTTCATTACCTGCGCCAATTTCCCGACGTATTGCCCGTGGTGGGCATTCAAGATGTGCGCGAAATCGAAGAGATCGTCGCGCTCACTGAAGAGCCAAGCGAACTCACCCCCCAAGATGTCGCCGACATCGAGCGCCTGCGCCGAGAACTCGGCACGCGCTTTTGCCGCCGCTGCGATTACTGCCAGCCCTGCCCGCAGGGGATTGCCATCTCCACCGTGCTCAGCCTGCGCGGGTTCTCGCGGCGCTTCCCTGAGGCGCGCACTTTTGGTCCCTGGGGGCAAGAAGTCATCGAAAAGGCCAAAACCTGCCGGGAATGCGGCGAATGTGAATCGCGTTGCCCCTATAACCTAGGCATCCGCGACCTGTTGAAAGAGGCCATCGCCTGGTACGAGGGTGCTTTGGCGGCCTATCGGGCCGGGCAAGGCGGCTGATCCACCCAAGATATGCCAATTCTAGGAGAGACGACTATGACCGAACTGTCTATCCAAGAGATGCTCAAAGCGCTGGAGGCGTTTGACACGCCTTCCATCACGAACGTGGTGGCCACGTATCCATCGAACCCGTTGTGCCTGGGCCTGTACAACCCGTGGACGCAAAACTGGTACACGGATCAGACCCTCCGCTGTATGTACCCCGAACTCGGGCCGAGGGCGGGGTTCGCCGTAACCTGCGTCTACGGCCTGCCAGACCCGAACTATCGGCGGCTCTCCTTTATGGATGTGTTGGAGGCCCTCGATGCTTCGCCCAAGCCGACGATTTTGGTCATCAAACAGGAGTTCCCACCCCATATCGCTGGTAAGGTAGGGCTGGCCGGCGGGAATATGACCTCGGCGATGAAGGCCTTGGGCTGCGTGGGGGTCATCTCCAACGGCCCCTCGCGGGATATTGACGAAATCCGCCCGATGGGCGTGCAGTACCTCTTGAGCGGGGTAACGCCCGGCCACGGCGATATGGCCGTGCACGCGGTGAACGTGCCCGTCTCGGTGGCGGGGATGGACGTTGCCCCTGGGGAGATCATCCATATGGATGAGAACGGCGCCTGCAAGTTCCCGGCCCACAAACTTCAGGCCGTGCTCGAGGCCGTGCGCGCCCTGCGCGATCAGGAGGGCGACCGCATCCGCCGCCTCCTCGAGGCCCAATCGCTCGAGGAGGTCAAAGCGATTATGAGCGGGCAGGGGTATGAGAGAAGGGGATAGACGCCCGTACCTCTGTTGACCGAGATTGAGCAGCGAGATCAAGGCACGCTATCTGATGCGGCGGCCTCTATAGGCCGCCGCATCACGTGTTGTTCCTCGCCCTTTTCGCCTTATTGTTTGCGCAAATCCCCCTATCTCACTATGATAAGCCAAACTACGCTTGCCGGCTTATCGGCCAGAGAGGCCTTTTCAATATGCCCGTAGGGAGATAGGCGCGTGAGGATCGGTCGCGTAGCCCGGGTGATGGGCGTGGTGGTAGACGTCCAATTCAGCATCGGCGATTTGCCCAGCATCAACAGCGCCCTTGTGGTGGAACGGCCCGGCCTGAAGGACCTTGTCCTGGAGGTGCAGGAGCATATTGATCCCGAGACGGTGCGCTGTGTGGCCATGGCGAGCACCTCTGGCCTATACCGTGGGATGCGCGCCCTGGATACGGGTCAACCCATCCGCGTGCCCGTGGGCGAGGCGACGCTTGGGCGGCTGTTCAACGTCCTGGGCGAGCCGATTGACGGTGGCCCTCCCCTGCCGGAGGGCGTGCCAACCTCCCCCATCCATTTGGAATCCCCCAGGCTTTCGGAACAGAAACTCTCCCAAGATATTATGGTGACCGGCCTCAAGGTCATTGACCTCCTCACGCCGTACGGTTATGGGGCCAAAATCGGCCTTTTCGGTGGGGCGGGCGTTGGCAAGACGGTGCTTGTGGTCGAACTCATCCGCCACAGCACGCGCGAGGGAGGGGCTGTGGCCGTCTTTGCCGGCGTAGGGGAGCGCACGCGCGAAGGGAACGAACTATACGAGAGTATGAGGCATTCCGGCGTGCTGGCCGATAGCGTGCTCGTCTTTGGGCAGATGAACGAGCCGCCGGGGGCGCGCCTGCGCACGCCTCTCACGGCCCTGACTATGGCCCAGTATTTCCGCGACGAGTTGAATCGCGACGTGCTCCTCTTTATTGATAACATCTACCGTTACGTCCAAGCGGGGGCCGAGATCTCGGCCCTTTTGGGGCGCATCCCCAGCGCGGTGGGGTATCAGCCCACCCTCGCTACGGAGATGGGCGAACTTCAGGAGCGCATCGCCACCACGGCGCGTGGGGCCATCACCTCCATCCAAGCGGTCTACATCCCCGCCGATGACATCACCGATCCCGGCGTGGTGGCGGCCTTTGCCCACCTCGATGCCATCACCGTCCTCACGCGCCGCCTTTCGAGCCAAGGGTTCTACCCCGCTGTGGACCCCCTGGCCTCCTCGTCGAAAATGCTCGAGCCGCGTATCGTGGGCGAACGCCACGTGCGCATCGCCTCGGAGGTCAAGGCGGTCTTGGCGCAGTATGAGGCCCTGCAAGATATCATCTCCATCCTCGGCACCCAGGAACTCTCCGAAGAGGACCGCCTTATTGTGCACCGCGCCCGGCGGATTCAGCGTTTCCTCACCCAGCCGTTCTTTTCCACCGAGCAGTTCACGGGCATCCCAGGGACCTATGTGCCCCTCGAAGAGACCCTGCGCGGCTTTGAGGAGATTTTGGCCGGCACGTATGACGAGTTGCCTGAACAGGCCTTCTATATGGTGGGCACAATAGATGACGCCGTGAAAAAGGCAGAACGCCTATGACGGACGAGTTCTCCCTTCCTACCGAGTTGCGCCTCCTCATCCTGACGCCGGAGAACATCCTGTTTGAAGGCTTTGTGGAATGGGCCGAGGTGCCCCTTGCGGATGGCTGGATCGGCATTGGGCCGGGGCATGCGCCTTTGGTGGCCGCCCTGGGCCAGGGCGATGTGCGGTTTGCCCACCGAGGAGAACGCGGGGAGATCCCGGTTGCGGGGGGCATCTTGCGCATTGATCAGGAGGTGTGCGCTGTCCTCAGCGGGGGCCTCGCCGAGGAGGCAGAGGCCCAAGCAGAGGCTCAGGAGGCTTTGGCGGAACGCTTAGAAGAGGCCCTCTATGAGGTGTTCGCACCCGAAGAGGTCGAGGCGCTGGAGCAAACGTGAACGCGGTATGGGCAATAGGCATCGGGGCCTTGGCGGGCACGCTCAGCGCAGCGGCGCATCTGTGGCTCCTTGGGCAGCATCTGAGGCGCGCTGAGACGTATGGCCTCTGGGCGGCGCGCGACTTTATGCTGCGCCGGTTCGTCTGGCGGGTTATCCTCTGGCTGCCGGGGTTGTACCTCGTGGTGCGCCTTGGGCTGGGGGCCTGTTTGGCCTTCTTATTGGGCGCTTGGGCCGTGCGTTGGGGCGCCCTATGGCGCTTGGCAAAGCGCGCTCACTCTTTGGGAGCGCCGGTGGGGAAGCGGCTGTGGCCATAGAAGAACTCTTTCCCAAAATCCTTTTCTATATCGGCGGGGTCGGCATCCGCGACACCGTCTTGCATACGTGGGTGGTCGTCATTTTCCTGGCGGGCTTTGCCGTGTGGGCCTCTCGGGGGCTACGCATCTGGCAGCCCCAAACTTGGCAACTCGCTGTCGAATATCTGGTGGAATACGTCGAGAGCCTGGTGGCGAATATGGCGGGGCGCGACCTGCCCATCCTCGTGCCCTACCTGACCACGATGATCGCCTTTATTGCCATTGCCAACCTGTTGGGCCTGTTGCCCGGTTTTATGGCCCCCACGCGAGACCTAAACACCACAGCGGCGCTTTCGCTGATTTCGCTCGCCTCCTGCCAATATTTCGGCATCCGCCAAAAGGGTCTTTGGCGGCACGTGCGGGCCTTGGCGGAGCCGGTGGCCTTGATGCTGCCGCTTAACCTTCTGAGCGAGTTGAGCCGCACCGTCTCGATGGCGCTCCGCCTCTTTGGCAACGTCCTGGCGGGGGAGGTCATCACCGGGGTGATGTTTCTCTTGGTGCCCATCTTGGCGCCGCTGCCCTTGGCCCTTTTGGGGATGATCACCGGCGTTTTGCAAGCGCTGGTGTTCACCGTGTTGACGCTTGTCTTTGTCGCAGATGCGATCGGCGAAGAAGAAGAGGAAACCATCTAGCCCATCTTTAGAAAGGAGTTTTCTCAGGATGACCCCAGAATTGACCACGCGTTTTGCCATCGTAACGACCATCGTCGTCGGCGCCTCCATCGTCTTTGGCACCATCACCGCGGCGCTGATGGAAGGCCGCGCCGTCGTGCGCGCTTTTGACAATATGGCGCGCCAGCCCAGCGTCGCCGATCGCATTCGTGGCTTGCTCTTTGTGGTGCTCGCCATCCTCGAATCCACGGCCATCTACGTCCTGCTCATCTGCCTGATTCTGCTTTTCGCCAACCCGTTTCGCACCATTTTCGGCTTCTAGGGGGTAGCGAATGCTGAGATTCGACTGGGCGACGTTGGGCTTTCAAGTCATCAACTTTCTCATCTTGCTCGCTGCGCTCACCTATTTCCTCTTTCGGCCTTTACGCGCCAAACTGAACGAGCGCGGCCGCCTCCTCGCCGAGATGCACCAGCGCGCCCGCGAACAAGAGGCAGAGGCCGCCCGGCTGCGCGCCGAGTGGGAAGAGCAAATGCGCCTTGCCCAACAACGCGCTCAGGAGATCATCGAGGCCGCGGAACAGGAGGCCTCTCAGCAGATCGCCGCGCTGATGGAAGAGGCGCGGCTGCGCTTCGACCGCCTTTCGGAACAGATGCGCGCCGACTTGGAACGCCAACGCGACGAGATCGTCGCCCAGCATTACGAAGAGATCCTCGATACGGTCATCACTATGGCGGGGCATATCGTCCAATCGGTGACGACGCGCCGCACCCATGACGACCTGGTTATCAACTTTTGCGCGAGCATTTATCAACTGCCCCAGGCCGAAGTCGCGGAATATCGGCGTATGATGGCCGACCGCACGCCCGTCGCTTTTGTCAAGACGCCCGTTCCCCTCACGCCGGAACAGAACAAGACCTTATCCGACACCCTTTCTTCGCTCATTGACCGCCATGTGACACTCCAGGTGAGCACCGATCCCTCTTTGGTGGCGGGTTTGCAGGTTCGCTTGGGAGATCGCCTCATTGATAACAGCATCCGCCAGCAACTGTTGCGCGCCCGCGAACGGGTGCACCGCGCCTTGATTGCCCAAATCGAGGATGAGGTGGCCAGTGGCTGAAGGGAAGGTCATCGAACGGCTGAAAGCGGGCCACGCCCTGCAAACCCTGCGAGAGGCGAGCGCTCGCGTGGTAGAAGGCGCGGCTCCCCTGCCTCTCATCGGGTCGCTCAGCCCAATGGCACTCTTGGGGCACCCCGCCTTGGGCGGAGCGGACATCCACGCCTTGCCGCCTCGCTTTCTGGAGCGCCTACGCCGCCGACCTTTCACGGCCTTTCGGGATGTGCTTGCCGCCTTGGATCGCGAGACGCGCACCGTCCGCGCTAGCCTCGTGATGCAGGATATTGGCACGGTGCGCCAGGTGGGCGATGGCGTCGCCTCGGTGTGGGGCCTGCCCCAAGCCCGCACCGATGAACTCGTGCGCTTTGGAGACGTGTTCGGCCTCGTGATGAACCTCGACACGGATTGGATAGATTGCATCCTTCTGGGGTCCGATGAAGGCATCCAAGGGGGCGATATCGTCTGGAGCACGGGGGGGCAGATCTCCATCCCCGTGGGAGAGCGCCTGTTGGGCCGCGTCATCTCGCCCCTGGGGCAGCCGCTTGATCTCAAAGGGCGCTTGTTCGTGGACGAGCGGCGCTTCATCGAGCGCGAGGCCCTTGGCGTCGTCGAGCGGCAGGCCGTCAGCGTGCCCCTGCACACGGGCATCAAGGCGGTGGATGCACTCATCCCCATCGGCCGCGGCCAGCGCGAGTTGATCATCGGCGATCGGCAGACGGGTAAGACGAGCCTGGCCCTCGATGCCATCATCAACCAGCGCGATCAAGGGGTGCTCTGTGTATACGTGAGCATCGGCCAGCGCAAAAGCGCCGCCCTCCAGGCCATCCACACCCTCGAAGAGACCGGCGCCTTGGAGCATACCGTCGTGGTCGTGGCCGCGCCGGATGATCCCCCAGCCTTGACTTACCTTGCCCCCTACGTCGGGTGCACCATTGCCGAATCTCTTATGGATCGCGGCTACGATGTGCTCATCGTCTATGATGACCTCACCAAACATGCGGACGCCTACCGCGAACTCTCCCTCCTCTTGAGGCGACCGCCTGGGCGGGAGGCTTATCCCGGCGACATCTTTTATCTCCACGCCCGCCTTCTGGAGCGCGCCGGCCGGCGGCGCGACGACCTTGGCGGCGGGAGCATCACGGCCCTGCCCATCGCCGAGACACGGCGTGGGAATATCTCCGCGTATATCTCGACCAACCTCATCTCCATCACCGATGGGCAAATCTACCTCAATGCGGACCTATTCAACCAGAATATCAAGCCTGCCATTGATGTGGGCCTTTCCGTCTCGCGGGTGGGCGGCGCGGCGCAAACGCCCATTATGCGCCAGGTGAGCGCTCAACTGAAACTGACCCTTGCGCAGTATGAAGAAGTGGCCCATTTTGCCCGCTTTGGCGCGGAAATTGACCGCGCCACGCAGCAGCAGATCAACCGTGGCTTGCGCCTGCGTGAGGTCCTCAAGCAACCCGCCTTTCAACCGCTTCCGCTCGCTCGGCAGGTGCTCATCCTTTACGCCGTGGATCACGGGTACCTCGACGACGTGCCCATCGAAGAGATCGCGCATTACGAAGAGAACCTTTGGCACTTTGCGCGGCGGGAATATCTCGGGGTTATCCGCGCCATCGAAGAGCAAAAGCGCCTCGATGAACCCCTGGAGCGCGAATTGAACGCCCTTCTACAAGCCTTTGGGCATAAACGGCTCGCCGGATGACTATGGAAGATATCGAACGCCTCAAAGAGCGCCTAGAGAACATCCAAAGTGTGGAGCCGATCATCACCTCTTTGCGGACGATCGCCGCCTCGGGGTGGCGCGTCGGTATGAGGCGCTTACAGGCTTGCCGTCGTTATGTAGAGATCCTTACGCGCGCCTTGGCGGAGGTCCTGCCCTATGCGCCCGAGGAGGCCCTGCAAGGGCCTTTTATCTACCGGCAGGCGCCCCCACCCCGGCGAGCGCTGATGCTCGTCATCGCCTCCGAACGCGGGTTGTGCGGCGCGTTCAATGATGTGGTTCTCAGCGGCGCAGAACGCCTCATCGCCCAGCAGGCGCTGCAATCCAGCGAAATCTTGATCGCCACGTTGGGGAGCCGGGCCGCGCAATACTTTCGCTCGCGGGGCCGGTATGTACACTGGGCCACACCCCTCCCCGTAACGCGGGTGGCCGATTTTGCCCTGGTGCGCGCCCTTGCCGAGCAACTCATCGCCCTCTTGGCCGAGGGGCGGTGCGACGCGCTTTATGTCATCTTTTCGCCATATCAGGCCGGGGCTATCGCGGCGCCCGTCTCGCGGCGATGGCTGCCGCTCGACGTGGAGGCCCTGCGCCCCCAAGCGCCCGCTTGGCCCCCGCCGATCATCGAGACGGGGCCTACGCGCCTTTTTCACCAGGCCGTGCGCGAGGCGATGTACGCGCAATTGTACCAATACGTGCTCGAATCGGCCGCCGCCGAGAAAGCGGCGCGTTTTCACGCGATGGACGCGGCCAGTACGAACATTGCGCGCCTTGTAGAAGAACTGACGCTCGTCTATCATACGGCGCGCCAACATGGCATCACGATGGAGATGCTCGATCTCATCGCCAGTTCTGGCCTGCTCAAGCGCCGGCCGGGCGGCATAGCCCAGTCGGCTGAAAAGGGGACCTAAGGAGAACCCACGATGTGGAACCGCGTCGTCTTGCTCCTCTCGGGCGTGGCCTTTGGCTGGAGCCTGGTGCACTATGCCTCGGCCCCGGAGGAGGACTTCCCCGCCCTGAGATGGGGGCTTATCGCCTCGGGGGGCATTGGCCTCGTCCTTGCGGTCGTCATCGGCCTGAGCAACCCCGTCGCCGGCCTTTTGGCCTTGCTTGTGCTCGGCTTGAGCGCTCTGGTGGCCTACGCCGCCAACGCCAAGCAGGTCAGCCGCCCGCCGGCGCCGCCGCTCCTCCATGGGGCGATTACCCCCCAAACGCAAGATCATCGCACGGGCCTAATCCTCGTCTTTGGCGGCGAGCCGGCCCGCTACGAAGGCCCTGCCTTTTGGGCCTGGTGGCTGAAGACAAGCCCCTCGGCTAAACGGGCGAACTGGTTCCTCAACCCCTGGAGATTTGGGCGCATCCGCCGCGCTTACAGGGCGATGGGCGGCGCCTCGCCCCTCCAAACCGCCATCGAAGGGCTTATCGAACAGTTGAAGGGCGCGCTTGGCGAGGGCTATGTGGTGCGCTATGCGCGGCTCTTCGCCTCTCCCCCTGTGCGAGATGCCCTTGCGCAACTGGCCGAGGCCGGCCTCACGCGCACGATCGTCCTGCCCATCGCCCAGGCCTTCGCCTACTCGCCGGCCCTCAACGAGCAGGTTGCCCTATCTCGCGCGCGCGAAGCGGGCATGCGCGTCATCATCGCACCCCCCATTGCCGCCGAGGGGTGGCTGGGGGCGCCCCCCGCCCAGCGGTTAGATGCCCTTCTCGCGGGCACCATTCCACCGCCCCCCAACGGCGAGGCAGCCCCCACTCTGGAGATTATCCAAGCCGTAGAGCACGCTGAACGGGCGCATCTCGCTCTCCCTCACGCATCGGAGGCCGCGCATGGATAGACCGCCAGACCCCTGCACCATCGTGATCTTTGGCGCCTCGGGAGATTTGGCCCATCGCAAACTCATCCCGGCGCTCCACAGCCTGGCCTGCGAGCGCCTTTTGCACCCCGAAACGCGCGTCCTCGGCGTGGCGCGTTCGGCCATCGCCCCGCAGGCCTTTAGCGCCACCCTTTACGAGGGTGTGGAGGCCTACGCCCGCCTCAAGCCCTGGATGTGCGCCCTTTGGCCGCGCTTTGCGAGCCGCCTGGACTATCTCTCGGGCGACTATGCCGACGAAGAGACCTATCGTCGCCTCGGTGAGCGCTTGGAGGCCGCAGCGCAGGGAGGCGCTTCTGACAACGTGCTCTACTATCTGGCCGTGCCGCCCGTCCTCTACCCCACCATCGTCGAGAACCTGGGCCGCGCCGGCCTAAACCGCCGCCCGCGCGGGTGGGCGCGGATCATCATTGAAAAACCCTTTGGGCATAACCTGGCCAGCGCCCGCGAACTGAGCGCCCAAGTGCACCGCGTGTTCGATGAAAACCAGGTCTATCGCATTGACCATTATCTCGGCAAAGAGACGGTTCAAAACATCCTCGTCTTTCGCTTCGGCAATGCCATTTTTGAGCCGCTGTGGAACCGGCAGTATGTGGATCACGTGCAGATTACGATGGCCGAGACCGTAGGCGTCGAGCATCGCGCGGGCTATTATGACCAAGCCGGCGTCGTGCGAGATATGTTTCAGAACCATCTGCTCCAACTCCTCACGCTCACGGCGATGGAACCCCCGGCCGCGGCCACGGCCAAAAACCTGCGCGATGAGAAGGCCAAGGTCTTGCAGGCGGTGCGCCCCATTGCCCTGGAAGATTGCGTATGGGGCCAGTATGAGGGCTACCGGCAAGAGATGGGCGTTCGCCCCGATTCGATGACGCCAACCTACATCGCCTTGAAACTCTATGTGGATAACTGGCGCTGGCAGGGGGTGCCCTTTTACGTGCGTTCGGGCAAGCGCCTCACCGCCAAAACGACCGAAATCCTCCTCCAGTTCAAGAGCGTGCCGCATCGCCTCTTTCCGGAGAGCCTCGACCTCGCCCCGAACCGCTTGAGGCTCTTTATCCAACCCAACGAGGGAATCCACCTGAGTTTTGAAACCAAGGTTCCCGGCGCGGGGATGCGGGCGGAACCCGTGAATATGGTCTTTGAATACGGCCAGCATTACGGCGAAAGGGCCATCCCCGATGCCTATGAGCGCCTCCTTCTCGATGCCATCCAGGGGGATGCCTCCCTCTTTGCGCGCGATGACGAGATCGAACTCTCGTGGCGGCTGGCCGACCCCATCGCTGCACCCCGTACGCTGGAGACCTACCTCCCTTTCAGCGATGGGCCGCGCGCCGCGCACGATTTGCTCGAACGCGAGGGGCGCCGCTGGATGCCCCTGCCCGATGTGCCCCAGGAGGCATCGGGCGGTTGACAGGCGGCTCCATTATGCCTATCATCAGGCCGACAAAGACGTCTACCATCATAGGGTGGCGTGAGCACACAAGGAGGCAAGAGGTATGTACGATATAGGCGTTGTCGTCGTGGGAACGGGATTCATCGGGCCTGTGCATATCGAGGCCTTGCGGCGCATCGGCGCCCACGTAGTTGGCGTGTGCGACGTGGCCCAAGAAAAGGCTAAGCAGGTGGCCCAAGCCTGGGGCTTGCCCAAGGTGTACTTCCGCTATGAGGACGTTCTAGCCGACCCCGATGTACAGGTGGTCCATCTGTGCACCCCTAACCGCCTACACTACGGCCAGGCCAAGGCCGCTCTGGAGGCTGGCAAGCACGTGCTGTGCGAAAAACCTTTGGCGATGAACTCCACCGAGTCGGCCGAACTCGTGGCCCTTGCCGCAAAGACCGGCCGTGTGGCGGCGGTGGATTACAACCTGCGCTTTTACCCCTTGGTCATCGAGGCGCGGGATATGGTGCAGCGCGGCGACGTGGGCGAAATCTTTTCCGTCTGCGGCAGTTACGTGCAAGATTGGCTCTTTTACCCCACCGACTATAACTGGCGCGTGCTCGCAAGCGAGGGGGGCCAATTGCGCGCCATCGCCGATATCGGCACACACTGGTTGGATATGATCCATTACATCACTGGGCTGGAGGTCGAATCCGTCTGCGCCGACCTCAAAGTGGTGCACCCCATCCGCCAGCGGCCCACAGGCGAGGTGGAGACCTTTGCCGGAAAAGTGCAAAAGATCATCCCCACGGAACCGGTCGAAATCACTACGGAAGACCATGGCGCCGTGCTGTTGCGCTTCAAAGGCGGGGCGCGGGGCGTGCTCTGGTGCTCGCAGGTTACGGCGGGGCGCAAGAACTGTCTACGCTTCGAACTGGCCGGCAGCAAGTGCGCTCTGGCCTTCGAGAGCGAATCTCCCAACCAGATGTGGATCGGCCACCGCGAACGCGCCAACGAGTGGCTCCTGCGCGACCCGGGCCTCGTTTCCGAGGCGGCTCGCAGGGCTATCACCTACCCCGGCGGGCACAACGAGGGCTTCCCCGATACGCTCAAGCAGGCCTTCAAGGCCCTCTATGACTATATCGCCGCCGGAGATTACACCGCGCCGCCCACCTATGCCACCTTCGCCGATGGCCACCGTGAGATCCTCCTCTGCGAGGCGATCCTCAAGAGCCATCAAGAGCAGCGCTGGGTGAACGTCTAGCCGGAACGCGTTCGGCTCGCTTTGGGGCGGGGCGTTCGAGGGAACGCCCCGCCTTTTGCCCTACCCCTAAAAGGCTCCGCAAAGGCGCCTAGGAGGATGGGCCTACACCTTGCAAGGCGGTTTTTGACAAAATGATCCGTTGACCGTTATATAGGTTTGACAGAGGCCCTCAGCAATGATAAAATCATTGTTCAAAGAGGGTGCGCGTTCGCCAAATGTTTTTTTATGACGCGAGGGGAAAGGATATGACGGCGGAAAACCTGGCCAAGTACATTCGAGATATTCCGGATTTTCCCATCGAAGGCATCCTGTTCAAAGATATCACGCCCCTTTTGCAGGATGCGGCGGCCTTTCGGCAAGCGGTGGACCTCCTCGCCGAGAGGTATACGCAAAGCCAGGTGGATGTCGTCGTGGCCATCGAATCGCGCGGGTTCGTGTTCGGGGCGCCCCTCGCTTACAGGTTGGGGGCTGGCTTTGTGCCCATCCGCAAGCCGGGCAAACTGCCAGCCGAAACGATCAGCGTCGAATACAGCCTGGAGTACGGCACCAACACGCTGCAAATGCACAAAGATGCCATTCGCCCAGGGCAACGCGTCTTGGTGGTAGATGACCTATTGGCAACCGGTGGGTCAGCCAGAGCGGCGATCGAACTCGTAGAGCGTTGCGGGGGCATCGTAACCGGGGTGGCTTTTCTCATCGAACTCGAGTTCCTCCACGGGAGGGCCAAACTCGACGGCTACGACGTCTATACGCTGCTCAAGTTCTAGGCGCCGAGGAGATATACGTATGGCGAAGCAAACAGAAGCGATCCAAGTCCTTGAAAAGGCGCGTGAGCGCACGCTTATCGAACTCACCCGCCTGCGAGAACAACTTCAAGAGGAGATCGAGCCGGCCTCTGCGACGGATGATGACTCGGCCGATGTGGCCGCCGATATCTATGAGCGCGGCAAGATTCTCTCCCTTATCCAGAATTTGGAAGGCAAACTCCATGCCATCGAGCATGCCATCGAACTGGCCCATGAGGGGCGCTATGGCATCTGCGAAAAATGCGGCGCCGTCATCCCCCAGGAGCGGCTGGATATTATGCCCGAGACGACCCTTTGCGTGAAATGCGCGAGCGAACGCGAGCAGGGCATCCGGCGGAGCCTCCTCAATGCCTCCTATACCGAGACCACTCGTCGCCGCCGACCCTTTGAGGAAGAAGAGGAAGAGGTCGAGGAGGAGGAAGAGGAAGAAGACGAATTGGATTATGAGGAGTAGCCTTAAAGCGACCCAAGGCGCGTGCCGCGTGGTGGAACGGTTTGACAAAGAGGCGCTTCTGGCCTTACAATAGCCCAGCGGTTCGCTTGGGAGGCTTGCTCTTGTGCCGAGAGATGATCTCGGTTATTCTGTGCCAAAGAACAACCCATTCACGATGAATCGAACGGTATCGCTCGCGCTACGCTTGCGCACTGAAGAGATTGCCGCGATGCACTCGCCGTGTTCAATGAGAGGCGACGAGGGGCATCGCGGTTTATTTGGCCGAGAATACTCTCAATCCCCAGGAGGTAGCGACGATGAGCCAAATGTATGAAATTCGCTGGCACGGGCGGGCAGGCCAAGGCGTGGTAACAGCCGGCGAACTCCTCGGTGAGGCCTGCATGGAGACGGGCAAATACTTTCAGGCCTTCCCCGAATATGGCGCCGAGCGTATGGGCGCCCCCATCAAGGCGTATACCCGTGTCAGCGATGAGCCGATTGAGGTGCATGCCCCCATCCTTGAGCCGGATATGGTGGTCGTCGTCAACCCTAACCTCATCGGCATTGTGGACCTGACCGAAGGCCTCAAGCCCGATGGCACCATTGTCATCAACACCCCCGAAGATCCGGCGACCATCCGGCGCCGCCTAGGGTTTTACACGGGCAAGGTGTGGTGCGTAGATGCCACCAAAATCGCGATGGAAGAACTCAAGCGCGACATCCCCAGCACGATGCTCATCGCCGTCATCGCCCGTGCGAGCGGCATTGTGGACTTGGAGGCCGTCATCCACCTGACGCGCGAATCACTGAGCGGCCGGCTGCGCCCTGAAGTGATCGAGGCGAATGTGCGTGCGCTTCGCCGCGCCTATGAGGAATGCGTTGAGGGATAACGAATCACACGTTTTGGAGGTTTTGGCAATGCCCAAGTATGAGGCCCCTCGGCTTGATCGCCCGTGGAGAGAGGCAAACCCCGGCGGAGTCGTCCTCGAACCGGGAAATTCGGTAACCTACATTACGGGCACTTGGCGCGTTATGCGCCCCGTGCGCGACCTGGCCCAGTGCACCCAATGCCTCATCTGCTGGATTATGTGCCCCGATGCCGCCATCACCATCGAAGAGGGCAAGGTGACCGGTTTCGATTATGACCACTGCAAGGGCTGCGGCATTTGCGCCACGGAATGCCCCGTGAACGTCAAACAGCCTCACGCCGTTACGGGGCAAATGGGCAAGGTGATCCAGATGGTGCCCGAGACGGACTATACTTCCTGACCAACCCCTTCGAGGAGAGATAGACGATGGTTACAAGCAAATATATGCCTCTGGACGGGGCGAATGCGGTCTCTCAAGCGATGCGCCAGATTGATCCGGACGTCGTCGCGGCCTACCCCATCACCCCGCAGACGGCCGTAGTGCAAAACTTTTCGCAATATGTGGCTGATGGCATCGTGCACACCGAGTTCGTGGCCGTAGAGAGCGAGCATGCCGCGATGAGCGCCTGCGTGGGCGCCTCAGCGGCCGGTGCGCGCGTGATGACGGCCACCTCGGCGAACGGCTTGGCCCTGATGTGGGAAATGCTCTATATTGCCTCGGGCCTGCGGCTCCCCATCGTGATGACCGTGGTCAACCGCGCCCTTTCCAGCCCTTTGAACATCCACTGTGACCACTCGGATAGTATGGGCGCGCGGGATTCGGGCTGGCTCCAACTCTATGCGGAGACGGGCCAAGAGGCCTACGATAACACCATCCAGGCCATTCGCATCGCCGAGCACCCCGATCTCCTATTGCCCGTGATGAGTTGCCAGGATGGGTTTATCACCGGCCACGGCGTGGAGCGCGTGGGCATTTTGCCCGACGAGGCCGTGCGCGAGTTCGTAGGCGAATACAAGGCCAAGTTTTCTTTGCTCGATGTGGATAACCCCATCACGATGGGTGCTTGGGATTTCACCGACTACTACTTCGAACACAAGCGTCAGCAGACCGAAGCGATGAATAACGCGATGCCCATCGTGCGCGCGGTGAGCGAAGAGTACGAACGCCTTTCGGGGCGGCCTCAACCCATCGTCGATTACTTCGGGATGGATGACGCCGAGTATGCCATCGTCGTGCTCAGTTCTACGGCGGGCACCTCGCGCGCGGTGGCGCGGCAGTTGCGCGCCCAAGGGTGGAAGGTGGGCGTGGTCAAGCCGCGCGTCTTCCGGCCCTTCCCCGCCCAAGAGATCATCGAGGCCATCAAGGGGTGCAAGGCCGTGGCCGTGCTCGACCGCGCCATTTCGTTTGGCGCGCTCTATGGGTCTGGCCCGCTGTTCACCGATACGTGTTCGGCCCTCTACAACCTGGGGGTAACGGGCCTGCCCATCGTCAATTACATCTACGGCTTGGGCGGGCGCGATACGCTCCCCTCGATGATCGAGAGCGTCTATCGCGATTTGCGCCAAGTGGCCGAAAGCGGCGATCGCGGCGCCCCGGTGCGCTACCTGGGCCTGCGCGAGTAACGAGACCAACTCTACCCCACTGCCCAAGCGGCAGGGTATATTGAAGGAGAGACGATCATGACCGACCGTATTCGCATCAACTTGCGGCAGATCGTAAATAACGAAGAGCGTTTGGCCCCTGGGCACCGCTTGTGCGCGGGGTGCGCCGAGCCGACCGCTGTGCGCCAGATTCTCCACGCCATCGAGGGGCCGGTGGTCTTGAGCACCGCCACGGGCTGTTTGGAGGTTTCGACCACCGTATACCCGTACACCTCCTGGCGCGTGCCCTGGATCCACAGCGCCTTCGAAAATGCCTCCACGACCATCGCCGGGGCCGAAGCGGCCTACAAGGCCCTCAAGCGCGCCGGCAAGATTCCGGAAGATCGCCAAATCACCTTTGTGGCTTTTGGCGGAGATGGCGCGAGTTACGACATCGGCCTGCAGTGGATCTCGGGCGTCCTCGAGCGCGGGCATAAGGTCATCTACGTATGCCTCAACAACGAAGCCTATATGAATACGGGCATCCAGCGTTCGGGGGCTACGCCGCGCGGCGCGCACACCACCACTTCGCCCGCCGGCGAAGTGCTCCCTGGGAAGACGCAATGGCGCAAGCCCTTTACGCGTATTATGGCCGCGCATGACATCCCCTATGTGGCCCAGGCCTCGCCGCACAACTATCGTGACCTGATGATGAAAGCGAAAAAGGCCGCCGCGGCCGATGGCCCGGCTGTGCTGAACGTCCTCGTACCTTGCCCACGCGGCTGGCGGCACGAGAGCGACCAGACGATGGCCATCGCGAAACTCGCCACGGATACGTGCTATTGGCCCCTCTACGAGGTGGATCACGGTAAGACGATCATCAACTACAAGCCCCGTGAGAAACTGCCCGTTACCGAGTGGCTCAAGGCCCAGGGGCGTTTTCGCCATCTCTTCCGCCCCGCGTACGCGGGCCTTTTGCAAGAGATTCAGGCCAAGGTAGATGAGGAATGGGAGCGCCTCCTCAAAGAAGAGGCCAATTCGTGAGGTGATCATTGAGGGAGAGAGGGTAGCCTATCCGTATGGGGCTACCCTCTTTTTGTGCAAAGGAGCGAACACGAGATGACAGAGTTTGGAGACCGCGTCTTCCCTTCACGGCACCCCTTGGTGAAGCACAAATTGACCCTTTTGCGCAGCGTAAGCACGGAGCCGAAAAAGTTCCGCGAACTCATCCGCGAAATCTCTATCCTCCTGGCCTACGAGGCCACGCAGGATCTCGCGCTTGAGGAAGTTTCGGTGACGACGCCGCTTGGGGTCGCCAAGGGGGGCCACCTTAAAGAGAAGATCGGCCTGGTGCCCATCTTACGGGCAGGGCTTGGCATGGTGGATGGCATTTGGGAGATGATGCCCGGCGCGGAGGTCTGGCACATCGGCCTTTATCGCGATCACAAGACGCTTCAACCCGTGCAGTATTATAATAAATTGCCCGTCAGCCCCACGGTGCAAGTGTGTCTGGTGCTGGACCCTATGCTCGCTACGGGCGGTTCGGCCGTGGCCACGGTGGATATCCTCAAGCGCTGGGGGGCCGAGCGCATCAAGTTCGTGGGCATCATCGCCGCGCCGGAGGGCCTGCGCGCCCTCACCCAGGCCCACCCCGATGTGGATATCCACATCGCGGCCATTGACGACCACCTCACGCCGCGGCCCACCCAACCGGGCGATCCGCCCGAAGGGTACATCGTGCCGGGGTTGGGCGATGCGGGAGACCGGCAGTTTGGCACGGGCTAAGGCCCGCGCTGGGAGAAAAGATGATGTCTCCTCTCATCTATGTGAGCGTCTTTTTGCTGGGGGCAGGCCTCACCGCCCTCCTCACGCCGCTGAGCATTTATTTGGGCCGGCGTTGGGGCATCGCCGATGCCCCCGGCGGCCGCCGCCGCCATAAGGGGATCGTCTCGCGCCTGGGCGGGTTGGGCCTCTACCCCGCTTTCGCCATCGCCGCCCTGGCCCCGCTGGTTATGCCCGTGCCCCGCAACGATCCACTGGAGGCGACGCGCCTGGTCGGCGTCGTCCTCGGCACGGGGGTGATCTGGGTGATGGGCCTCCTCGATGACCGCTTCAAACTGCCGGGCTGGGCGCAGTTGGTGGGTATCCTCTTGGGCGCTGGGGTGGCCATCGCCTTCAAGGTCTTCATTGAGGTCTTTAACAGCCCTTTTAGCGATCGGCAAATCTGGGTGGATTGGTACCTGATGGTGCCCATCACCCTGGTGTGGATTACGGGCCTGACCGGCACGATGAACCTGGTGGACGGGCTGGACGGCCTGGCCGCTAGCGTTTCGGCCATCGCCGCGCTTGTCCTCCTAATCCATATGCTGCGGCTGGGCCAGCAGGGGCCGGCGCTCCTGCCGCTCGCGCTTTTGGGGTGCTGCATAGGGTTCTTGCCCTACAACATCAGTCCGGCGCGCATCTTTTTGGGGGGCGGGGCTTATGTCCTAGGGTATATCGTGAGCACGGCCTCCATCGTAGCGGGGGCCAAGGTGGCCACTGCGCTCCTCGTGCTCTGGTTCCCCATCGTAGATGTCATTTGGCAGGGGTATTCGCGCTGGCGAAGGGGCCAGCCGGTATCCTTAGGAGATCGCGGCCACCTGCACCTGCGTTTGCAGGATATGGGTTGGCCCACTTGGCGCATCGTGCTGATGTACGATGCCATTACGGCGGCCCTGGGGGCCATCGCCCTCTTTTGCCCTTCGCGGCTCCTCAAACTGGGCGCCCTGGTCGGGGTGGCGCTCATCGCGCTCCCCCTGCTCGCCGCCGTGACACGCCGTTCGGGCGATGCAACGCCGACGGGGCATTAGCGAGAGCGCTCTCCTTGGGCGCCGTCAGGGCCTGGCAAGATCCCCTTGGCGGCAAGGATTGCGAGAGCGCGTTCGGCGTCCTCGGGCGAGATGCGGGGCACGCCGGGCCACGCCGGGCCATCTGCCTCGGTGACGAGGGCGAGGAGTTGCTCATCCGGGGTGATGCGCTCTGGGGGGGCGCCCGCGCGCAGGACCTCGAACTTGGGCAGGGCGCTCCCTTTGTACCCCTCGACGATGACGAACTGGATATCCTCCGGCAGACGCGCGAGGATTGCTTCAAGTGTTGGTTCTTCGAGGGGGCGTTCCAGCCAGGCGAGAAGATCGTGCCCGGCGATGATGACGAGGTCGCTCCCCGCCTGGGCGAACCGCCACGTATCGGTGCCCGGGTGGTCTATCTCGATGGGGCCGTGGGCGTGTTTGATGGTCGCCACGCGCAGGCCGCGCCCTTTGAGCGCCCGCACCAGGGCTTCGATGAAGCGGGTCTTGCCCGCGTTGTGCCAGCCGACTACCCCAATGGCCGAAATCAAAGTCTTGCCTCCTCGGTGCGATGGGATATGTGCAGTGTAACCAAGGAACGCGCCCCTTCCAAATGCCGTTATGCGTAAAATAAGGTTCGGCGGACGCGGAAGCGCAGCCTCTGGGCGCCATAAGCGACTGGACAGGCTCGCTCGGAGCCTCTATAATATCCTTGGAACACGAGGAGGGCGAGATCAGGGCGATGAAGGGCCTTCAGATAGCGCGCGATAGGTCTGGCCAGGGCGGAGGTTATGCCCTGGCGATTCATTTTTTATAGGAGGGATCGCGACATGGATTCCGGGATGATCAGCAAAATTCAAAAGGCCAAGCGCTATGCCGAGGAGCCGGAACGCATCCATATCGAGGCGCTGCGCGTTACGTTCCGGGGCGATCACGGCACGTATGCGGTGACGTTAGAAAAGGGCGCCTGGCATTGCGAATGCCCCTTCTTCCAGCAGCGGGGCGTGTGCAGCCATACGATGGCCTTAGAGCGCTTGCTTGACCCGATGCTGCAGCCCGAGCCGGAAGAATAGCGCCCAACCGCAGCGATTGGCTGGCGATTGCCTTTCCCCTATAATGTGAGTTCACCGAACCCCAAAAGGTAGGAGGGCACCCTTATGCGCATCGGGATCGTCGGCGGCGGGGCCGCCGGGGTGATGGCGGCCTACCGCCTGTGCCAGGCAGGGCATCAAGCCGTGGTGTTCGAGGCCGAGCCGGAACTCGGCGGCCAGGCGGGCACCTTCCCCATCGCTGGGACGCGCCTGGAGCGGTTTTATCATCACTTTTTCCACAGCGACCGCGTGGCCTTTGCCCTGTTGGAAGAATTGGGGCTGAACGATCGCCTCCTCTGGGCGCCCGATCGCTCGGCCTATTTCTGGGGGGGCCGCGTTTACCCCTTTGTGACGCCGATGGACCTCTTGCGCTTTCGGCCCCTCTCGTGGCCCTCGCGCCTCATCTTTGGCCTGCAGACGGCCTATCTCCTGTTCGCGGCGCGGTGGCGGCCTTTGGAACGCATCACCGCGCACGAATGGCTCCTCAAATGGGGCACGCACGAGGTGTATGACCGCGTCTGGGGGGCGCTGTTGCGCTCGAAATTCGGCGGCTATGCCGACCGCGTGAGCATGGCCTGGCTGTGGGGCAAACTGAACGCCCGGCGCGGCAAGAGCCTCCGTGGCCGAAAAGAGGCGCTCGCCTATCTGGACGGGTCTTTCCAGACCCTGTTTGACGCCCTCGCCGAACGGATTACCGCCCTGGGCGGGGAAATCCACCTTTCCGCGCCAGCCCAACAGGTGCTCGTAAAAGACGGCGCCGCGCAAGGGTTGCGCGTCTCCGAAGGGGGGCGCACGGTGGATTATCCCTTCGATGCCGTCATCCTCACCGTGGCCTCGCCCATCGCCCTGCGCTTGGCGCCCGATTTGCCCGAGGACTATGCCGCGCTCCTCAGGAACCAGCCCTATGAGGGGACGATGACGCTCGTCTTGGCGCTCGATCGGTCGCTCATCCCGTGCTATTGGCTGAGCAGCCTTGTGTAAGATATCCCTATGGTGGTCGCCGTGGAGCACACCCGGTTCGTGCCGCCCAGGGTCTATCGGGGGAGGCACATTGTCTATTTCGGGCGCTATTTGATGAGCAATAGCCCGGAATTCGCCTGGAATAAAGACGAGGTATTGGCCTACTACACGCCCTTCATCCGGCGCCTAAACCCGCATTTTGATGTGGGCTGGGTGGTGGAGAGTTGGCTTTTCAAAGATCCCTACGGCCAGCCGGTGATCGAGCCGGGTTACTCGGCGCGCATCCCGCCGCACCAGACGCCTATCGCCAACCTCTATCTGGCGAATACGACGCAGATTTACCCCGAAGATCGCGGCGTGAATTATTCGCTCCTTTTGGGCGAGGTCATCGCTCACATCGTGCAGGGCAGGCCGGCGCGCGCCTCCCTTTTGTGGTAAGGTATGGAACAGCCCCCCCTCAGCGTCGGCGTGGATATCATCGAGATCGCGCGCATCGCCCGCGCCCTGGAGCGCTTTGGCGATCGCTTTCTGCGGCGCGTCTATACCCCCCGCGAGATCGCCTATTGCCGAGGGCGCATCCCCGAACTGGCCGCGCGTTTTGCCGCCAAAGAGGCCATCTCCAAGGCGCTCGGCACGGGCCTCAACGGCATCTCTTGGGTGGAGATGGAGATCCTCGCCGATGCGCGGGGCAAGCCCTATATCCTGTTGCACGGCAAGGCCGAGGCGCGTGCACGGCACCTCGGCCTGAACCATTGGGCCATCAGCCTATCCCATCACGATCGCGATGCGATTGCCTTCGTCGTGGCGAGCGTTTAAGAGAACCCTTCCCCTAGGCGATTTCTGCTACCACGCGCTGGATAACGGCCAGCGCCGTCTCGATATCCTCGCGCTCGATGCCGTAATGCGTGACGGCGCGGAATTGCGTCGCCGTCATCGGGTTGATCTTGACGCCTTCCGCTGCCAAGCGCGCCGACACTTCGGCAAGGGATACGCGCGAATTCGCGAGGCCGAACATCACGATGTTCGTCTGCACCGAGGAGGGGTCAATCACGATGCCGGGGATGTTGGCTAACCCCTCCGCCAGGCGTTTGGCGTTGGCGTGATCCTCCGCTAGGCGATCCACCATCTGCTCGAGCGCGACGATGCCCGCCGCCGCGATGATGCCGGCCTGGCGCATCCCGCCGCCCACCATCTTGCGCGTCCGCCGAGCCTCCTCGATGAAGGCCTTGCTCCCGCAGATGAGCGACCCCACCGGCGCGGCCAGCCCCTTGCTCAGGCAGAACTGCACCGAATCCGCATAGGCGGCGATGGCGCTCGCGGGCACGCCCAAGGCGATGGCCGCGTTGAAAATGCGCGCCCCATCCAGATGCACGGCGAGGTGGTGCCGATGGGCAATTTCTCGCACGGCGGCCATATGCGCAAGGGGCACCGCCGCGCCCCCGCAGCGGTTGTGCGTGTTCTCCAGGCAGATCACCTTCGTGCGCGGAAAGTGGATGTTCGGGCCTCGAATGGCCTCCTCAACCCTGGCCAAATCCATCCCCCCATCCGGCGTGTTGGGCACGGTATGCACGTGGATGCCCCCCAACGCCGAGACGCCCCCCGCCTCATACAGAAAGGTGTGCGCCTGGTCTCCCATAATGATCTCGTCGCCCCGGCCGCAGTGCGTCAGGAGCGAGACGAGGTTGCCCATCGTGCCGCTCACCACCAAGAGCGCCGCCTCCTTGCCCATACGCTCGGCGGCCATCTCTTGCAGGCGGTTGACCGTAGGGTCCTCGCCATACACGTCGTCGCCCAATTCGGCGCGGTAAATCGCCTCTCGCATCGCCGGCGAGGGCAGGGTTACCGTGTCGCTTCGCAAATCCACAATGCGCATTGTCCTTCCTCCCAAGTACTCCCTTAGTACATTTTCACCACTTGGCGGTAACTGCGCGGCTGCCGCGCCTGAAGGAGTTGCGTCTCTTCCTGTGCGCGCCGCACCAAATCCAAATCAATCGTCGCGATGGCTACCCCCGGTTCGTCATCCTCTAGCCGGGTATGTACCGCACCGCGCGGGCCAACGAGCCAACTCTCGCCGAAAAAGGTATAGGTTGGCTCCTGCCCTACGCGGTTGCACGCGGCGACGTACACGGCGTTTTCGTAGGCCCTGGCAAACCCCAAACTGCGCCACTCGTGGGCATAGGGCGTCTCCCAGGCGCCGCATACGCAGAGGATCTCGGCGCCGTCGAGCGCTAGGCAACGGGCCGCTTCGGGGAAGGCGAGATCCCACCCCACCAGGAGGCCAATGGCCCCCAGGCGCGTCTCGGCCACGGTGTATTTGAAGCCGGGGCGAAAGATCAGCCGCTGTTCGCCCTTGAGGTGCACCTTTTGATAGTCTGCCGCGATTTCGCCCTCCGGGTCTACGAGGATAGCCGCGGAGTAGATGACGCTTTCCACCTTTTGCCGCTCTGCAAACCCAAAGGCGATATGGGTATTGTGTTCGGCGGCGCATTGGCTGAGGGCGGTTACCGTGGTATCGGTTACGCGTTCGGCCAAATCGGCAAAGCGCACGCCGCACTCATAGCCCGTCGTGCACAATTCGGGGAAGACGAACAGGTCCACCTTCCTTTGGAGTGAGACGTCCTCCACCAAGCGGCACATCGAACGGACGTTTTCCTCCACCTCGCCCAACCTGGGGCTGACCTGGGCCAGGGCCACGGTGATCTCGCGCATCACATACCTCCTATCTTCTCGGGCTGTAGGGCGTCCATCTCCTCTTCGGTGAGGCCCAAGGCCCCCAGCACCTGTCGCAAATCTGCGGGCAGAGGGGCCTCGAAGGCCATCCGTTGGCCCGTGGCGGGGTGGTCGAAAGCGAGCCGCCAGGCATGCAGGAACTGGCGCGGCGCGCCGATGGCCTGCCGTCGCGGGCCATAGGTGCGATCTCCCACCACGGGGTGGCCGATGGAGGCCAAATGCACGCGAATTTGGTGCGTGCGCCCCGTGCGGAGCCGCACCTCCAGAAGGCTGCACCCCTCGAACGCGCGCAAAAGGCGGTATTCCGTCCGCGCCCGCCGCCCTTCGGGGAGCACGGCCATCCGCTGCCGGTGGAGAGGATCGCGCCCCAGAGGGGCCTCGATAGCCGCCTGCGCGGGGGTAACGTGCCCATAAGCGAGCGCCAGGTAGCGCTTTTCCACCTTCCCCCGGCGAAACTGCGCCTGCAATGCCCTGAGGGCCGCTTCCGTCGCGGCCACCACGAGCACGCCGGAGGTCTCACGATCCAAGCGGTGGACGATACCGGGCCGAGAGGGGTCGGCGCCGACGGAGGCGATTTCGGGCCGGTGGGCCAAAAGCGCGTTGACCAACGTGCCCGTGCGGCGCCCTGCGCCGGGGTGCGTGGCCATACCGGCGGGTTTATTCACCACGAGGAGATGCGCGTCCTCATAGAGGATGGCAAGGGGAACTGCCTCGGGTTGGGGGCGCTCGTCTTCGGGCGGGGGCAGGAGGATCATCACCTCATCGCCGGGGCGTAGGCGCTGCCCCGCTTGCGCCAAGGCGCCATTGACCCAAATGCGCCCTTCGGCGATGAGCCTTTGTGCCGCCGAACGCGACAAACCTTGGCAGACCCTGGCCACAAAAAGATCGAGCCGGCGCTCCGGCTCGCTCACGCGCCATACCTGCTCTGCCATATGTTACGCCCGCGGGGCAGGATCATCTTGAGGCACGCCCGCCCTCTCTTTGGCCCCTTCGACAAAGAGAACATAATACACGAGGAGAATGGTCCCCACGACGATGGCGCTATCGGCCACGTTGAACACGGGCCACCAGCGAAAGTCTATAAAATCCGTAACATACCCGCGCGCCAAACGGTCGCACAGGTTGCCCAAGGCACCGCCCAACTGCAACCCAAAGGCCATCTGCAAAAGGAACGACCCCTGCGCCAACTGCCTATAGAACAGGATAATCAGGAGGACGACGACGATCGCGATGAGGATAAACATCCCCCCGAATTGGGGCAAAAGGCCAAAGGCCGCCCCCGTGTTTTGGACGTGCGTCAGGGTTACGATGGGGTCTAGCCAGGCGATGGGGTTCCACGAGACGTTGAGCGGCAGATGAGCGCGCACCAACGCCTTGGTGTATTGATCCAGGGCGATCACCGCCGCTGCGATGAGAAATAGACCGAGCCTTGTCCGCTTGAGCGCGCCCATATCTCCCTTTCGCACCGAATCGGCGGGCAACGGGAATTCTCGCGCCGCACCGTTCGGAGTATAATCCACCTCCAAGGGACCGCCAAAGCCCCTGTCAAAACCTTACCAGGAGGCCATTATGCCCCCCTATGCCTACCGTTACGAACGGCACCCAGAGACCGGTTGGAACGTCCTTCACCTTTGGTGTGAAGGGGCCACGCCCCGCGAACGCACCCACGCGGCCCTCGTGCCCGAGATGGGGGCGAACCTCCTCGCTTTCGATGTGGGCGAGCACGCCTTCATCGTGGATGGCGATCGCTCGAACGGGCGCTTCAGCCTCTTGGGCACGCCTATCCTCTACCCCACGCCGAACCGCGTGCGCGAGGCGCGCTTTACCTTCGATGGGCGCGAGTTCACCTTCCCGCCCAACAACGGCAAGAACTTTATCCACGGCCTCGTGAGAGATCGCCCTTGGGAGTGCGACGCGCCCCAGATTGCGGGCGAAAGCATCCGCCTCACGGCGCGCTACCGTTTTGCGCCGGGGAGCGAGGCTTTTGCCCTCTTTCCCATCCGCAACACGCTGGAGGTAACCTTCACCGTAAGGCCGCGCACCATCCGGTTCGATTTCACCGTCTATAACGAAGATGCGAGCCAGCGCCTTCCCTTCGGGCTGGCTCTGCACCCCTATTTTGCGATTTTGGGCCAACGCGCGCAGGTGCGCATCCAGGTACCCGCCCAGCGCTGGATGGAGGCGGTAAATCTCCTGCCCACCGGGCGCCTTCTACCGCTTGAGGAAGGGCCGGCTGACCTGCACCAACCCACCTCCTTGGAGGCGCTGAACCTCGATGACGTCTTTTGGGGCCTCACGAACCAGATGCCGCAGGTCATCTACTATGATGCGATCGGGGCGCGCCTCGTCCTCTCGGCGAGCGACCACTTTACGCACAGCGTCATATACACGCCGCGAGGCCGACCCTTTTTCTGCATCGAAAACCAAACCTGTTCTACCGATGCGCATAACCTGTATGCGCGCGGCCTGGAGCGCGAGGCGCATCTGCTAATTCTTAACCCCGGCGAAGCGATGGCGGCCTGGGTGCAGTTCACGCTTGCCGATTCTTGAGCCTACGTCGCCGAGATGGCCCCTTCCGCGAGCATCGTGAGGAGGGGTGAATCTTCGATGGTCAGAGGCAGGTTCACCCGGCCGCGGATGCGCGCCGATTCATAGGCCGCAAAGATGAGTTCGGTCGCCTGAAGGGCTTTGCGGGCAGAGAGTTCCGGCTCGCGGCCCGTCTGGAGCGCCTCGATGAGATCGAGCACGCCGCGCTTGACGCAATCCTCGCCGTGGAGGCCCTCCGATGTGGGCACGATCTGCCAGCCGGCTTGGGCCGTATTCCCATAGCGCAGGTGCACCTCGCGGTTGACGCCGATCTCGATGGTGCCTTCGGCCCCCACTAGGCGAATATCCGGCCCCCAGCCGGGGAGATCGCCCGTGGCCATCAGCCCATAGACGCCGTTCTGAAAGCGGACGAGCGCCAGCCCTTGCTTTTCGACGAACACGCCAAAGATGGGGCGCCCGCCTCGGCTTTCGATCTGCCCCATCACCCACTCGGCGGGCGTTTCGCCGTTGAAAAAGAACATCATATCGAACCAGTGCGTGCCCCAATCAAAGAGGTTATCGCAATGGGCCTCAATGCGCAGCAAAGGCCCTATAACGCCCTGGTCGAGGAGGGCCTTGGCCTTGCGGAAGGGTTCGCCAAAGCGCCGCTGATGGTTAATCGTCAACTGCACGCCTCGCGCCGCGCACACTTCCGCCATACGGCGTGCCTCGCCCCAGGTGGGGGCCATCGGTTTTTCGCAGTGGATGGCCCGAACGCCGGCCTCCGCCGCGGCAATGACCATCGGCGCATGGAGGTGCGGCCACGTGCACACGCTCACGATGTCGAGGTTCTCTTTGGCGAGCATCTCGTGGTAATCCGCATAGAGGCGCTCACCGCCATGTTCCCGTTGAAAGGCGCGGGCGTTCTCCAGGTTGATATCTGCCAGGGCCACGATGGTCGCATCGGGCGAGGCCTCGTAGCCCCGCGCATGGGCGTGAGACATCCCATACCCCGTGGCACCGGGTTCGTTTCGGGGCCTGCCACAACCGATGATGCCAACGCGCAAGGTCGCCATGGTCATACCTCCCAGTTCAGATAGGCCCTATTCTAGGCCGCGCCGTGAGGGCGCGCAAGGCTTTTATAAGAATTGCAGGTTCGAAAGCCAAATGCTTTGACAAGGGCCGGCAGGGGCATAGAATCTTTTAAAACCCATCTCGAATACCGATGAGAGGCCCCTATGACCGATTCGTACCATGCCTTCGGCTTTGTCCGCGTAGGCGCCATTACCCCCGAACTACGCGTGGCCGATGTGGAATACAATGTTCAAGCCATCCTTGCCGCAATACAAAAGGCCGCCGAACAGGGATGCCGCATCATCGCCCTTCCGGAACTGTGCATAACGGGGTATTCCTGCGCAGATCTCTTTTACCAAAGGCTACTTCTAGATCGCGCACAGCACGCCTTGCTGGCCATCGCGGAAGCGACGGCCCACTATGAGGTGGCAGCCATTGTCGGGGTACCCATCCCCGTGCAGGGCAGGCTATACAATTGCGCGGCCTTTCTGGCGAACGGAAAGATTTTGGGGCTTACCCCCAAAACGTACCTCCCCACCACGAACGAGTTTTACGAGGAGCGCTGGTTCACCTCAGGGCGCCACCTTACGGCCAAGACCGTGGAGATCCTGGGGCAAGAGGTTCCCATTGGTACGGATATCCTCTTTCAGGTGTGCGAGTTGCCCAATTGCCTCATCGGCATTGAGATTTGCGAAGACCTCTGGGCCATTAGCCCCCCTAGCGGAGATATGGCGCTGGCCGGGGCAACTGTGTTCGTAAACCCCTCGGCAAGCACGGAGACGTTGGGCAAAGCGGAATATCGCCGAGATTTGGTCAGACAGCAATCGGCACGTTGTTTGGCAGGATATATCTATGCCTGTTCAGGGCCAGGTGAATCCACAACGGACGTGGTTTATCCTGGCCACTCGATGATCGCCGAAAATGGCGTTTTATTGGCAGAAGCCGAACGGTTCCGGTTTGAGACGCAGATTATCATGGCCGACCTCGATATAGAACGCCTTATTCACGACCGCTGGCGAAACAGTTCCTTTTCAAGCGGTCTGCCTCAACATCCCTATAGGATCATACCATTCCACATTCCCGCAAAGCCCCCCTCGCAAAGCGGCCCTTTGTTGCGCGCCATTTCGCAAACACCTTTCGTCCCTGCGGATCAGACCCAGCGCGCGAAGCATTGCCGTGAAATCTTTAACATCCAGGCAACCGGCCTTGCAAAGCGCCTAAAGCACACGCAGGCGTCAAAGGTTACAATCGGCCTTTCAGGAGGACTTGACTCGACTCTTGCCCTCCTGGTAGCCATAAGAGCCTTCGATCTGCTTGGCCTTGATCATCAAGGCGTTATCGCAGTGACAATGCCGGGGTTCGGCACGACCTCGCGTACACGTGCCAACGCGGAGAAATTGGCTAACCTTTTGGGGGTTACTTTGCGATGCATCCCTATCGGTGAGGCCGTGCGTCAGCACTTCCGGGATATTGGGCATCGAGAAGAAGCATATGATACCACCTTCGAAAATGCTCAGGCCCGAGAACGCACACAGATTTTGATGGATATCGCCAATCAAGTGGGTGGGCTAAACGTGGGCACAGGGGACCTATCCGAACTCGCCCTTGGCTGGTGCACGTACAATGCAGATCAGATGTCTATGTATCACGTGAATGCAGGCATCCCCAAGACGTTGGTTCGCTACCTTATTGCCTGGTGTGCCGAGAGCGAATTCACACCCCCTGTTTCCGAGGTGCTTATGGATATCATTGCGACGCCCATCACACCCGAACTCCTCCCTCTCGGCGAAAACGAGGTCCTTCAACAAAAAACAGAAGCGGTCATCGGGCCATACATTCTGCATGACTTTTTCTTGTATCACGTCGTAAGGTACCAATTTTCGCCCCGTAAGGTCTTTTTCTTGGCCCGGCAAGCCTTTGAGGGATCTTTTTCCCCTCAAGAGATTTTGACGTGGCTGGCCGTTTTCTATACGCGATTCTTTTCGCAACAATTCAAACGTTCGGCTATGCCCGATGGACCTAAAGTCGGTTCGGTGGCCCTTTCTCCTCGAGGAGATTGGCGCATGCCGAGCGATGCGAGCGTCAGCCTCTGGCTTCACGAAATCGAGGCCCTAAAAAACGAGTATCTTTTGCCCAGATGAGAAGCCACTTTCAAGTTCGTTCAACAACTCGCTCGTCAAAGGTGCCCCCGTATCTATGTTTTGATACGTCTTTCCGTCCAAGACATCCACGGTCTTGGTGACCCTTTCGAGTTGACATATAATTTATATCCTTATAAACTCCGAGGCATTATTCAAAATGATAGACGATGCAACCCTTGACCGCATACTCGCCCGGGTACAAAAGCCGGCCCGGTATGTGGGCCGAGAATGGAACAGCGTAACCAAAGATTGGAGCCGCGTCGAGGTCACACTCGCCCTGGCCTACCCCGATGTGTACGAGATTGGTATGTCCAACTTGGGGCTGGCCATCCTCTATGACGTGGTCAACCGTGATGCACGCTTTTTGGCCGAGCGGGTCTATGCCCCCTGGGCAGATATGGAGCGCGCGATGCGCGCCGCCGGCGTGCCGCTCTACGCCCTCGAATCTCGCCGGCCCTTGCGGGAGTTCGACGTCATCGGCTTCACCTTGCAGTATGAACTGACCTATACGAACATCCTCTCGATGCTGGATTTGGCCGGCCTCCCCCTGCGCGCGGAAGAGCGCACCGCCGAGATGCCCCTCATCATTGCCGGCGGGAGCGGGGCCTACAACCCCGAGCCGATGGCTGACTTTTTCGACCTATTCGTCATCGGCGAAGGGGAGGAGGTGCTCATCGAACTCCTCGAGTGCGTGAGCGCTTGGAAGCGCGCCGGCGGTCCGCGCCGCCCCGACGGCCGAGAGGCCCTCTTGCGCGAGGCGGCTCGCCTCGAGGGGATTTACGTCCCCCGGTTCTATCGCCCACGATACCACGCCGATGGCGCCCTTGCCGCCCTCGAACCCACCGTGCCAGAAGCGGTGCCGCGCGTGCGCAAGCGCATCGTCCCCGCTCTCGGGCCAGCGCCCACGCGGCCCGTGGTACCCCATATCGAGGCCGTGCACGACCGGGGGATGATCGAAATCCAACGGGGGTGCAGCCGAGGGTGCCGCTTTTGCCAAGCGGGCATCATCTACCGCCCCATCCGCGAGCGCCCCGCCCACGACGTGCTCGAGGCCATCGATGCGCTCCTCGCCTCGACGGGCTACGACGAGGTGAGCCTCATCTCTCTGAGCAGCAGCGACCATTCGGCCATCGCCGAGATCGTGGAACAGGCTATGGCGCGCCACGCCCGGGCGGGGCTGGCCATCTCCCTTCCCTCCCTACGGATTGATTCCTTCTCTGTGCGCCTCGCCGAGATGATCGAGAGCCGCCGTAAGACGGGGTTCACCTTCGCCCCAGAGGCCGGGAGCCAGCGCCTGCGCGATGTGATCAACAAGGGCATCACCGAAAACGAGATTCTCGAGACGGCCGAGGCCGTCTTTTCCAGCGGGTGGAACCGCATCAAACTCTACTTTATGCTAGGCCTCCCCACCGAGGCGGACGAGGACGTCTCTGAGATGGCGCGGTTGATTATGGCCCTGCGCGCGGTGGGGCGGCGCATCCGGCGCAGGGCGGTGGAGATTGCCGTGAGCGTGGCGACCTTTGTGCCCAAACCGCACACGCCCTTCCAGTGGGAACCCCTCGCCCCCTTCGAGGTCGTTACGGCGCGCCAAGAAGCCCTGCACCGCCTGACGCAGAGCCGTGAAGTGCGCCTGAGTTGGCCCGAATGGGAGACGACCTGGCTGGAAGCGCTCCTCAGCCGAGGCGACCGCCGCTTGGGCCGCGCTATCGAGGCCGCCTGGCGCCTCGGTGCGCGCTTTGACGCGTGGGCCGAATGCTTCCAGCCCGCCTTGTGGAAGCGCGCTTTGGAAGAGACGGGCCTTGACCCCGACTTTTACACGGCGCGAAGGCGCCCCCGCGAGGAGGTGTTGCCCTGGAGCGTGGTGGATGTAGGCGTATCTGACGAGTTCCTGTGGCGCGAATACGAGCGCGCCTTGCGGGGCGAACTCTCGCCGGATTGCCGGCTGGCGTGCCATCAATGCGGTGTGATGGCCTCTTTTGCCCGAGAGCGCGTGCGAGTGCCCCGCGAGGCCTGGGGGTGCCCATAATGACCTCAACGCCCCTGCAACGCCTGCGCTTCACCTTTGCGGTAGATGGCCCTTTGCGCTATATCGCCGTGCTCGACCGGGGGCGCCTTTGGGAGCGCCTCCTCCGGCGGGCGGGTTTGCCTTTGGCCTACAGCCAAGGGTTCAACCCGCACCCCCGCGTGCAGTTTGCCGATGCTCTCCCCTTGGGCTATGCCAGCCTCTGCGAGAGGGTGGACGTTTTTCTGCAAGAGGCGATGTCGCCTGGCGAGGCCCTCGCGCGCACCCGCGCCCAAAGCCCTGAGGGGTTGACCATCCTTTCGGCCGAAGAGGTACCTCTCAAGGCCCCTCCGTTGCAGGGCCTGGTGCGCGCGGCGGTGTACTGCGTGGAGGCCTGGGCGTCCGAGCCGACCGACGTCGTCAAGGAACGGATTGCCCGCCTGCTCGCTGCCCCTACCCTTCCCCGTACGCGCCCCGGCAGAGGGCAGGTGTATGATTTGCGTCCCCTTATCGAGGCCATAGACTATACGGCGGGGGAAGAAGGCCGCCACACGTTGATGATGCGGCTGCGCTGCGGTTCGCAAGGTTCGGGCCGCCCCGAGGAAGTGCTTTCGGCGCTGGAACTCGCCCTCGAACACGCTTCGATTTGCCGCACTGAACTCATTTGGGTGCCGCAGGAGGTTTCATAATGAATCGTCTCTGGTCGCCCTGGCGTATGGAGTACATCCGCGGAGAAAAGCCGGAGGGCTGCATCTTTTGCCTCAAACCCCGCGAGGACGAGGAGAACGATGCCGAAAACCTCATCCTCGTGCGCGGCAAGCGGTGCTTTGTGATGTTGAACCGCTACCCCTATACGAACGGGCACCTTATGGTGGTGCCCTACGAGCACGTGAGTATGCCCACGGACTTACCGCCCGAGGTGCTCCTGGAGATGATGCAACTCGTCAACATCAGCCTCCTCGTCCTCCAAGAGGTGATGCACCCCGATGGCTTCAACGTGGGGATGAACCTCGGCGCCTCGGCCGGCGCGGGCATCAAAGACCATATCCATATGCACGTGGTGCCGCGATGGGTGGGCGATACGAACTTTATGCCCGTCATTGGCGACACGCGCGTCATCGTCGAGAGCCTCCGCGCTTGCTACGAAAACCTCAAGCCCTGTTTTGACCGCTATTGTTCGCTCCAAGAGCAAAAGGAGCGCCTGACGGCCTCCCTCGCCCCGGCGGAGGAGGAAGCGGAGAGGCCCCCCGATGACGAGAATTGACGCCTCTTCGGCGCCGTGGTAAAATGGCGGCGTTGGCCAAACCTTATGGGAACTGGAGTGTCCCTCGGCCCGGATGCCTGGGACGTACAGGGGAAGCCGGTGCAAGTCCGGCGCTGTCCCGCAACTGTAACCTCGATGTGAGGAAGCCAGGTCGCCTGCTCCAGTTTGCCATTCCACAGCCTTCGCGGAAAGGACAGGGATGGATATGCGGATCATTTCTCTTCCTCGGTTTCCCCTTCTCCCTCGGTGCCGCACTCCGGATGGCGCTGCCTCCCGCCGAATGCCCTAGCGGCCTCTTGGCCTGAGAGATAGCCCATTTATCCATCTTTTTGGAGGAGGCACCCCGATGCATCGCCTTGTGTCGCGTATTCTCAGCGTGTTTTTGTGCCTCGCGGCGCTCATCGCCCTCCCTCTTGCACCCGTGCGCGCCGATGAGCGCCTTCTGGAGCGCCAGCGGCTTGCGGCGGAACGCGCCATAGCCTGGCTGCGCACCCAACAGCAGGAAGATGGCTCCTTCCCCACGGCCTTTGGGCACCCGGCAGGCATCAGCCTGGATGTGCTCCATGCGCTTCTCGTCGCCGGCGTGGACCCCACCACGTGGCGAGCGAATGAAAAGGCCGCGGATTTACTTTCCTACCTCATCGGCGCGGCGGAGGCCTATGCCACCTCTCCCGCCGCCACGGGGAAACTCATCGCCTCCCTCTCGGCAGCCGGCCTGGATGTGCAAAACCTCGCCGGGTTTGACGCCGCCGCAAAACTCGCCTCCTTCGCCCGGCCAGATGGCTCCTACGGTGAAGCGGGCACCCTGGCCGATCAAGCGTGGGCGATGATCGGGCTGGCCGCATTGCGGCAGCCCATCGCCCAAGCGACCGTCAACCGCCTCCTCGAGGGGCAGAACGCCGATGGCGGCTGGGGATGGGCCAGCGGCCAGCCGAGCGACGCCGATTCCACGGCGCTTGCCTTGCAGGCCCTGGCTTGCGCCGGCCGGAACAATGAGGACCCCTCGGTGAAAAAGGCCCTCGCCTACCTCCAATCCCTCCAAAGCCCCACGGGAGCCATCGAGGGATGGGGCGCCCCGAACGCCAGTTCCACGGCCTATACCTTGCAGGCCCTCATCGCCGTGGGCGAAGACCCGCTCGGCGAGGCCTGGCGCACCCCCGGCGGCCGAACCTTGCTGGATGGCCTCTTGACCTTACAGACCGAGGAGGGAGGGTTCGCCTCTTTTGAGGGCAAGCCCGACGTCTTTTCGACGGCACAGGCCATCCCCGGCCTTTTGGGCAAGCCTTTCCCCCTGCCCGGCCCGGTGCCGATCCTCCGTGGGGCGCTGGGTTATTTGCACTCCATCCAAGGGGCCGATGGGGGGTTCGGCGAGGCCCTGACGGGCGAAGTGCTCTTGGCCTTGGCCGCCGCCGGCGAGGACCCACGCCTCTGGCAAGGCAGCACGGGGCAATCGGTGCTCGATGCGGCCATCGCACTCGCGCCCAAGGCCGATAACGCCGGCAAGGCGGGGCGCTTGGCCCTTGCCCTCGTCCGGTCTGGGCAGGACCCTCGCCGCGCCGGGTCGGCCGACCTCATCGCGGCCATTCAGAAGCCGTACGATCGTGCAACCGGCCTCTATGATCCCTCTGGGAACATCTGGAACCAGGCCTACGCCCTGTGGGCCTTGGCCGAGGCGAAGGTTGAGGTGCCCCAAGAGGCCCTCGCTTGGCTTGTGCGGAACCAGAATCCCGATGGCGGCTGGGGCTGGAATGCCGCCGCACCGAGCGACAGCAATTCGACGGCCCTGGCCGTGCTCGCTTTGCGGGCCTGTGGCTACCCGGCCGAAAGCAAAGAACTCGTCAAGGCGGCGGCCTACTTGCGCAACCGCCAGGCGGATGACGGGGGCTACCGTTACGATGCCTCTACGCAGCCCCCAGAGGGCGATGCGAACTCGACGGCCCTTGTGGCCCAGGCCCTCGGCGCTTTGGGCATCGAAACGCATCTCGGGTGGCTGTGCGCTCGTTCGGCGGGGGTGACGGTCAACCGCCCCCTCGACCGCGTACATACCCTGCAATTAGCGAACGGCGCCCTCGAGTGGCTGCCCGGCAACGGCGAAAACGCGTTAGCCACGGCGCAGATCATCCCCTTCCTCGCCCATCTCTGCAGGGGCGAAGTCAAGCCCTCCACGATCATCAGCGGGGGCGCCGCGCCATCCTCCAGCGGCGCTCAGGCGCCTGCCCAAGAGGTCGCCCTTGGCGAGTGGGGCGCTTCCATCGAGGCCTGGCGTAAGGGGATGGCCCTGGCTGGGTATGCCCTGCCGCAACCTCCTTCGCCCATCACAACGGGCCTCGCTGCGCTCGTGGTGCAATTCGGCGCCGAACGCTACATCGCCCGGGTCGTGCCGCTTTACGGTGCCTCGCCTTCCGGTTGGGAGGCGCTCCAATCGGCCGGTTTGGCGCTCGCTGCCCAACAGGGCTTCGTCTGCGGAATCGGAGGGGTCGGCTGCAGCGCGGAGGATTGCTTCTGCGATAAGGCCCACTTCTGGGGGTACTGGCACCATGATGGTCAGGCGTGGAAAATGGCCAGCACGGCTGCAAGCGACTATACTCTGACCCATCGGGCCATCGAAGGGTGGCGCTGGGGCGCGGGAGATCCGCCCATAGAGGTCAAAGCGGAGGCCCTCTTCGACCCCGCCCGCTTGGTGCCCGGTATGCCGAGGGTAAGCGTGGTGGGCGGCGGCTTGAGCGTGCGGCTCGATTATCTGGGCGATGTGGATGAAGATGCGCGCGTAACGGCCACTTTGCAAACCTCCGGCGGTGCCAAGTTCAGCACACCGTTGCGGCGTTTTGCGGCCTTGGGCCTTTTTGTGGGGACCCTCGAGGGGAACCTCCCCACGGGCGAGCATACCCTTTGCCTTGCCTATGAGGATCCCGATGGCGTGAACGGCTCAGCCCTGTGGTGCGCGCCGGTGACCCTGCCCTGAAAAGCGAGGTGCATCTATGGCCTTTCGGAGTGTTTGGCTCCGCCGGTGGATGGTGTGCGCCCTGGTCGTGGTAGGGGCCTGCCTTTGGCCCCTACCCTCTCTGGCCGATGGGTCGCGGGCCGGGGTGATCATCGTGGATGGCACGGGTGCAGCGCCCACGACCGTCTGCGTGACCTTTGCCGAAAAGGAAATCACGGGCATTGATCTCCTCCGCCGCGCCCAGCCCGACCTCGTTACCCAAGTCTCTATAGCGGGCGAGGCCGTGTGCAAGATCGGCCCTACGGGCTGCACCTACCCCGCCGAAGAGTGCTTTTGCGCCTGCCGAGGGGCAGAGTGCCTCTATTGGAGTTACTGGTACCGGGAGGGGAATCGCTGGGTCTATTCGGCGCGGGGGGCGAACAGCCGCATCGTGCGCCATGGCGACTTGGATGCCTGGGTATGGGGCAACGGGCAAACGATGCCTCCCAACCTCGTATGGGAGGATGTGTGCTCGAACTCGCCTCTGGCTGCCCAGGGCGTGCAGAATCCCTCACCGCTCAATACGCCGCCCCCTGCCCAAGGGGAACCCTACCCTGGGCTGACGGAGACGCCGGTGAAAACGCCCACGCCCTCACCTAACCCCAATGGGGCCTACCCGGGGCCTGAGCCAACGCATACGGCCACCGCCGCGCCCACCGAGGCGCTCCCCCAGCGCCCCACGGCCACGGTGCGCCCTTCGAACACGCCCCAGGAGCCTACGCCAACCCAGCCGGAGAGGCCGACGAATACACCAGCGCCCACCGCCTTGCCCAACCGCCCGACGCCGGCAGCCGCCTGGGCCACCACCGCGCCGGTGACGCTCACCCCCTTGCCCGAACCCACCGGTTCCTCTACGCCCCCTTCGGCCGAAGGGGGCGCTGGCGCCCTTACGGCCACGCCGGATATCGTCGCCAACAAAATTCGCGAAGGCGTCGCCCAGGCGCGCGCCGCGGCCCAGGCCCGGAGCGCCTCTCCCGCGCCGCATCGGGAATATGGGGCCTTTGCGGCGCTGGCGATCATTTTGGGGGCAGTTGCGGGAACCCTCGCCCTAAGGCGGCGCCGACGCGCCGCAGCCGCCCTCTACCCGCCCCAGCCGACTGGCGCGCCGGAAAGTGAACGGCCTGAGGAACCCCCACCGCAGGATCAGGGCGCCTAAAAGGAGCGGCCCGCCTGAGCCGGATCACTCCGCAGCGGTTTGGGCCTCTGCCATCAGGGCCTGGCGGGTGCGCTCATAGATTTGCCGCGCATAGGCGCCGTAACACACCATCAAGACGCGCTCGATGGTCGCATCGTGCGCGAGGAAGGCAGCCACCTCGCGCAGGGCGATGCGCGCCGCCCGCTCCATCGGGAAGCCATATGCCCCGGTACTGATGGCTGGGAAGGCGATCGTCTTGATGCCGTGCGTCACGGCGAGGGCCAGGCTGTTGCGGTAACAGCGCGCAAGGAGTACATCCTCATCGGCACGGCCCCCCTGCCATACGGGGCCGACGGTGTGGATGACCCATTTGGCCTTGAGGTTGTAGCCCCCCGTAATCTTGGCCTCGCCCGTTTCGCAGCCGCCCAAGGTGCGGCATTCCGCCAAGAGGCCCGGCCCTGCGGCGCGGTGGATGGCGCCATCCACGCCGCCCCCTCCTAGGAGCGTGCGGTTGGCCGCGTTGACGATGGCATCCACCTCAAGCGTGGTGATATCGCCCTCGACGATCTCGATGCGTTCCCAAACGGGGTAAGCCATCGGGCACCTCCCGTATAGGTGATGAAACCATTGTAGCAAAGCGCCTGCGGTGCGCAAAGCGCGGCGTTTTGACGCACGAGTGGCCCCGTGCTAGAATCGCGGCCACAGATTCGCAGTCGAGTCGCGGCCACGAGGCGCCACGTCAGGCCTCGGGCGCAGCATCTGGCAGTGCTTGCCAATGTTGTGCTCCGGCGAGGCGGGCGCTTTTCGTTTACCCAGTGAAAGGCGCTATGGTAGATTTCGCCCCTCTGCACGCCATAACCTATCATCCCTCGCTGGCGGGGCTTGTCGTTTTGGCACCACCTTACGATGTGATCTCGCCCGAACAACTCGAGCGCTTGCGCCGGGCCAGCCCCTACAACATCGCCCATATCCTCCTGGGGCCAACCCTGACGGCGGAGGGTTGGCACCAAGGCGCGGCCGAGACCTTTCGGCGTTGGCTCAGCGAGGGCCGCCTCCAGAGGCAGGATATACCGGCCTATTGGGTCTACAAGCAGACCTTCTCGCTGGGGGATGGGCACCCCCGTACGCGCACAGGGATCTTGGGGCGCCTCCGGCTTGCGCCATGGGGGCAGGGCGTCTATCGGCATGAGCACACGCGCGCCCGCGCCAAGCAGGATCGCCTCGAACTGGTGCGTGCGGTGCGCGCGAACCTCAGCCCGGTCTTTGGCCTATACCGCGAGGCCCTCCCGAAGGAATACCTTGCCCCGCCCCCCCAGGCCTGGTTGGATGGCACCGATGAGGAGGGCGTGCGCCACACCGCGTGGCCCATCACCAGCGCCGAGGCCCTTGCGGCCATCCAACAGGCTCTAGAGCACCAAGAGGTCGTCATCGCCGACGGGCATCATCGCTACGAGACGGCCCTCGCTTACCGCGAGGAACGCCGCCGCGCCGAGGGCGACCCTCCCTCGCCCCAGGCCTATGATTACGTTCTGGCCTACCTCGTCGCGCTCGACGACCCGGGTTTGTGCATCCTGCCGACGCATCGGCTCATCGGCCCGCAGCCCCCGCTGGATAAACCGGCCTTCCTGCGCAACCTGGAGGCCCAATTCGACCTCATGCCCTATCGAGGCTTGGCCGATCTTTTGAGCGCCCTGAATCGGAGCCAAGGCCCCGCGTTTGGCTGCGCTTTGGGAGAAGCCGGCCTGTGGCTCCTGCGCCTGCGCGATGCGGAGGGTGTGCGCCGCCGCTTGAGGACGCACTTGCCCGAAGAACTCGCTGCGCTCGACGTCGTCCTCCTGCAAGAATGCCTTCTTGAGCCGCTCCTGGGCATTTCAGCCGAAGAACGCGCCCACGGCAACCGCCTCTCCTACACCACGGATGCCTACGAGGCTTGGCAGGCCACACGCCAAGGGAAGGCGGAGGCGGCCTTCTTCCTAAAGGCCACGCCGCTTGAGCACGTATGGCAGGCGGCCACCCACGGCGTGGTGATGCCACAAAAGAGCACCTATTTTCACCCCAAGCCCTTGAGCGGCATCGTCATCAATCCTTTGGATGAGCCCGCGCACCATAAGAGGGGGCACCTATGAAGGTTCTAATCAGCGATGGACTTGATGAGGCAGGGCTGGCCCTCCTGAGGGGGTATGCGGAAGTCGAAGTGCACCGGAGTATGCCCAAGGCCGAGCTCCTCGAGGCCCTGCCCGCGTGCGATGCGCTTATCGTGCGCAGCAGTACCCAAGTGACGGACGAGGTATTGGCCGCCGGCGCCAAATTACGCGTGGTGGGCCGCGCCGGCACTGGCGTGGATAACATTGACGTCGAAGCGGCCACGCGGCGAGGCATTGCCGTGGTGAACGCGCCCGCGGGCAACAGCAACGCCGTGGCTGAACATACCATTGCCTTGATGCTCGCCCTCGCGCGGCGCCTGTATGGGGCCGTCTCGTCGCTCAAGGCGGGCCGCTGGGAAAAGAGCGGCCTCCAAGGCCACGAGGTCAAGGGCAAGATCTTGGGGTTGATCGGCCTGGGGCGCATCGGGGCGCTCGTGGCCTCCAAGGCCAAGGGGCTAGAGATGCGCGTGATGGCCTTTGACCCGTATGTAACCTCGGCGCGGGCGGCCTCGTTGGGCGTGGAACTCGCCTCCCTCGACGAAGTCCTCTCTCAGGCGGATTTCCTCTCCGTGCACACCCCGCTCACGCCGCAAACGCACGGCCTTTTAGGCCGCAAGGAATTGGCGCGCCTCAAACCCACTACCTATGTCCTCAACTGCGCGCGCGGGGGCATTATTGACGAAGAAGCCCTCGAAGAGGCGCTCCGCGAGGGGCGCATCGCCGGCGCTGGGTTGGATGTGTTCGAAGTGGAGCCGGCCACCTCCTCGCGCCTCATCGGCCTGCCCAACGTCATCGCCACGCCCCACGTGGGGGCCTCGACGGCAGAGGCCCAACAGCAAGTAGCCATAGACGTGGCCCAGGCCGTGCTAGACGTCTTGCAAGGGCGCATTCCGGCCACGCCGGTAAATTTGCCTTACGTGCCCCCGCAGGCCTTGGGGTTCCTTCAGCCTTACCTTGACCTCGCTCAACGGATGGGCGCCTTTTTTTTCCAGTGGCACGGGGGCTTTGCCAACCGCCTCGAACTCATCTACCAGGGCGAGGTGTGCGAGTACGATACGCGCCTTTTGACCGCGGCCTTTTTGGTGGGCCTCCTCTCGCAGACCACGGCCCAGCCCGTCAACCTGGTGAACGCTAACCTCATCGCCGAACGGCGCGGCTTGGCCATCTCGGAGATGTGCCTGCCCACCTCGGCGATGTACGAAAGCCTCATCACGGCCCGCCTAGGGAACGGCGAGGCCAACCGCTCCATCTCCGGCGCGATGATCCAGGGCGAGCCACACCTCGTCAACCTGGACGATCAGCGGCTGACCTGCGTCCTGGCTGGGCATATGCTCGTAGATTTGCACCAAGACCGGCCCGGCATCGTGGGGCGGATGGGCCTCATCTTGGGCGATGAGGGCATCAATATCTCCTTCGTGCAGATGAGCCGCGCCCAACGCGGTGGCGCCCAGATAATGATCCTCGGCCTGGATGAGCCGGTGCCGGCCGCGCTCCTACCTCGCTTCCAGCAGGTGCCCAACGTCCAGCGCGTGCGCGCTATCTCTCTGCCGCCCTTGGACGCAAAATAGGCCGTTCTTTTGGAGCGTGGAAGCCGCACGCCCGCAAAGGCCGCGTTGCGCGTTCCCCCAAAGAGGCCTATCATACGCGCCAACTCGAACCGAGGAGGCGCGTATGTTGCGTGTGGGCATCATTGGGTACGGTCGGCGCATTGCCCATATGGCCAAGGAAATGGGCGTGTATCGCATCCCCTATGTCGTCTCTGCCGTGGCCGATCCCCGCGCGGCGGAGATTCAGGCCCAAGGGGATCCCTAGATCGGAA
>JAIOAW010000012.1 GCA_019873625.1 Chloroflexota bacterium
GGCGCAATATGCCGAGATGTGGGGCGGGCTGACGCCCACCTTTTGGGATAACGCCTCCCTCCCCGGGCACGGCCAAGTGGTGTGGGAAGAGGTCTGGTACCCCCTCGCGGGGGTCGAGGGCCTCTCGTTTGCCAACGGTGAGGCCGCCCTAGCCGTGCAGGTGGGGGCGAACGCAACGCGCCTAACCATCGCCGCGCCGGCAGAACGGGTGTGGACCTTGGTCATCCTGCAAGGGGGGCGCGAGGTATATCGCCAGGAAATGGCTGTGCGGCCCGATGCGCCGTTCTTCGCGGACCTGCCGGTGGGGAACCAAGGGGGGCGGCTGGCCGTCCACCTCGTAAGGCGAGATGGATCTCTCGTGGTCTCGTGGGCCGAGTAGGGGTTAGCACGTGGCAACGCGCCTTTGTAAGCGGTGTGGTTACCCAATTTCTGAAAAAGCGCTCTTTTGCCCGAACTGCGGCCAAAAGGTCGAGCCGCCGTCGGCTCCGATCATCCCGCGTGCGCCCAGCCACGCCTCGCCGGGAGATCGCCCGGCGCGCTCCGGCTGCGGCTTGACGCTCGCCATCTTGGGCGTGGCCTTGGGCACGTTGGTTTTCATCTTGGCCTTGGGGGGTGCGGCCGTCTATATGGGCCTGGCCGATCGGGCCAAGGCCGAACAGCGTTTCGCCGAAGAGCACTATCTCAAGGGCGAGCGCTACCTACAAGAGGGGCAGTATGAGTTGGCCATCGCCGAGTTGGAACTCGTCTTGCGGATCAACCCGAACTACCCCCAGGCCCGCGCCAAACTGGATGAGGCCTACCGCCGCCTGGAGGTGGAGCCGACGCCGACCCCGATGTACCAGCAGGAGACCAAAGAGGCCATTTTGGCGGCTATGCAGGAGGCCCACGAGAAGGGAGATTGGCCGCGCCTCATCGAACAGGCCGACCGGCTCTTGGCGCTCGATGCTTCCTTCCGCCGAGACGAGGTGGATCGCCTGCTGTATGATGCGTTTTACCAGATGGGCCTGGCCTTGGTGGGGCAAGATCGCCTCCCGGAGGCGCTGAACTATTTTGACCGCGCCCTGCGCCTGCGCCCCGAAGACGCTCAGGCCAAACGCGCTAAGGAGTTGGCCTCCCTTTATCTGGAGGGGATGAGCACGTGGGGCGCCGATTGGGCGCAGACGATCGAGCACCTCGCCCCACTCTATGCGCGCGACCCGAACTATAAAGACGTGCGCACCAAATTGTGGCAGGCGTATGTGGCCTATGGAGATGCCTGGGTTGAAAAGGGCGAATGGTGCCGCGCCAAGGAGGCCTATCAGGCGGCGCTCCAGATAGAGGCCGCCCCTGCCGTAACCGAAAAGGCCCAAAAGGCCTCTCAGTCATGCCCCTGAACGCACAAGGGAGGGGAGATATGGCTTCGCTCGATGAGATCATCGAACGCATCCGCAAAGATTGGGATCGCAAGAACACCATCCGCGATGCGACGCTGGCGCGCTCACGCACCTTGGTGCGTTATTGCGCGAATAGCATCCGTGCCACCCACCGCCGGGAGTTCGACCTGGCTCGCCAACTCCTGGCCGAGGCCCGAGAGGCCGCCCGCGAAATGTGCCAGGAGGCCAGCGCATATGCCGATCTCCTAGTGGCCGGCTACACGCAGGACGCCCTCAAAGAACTCGCCGAGGCGGCCATCACCTTGGCCTTGGTGACGAATTCCCCCATCCCTGACCCCGATGAGATGGGCATCGAATACGCGGCCTATTTGAACGGCCTGGGCGAGGCGATGGGCGAGATGCGCCGCTACGCCTTGGATTGCCTGCGCCGCGACGACCTCGCGGAGGCGGAACGCATCGTCGAGGTGATGGATGAGGTGTACACTCACCTCGTAACGATGGATTTCACCGATTCGTTGACGGGCGGCCTGCGGCGCACCACGGATATGGTGCGCGGCGTGAATGAGCGCACACGCGGCGACCTGACCACCGCCGTGCGCGAAGATCGCTTGCGGAAGGCCCTCCATGCCCTGGAAGAGCATTTGGATTCTTGGAGCGAGCCGCCGGCCGATTAGGCTCCGCTTGATGATGACCGCTTACGAAAGGTTCTTATTGAGATGACGCGCGAGCGCTGGGGGTTTATCGTCCTTTTGATCGTGGCTTCGACGCTTCTCCTTTCCTTCCGCAACCCGCAAGGGGCGGTGGGAACGCGGCCCTCTCCGGAGGCAAGCACCCTCACGCCCGAGCCTACGGCCACGCAGGAGCCTACTCCCCTGCCCGTCGCGCTCGCGTTGCCCACGCGAGAACCTTCTCCTACGGTTATGCCGCTCCCCACGTGGACGCCGGTGCCCACGCCGACGTTTGAAACCTCGCCCACCCCCGCACCCACGCTCACGCCCACACCGTGGCCCTTTGACACGCGGCCCGACCTGCCCCGCTACCTCTATGTGGACCAAAACACGCAACACCTCTATGTGTTCGAGCAGGGCACCCTGGTGCGGGATATCCCCTGCAGCACGGGGCTTCCGTATTCGAATACCTATACGCCGGCCTGGAGCGGCGTAGTGGGGGAATATTGGGGGACCTTTTTCGCCTACGGCGTGTATGCCGACGAGGCCTGGTACCTCTACAAGTCGGATGGGTCCATCCTCATCCATAGCCTGCCCTACACGGTAACCGTGGAGGGCGGCCCCAAAGAGTATTTCGATGCGGAGGCCCTCGGCGTGCGCCCCGCCTCGCATGGGTGCATCCGCATCTCGCCGGAGGATGCGGCCTGGCTCACCGAGTGGAACCCGGCGGGTGTGCCCATCACGGTGAGCGACCCCTATCGCGAAAAGTGGCTGGCCATCCTCGGCCCTCAGGAGTGAAAAAGGAGCGCCTCGGCAAAGACCTCTTGAAAATCGGGGCGGCCCGAAAGTTCCAGGTATTCGGTGCGGCGGGCGATTTCTGAGGCGCGTTCGCGTTCGCGGCGCGAGAGGAGCGCCATCTTGGCGCCCTCGCCGGCTGCATTGCCCACGGGGAGGATCTCGGCCTGCGGAAAATGCGGGATGAGGCCGATGGCCAGGGCGCTCTCCGGCCGGATATAGTTGCCAAAGGCGCCGGCCAGAAAGACCTTTTTCACATCGCCGTACCCTACGCCGAGTTCCTTGAGGAGGATTTCCACCCCTGCGCGGATGGCCCCTTTGGCAAGTTGCAGTTCGCGCACATCCCGCTGGGTGACGTGGATGGCCCGGCCGTTCGCCCCTTCGGAGGGGAAGGCCACGATGAATTCCCTCTGGCGGCCGTTCTGCACGATCCTGCGGCGCAGGGCCTGAGAGCCATCTCCAAGGGCCTCGCCATTTTGCAGGAGGCCGCTCGGGGCAAGGATCCCGGCGCGCAGCATCTCGGCCACCAGGTCCACCAGGCCGGAGCCGCAAATGCCCCTAGGGGGGGCCTCGCCGATGGCGTGCCAAGACACATCCTGCTCGATGTGCACGCGGTCAATCGCACCATCGGCGGCGCGCATCCCGCAACTCAGGTGCGCCCCCTCGAAGGCGGGGCCGGCCGCCGTGGAGCAGGTGACGAGGCGCTCGCGGGAGCCAAGGGCCATCTCGCCGTTTGTGCCGATATCTATCGCCAGGCCGATCTCCTCTTGGGCGTAGAGGCGCGTGGCGAGGAGCACGCCCACCGTATCAGCCCCCACCCAGCCGGCGATGTTAGGGAGCGCCCAAACGCGCGCGCCGGGGGCCATATCGAGGCCCAGTTCTTCGGCAGCCAGGGAGAGCGCGTCCTCCACCACGGGCACATAGGGCGCCTGGGCCAGGGCCGCCGGGCTGATGCCTAAGAAGAGGTGTTGCATCGTCGTGTTGCCCACCACCGTGGCGGCGAGCACATCGCGCGGAGCAAGCCCTACGCGAGCGGTCGCCTCGGCGATGAGCGCGTTGAGGCACTGCACGATGGCGCCCCGCAGCGCCTCCAAGCCCCCTGGCTGGCTGGAGAAGGCGATGCGCGAGACGACGTCATCGCCATAGCGCGTTTGGGGGTTCAACTGCGAAGAGACGGCCAGCGGCTGGCCGCTTTCGAGGTCCATCAGATACCCCACTACGGTGGTGGTGCCGATATCGAAGGCTATGCCCACCAGCCGTTCGGGGCCTGGCCCTGGGGCGATGTGTACAAGGAAATCATCCGCCGTGATGAGGGCGACCTTGCCCTCGCCCTGGCGCAAGGCATAGGGGAGTTGCCGCAAGGCCTGCAAGGTGGGGCGATAAGCCGCCCCCTCGCGCCCCCAGGCGCGGCGGAGGGCCTCCCAATCGCAGAGTTGCTCTTCGAGAGTGGTGGGCGGCACGTCAAGGCGATGCCGCCGCACCCACGGGTCGAGCGCGATGCCCTCCGCTAAGCCCTCGGCGAGGATGCTCACCCGCGAGCGGCGAGATTCCTCCGGCACGACGACCTCCACATCTCCCTCGACGAGGGCCTGGCAGGCCAAGCGGTAGCCCTTGGCTCGTTCGGCGGCGCTCAAGGCGCGCCGCTCCAGGTCCGTCACGGGGCCGAGGCCGCGCGTGGCAATGACCCTGCATTTGCCGCAGGTGCCCCGGCCGCCGCATACGCTTTCGATCTCCACGCCAGCCCGCATCGCCACCTGGAGGAGGGTCTCTCCGGCCTGCGCCTCGGTGGCGATGCCCGAAGGTTCAAAACGGATCTTCAACGTTCCTCGCCTGCCTTGTAAGAGGGTGCCTTGCGAAAGACGAGCCAATGCGAAAGCCCCAGCCACTGCAAGGGCGTCCGTTCTAGGCGGTATGTCAGGTTTCTCAGCCAGCGCCCCAGGCGCGGGTGGCGCGCCGCCAGCCGATCGTACCCGGCAAAGATGCCCCGATGGAGGATGATTTCGCCCTCCAAACCGTCAAACAGGCGCCGTAGGTCGCGCCGCCGGTAAGCGCGCACGTGGGGGCACAGCCGGTTGCGCCAGGGGTTCGGCAAATAGTTCACGAAGGGGATATTCCCAAAGCGGTAGCGGCCCCGCCAAAAGATGCCGTGCGTCTCGAATGGGTAGCCCCGGTTGGGCACAAAGAGGGCCAAATATCCCCCGGGTTTTAGCGCGCGGTAGGCCTCGCGCACAGCGGCGCGGTCATCCTGCACGTGCTCGAGCACCTCGTGCGAAAAGATGACGTCGAACGAGCCATCGGCAAAGGGCAAGGCCTCCACCGAACCCTGGATGACGCGCAAGCCTCCCGCCTTGGCCTCGGCGGCCCGCTCAAAGTCAATCTCTACGCCATAGGCGCGCGCGCCGAATTCGCCCAGGCGCCGCGTATAAAGGCCCACCCCACAGCCCGCATCGAGGGTGCAGGCCCCCTCTAGGGGCACGGCTTCGCGCACCAAGGCGAACCGCCGCTCTTGGCCGGCCCGCCAGAGGTAACTGGGGCAGCCCAGGGTCGCCGCTTTTTCCTCTTCCGCCATAGCGCGAATCATACTATGGCGCGGCCAGAAGGGCAAAACCTGGGCGCGGTGGACCATCGATGAGCGGAGGGGTATGCTGCAGCATACCCCTACGCCCGTCGGCCAGGGTTACAATAAGCGCCGGAGCACGAACTCGAGCGCCAAGGGCAGTTGGGCATCCCACGTGGCCTGGTCGTGCGCGCCGGGGTGCTCCACCCACTCGTGGGGAACGCTTAGCGCCTCCAAGTGGCGGTGAAAGGCCAGGTTCGTCGCGTAGAGGAAATCCTCCGTGCCGCAGGATTGGCGGATGGCGAGCGGCGGGCCAGCGTGGGCGTGCCGCTCGGCCAGGTAAAAGAGGTCGTTCGCCTCTCGCGGGAGCGCCGCGGCCAGGTAGCCCACGTCATCCTCTCTATGGCGCTCCGAGGGCTCATGGGCGAAATAGGTCGAGCCGGAGATCGAGGCCGCCGCGCAAAAGAGGTCGCTGTGGCGAAGCGCCATAAGGAGCGCGCCGTATCCGCCCATACTGATGCCCACCACGGCGCGCCCCGCGCGGTCGCGCCGTGCGGGGAAGACGCGCTCCACATACCCCAGCACGTCTTGGACGATGTGATCCTCATAGCGCATCCCGCCGGGGCGCACATCGTTGGCGTAAAAGGAGCGCCCGCCGTCGGGCATTACTGCCAAGATGGGCCGGTTGCGCAGGAGGTTCTCGATATTGTTCGAGCGGATGTAGGAGTCATAGGCCCCGCCCAGGCCGTGGAGGAGCAAAAGGACGGGGAACGGCCCCGCGCCCTCGTCGGGCACGAGGAGGTTCATCGCCGTCTCGCGGCCGATGCCCTGGCTGCGAAAATGCACCGTGATGAGCGACATAATCAGGATCCTTTCGTCTCAGTGGGGGCGTGTTCGGCCTTGGCGGGGCGCTCTTCGGGGAGCATCTCCAGCCGCTGGCAGTAAGGGCGAAAGCCCATAGCGCGCCAGAAGGCCTGGCCGGCGGGGTTGGCTTCGAGCACCTCGAGGAGCACGCGCTCGCCGGGCGGCAAAATCTCCGTGAGCAAAAGGTGCACGCAACGCCTGCCGATGCCCTGCCGGCGGAAGGGCCGATCCACATAAAAGTGGCGGAGGTAAATACCCTCTGGCTCCTGCCGGTAGAGGGCATAGGCCACAGGGCCATTTTCCGCCTCGAAAATGACGGCCTGGTACTCGCCCCGCGCGAGCCAGCCGTGCATACGCTCCGTGAACTCTTGGAGGCTCTTGTGGCCGGGCATATGTTCATCCACCCAAAGGCGCGCATTCCATTGGGCGAGGAGGGGCACATCTTCCACCGTGGCCGAGCGGTAGCGCACCATCATACCGAGGGGGCCTCCGCGATGGGTTTAGGCTTCCAGGCGATCATCAGCACGGCGGCGAGGAAGGCGAGGGCCGCGCCAAAGAAGAACGGCGCCGGCGCCCCGAACCCGTGCCAAGGCCCCACGCCCTGCCACAGGAGGCCAGCGATGAGCGAGGCCGGAAAGTCCAAAATCCCCAGCACGCCGTTATAGGTGCCGTAGGCCGTGCCGCGCAGTTCCACCGGCACGATATCGGCCACCATAGCCCGGGTTGTGCCAAAGGCCAGGGCGTAGTAGATGCCATAAAGGCCGTAGAGCGCCCATACGTGCCACCCCTTGCCGGCCACGGCAAAACCAAGGTAGATGGCCGCATAGACGAGCCAACCGCCGACGATGAGCCGCTTGCGGCCGATGCGATCGGAAATGTCCCCGGCCGGGGTGGAGAGGAGGGCATAGACGAGGTTGAAGGTGATGAGCATCCCCAAAATGCCGAGGACGTTCAGCCCGCGCTCTTGGGCGCGCAGCACGAGGAAGGCATCGGAAGAGTTCCCCAAGTCAAAGATGCTCACGATGATCATAAAGGTGAGGAAATTCTTGCCCAGGCCCCGGAAAGTGATCTTGGGAGGTTTGGCGCCTTTGGCGCCCACCCGAACCTCGCGTGCGCCGAGGGCGAGCGCGAGGACGGCGAGGACGGCTGGGATGAGGCTAACCCACACCACCGTGCGAAAGGTCTCGGCGCCCAGTTTGACGGCGGCAGCCTGCGCCCCCCACACGAGGCCCAAGGCGATGATGAGGCCCAGCACGGCGCCGCCCGTATCGGCGGCGCGGTGCAGGCCGAAGGCCAAGCCGCGCCGGTTCTCGTCCACGCTATCGGCCAAAAGGGCGTCTCGCGGGGCGGTGCGAATCCCTTTGCCCACGCGATCGGCCCAGCGCGCCCCGAGCACGGTACCCCACGAGTTGGCGACGAGAAAGAAGGGTTTGGCCAGGGCTGAGAGGGCATACCCCGCCACCGCGAGCCACTTGCGAGTGCCCAGGCGGTCAGAAAGCCACCCTGAGAACAGTTTCAAGATGCTCGCCGTGGCCTCGGCGATGCCCTCGATGAGGCCGATGACGCTGGTGCGCACGCCCAGCACGTTGGCCAAAAAGAGCGGCAGGATGTTGATAACCATCTCCGAAGAGACGTCCATAAAGAAACTGGTGAGGCTGGCGGCCCACACGTTGCGAGGCAGTTGGCGGATGCGCTTTGAGAAACTCATCTTTCCCCTTTCTTCACCGGGATGCTTCCCTTGAATGTGAGGCAAAAAGGCGCCCCGAGGGCGGTCACCCGATCGCCCTGGAGGCCCCTTTGTCTCAAGCCAAGTATCTCCCCTTTGCAAACGCCTTGTCAAGCCGAAGGCGGGGTTGGCAATCAGGCGTTTGGCACAAAGACCACCTTATATGCCCTTTTCGGCTCCTCGAGGAGGAGGTCAAAGGCCTCCTGATAGGCCTCCAACCGAAAGCGGTGGGTGATCATCGAGCGCACGTCCACCGCGCCCGTCTGGATCAACGTATGGGCCTCGCGTTCGTCTCGGTAGAAGGCGTTTGAGGAACTCGTGAGCACGCGTTCGGAGCCGAGCGCGCGGGCGTTCAGGGCCAGGGCCTCGTCGTGCACGGCCAGGTTCACATAGGTGCCGGCCGGCCCCAAGAGGGCCATGGCCTGCTGGAAGGTCTCCTCGGTGCCCACCGTATCGAAAATGGCCTGGCAAGAGGCCTCGCCAGTGGCTTGCCGAATGGTCTCGCGAAGGTCGGAGGTGGCGGGGTCCACCGCATAAAGGCCCGCATAGCGGCCGATCACCTCGCGCGCGATGGGGCTGGGGTCCGAAAGAAAAACATGCCGCGCACCTCGCACGCGGGCCACCTGGGCGATGCACAACCCGGCTGGCCCGCCGCCGATGCAGAGCACCGTCGCGCCGGGTGAGATCTGCGCCCGCCCCACGGCGTGGACGGCCACGCCCAAAATATCCCGCATCGCCTCCTCTTCGAAAGAGACGTGCTCCTCCATAGGGTGAAGCACGTCGGCCCAGGCCAGGCAATATTCGGCGTAAGCGCCGGGGTAATAATCCATCTCGCCCCACCCTTGGGCGTGGCCGATGTGCATCGTATGGGGGCACAGGTTCTCGTGGCCCGAACGGCACAGGGCGCACTCGCCGCACACGCGGAAGGCCTGCACGCCCACGCGCCGGCCCAAAAGGCGCTCATAGAGGGGAGAGTTGACCTCCACCACCACGCCCGCGAACTCGTGGCCGAGGATCATATTCGGCGGGTTATCCACGTGGTAACCCAGGGTATGGAGCGCCCAAGGGTTTTCTCCCAAATAGTAGCGCACGTCGCTCCCGCAGATGCCGCAAGCCTCGACCCGCACGATCACTTGGTTGGGTTCGGTAAGGCGCGGCCGAGGGATATCCACCAGTTCGAGGCGCTTTGGCCCCCTCAAGACGATGGCTTTCATCTCTCTCCTTTAGGATAGTGCTTGGCCCTTTTCTTCAACCCCTTCGAGGAGGGCGGCCATCTCACGCTGGAAGCGTTCCACGCCAAAGGTCTGAGCGTGCGCTTTGATCTCTTCGGGGTCGAAGCGCATCGCCTCCAAGGTCTGCACGGCCTTCACGAGCGCCTCCGGAGTCGGCTCGCGGAAAAAGATCCCCGTGCGCCCCTCGACAATTGTATCGAGCGCCCCTCCGGCGGCATAGGCGATCACCGGTCGGCCCACGGCCATCGCCTCCAGCGGGGCGATGCCGAAATCCTCCTCGCCGGGGAAGATGAAGGCGCGGCAGCGCGCCATCTGGGCGCGCACAGTACGGTCATCGGCGATATAGCCCAAGAATTGGATATTCGGCGCGGCCATCGCCTCCAGCGCGGCGCGGTCGCGCCCATCCCCGATGATGCGCAGCGGCAACCCCAAGCGGTTGAAGGCCTGCACGGCCAGGTCAATCCGTTTATAGGGGACGAGCCGCGAGACGATGAGATAATACGCCTCCGGCTCGGCGCGTCCCACTGCGAGGCGCGTCTCCACCGGGGGATAGATGATGCGCGAGGGGCGGCGGTAGGTCTTCCAAATGCGCGCCTGCACCGTGCGCGAGATGGCCACGAACTCATCCACCCGCTGGGCGGCTAGGCAATCCCACTCGCGCAGGCCCTTCAAAAAAGGCTGCAGCGCCCACTGGGCCAGGCGCCCCACGCCCTCGCGCTCGATGTAGGCATGATAGTTCCACAAAAACCGCGCCGGCGTGAGGCAATAGCATACGTGGCGCGTCTCCGCTGGCGTGATGACGCCGTGGCCAAAGGCGCTCGTGAGGCTCAGCACCACGTCATAGCCGCGCAAGTCAAAATGTTCGAAGGCCAGGGGGTAGAGCGGCAAAAAGGGCTGATGGTGCCGTTTGATGAAGGGCAAGCGGTTGAGGAACGAGGGGCGGATATCCCACGTGCGGTAGCGCTCCGGCAGGGCTTCGGGGTTGTAGATGGAGGTGTAGATGGGCGCTTGGGGGTACATATCGTGTAGGACCTCCAACACCCGTTCGGCGCCGCCGTATTGGTTGAGCCAAGAGACGACCAGGGCAAGTTTCATCCGCCCCCCTTATTTGCCGATGCAGAATTGGCTAAAAATGGTCTCGAGAAGGTCCTCGGTGGCCGTCTCCCCGGTGATCTCCCCCAGGGCCTCCACGGCCTCGGTAAGGTCAATGCTCACGAAATCGTCCGGCAGGCCCTCCCGAAGGGCCTGGCGCGCCTCGCGCACGTGTTGCAGGGCGCGTTGGAGCAGGTCTCGATGGCGGGGGTTGCTGGCGCGGGGCGCATCGGCAATGGCCACCTGGCCGGAAAGGATCACATCCACCAGCAGGGCCTCCAAAGCGGGCAATCCCTCGCCCGTGAGGGCCGAGATCGCGATGTGGGGGACTTCTGGGAGGATCTCTTCGGCGGCCGTCGCGCGGGGCAGATCGCACTTGTTGACCACCACCACGGCGGGCCGCGCCCCCACCAGCGCGGCCACTTGGCGATCCTCTTCCGTGAGCGGCACGCTCCCATCTACCACCAAGAGCACGAGGTCCGCCTGTTCGATGGCCCGCCGGCTGCGTTCCACGCCCAGGCGTTCGACGAGGTCCTCGGCCTCGGTGAGGCCGGCCGTATCCACCAAGACCAACGGGATGCCTTGCAGGTCAGCCGTCTCTTCGATGGTATCGCGCGTGGTGCCGGGGATAGGCGTTACGATGGCCCGATCTTGCCGCAAAAAGGCGTTCAAGAGGCTGCTCTTGCCCACATTGGGCCGCCCAACGATGGCCGTGCGCACCCCTTGGCGGTAGATGATCCCCCGGCCGGCCTCCGCGAGGAGCGCCTGCAAACGATCCTCGGCCTCGGCGAGGGAGGGGGAGATATCCTGCGGGGGGATGTCATCCTCCGGAAAGTCTATCGCGGCTTGCAAATAGGCGAGGGCGCCTAGCAACCCTTGGCGCACAGCGCGCACCGCCTGCGAGAGCCGCCCGCTCAGTTGGCCCACGGCCACGCGCAGGGCTGCCTCCGTTTTGGCACGGACGATATCCAGCACGGCCTCGGCCTGGGCGAGGTCGAGCCGCCCATTCAGAAAGGCGCGCAGGGTGAACTCCCCCTCGCGCGCGGGGCGCGCGCCGGCCTCCAGGCAGAGGCGCAAGATCTCGCGGAGCGCCACGGGGCCGCCGTGGGCGTTGATCTCGAGCACGTCTTGCCGGGTGTAGGAGCGCGGCGCCTTCATAAACGAGAGGAGCACCTCATCCACCACGCGCCCGGTTTGTGGGTCTCGGATGTGCCCATAGTAAAGGCGGTAGGGTTTGGGCCAATGGCGCGCGCCGCGCGCCGGGTGAAAGAGGCGCCGGCCGATGGGCACCGCCTCTGGGCCGCTCACCCGCACGATGCCGATGCCCCCCTGCCCAAGCGGCGTGGCGATGGCTGCGATGGTATCATCCAGCGAATAGGTGCTCATCGCTCCGGGGGCACCTCAGGGGCGGCAGGGGGCGTTTCGGCGCGGGAGACGAAGGCCTTGAGGCGCTTGTTGAACTCGCCGCGCGGCAAAAGGACGCGCCGACCGCACTTCTGACAGCGCAGGCCGATATCCGCGCCGATGCGCACCACCACCCACACGTAGGATCCGCAGGGGTGCGGCTTGCGCAGTTGCACCACATCTCCCACCGAAACGGGGATGTAAGCCATCGTTACGCCTCCTCTTCGGCCGGGGCCTCGCGCCCCAGGGCATAAAAGAGGAGCACCGTGCTCCCGTAACTCCTTTCGCGGACGAGCGCCAGGTTCTGGAGCGGCAGAGGACGGTACTCTTTGGGATGAATCTGCACGATGGCCCATCCCCCTGCGGTGAGGAGGTAGGGGCGCTCATCGAGGGCGAGCAGGGCCTCTGCCCACAGTTCGTGATACTGGGGCGGCGCGATGTAGATGTAATCAAAGGCCTCTTCAGGCGCGGCGTGGCGGAGATAATGGAAGGCGTCTCCTCGCACGACCTGCGCGTTGGCCTTGAGGCCCGTTATCTCCAGGTTGCGGCGGATCACCTCCAGGGCTTTGTGTCCCCTTTCCACAAAGACGACGCGCGCCGCCCCTCGGCTGAGCGCCTCGATGCCCACGCCGCCCGTGCCGGCAAAGAGGTCCAAGAAGGAGGCCCCTTCGATTTCGGCGCCCAAGATGTTAAAAAGCGCCTCTTTGACGCGGTCGGTGATGGGGCGCGTGCCCTCGCCGGGCACCGAAAACAGGCGGCGCCCCTTGGCCTGGCCTGAGATGACGCGCATCGCCTCCATTCCCTCCTAAAATTCGTGCCCGATATCTCACAACTGGCTTTGGTGGTGCGGATGCCACCCCTTACGGCAGTTTCTGGCGCGCGTCCAGGTCGAAACTGTAGTAATCGCAGGTCAGTTCCTCGCCGGGGGCGATATCTCGCGCGGCGATGTTGACCTCTACGCCTTCGATAAAGGCGTCAAGGCAGTTGGGGGTATCCGAATGGTTCATATGCTTGGCATGGTCGCCGCAAAGGATGATCACCTTGCGATCGCCTTGCATCGTAACATAGCCGTACATATTCAGAAAATCCTGCGCGGGTTTTGGGAAGGTCCCCAGCGCATCATAGGGGATGACCAGATCCAGCCTGGGGTCAAACCGCCAGACCACCTGCCCTTTGCGAATCGGCTCTTCCGTAAAGCATCCCAACCCGTGGATGGGGCTGGGCCGAGCAGACGCCTTGATGAGTAACATAATCGAATCAACTCCTTGACGTGCGAAGGGTGTCTATGCGCCTCAGGCGGCCTGGCGCCAGGCCGCCGTCAGCACATTGCGCAAGAGCATCACGTTCGTCATCGGGCCGGTGCCGCCTGGCACGGGGGTAACCCAATCGGCCACTTCCATCGCCGCGGCGGTATCCACATCGCCCACCACGCGGTTGCCCACCACGTTTATGCCAAAATCCACCACCACGGCCCCTGGGCGGATCATCTCCCCCGTGATGACGCCCGGCCGCCCCACGGCCACCGCCAGAATCTCTGCCTCGCGCGTGATGGATGCCAAATCGGGCGTGCGCGAGTGGCAGATGGTTACCGTGGCGTGCTCGTGGAGCATCAGGAGCGCCATCGGGCGCCCCACCACATTGCTTCGCCCCACCATCACGGCATATTTGCCGGCGAGCGCTATACCATAGCGGCGCAAGAGTTCTATGCCGCCGGCCGGGGTGGCGGGTACAAAGTAATCCCCTTCCGCCTGCAAAAGGCGCCCGGCGTTCAAAGGGTGAATGCCGTCCACGTCTTTGCTCGGGTCTATGGCGTTGGCCACGAGCGACGGGGGCAAATGCCCCGGCAGGGGCATCTGCACCAGGATGCCATTGACAGCCGGCTCGCTATTGAGCGCCTCGAGCAGGCCGATGAGATCGGCGGCGCCAGCCGTGCGGGGCAAACGCCGGAGCGAAAAGCGCATCCCCACGCTTTGAAAGGCCCTCTCGATTTGCGCGATGTAACGCACAGCGGAGGGGTGTTCCCCCACCTGCACCACGGCGATGCCGGGCGCCAGGCCGTAGTGCTGGCGAAAGAGGGCCGCCTCTTGGGCGATCTCTTGCGTCATCGTGCGCGCCAAGGCACGCCCATCGAGAAGCCTTGCGGTCATTCACTCCCTCCGTTGGGCGCTGTGGCCCTTATTCCGTGGCGGCCTGGGCCATCGCCTCCACATTGGCCGGCGGCACGTTCGGCAAGATGGCCTCGTGGCTGGGGGAAACGATCAAGCACGGCCCCAAGAGGCGTTTGACGCGCCGCACTTCGGCCTTGACCTCCTCTGGCGAGGCATGGATGAGGAGGTCTTGCGTGTCAATGCCGCCCAAGAAGGCGATGCGCCCCTTGAACGAGCGCGCCAGGGTTTCGGCATCCATATTCGCGGCCAGGGCCTGCAGCGGGTGCAGGCACTCTACGCCCGCCTCGATGAGGCGGTCTATCACCTTATAGATGGATCCGCACGAATGCAGGATGACCTGGTATCCGTGGCGGTGCGCCTGCTCGGTGAACTGGCGAAACCACGGCATCACAAACCGGTCGAAATGCTTCGGGCTGCAGATGAGGTCAATCTGCGTGCCGAAATCGTTCCCGAAAAAGTAGCCATCCATCTCGTCTTTGGCCAGGGCGAAGAAGCGCTCGTTTGCCTCGTAATAGAACGAACATACCCGATCGGTGACGGCCTCTACCAAGGGAGGGTTGAGGTACATATTCATCATATAGGTTTCCATCCCAAAGAGATCCATCACGTTGTGGTAAAAGGGCGCCCACATACCGCTCGCGCGGTAATAGGGACCGGCCTGGCGCAGGGCCTCCAACGTCTCGGTAAAATCGAGGTCATCCACCGACGGCCAATCGTAATCGTCCAGTTCGGCTACCTCTTGGCAATGGGCCAGGGGGCCGGCCGTGCCGTGGGCCACCTTGCCGGGGATCTCGAAGGGGTTCTTGCGCGTGGGGTGGCGGTAGGTGCCCGCTGGAATCCAGCGAAAATCGTCGCCCAAATATCGGCGGATGGCCTCCTGATCGGTGGTGCCGAAATAGTCGTAATACAAGGGCCAGGAATCGGCGTGGGGGTTGCCCAGCCAAAAGCCGCAACGGTCGGCGGCCCGCCCTGAGATGATGGTGCGAATGCGTTCGCGGCTATCCATACCTCATTGCTCCCGAAAAAGGATCATCCTTTGCTCGTGGGTGGCTCGCTGAGGGCGAGCGCGAGGGCCATATAGCCGAGGGTCGCCTCCAGCAGTTGGCTCAGGGGCAAACGCTCATCGGCCACGTGGGCCATCGTCTCCTGGCCGGGGCCGAACCCCAAACAGGGCACACCCTGGGCGTAGAGAAACCCCCCGTCGGTGAAAAAGGGCCATATCTCGATGGGCACCGGGTGCCCAAGCGCCCCCTCCAACGCCCGATGGGCCTTGGTAAGGAGGGGATCATCCGGTGCGGTGATGAAGGGCGTTATGGCGTGGCGCACGGTCTCGGTGTAGCCCGTGTAACTCGATACGCGTTGCGTGCGAAGGGTTACCTCCGCCGTGATACCCGGCTCTAGGCAAGATTGGATGATTCCCTCCAAAAGGGCTTGGGCTTGCGCGGGCGTTTCTTGAGGGGCGCTTCGCCAATCGAGGTGCACGCGCACCTCGGCGGGGATGACGTTGCTATTGTGCTGGTCCACGCCGATTAGCGTGGGCACCGCGGTCGTGCCGCCGAACTCGGCATCGCGCGCCAGAGGTGCCTCGCGCAAGGCAAGGAGAAAGCGCGCCATAGCGTAATGGGGGTTGCGCCCTTCGTGGGGCACGCTGGCGTGCGCCGAGCGCCCGCGAAAGGTAACGATGAACTCAAAACGCCCTCGGTGCCCCCGCCGCAGGGTGTTGTGCGAAGGCTCGCCGATGATGGCCACATCGGGCCGCAGGGTGCGGCTCAAATAGCGCGTGCCCAGGCCCCCGACCTCCTCGCCGACCACGGCGGCCAAGAGGAGATCGCCGGGCGGCGTGAGGCCCGCCTCGCGCAAAAGGCCCAGGGCGTAAACCTGAGCGGCCACGGATCCCTTGTCATCCACCGCGCCACGCCCCCACAGGTGCCCCTCTTCGAGGGCGCCGGAAAACGGCTCATAGCGCCACAAGGAGGGGTCGCCGGGGTCTACGACGTCCAAATGGGCATGCAGGAGCACGCGGCGCCCCGGCCCGCCGCGCAGGCAACCGATGACGTTGCCCGCTTCATCCACCGAGATGTCGTCAAAACCGAGGGATTCCAACTCGCGCCGAACGAGCGCTGCCGCCTCGCCCTCCTGGCCCGTGAGGCTTGGCGTGCGCACCAACGCTTGGGCAAACCGCACGATGCGCTCACTGGCCCCATCTACGAGGGCGCGCAAATCGGACTTGGGCATTTTCCCCCTCCTCGGCGCAGTAGGCGCGGGATACATAGCGAAAGTGTAGCCCAGACCAAGGACTATGGCAAAACGGTTGGGGGCACCCTCTAGCGCCGTTTGGTCAGTTCTGCCTCGTCTATCTCGAGGATTTGGTAGCCGTAGGTGTTGATCACCGTCGTCTCGCCGAACTGGGTGATGCGAGGCGCATCTTGCCGGTAGAGGTGCGTGTGCCCATGGATGAGGTAGCGGGGTTTGTAGCGCTCCATAAAGGTCAAAAAGGCGCGGAACCCTTGGTGAGGGAGGTCCGGCGCATCGTGGATGCCCTCCGGCGCGGCATGCGTTACGAGGATATCCACCGCACGGCCGTAACGCCAGCGGTTCCACATCAAGATGGGGGCCATCGTGAAGACCATCCAATCCATCTGCCCTTGGGTGTATTGGTGGGCGCCCAGGCTGTAACGCATCGAACCTTCGAACCCCGCGATGAGGAGGCCCTTGTAGTTCACCACGCGCCGATGGATGTTGATGCAGCCCTCGGGCGCCTCTTTGACCGTTCCATCGGCGCGGATGAGTTCGCGCAAGGGGTGGTTCCCAAAGACGTAAAACAGGGGCCGGTTGAAGCGCGAAACGAGGTATTCCATATAATCGAAGGGCAGGTCGCCGCAGGCCAAGATGAGGTCAATTCCCTCAAAGCGTTCGGGCAGTTGGGCGCACTGCAACAGGCTAACGACCACATCGCTTACGGTAAGGATTTTCATCGTGCTGGCTCCCGTTCTTGTGGGGGCGTCTAAACATATTATAAAAGAAAGGGGGACTGCTGCCAAGGGCGGGAGCCTTGACAGGGAGGCTCGTTTGCCCTATAGTCAGCCCTTGCCTGTCCCCGGTGTGGGGCGGCGCAGCAAGGTGGGGGTGATCTCGATGAAACTATCGGTGCTGATGCCCGTGTACAATGAGGAGGCCGGCCTGGAGACCATCCTGCAGCGCGTGGCGGCCGTGCCCATCGAAAAAGAGATCATTGTCGTGGACGATTGCTCGAACGATGCGACGCCCCGCATCCTCGCCGAGACCTCTCTGCCGGGGTTGCGGGTCATCCGCCACCCCGTCAATCGCGGCAAGGGCGCGGCCATCCGCACGGCCTTGGAGGCCGCCACCGGAGATGCCATCATCATCCAGGATGCCGACCTCGAATATGACCCGCAGGATTACCCCGCCCTCCTCGAGCCGATCCTCTCTGGCAAGGCACAGGTGGTCTATGGCGTGCGCGACCTCTCTTTGCAAAAACCGATGGTGCGCTGGGGGAACCGGCTCCTCACGTGGCTCACGAACTTGCTCTATGGCGCCCGCCTGCACGATATGGAGACCTGCTACAAGGTGATGCTTGCCCCCATCGCCAAAAGGTTGCAAATCGAGTGCAACCGCTTTGACCTGGAGCCAGAGATCACCGCCAAAATCCTGCGCCAAGGCTATGCCATTTATGAGGTGCCCATCTCTTACGCACCGCGGGAGGAGAAAAAACTCTCCCCCTGGAAGGATGGCTGGCCGGCCGTGCGGGCGCTTTGGCGCTACCGTCGTTGGCGGCCATCGGCCTAGGAGGTGAGGAGCGTATGCAGCCCCATAATGCTCTAGGGCGCGCTTTGGTCATCGTGCCCACGTATAACGAGGCCGAGAATATCGAGCACCTCATCGCCGAAATCCTCGCGCAGCCCGGCCCCTTCGATGTGCTCGTCGTGGACGACAACTCTCCCGATGGCACTGGCTGCCTGGCCGAGGCGTGGGCGGCCAAGGGGCCGCGCGTGCGCGCCCTGCATCGGCCGGCGAAACTGGGGCTAGGCACGGCCTATATCGCCGGGTTTCGCTACGCCCTTGAGCACGGCTACCCCTACGCCTTGACGATGGACGCTGACTTTTCGCATAATCCGCGCTATTTGCCCGCGCTCTTGGGGCTGATGGATCGCTATGACGTGGCCATTGGCTCGCGCTATGTGCCCGGCGGGGGCGCCACGGGCTGCAGTTTAGGGCGCGTCCTCCTGAGCCGAGGGGCCAATGCCCTGGCGCATTGGGTGCTGGGCCTCAAGGTGCACGATTGCACGGCCGGCTTCCGCTGCTACCGCGCCGAGGTATTGCGCGCCATTGACCTCGATTCGATTTTCTCAGACGGCTACTCTTTTTTGGTCGAGATGGTTACCCGCTGCGCGCGGCGCGGGTTTGCCATCGGCGAGTTGCCCATCCTGTTTGAGAATCGGCGCCGTGGCGCGAGCAAAATCTCGCGCCGCGAGATATATAAATCCGTTTATACCCTTTTTCGCCTGCGCTTCTCCCGTTCATCGCGTTGAGGATCCGCCCCCTTCATTCCCTCCCCCTCACGCCGGCCTCTGGGGCAGGCGAATTGCCTTTGGAATAGGGCCTTACCCAAGCCCCTTCCATTCTTGACAAAACCACTCAACTATTGGTACAATGTTCTTAAGGCGGAAGACAATGCCGCCTTGGGAGGCTTTTATGGAGACCAAAAAGACGCTCGATCTTTCCATCCTCGGGATGACCTGCGCGAGTTGTGCGCGCACCGTCGAGCGCACCTTGCAGCGCACCGAGGGGGTGGCCGAGGCCCACGTCAACCTGGCCACCGAGCGCGCTACGGTGATCTTTGATCCTTCGGTAGTGGACGTAAGCCGCCTGGTGGAGCGCGTTCGCGAGAGCGGCTACGATGCGGAGGTGCGGCGTGTGGTGCTCCCCATCGGCGGGATGACCTGCGCCGCCTGCGTGCGCCACGTGGAGCGCGCCCTGCGAGGGGTGGAGGGCGTCCTTTCGGCGAACGTCAACCTGGCCACGGAACGCGCTACGGTCGAATATGTGAGCGGCGTAACCGGCCTGGAGGCGCTCAAACGGGCCGTCTCCGAGGCGGGTTATGAGGTCATCGAAGAAGAGGCTTCGCCGCTGGCCGAGGCGCCCGACCCCGAACTCCTCAAGATGCACACGGCCCGGCGGCGTATGATAGTGGCCTGGGCCTTTACGGCGCCCATCCTGCTCCTTATGGTTCTGCATATGGGTTGGCACATCGCCTGGCCCAGTATGGCCGCGGCGGAGATGGCGACCATCCTTCTCGCCTTGCCGGTGCTCCTCTGGCCGGGCTATGCCACGTTCCGTTCGGCTTGGAACGCCGTGCGCCACGGCCATGCGAATATGGATGTGCTCATCGCGATGGGCACGGCCGCCTCGTGGGCGAGTGGGCCGCTTTCCTTTGCCTTGCCCGTCTCCAGTTATGCGGGCGTGGCCGCAATGATTATGGCCATCCACCTCACGGGGCGTTACATCGAAGCCAGCGCCAAAGGGCGCGCCTCGCAGGCCATCCGCAAACTCCTCCAACTCGGCGCCAAGACGGCTTTCATCCTCATCGAGGGCCGCGAGTACGAGGTGCCCCTCTCCCAAGTGAAGGTGGGGGATGTGATGATCGTCCGCCCAGGGGCCAAAATCCCCACGGATGGCGTCGTCATCGCGGGCGAGAGCGCGGTGGATGAATCTATGGCCACGGGAGAGGCGATGCCCGTGCCCAAAAAACCGGGCGATGAGGTCATCGGCGCTACGGTGAACCAAGGGGGGCTGCTTCAGGTGCGCGCCACGCGAGTGGGGGCCGATACGTTCCTTGCCCAGGTCATCCGCCTGGTAGAAGAGGCCCAGGGCACCAAGGTGCCCATTCAGGAGTTCGCCGATCGGGTGACGGCCGTCTTTGTGCCCATCGTCATCGGCCTGGCGGCGCTCACGGCCCTCCTGTGGGGGCTGAGCAGCGCCCCTCTGCGGGGCCTTTTGGCGGTTGTGCAAGGGGTGCTCCCCTGGGTGGACCCCAGCCTCTCTACGCTGACCCTTGCGCTCGCCGCGACGATTTCCGTCCTCGTCATCGCCTGCCCTTGCGCCCTGGGGCTGGCCACGCCCACGGCCCTGATGGTGGCGAGCGGCATCGGCGCCGAGAACGGCATCCTCATCCGCCAGGGGGCGGCCATCCAAGCGCTGGCTGGGGTCAAGGCCATCGTCTTTGATAAGACGGGCACCCTGACCGAGGGCCGCCCGATGGTTACCGACTGGGTGCCCCTCGGCGTGCCCGAGGTCGAACTCATCCGCCTCGCGGCCTCTGCCGAAAAGGGGAGCGAGCACCCCATTGGGCAGGCCATCGTGGCCGGCGCCGAACACCGTGGCATTTCTTTGCAGGACCCCGAAACCCTGCAGGCCGTGCAGGGGCAGGGCATCTGGGCGCGGGTGGATGGGCACGAGGTTCTGGTGGGGAGCCGCCGCTTTATGCAGGAATCGGGCGTCTCTGCCGAGGCGGCCGAGGAGCACCTGGCGCGCCTGGAAGGAGAGGCCAAAACGACCGTCTTGGTGGCGCGCGATGGCGCGCTGGTCGGCCTGGTGGCGGTGGCCGATCCCCTCAAAAAGGAGGCGCCGGAGGTGGTCCGCGCGCTAAAGGCCCTTGGCCTCCAGGTGGCTATGATCACGGGGGATAACGCGCGCACTGCCGAGGCCATTGCCCAAGAGGCGGGCATTGACCGTGTGGCGGCGGGCATCTTGCCGGAGGGGAAGGTGGCTGAGTTGCACCGCCTGCGCGAGGCCTTGGGGATGGTGGCGATGGTGGGAGATGGCATCAATGACGCGCCGGCCCTTGCCCAGGCGGATGTCGGCATAGCCATCGGCACGGGCACCGATATTGCCATCGAGGCTGCGGATATCACCCTGGTGCGCGGCGACCTGCGCGGTGTGGTGAGCGCGGTCAAATTGGCCCGCGCGGCCTTTCGCAAGATCCGCCAAAACCTCTTTTGGGCCTTTTTCTACAACCTAATTATGATTCCTTTGGCGATGTTGGGGTTTATGCACCCCGTTTTGGCAGAGGCGGCCATGGCCTCAAGTTCCATCACCGTGGTAACGAACGCCAACCTCCTGCGCCGGGCGCGCCTGCGCTGATTATTCGGAACGCGGGCCTCCCGGCCGCAACGCCGTAAGGCGCCATCCTCGTTTGCACCGAGGGACCCCCTGCGATTGGCTATGGGGAGGCCTAGCGGCCTCCCCCGCGAGGCAGGTGCCTCGCGCTCCAAAGATACTATGGGAGCGCGGGCCGGGAGGCCCGCAGGCGCTGCAAGGCGCCCCCCCGTTTGCACCGAAGGACCCCCCTGCGATTGGCTATGGGAAGGCCGCTAGGCCTCCCCCGCGAGGCAGGTGCCTCGCGCCCCAAGGGGGAGCGCGGGCCTCCTATTCCTTTAGCCCGAGAAAGGGTTTTTGACGTTGGCTCCAGCCGCCGTTATAGTAAGGACGCTCCCAGTGAACGGATAAGGTGTGAGCATAGGCGATGATCCAATTGCGGTGGGGTCTCGTATGAGGCACCCTTTGGCCTGGTTTCTCTGGACTGTGGCGGCGGCCACCACAGCCCTCATCTTGCGCAATCCCCTCTATCTCACGCTCCTCCTCCTGGCGGTGTGGGCCAACTATGCGGCGGTGGAACAAAGCACCGCCCAGGCCAAGAGTTGGCGCGCCTTGCTCCGGGTGGGCGCGTTGATTTGGGCGCTCACCATCCCCTTCAACGCCCTGATGCTCCACCAAGGGGAGATCACGCTCTTTCGTTTGCCGTCCCACTGGCCGCTCATCGGCGGCAAGGTCACGCTCGAGGCCGTGGCCGTGGGGTTCGCCTCCGGCTACAGCCTCTGGGCGCTCCTTGGGGTTTTTGCCGTGTTCAACCTCGCCGTAGATGCCTCCCAACTCTTGCGCTACACGCCCAAATTCCTCGAGCAGGCCGGCGTCATCATCGCCATTGCCTTGACCTTCATCCCGCAGATGATCGTCAGCCTGCAAGAGATCCGCGAGGCGCAGCGCATCCGCGGCCACCGCTTCCGCCGCTGGCGCGACCAACTGCCCCTCGTGATGCCGCTCCTCACCACCGCCCTGGAGCGCGCCATCCAACTGGCCGAATCTATGGAGGCGCGCGGTTTCGGCGCGGAGGGAGGGGATAGGCAAGGCCGCCCGATGTGGGCGCAGTGGCTCATCGCGCCGGGGTTGGGCCTCCTCCTGAGCGGCCTTGTGCTGCGCGCTTTGGCCCCTGCGCCGGCCTATCGGTTCATCGCGCTCCTCCTAGCGGGCGCGGGCCTTATCGCGTACGCTTTTGGGCGCTTGGGCCACCGGGCGCGCCGCAGCCGCTACCGGCGGTCGGCGTGGCGCCCTCAGGATACGCTGGGGGCGTGCGTGAGCGGCCTCGTTTTGAGCGGCGTGATTGCCCTGCGCTGGGTGCGCGGAGGGAGTTTGGGCTACTATCCCTTTGCACCGGGCGCGCTTTTGCCCCCCTTTGAGCCGGGGATTGGACTCCTTATCGCCTTGCTAAGCCTGCCCGGGCTTATCCTTCTCATCGCTGAGATACGCGCCTCGGGCGCGCCGTCTGGGGGCGCTGTATGATCCTCTTTGACCGTGTAACCTATCGCTACCCCGGCGTAGAGGCCCCCATCTTGCAGGATGTCTCGCTCGCCATCCGCGAGGGGGAGTTCGTCTTGGTCGTGGGCGCCTCGGGCGCGGGTAAATCCACCCTCCTGCGGTGCCTGAACGGCCTGGTGCCCCACTTTTATGGGGGCACGTTACAGGGCACTGTGCGCGTGGCCGGGCGAGATCCCGTCCAAGCCGGGCCGGCGGCGATGAGCCGCCTGGTGGGGTTCGTCTTTCAAAACCCAGAGGCGCAATTCGTGGTAGATACGGTCGAGGCGGAATTGGCCTTCGCCATGGAGAACCACGGCCTGCCTCAAGCCGCGATGCGCAAGCGCATCGAAGAGGTGTTGGATCAACTGGGCATCGCCCATCTTCGCGAGCGGCGCATTAGCACCCTTTCGGGTGGGGAAAAACAGCGCGTAGCCATCGCCGCCGTCTTGACGCTTCAGCCCCAGGTGCTCGTGCTCGATGAACCGACCTCCCAACTCGACCCCCAAGCCGCCGAAGAGGTGCTCACCGCCTTGCAGAAACTCAATGCGGATTTGGGATTGACGGTCATCCTTTCGGAGCACCGCCTGGAACGCGTCATCCAATATGCGGATCGGCTAATCTACCTGCCCGGCGCAGGGCGTGCCCCCTTGCAAGGCGCGCCGCAGGAAGTGCTCGAGCAGATAGACCTCGTGCCGCCGCTGGTGCAACTCGGCAAGGCCCTGGGGTGGCGCCCCCTGCCTTTGACCATCAAAGAGGCGCGCCGCCTGGCGGAGGGCCTCTCCCTTCAGGCCCCGCCTCTGCCGGCGGCCCCACCGCCGGTAGGCGAGGTGGAGATCGCCATCGAAGACCTCTGGTATGCCTATGACGGCCGGCCGGCCCTGCGCGGCGTGAACCTGGAGATCCATCGCGGCGAGTGCGTCGCCTTGATGGGGCGCAACGGCTCCGGCAAAACGACGCTTCTCAAGCACCTGGTGGGGCTGCTTCAGCCTGGGCGCGGCCGCGTGGTGGTGCGGGGGATGGATACCCGCCGCGTGGATATGGAGGCGCTGATCCGCCTGGTGGGCTATGTGCCGCAGAACCCCGACGCGCTCCTTTTCGCCGACCGCGTGCGCGACGAACTGGCCTTCACCCGCGCTAACCACGGCATCGCCGATGCGTCGCGCGATGAGGCCCTCCTCGAACTCCTCGGCCTCGCCGCCTATGCGGACGATTACCCGCGCGATTTGAGCGTGGGAGAGCGCCAACGGGTGGCGCTGGCCTCCGTCTTGGTGGCGCGGCCAGAGATCATCCTCTTGGATGAGCCGACGCGCGGGGCGGATTATCTCCAAAAGCGCGCTCTGGCGCGCTACCTGGCCGCCGAAAGAGAACAAGGGCACACGGTCATCCTCTCTACGCACGATGTGGAACTGGCCGCCGCCCTTGCCGACCGTGTGGTCATCTTGGGAGATGGCCAGGTAGTGGTGGATGGCCCCACCCGCGAGGTGATGACCCATTCCCTGGTGTTCAGCACGCAGGTGGGCCGCCTCTTTCGAGATAGCCGCTTCCTGACGGTGGATGACGTCTTGAAAGGGCTGGTATGAGGCGCACGGCTGCGAGCGAGGGGATCATCTTGGCCTTGGCGAGCGTCGTTGGGCTGGCGGCCTTTTTCTATCCCTTCTTTATGGCCTCGCTCCCGCAATCGCTCAGCCGCGCCAATGCCCACGCCGAAGATGCCCCCTTGATGACCATCCTTCTGGTGGGGCTGTGTTTGGGGGCGATGTTGGCCCCCCTCAACGCTCGGCGGATGAATTCCAAAATCGTAGCCGTTTTGGGCGTTCTTGCGGCGGTCAACGCTGTGCTCCGTGCTGTGCCAGGGCCGGCGGGGTTTTCGGCGATGTTCGTCTTACCCATCCTCTGCGGATATGCCTACGGCGCGACCTTTGGCTTCCTCTTGGGGGCGCTTTCGCTGTTGGTTTCGGCCTTTATCGGCGGAGGGGTGGGGCCGTGGTTGCCCTATCAAATGTTGGCCGTCGGCTGGGTGGGGATGAGTTCGGCCTGGCTGCCGCGCCTCGAGGGGCGCCCTCGCCTAGAGGTGCTGATGCTGGGGCTATGGGGGGCCTTATGGGGGTTCGCCTTTGGCGCGTTGATGAATATCTGGTTCTGGCCTTACGTCTTTCAACCGCAGCAGGCCGAACTGTACTGGCGGCCTGGCCTGGCCCTGGCCGAGACCTTGCGCCGTTATGCCGTATTCTATGCCGTAACCTCGCTCGGCTGGGACCTGGGCCGCGCCGTGGGGAATGCGCTCCTCCTATGGGCTTTTGGCCGGCCCATCTTGCGGCTTTTGCGCCGCTTTCAACGGCGTTTTCATTTTGTGCACGTCCCGGCGGAGTGATTCCCCAGGCTGCGCCCTATTCCGCCACCACCGCGATGGCGCCAAGCGTCCCCTCTCCGCCATGGCAGGCGAGGATCGTGCCGGCCTCGCCGAGCCAAATCGCCTCGCGCGGGATGCGCGCCAGGCGCACGATTTCTTCGGCGAGTTGCTCGGCGGCGTTTTGGCAGCGCACGTGCATCACGGCGATGAACTCCAGCGCCCCGATCGCGGCCACTTCTTCGGCTATCCTCTTGATCCCCTTGGAGGTGGAGCGCGCCATCGCCAGCAGTTTCAATTCCCCCTCTTCGATGTGCAGGAGGGGCTTTAAGTCCAGCACTTTCATAAAACGGTCAATAAGGGGCATCAATTTGGCCGCGCGCCCGCCCCGGCGGAGGTTTTCAAGCGTCTCGATTTGGATAAAGACCCGCGTGCGGCGCTTGATGGATTCCACGGCCTCGAGGATGCGCTCCAGCGTTTCGCCTTGGAGGGCCAAGCGCGCCGCTTGGATGGCCTGCCACCCCTGGCCCAGGGAGAGAGAGGCCGAGTCAAAGACGCGCACACGGCCTCCAAATTCCTGTGCGGCGCTCCAAGCGGTGCTGAGCGTGCCGCTGTGCCGCCCCGTGAGGGCGATATAGAGGACGCGATACCCCGCCTCCACCAGGCCGCGAAAGGTCTTTTGAAAGGTGCCCATCCCCGGCTGAGAGGTGTACGGCGCCAGCCCGCTCTGATGCACCTTTTCCCAAAAGGCATCGTGAGAGAGGGCCGTATCTTCGAAGGCCTCCTCGCCGAAGCGGATCATCAGCGGTACGATGGCAATGCCCAACTCTTGGGCCAGCGGCGCAGGTACATCGGCGGCACTATCGGTAACAATTTTGACTCTCTCCATACCGCTCCTTATATCCTCGCACCCGTGGGGATATCGTACAGGCGATAGGTGCGGTATTTGACGCCGCCCATCCCCTCGATGCCGCGAATGATGTTATAGTTATCCTCGAGAATCCAAGACATTTCGGCCCACTGGTAACCTTTGCGGGCCGCCACGCGGCACCCCTCCAGGTAAAAGAGCGATTCGATGCCTTTGAGGCGGTGCTCCTCAAGGACGCCCATAATGATCACGCGCACGCCCGTGATCTTGCGCCGATACCAGAGGTATTTGATCCAGCCGATGGGGAAAAGGTGCCCATTCAGATGTTTGGCCACCTGGCAGAAGTCGGGCAGGGCCAAAAAACACCCCACGGGCTGGCCGTCTACAAAAGCGAGGTAGGTCAAATCGGGGTCTACGATTTGTTTGAGGTTCTGGGCAAGGTAGGCGAACTCGGCATCCGTCATAGGGATGGCCCCCCAGTTTTTGGCCCAGGCCTGGCGATAGATGCCCTTGATGCGCTCCACCTCGGCGTCGAAATCCTTCATATGGATGGCGCGCATCGTCACGTGGTAACGCTCTTGGGCTACGTGGGCTACGCGCTTCACGCGCTCGGGGAGGTTTTCCAGGTTGGGGCCGTAACTGGCCACATCCACCTTGTAGGCGTAGAGGTCCTTGGCTTTCTGAAAGCCATAGCGCTCCAAAAAGGCGGGATAGTAGCGCTTGTTGTAGGTCATCATAATGACCGGCGGCCCATCGAACCCCTCGATGAGCAAGCCGCACTCGTCGTTGATGTTGAGGTCCATCGGGCCGCGCATCACCTCGCGTCCGCGCTCTGCGAGCCATTGCCGAGCGGCGTCAAACAGGGCCTTGGCCACCTCATAATCCTCAATGACCTCAAAGGCGCCAAAGAACCCCACGGGTTCCCCCCAGATGCGCGGGTGCATCTCATCGGCGATGGCCGCGATGGTGCCCACCGTCTCGCCATCGCGCACGGCGCGAAAGTATTGGGCGGTGGCGTGTTCGAAAAAGGGGTTATGGTGAGGGTCAAAGTGCTTCAGGCGGTCGGAGATGAGGGGCGGCACCCAGTTGGGGTCGCCACGGTATAGGCGAAAAGGGAACATCACGAAATCGCGCAGTTCCCGCTTGTTCGAGACGGGCACGATCTGAGCGGCTGACCTGGCCATATCCCCCTCCTCACAGCACGAAGGCTCTCTTCCCCACAACACCGCGCGGGCCTTGGCGATGCGCCCTCACCCCATATAGGGCGATTGTAGCACGCACTGCGGGAAGGGGTGAAATCGCCGAGCGTTGTTTGACACGACCTTGGCGATATGTCATACTTGCGCGTAATCGAGCCGGGAGAGGGGTATGTGAAGCAAGAAGTCCCTTTGAGCCAAGCCCATCGGCTGCTATCGGCCCGGCCTACCTGCCTTTTGACCGTTCGTTACAAAGGCCGGGTGAACGTGATGACCATCGCCTGGGTGTGCCCCATCAGCCTGGAGCCGCCCTTGGTGGCGATGGCCCTGCACCCGGCCGCCTATACGCACGATATGCTCAAAAAGAGCGGCGAGGCCGTGCTGAACATCCCCGGCCGCCCCTTGCTGGAGCAGACGTATCAATGCGGCACCCTCTCGGGCGCCGATGAGGATAAAATTGCCCTCACCAAACTCTCGCTGGAGGCGGGCCGCCGCGTCGAGGCCCCTTGGATCGCAGAATGCCTGGCCCACCTGGAGTGCGGCATCGTGGATATCTTGACGCCCGGGGACCACTCGCTCTTTATCGCTGAGGTTGTGGGCGCCTGGGCGGAGGAGGAGGCCTTTGCCGAGGTTTGGTTGGCCCCACAAGATAACGAGGAGTTGCTGCCTTTTTATCACCTGGGGGGGAAGCAGTTCGGCCTTTTAGGCCGCACGCTCTCCGCGCCGTGATGCGAACCAAGGAGCCTGGCCGGATGCCCGCTCGCACGGAACGATCTTTCGATATCATCACGCACAGCCCCGAGCAGACCTTTGCGGTGGGGAAGACCTTGGGGTCTTTGCTGCGGCCCGGCGATATCATCTGCCTGCAAGGCGAGTTGGGGAGCGGCAAGACGTGCCTCACCCAAGGCATCGGCGCGGGGATGCATGTGCAGGGCACCATCAATAGCCCCACCTTTGTCTTTGTCAACGAACACGCCCCCGCGAATGACGGCCCCTATCTCTACCACGTGGACCTGTACCGCATCAGCGACTGTTCAGAGGTGTATAGCCTGGGCCTTGAGGACTATATGTACGGCGATGGGGTTACGGTCATCGAGTGGGCCGAGCGGGCCCTTGAGATTTTGCCGCCCTATCGCCTTTGGGTGCTCCTCAAACATATGGGCTATACCGAACGCCTGCTCGTGTTCGAGGCCTCAGGGCCGAGGTATTTGGAGATTTTGCAGGCGCTGGAGCGTCTCCTCGCAAGCGAGGGGATATGAGCGCCTTTCTACGCGAGAGAGAGCGATGATCCTAGCCATTGATACGGCGACGCGTTATGCCAGCGTGGCGCTTTACGGTGAGATGGGCGTCCTCGCCGAAACGACTTGGCGTTCGGTCAACAACCATTCGGTGGAACTCGTCCCCGCCATTGCCGAGATGCTCAAGCGCCAGCGGTTGAACGTCTCGGCCATCAGCGCGCTGGCTGTGGCGCAAGGGCCGGGGTCTTTTACCGGCCTGCGCATCGGTATGAGCGTGGCCAAAGGGTTCTGCCTTGGGTTGGATGTGCCCTTGGTGGCCGTGCCCACGCTGGAAATCACAGCCTATGCCACGGGCAACCCCGGCTGCCCGGTGTGGGCCGTGCTGGAGGCGGGGCGGGGGCGCATTTGCGTGGCCACCTATCGCTTTGAAGAGGGCCTGCCCGTTCAGCAGGGGCCTTTGCAGGTGGTGCGCGTGGAGGAATGGTTCCCCGTCATCGCGGAGCCTGTGCTGGTGGCCGGCGAGGTCAGCCCAGAATTGGCCGAGCACCTGTTGCGCCTGCCGGGGGCGGAGGACCTTGCCATCGTCTCGTTGGCCGGCGCGGTGCGGCGAGCAGGTTACCTGGCCGAGTTGGCCTGGAATAGACTGCACGAGGGCCAGGCCGATGACCCCGATCGCGTCGAACCGCTGTATATCCATCTTAGCCAAGTGGGTGCGCCGTAATGGACCTGGCCGGTTTGCCCTATCTCGTCGAGGCGATGACCCCGGCGGATATCCCCACGGTGGCGGCCATCGAACGGGCCGTCTTCACTGCGCCGTGGCCCGAAGAGGCCTTTCGCAGTGAATTGGCCCACCATGAGGGGGCCTGCTATCTCGTGCTCCGCTATCGCCCTTGGGCCGCCGCACGGGGCGACCCCGCGCGCGCCCATCTCCTCCAGCGGCTTTGGCCGCGCCCCGCGCTCGATGAATCTCTAATCGGCTACGGGGGGTATTGGCGCGTGGTGGACGAGGGGCACATCTGCACCCTCGCCGTGCGCCGGGCTTGGCGCGGCCGGGGCCTGGGCGAACTGTTGCTCCTTTCTCTCATTGAGCATGCCCTCGCCTCGGGCATCGAGATGATGACGCTCGAAGTGCGCGTGAGCAATACCGTAGCGCAGAGCCTCTACCAGAAATATGGTTTTGAGCGGGTGGGGCGGCGCAAGGGATATTACGGCGATAACGGCGAGGACGCGTGGATTATGTCCACGGGTTCGATCCGCACCGAGGCCTACCGCACGATGCTGGCGGAACGTGAGGCGGCCCTCCGTGCCCGGTTGATGACCGCCGATTCGGCGCCCCCCGAGCCAGAGCCGGCCCCTTGGCCGAAAGAATCCTCAAACGCCCAACGGGAGAAGGGATGACATCCAGCCGACCGCTGATCCTCCTCACCAACGATGACGGCGTTCAAGCGCCGCCGCTCCTTGCCCTGCACCGCGCCTTGCGCGAGGTGGGCGAACTGGTCGTCATCGCGCCCGAGCACAATTGGTCTGCGTCGGGCCACTCGAAGACGATGCACAAACCCCTGCGCGTCTCCCCGGCGCGCCTTGAAGATGGCACCGAGGCGCTGGTGGCTAGCGGCTCCCCCTCGGATTGCGTGGCCTTGGCCCTGTTGGGGGTGCTCGACCGCCAGCCAGACCTGGTCATCTCGGGCATCAACATTGGGGCAAACGTCAGCACAGACCTCACGTATTCAGGCACGGTCTCGGCTGCGATGGAGGCCTATATCGCGGGCGTTTCGGCTATGGCCGTCTCGCTCGATAGCCACGAACCCTACCCGCCAGAGGCCGCCGCGCGCTATGCTGCGCGCCTGGCGTGCCTCCTGTTAGAGCACCCGGAGGGTGCGCCCTGGCTCTTGAACGTGAACGTGCCGGCGCTCCCGGAAGAGGACATCAAGGGGATTCAGGTAACGCGCCTGGGCCGGCGCATTTACCGCGATGCGTTGGTGAAGCGGCGCGACCCGCGCGGCCGCATCTATTATTGGATTGGGGGAGAAGTGCCCACGGGCATCCCGGAGGAGGGGACCGATATCGGCGCGTTGGCCGAGGGGTGGGTCTCCGTCACGCCGTTAAGGTTGGACCTCACCGACCACGAGCGGCTAGAGACCCTGCGCGCCTGGTTTGCGCCCCGGCCCTAGGGGCAACTCCTCAGGGGGTGGGGAAGCGCAGGTGAGCCACCGCAGGGGCCGGGTGCCCCAAAAGGCCCCCCGGCTGGGACCCGCCTGGCGTAGACCACGGCATCCGAATGCCGCACATCCGAAAGACCGTGGCGAACATAAAGAGGAGCACCGCGATATAGAGCCACGTGCGGGCCGATTTTTGAGGATCTCGCCGCTTGGGCGGGGGTTGCTTGGGCAGGTCCTGATCACAACGCCAACACCGCGTGCGCCCTTCGGGGTTGTATGCTCCACAATTTGGACAATCCATCGTCTCTTAGCCCTTGTTTCGTCCCTTGCGGACCCAACACCCCTATTATAACACAACCGCTTGGGGCAAAATAATCTCAAAAAGGCCCGTTTCTTTCCCGAGGGAGCCAATCCTTTGACCGCCAGACCCCTTTCGGCTATACTATATTCGGGTCCGGGGTGTGGCGCAGACCGGTAGCGCGCAGCGTTTGGGACGCTGAAGTCAGAGGTTCAAGTCCTCTCACCCCGACTTGCGGGCGTAGCTCAGTTGGCAGAGCTCCTGCCTTCCAAGCAGGTTGTCGCGCGTTCGAATCGCGTCGCCCGCTCTAGAGTTCCGGGGAGAGCCGCGCTTGAGTAAAGCGCGGTTTTGTTTTAGGTTGCGGTGCGGGGCCAGCCCATTATGATGGGCCGTGCGGGTACATCGAGCGTGGGCGGGGTGGGGCGATATGCGCGTGCGGAAGGCCTCTTTTATCGGCGTATTCCTTTTGGCCCTGGTGGGTTGTACAGCCTCGCCGCCGCGGGGTGCTGAAATCGCTGCGCACGCCGCGGAGGCGGTGGAGAGGCCCTCGTTCACTGTGGCGCCGACCCCTCTCACCCCCACGCGAACGGTAACCCCTTCACCCGTTCCCACCTTCACGCCCACACGGGTGCCTGCGCCCACCCCAACGTGGGCGCAGACGCCCACCCAAACCGCCGTGCCCACCGCAATGCCCACGTGCACGCCATCCCCCACGCGCACTTCCCCACCCACGCCGCACCCGCCGACGGCCACCCCCCGGCCGGGCGTCCCCCCTGGCGCCGAGGCCTTGGCCGAAGGCGTGTGGCGCTGCCCCCGGAGCATCGAGGGCGCCGCCTATGTGGGGAGCGCCCAAAGCAACAAGTTCCACAACCCGCAATGCCAGTGGGCCGAAAAGATTAAAGACGAAAACCGCCTTTGCTTCACCAGCCGAGAGGCCGCCCTGGGCTATGGCTATGTGCCCTGCAAGGTGTGCAAGCCCTAGCCCCTATGGCGGGTTGAAGCCTTGCATCGGCGTGCTTGGCACACGCGGGGCTTGCGCCCCCCTCTGATTTAGGGGAATCGAACCCGCGCATTCGCAAAGTGGCGCTCAAGCCGTTCTCGTGTAAAATGGAAGGCGTTTTCGGAATATCTCCTTTTGTGAGGGCCTATGCTCACGTACCGCCAGGCGCTTGAGGCGATTTTCCAACGGGCCGATTACGAGCGGGGCGATCGTCCCCCCTATCCGGAGCGGGTGTGGCGCCTTGCGCGCGTGGAGGAACTCCTTGGGCAAATTGGGAACCCCCACCGCGCCTACCCCTCAGTGCACATCGCGGGGACCAAGGGCAAGGGGTCCACCACGGCGATGATCGAATCCATCCTGCGGGCGGCGGGCTACCGCACGGGGATGTACACCTCGCCCCATCTGCATACCTTTCGAGAGCGCATCCAGATGGAGGGTGCGCCCATCTCGGAAGAAGAGGTGTCGGCGCATATGGAGGAACTCATCCCCATCCTGAAGGAGCGCCCTGAGGTAACCGTGTTCGAGATTATCACGGCCCTGGCGATGAAGGCCTTTCGGGCGCGCGGGGTGGAGTGGGGCGTGTTCGAGGTGGGGATGGGCGGCCGCTTGGATGCCACGAACGTCCTTCTGCCGGAGGTGGCCGTGATCACCTCCATCAGCCTAGATCACGTGAACGTGCTGGGCCATACGCTGGATGCCATCGCCCGCGAAAAGGCGGGCATCATCAAAGAGGGGCGGCCGGTGGTCAGCGCACCCCAGCGCCCCGAGGCGCTAGAGGTCATCGAACGCACGGCGGCGGAACGCAACGCACCCCTTACCCTCGTCGGGCGAGATTGGCATTGGCGCTACGAGGGCACCGATGGCGCTCGGCAGTGGCTCACCATCTGGCGCGAGGGGAGCGAGGCGTCGCCCGAATATCCCCACGTGGAACTGCCCCTTTTGGGCGCGCACCAGTTGGAAAACGCCTGCAATGCCGTGGCCGCCATTGAAATCTTGCGCGAGAAGGGCGCCTCGATAAGCCGAGAGGCCGTGCGCCAAGGGCTGAGGGAGGTGCGCTGGCCCGGCCGGTTGGAGGTGCTCGGGCGCACGCCGCTCGTCGTGCTCGATGGCGCCCACAACGGCTATTCGATGCATTGCCTCCTAGAGGCCGTGGAGGCCTATCTCCCCCATCGGCGGCTCCTGGTGGTGTTCGGCGCGGGGGTTACGCACAACCCGGCGGAACTCTTGGCCGAGATTGGGCCGCGCGCCGCGGGGCTGTTCATCACGCGTTCGCGCCACCCCAAGGCCGCCCCCATCGAGACGCTCGCGGCCATCGCGCAGGATATGGGGCGCCTTGCGGGCACGGTTGAACCCGTCAGCGCGGCGCTTGAGGCCGCCTGCGCCGCCGCTCAGGCGGAGGATATGGTCTTGGTGACGGGGTCGCTCTTTGTGGTGGCCGAGGCGCGCGAGGCCTGGGCCATCACGCACGGCTGGCCCCCCCTGCCCAGCGACCCGCCAGGGGTCTATTAGAGGCGCACGTAGGCCGCTCGCCGGATGCTCGGCATCGCCATCACGCGGGCCATCACCTCCGGGGGGAGGGGATCGTCCAACCCGGTGACCATCAGCCCCGGGCCGCCGCGCTCTTGGCGACCCACCTGCACAAACGAGATATTGATCCCCGCGTTCCCCAAGAGGAGGCCCATCTGCCCGATGATGCCGGGCTGTTCGATGTGCTCGCTCACCAAGAGGTGCCCTTGGAGGACGAAATCCAGCCAGTAGTCGCCCAGGCGCACGAGGTGAGGTTGGCCGCGCATCACCGTGCCGCTCAAAAGGTGCTCTTGTGAAGTGGTGCGCACGATGAGCGTAATCAGCCCGCTGAACCCCTGCGCCTCGGGCGTGCGCGATTCGCGGATGATGAGGCCCCGTTCGGCGGCGATGAGGCGGGCATTCACCAGGTTCACCGCCTCTTCGCCCGATTCGCCCAAAATCCCCATAAGCACCGCCGCCGTGATGAGTTGCGTATTGTGTGCTTCCACATCGCCGGCGTAGATGATCTCCAAATGGGAGAGGTTATTTTCCGCGTATTGGGCGTAAAAGCGGCCCATCTGCGTGCCCAGGTTTAGGTAGGGGCGCAAAAAGGCCATCTCCTCCGCCGAGAGGGCCGTGATATTCACCGGGTAGCGCGGCGGCCGGCCAGAGAGCACGTCGAGCACCTGCTGGGCCACTTGCAGGGCAGCGCCGCTCTGCGCCTCTTGGGTAGAGGCCCCGAGGTGCGGCGTGAGGACGAGGTTGGGGCAGGCCAAGAGGTCTGGGTTGAGGTGCGGCTCATCGGGGAAGACGTCCAGCGCGGCCCCTGCGATGAGGCCCTCGCGCAGGGCGCGGATGAGGGCCTCCTCTACGATGAGGTCGCCGCGCGCACAGTTGATGAGGTAGGCCGTGCGCTTCATCTGTTCGAGTTCGCGCGCGCCGATCATCCCCCGCGTGCGCTCCGTGGAGGGCACGTGGAGCGACACGTAATCGGCCTCTCTGAGGAGCCTTTCCAGGCTCACGAGTTCCACGTTCAGCCGCTGCGCCCATTCGGGCGCCACGAACGGGTCATGGGCGATGACGCGCATCTCAAACCCCCTCGCCCGCGAGGCGACCGCCGTGCCCACGCGCCCCAGGCCGATCAACCCCAGCACTTTGTCGCGCAACTCGGTGCCCATAAAGTGTTTTTTCTCCCAGCAGCCAGCGTGCATCAAGGCATCGGCCTTGGGGATGTGCCGCGCGAGGGAAAGCATCAGGGCTAGCGTATGCTCCGCCACGGCCACGGTGTTGCTCGTGGGCGCATTCACCACCAAGATGCCCCGCCGCGTGGCGGCCTCCAGGTCAATATTATCCACGCCGGTGCCGGCACGGGCGATGACCACCAACCGCTCGGCCCGTTCGATGATCTCCGCCGTGACGGGCGTGCTCGAGCGCACGATGAGCGCATCGTAGGCGCCGATCATCTCGCGCAGGGCCTCCGGCGAAGGGTTCAGGTGCACGTCCACCGCGCAGGTTCCCTGCAAAAGGGCCAACCCTTCCGGCGAAAGCGGCTCCGTAACGAGAATGCGCCTCATCCCGCTCCTCTCAAACGCCCCGTGGGCTGCTGGCCCGCCTTCCCCAGGCAAATGGCGCCCACGGAAGGCGGGCCTTGAACGCTAGAGATTCACCTGCGGCAGGCTCTGCAAGGCGCGCTGAATCATCTCTTCGGGGTAGGCATAGTTCTCCAAACGCCCCTCAAGATAGGCGTCATAGGCGCCCAAGTCAAGGAAGCCGTGCCCGCTCAGGTTGAAGAGGATGACCCGCTCCTCGCCCTTTTCTTTGGCATCGAGCGCTTCATCAATGGCCGCGCGGACGGCATGGGCCGACTCTGGCGCGGGGATGATCCCCTCGGTGCGGGTAAAGAGCGCGGCGGCGTCGAACACGGGCACCTGATGATAGGCCCTCGGCTCGATGTAGCCCAAGCGGTGCAAGAGCGCTAGAAGCGGTGCCACGCCGTGGTAGCGCAACCCCCCTGCGTGGATGGCCGGCGGCACGAAATCGTGGCCCAAAGTATCCATCTTGACCACGGGGGCCATCTTGGCCGTATCGCCATAGTCAAAGGCATACACGCCGCGCGTCATACTCGGGCAAGCCATCGGTTCCACGGCCACAAAACGCGTCTTGGCGCCCTCGCGCAGGTTCTGGCGGAGGAAGGGCAAGGCCAACCCGCCAAAGTTCGAGCCGCCCCCCACACACCCAATGACCACATCCGGGTAGGCGCCGGCCAGGTCCATCTGCTTGATGGCCTCTTCGCCGATGACCGTTTGATGCATCAGAACGTGGTTCAGCACGCTCCCCAGCGAGTACTTGGTATCGGCATTCTTGAGGGCTACCTCCACGGCCTCGCTGATGGCAATGCCCAGCGAACCGGTGGAGTTGGGGTCTTTGGCGAGGATGGCGCGGCCCGATTCCGTTTCGTCGCTGGGGCTGGGCACCACATCGGCCCCAAAGAGGCGCATCACCGAGCGACGGTAGGGCTTTTGCTGGTAACTCACCTTGACCATATAGATTTTGCATTCCAGCCCGAAAAAGTTGCAGGCCATCGCCAGGGCAGACCCCCACTGCCCTGCGCCCGTCTCCGTGGTGAGCCGCTTCACCCCCGCGATTTTGTTGTAAAAGGCCTGGGCCACGGAGGTGTTCGGTTTATGGCTGCCCGTGGGGCTGGTGCCCTCGTACTTGTAAAAGATCTTGGCCGGCGTGCCGAGGGCCTGTTCCAGGCGCACGGCGCGGTAGAGGGGCGTGGGCCTCCACAGTTGAAGGATCTCCCGCACCTCCTGCGGGATGTCAATGTACCGCTCTTGGCTCACTTCCTGCAAGATGAGATCCATCGGGAAGATCGGCTCGAGGTCGCTCGGCCCCACAGGCTGGAGCGTTACCGGGTGCAGGGTGGGCGGCAGCGGTTCGGGCAGGTCCGCCTGCACGTTATACCACTGGGTCGGCACGTCATTTTGCGAGAGTAGGAATTGCGTTTGCATGGCTCTCCTTTCGGTCATAGATTGCGAATATCCTCGGTGCGGCACAAACCCGCGCTAGACCCCTTTGCTCCTCATCGTGCCATCTTCACCTCCTTGCCTTATAACAAGAAAGGCCCTCGCCCCCAAGGGACGAGAGCCTTGCGCTCCCGAGGTGCCACCCTCCTTAGGTGGCCAAAGGAATCAAAAAATCCGCCGTGATGGCGGATAGGGTTCCTTGGCCAGCCTCACTCTGCAGGTACGGGGCGAAACATCTTGCGTTGATGTGGCCCGATACCCTCGGCCATAATAACGGTGGCGGCTCCGTCACCCCCTACTGGGGCGGCTTGTGCCCGTTCGAAGGTGCAACTCCCAGGCCCATTCGCTGCCCGCGCAAGCGCCAGGCTCTCACCTCACCCTGGCTCTCTGGAACCCCGCCTTGGCAGGTACTCTTCCTGATCTACGTCTTTCGGCTTCGGTTTGGGCATCATTATATAGCCTTTGAGAGGGTTGTCAAACGAGGCAAAGGCCGGTGCTTTTTAGCGGCAGCGCCCCCTTTGACCCCCCTTCGGGGGACGGTTATACTTTACGTAGACCAATCTTGCCAGAAGGGGGCCTATGCGTATCCTGATTACCGGAGGGGCGGGATTCATCGGTTCGCACCTGTGCGACTATTTATTGGAGCAGGGGCATGAGGTCATCGCGATGGATAACCTCATCACGGGGAGTTTGCGCAACATCGCCCATTTGCGCGATCACCCTCGGTTTTCCTTCATCAACCACGATGTCACCCAGCCCATCCACGTCGAAGGCCCGCTCGATGCCATTTTCCATCTGGCCTCGCTCCCCAGCCCGGTAGATTACCTCGAAATGCCCATCAAGACGCTCAAAGTGGGCGCCCTGGGCACGTATTACGCCCTGGGGCTGGCCAAGGCCAAAGGGGCGCGGTTCCTCTTGGCCTCGACTTCGGAAGTGTACGGCGACCCGTTGGTGCACCCCCAAAGCGAGGAGTATTGGGGCAACGTGAACCCCGTCGGCCCCAGGGGGGTATATGACGAGTCGAAGCGCTTTGCCGAGGCGCTCACGATGGCTTACCACCGCACGCACGGCCTGCAGACGCGCATTGCGCGCATTTTTAACACCTACGGCCCTCGGATGCGCCTCAACGACGGGCGTGTAGTGCCTAATTTCATCCGCCAGGCCCTGCGCGGCGAACCGCTCACCGTATATGATGATGGCTCGCGCACGCGCAGTTTCTGCTACGTGAGCGATATGGTGGATGGCCTTTACCGCCTGCTCCTCTCGGATGAGCCGACGCCCGTCAACCTGGGGAATCCCCATGAGATGACCATCCTCGAATTCGCCCAGTTGGTGCTGCGCATTTCGGGGAGCAAGTCCGAGATCGTCTTTGTGACGCCGCAGGACGAGCGCACGAAGGATGACCCCCATGCTCGCCAGCCCGACGTGCGCAAGGCTCTGAGGGTGCTCGGCTGGTCAGCCAAGGTGCCCATCGAAGAGGGGCTGGCCAAGACTATCGCCTATTTCGCCTCCATCCTTGACGAGATCTAGCCCCCTATGGAACGCTTGCTCGCGCGTCGCCTTCCTGAGGAGTTCGGGGCTTGGCGGGCAAGCCTTGGGCGCATCGGGCGTGCGGGCCTCGTCGCCCTCGTGGGGTTGGCGTTGGCGCGCTTGCCCCTGAAAGGGGCGGCCATCCTGGCCGGGGGAGCGGCGGCGGGGCTTCTCATCCTGCGGTGGCCGTCCTTGGGGTTTTTCCCTTTGGCCTTGAGTATCCCCTTCGGCTCTTTGTTCGCCCTTCCGGTGGGCGGCCTAGCGCTTAGCCCGAGCCAGCCTCTGTTGGCGCTCCTCTCCGCCGCCTGGGCGGCGCGCCGCGCGGCCTTGGGCGCAGGGCGGGTTCGGCGGCTGCCCTTGACGGTGCCGCTCCTTCTTTTCCTAGGCGTGGTGAGCCTGGGCCTCCTCCCCGCGCGCGACCTCCCCTCGGCGCTCACCGAGTGGCTCAAATGGGCGGAGGTGCTGTGGGTCTACCTCCTTGCCGGGAGCGTGCTGACCCCCGCGATGCGCCGTTGGCTGTGCGGCGCCTTGCTCATCGCGGGGGCGCTTGAGGCGGCCTTGGGGTTGTATCAATTCCTCTTTCAGGTGGGGCCGCCGGGGTTCATCCTGTTGGGGCGCTATATGCGCGCCTATGGCACCTTTCGCCAGCCGAACCCCTTCGGCGGTTACCTCGGCCTCCTGTTGCCCGTGGGGTATGCGCTCGTTTGGGTAGGGGCGCGCCCGGCGCTCTCTCGCCGGGGCGCCTTGGGAGATCGGCTCCTTTGGGGGCTGGCCCTCGGCTCCAGCCTCTTGATGGCGCTGGGCATCGTGGCGAGTTGGTCTCGGGGGGCGCTCGTGGGGGTGTTGGGCGGTTTGGCCCTCGTCGCGCTCCGTTTGGGGCGGCGGGTATGGCTTATCCTCTTCATTGTGGCGCTTGTCCTGGCGATCTGGGCACCGACCCTTTTCGGGGCGCTGCCGGAGGGATTCATAGGGCGGCTGGGCGACGCCTTCACCCTCATCGGGCAGGACCTTTCCACCCTCGAAATCACCGATGCGAACTTTGCCCTCGTAGAGCGCTATGCCCACTGGCAGGCAGCCTGGCGTATGTTCGCGCAAAGACCTTGGTTCGGCGTGGGGGTGGGGCAGTATCCCGTGGTTTACCCGAGCGTCGCCATACCTCGCTGGCAGGACCCACTGGGCCATGCGCATAATATCTATCTGAATATCCTGGCCGAGCAGGGATTGGTGGGCCTAGGGGCGTATCTGGCCCTGGTATTCGCCGCCCTGGTAGCCCTCTGGCGGCGGGCCGGCAAGGCCGCGGGCTGGGAGCGCGCTTTTGCCTTGGGCGCCTTGGGGATGCTCGGTCACCTGATGGCGCACAGCCTGTTCGATAACCTCTATGTGCACGAGATGTACCTCCTCGTTGCGCTCGTTTGGGCCATAGCCACCCCGCCCAGTGCGGAACCCTAGGGCCAAGGCCCCTCTTTTTGCGCCTTTTCTCCCCTCTCGGTACAATCTCGCCTATGCAGCAAGCGATTTCGCGGGCCAAAACGTTCTTTTACGCTAACCGCGCCGAGGTGAGGCGCTTTCTCAAGTTCAGCGTGGTGGGCACCATCGGCGCAGGCGTGGATTTCGGCATCCTGAACTTGGGCATCCAGGTGTTCGGCTTGCCTAAATGGTTGGCGAACACCTTTTCCTTTTTTGCCGCTGTATTCAGCAACTTTATGTGGAACCGCTTCTGGACCTACCCCGAAACCCGCCGGGAGCGCTTTCTTCCCCAATTTGGGCAATTCCTTTTGGTGAACCTGGCGGGCTATGGCATCAACCAGGCCATTTTCCTTTCGCTCGATCACTATGTCTTTAGCCCGTGGGGCGTGTGGGGATATAACCTCTCCAAGACCATCGCTATCGGCGTGGTGCTCTTTTGGAATTTCGGCGTGAACCGGGTGTGGACGTATCGGAAGGTCAAATGATGCGCGTGGCGATAGATTATACCGCCGCCGTGCGCCAAAGGGCGGGCATCGGCCGCTATACGCGGGGCCTGGTGAGCGCCCTGGCGGAGATGGATCGCGAGACGGCCTATGTCCTTCTGAGCGCCGGGCGAGGCGCGGAGGAAGGCCCTTGGCCGGCGAACTTTTCTCGGCGCATCTTGCCCCTTTCCGACCGGCACCTCGCCATCCTGTGGCAAAGGGTGCGGCTCCCCCTGCCCGTGGAACTCTTTACCGGCCGCGTGGACGTATTCCACTCGCCCGATTTCACCTTGCCGCCCGTATGGCGCGCGCGGACGGTGGTTACCATCCATGATCTTTCTTTTATCCGCCATCCGGAGTGTTTCTCAAAACCCCTGCTGGAATACCTTTTGGCGAGCGTGCCGCGCGCCGTGCGGCGGGCGGATTTCCTCTTGGCGGATTCGGCAAGCACCCGGCAGGATCTCATCGAACTCTTGGGCGCGGCGCCCGAGCGGGTGGCCGTGGTGTACCCCGGCGTGGAGGCGCACTTTGGCCCGGCGGAGGATGCGGCCCGGCTCGAGGCATGCCTTGCGCGATACGCCGTTCGCCGGCCCTACATCCTGGGGGTAGGCACGCTCCAGCCGCGCAAGAACTTTGCACGGCTCATCCGCGCCTACCACCTCTTGCGCCAGCGGCACGGCATCCCCCACCGGTTGGTCATCGCCGGCGCCAAGGGGTGGCTTTTTGAGGAGATCGAAGAGACGATCCGCACCCTGCGCCTTGAGGAGTGGGTTCAGATCACGGGGTTCATCCCCGATGAGGATCTTCCGGCCCTTTACCAAGGGGCGGACGTCTTTGCCTTCCCCTCGCTTTATGAGGGGTTCGGCATCCCGGTGCTCGAGGCCTTGGCCTGCGGCACGCCTGTGGTCGCCTCGAACACCTCCTCGTTGCCCGAGGCGGCCGGGGAGGCCGCGCTCCTTGTGGACCCGGAGGACGTCGAGGCGCTTGCGGAGGCCTTGTGGCGCTTGCTCGTCGATTCCCCTTTGCGCAACGCTTTGCGCGCGCGTGGGTTTGAGCAAGTAAAGCGGTTTTCTTGGGCCGGTTCGGCCCAAAAGGTGCGTTCCATTTATCGCCATCTCGTCGAGGGAGGAGAGTAAGAGATGTTCCAGTTTGCCAAACGGATGAGCCGCATCGGCACGGAATCGGCCTTTGAGGTGCTGGCCCGCGCTAAGGCGATGGAAACCCAGGGCCGCGAGGTGATCCACCTGGAAATCGGCGAGCCGGATTTCGACACGCCGGCCCACATCATCGAGGCGGCCTGCCGCGCCCTACGCAACGGGGCTACGCACTATACCCCTTCGGCGGGTATCCCCGCGCTGCGCGAGGCCATCGCAGAGCACTTTAGCCGGGCGCGTCGCCAGCCCATCGAACCGAGCCAGGTGGTCGTCACACCGGGGGCCAAACCGATTATGTTCTACGTCATCCTGGCCTTGGCCGAAAAGGGGCGCGAGGTCATTTACCCCAACCCCGGCTTCCCCATCTACGAATCTATGATCAACTTTGCGGGGGCTAAGCCGGTGCCCATCCCGCTCCGCGAGGAATACGGCTTCAGCCTGGACGTCAACGAGTTCAAAGATTTGGTAACCGACCGCACCGCGCTCGTCATCCTGAACTCGCCGGCCAACCCCACGGGGGGCGTCTTGAGCCGGGCCGATTTGGAGGCGATTGCCGAGATCTGCGCCGAACGGGATATCCCCGTCTTGGCGGATGAGGTTTATGAGCACATCCTCTACGAGGGCGAATTTGAGAGCATCGCCACCTGCGAGGGAATGTCCACCTCAGAGCGGACGATCATCCTGCACGGCTTTTCTAAGACGTATGCGATGACGGGGTGGCGCTTGGGGTTCGGCATTATGCCCAAGGCCGTGGCCGAGCAGGTTACGCTCTTGATGATCAACTCGAACTCTTGCACGAACGCCGCCACCCAGTGGGCGGGCGTGGAAGCCCTGAAAGGCCCGCAAGATAGCGTGCGCCAGATGGTGCAGGCCTTCCGCGAGCGCCGCGATGTCATCGTCCAAGGGTTGAACGAGATTCCGGGCATCACTTGCCTCAAGCCCAAGGGGGCGTTCTACGTCTTCCCCAACATCCGCGGCACGGGGATGACGAGCAAGGAATGCGAAACCTTCCTCTTGGAGGAGGCCGGCGTGGCCGCCCTATCGGGCGCCTCGTTTGGGGCCTACGGCGAGGGCTATCTGCGGCTCTCGTATGCGAACTCTATCGAGAATATCCTCAAGGCGCTGGATCGCATTCGCACGGCGCTGGCTAAGCGGCGGGGGAGAGGGTAACCCCCCGCCGCGCCCCAGCCCTAGGGGGAAGAAGCGTAGGCCTCTCGCTTGAGGACGCCGATAAAGGGGAGGTTGCGATAGTCTTCGGCAAAATCCAGCCCGTAGCCGATGACGAACTCATCGGGAATCTCAAAGCCGACGTAATCAATGTGCAGGGGCACTTGGCGGCGGGCCGGCTTGGTGAGGAGCGCGCAGATGCGCAGGCTGGCGGGTTGGCGCACGCGGAGGTTCTCCAGCAAGTAGGCTAGGGTGTTCCCCGTATCAATGATATCCTCGACGATGAGCACGTGCCGCCCGCTGATGTCGGTATCCAAGTCTTTGAGGATGCGCACCACGCCGCTGGAGACGGTGGAATTCCCATAACTGGAGATGGCCATAAAATCCACGCCGTGGCGGATGGTCAAGGCGCGGCTGAGGTCGGCCAGGAAGAGGAACCCCCCTTTGAGGACGCACAAGAGCAAGGGGTTCAGGTCGTGGTAATCCGCCGAGATCTGCGCCCCCAATTCGCGCACGCGCTTTTGTAATTCCTCTTGAGAAATCAGCACACGATCCACATTCTGCAAGAGCGCGTTCATCTCCTCACCCCTGGCCTTGGGCCATCCTTCACGTTCTTGACCCCTATTCTAGGCTTTTTGCCCTAGGCCGCAAGGCCGGCCTACTGGCCCCTCTCCCACTCGACGTGGGAAAGGGCCATATGGAGTGCGGAAGTGGAGCTTCCGCGATGGCCGCATTGCGGGCCTCTCGGCCCGCCGCGAGGCCGGCCCTTACCGCAGCCCCTTCCCTATCGAGAAGGCGGGGCCGAGGAACGCGCCCAGGCCGTAGTAGGTGCGCGTATCCGGCGCAAAGATGATGGGCCGCACCTTAGCGATATCCACCCGCCCGTGCGCGTCGAGCACCTCCTCTTCGGCTTTGACGTCCAGCACCTCGCCGATGAATTGGGTATGCAGGCCCAGTTCCAAGGCCTGCACCAGCCGGCATTCGAGCACCACGGCGGCCTCGGCCACATACGGGGCGTGGATGCGTTCCGCCGGAACGGGCGTAAGGCCGGCGGAGGCGAACTTATCTCCCTCGCGGCCGCTGGCGATGCCGCAGTAATCCACTTGGCGCACGTAGGTCTCGGGGAGGATATTCACCGTGTAGCCCCCCTGCGCCAAGATGCAGTGGTGCGAATAGGTGGCCTTGCGCAGAGAGACGTACACGCAAGGCGGCTGCGAGTTGCAGATGCCGCCCCAGGCCGCGGTCATCACATTGGGTTTGCCTGCTTCGTCATAGGTGCCCACCAAGAGGGCGGGCGTGGGGTAAAGGATCGTCTTGGCGCCGACGGACTTTTTCATCGCCTTCCCTCCCTCGTATCAGTGCTGTGGAACGGGCGAAGCGGCCTCTACCTGGCGCAGGCGCGCCCGATGCTGCCAAGCCGCCCTGGCCAGGTAAAGCGCCCCGCCCAGGATGATCGCCGTCATCGAGCCGATCATCGTGCGGAACCCCGCCACCTGCGTAATGGCCCCGCCAATCGTATTCCCCAAGATGGAGCCGATGCTCCCCGCCGAGTTATATAGCCCGGAGACCTGCCCCCGTTGAGATTTGCCGCGCACCTCCGTGGCATAGACCATCGCCGCCACCGTAAAGGCCGAGAAGGCAAAACTCCGCACGACTTGGATGAGGATGATCCAGGGCATCGTGGGTGCGACGATATACCCCATAAAGACCACCGCCCAGGCCACGAACCCCATACTGAGCATCGGGAGCCGCCCCGTGCGGTCGGAGAGCCACCCGGCGAGGATCATCATCGGGAACTCGAGCGAAGAGGCAAGCGACCAGAGTTGGCTCACCAAGCGCTCCGAATAGCCGATCTCCTCGTGCATATAGTTTGCCCACAGGGCGTAGACGGCCCCAAAGACGAGCGACCACAGGAGCGAGGCGATGAGGAGCGGCGCGAGGGGCAACGTCACCTTAGGGGCCTCGGCGAGTTCCTCGGCGGTGCGCTCATCGGCGAGCATCTCGCCCGTCCCTTCATGGCGCAAGGCTGCGCCCAGGCGAGTGATCGCATCGCGCACGGCAGCCACGGTGGCCGATATAACCTCCCGCAGAAACCCGCCGACGCCCTGGAAGGCCTTTGCCTGTTGGGCTTGGCCCTCCTCCTGCACATAGAGCGCGAGGATAAAGGCCACGAACAGGAAAAGGGCCGAAATGCGGTAAGGCACCCGCAGAGAGGTGGCCTCCACGATATACCCGGCGATAAAGGCCATCACCCCGAACCCGAGGGAGGAGAATCCCCGGTAGGCACCCATACGCCATCCTCGGCCGGCCCTCTGCCGCCCAAGGATATCGCCCATCAAGGCCAGGCTGGCCACGCCATAGGCGGCCTGAGCGATGGCATCGAGGATGCGCAAGGGGAAAAGGTAGATGTAGTTCGGCACAAAGGAGGTGATTATGGCGTCAAGCCCCAAGAAAGCCAGGCCCAAGAGGAGGAAACTCTTGCGCCGCTGGAGGATATCCGAGGCGCGCCCCCAAAAATAGGCAAACACCACGGACATCAGCGAGGTGACGGTGCTCAGGGCGCCGATGGCGATATAACTCGCCCCGAGCGACCGGGTGTAGACCGACCCCAGCGGCCCGATGATGCCGCGCGACATAAAGAGGATAAAACTAATCGCCGTGATGAGGGCATAGTTCCGTTTCATAACCTCGCGTGCTCCCCAACGAGATGCGCCCACCGGCCAACGCGGTGCAGCCTTCCGATTGTAGCCCGAAATAAAGCGCTGTCCAACCGAAAGGGCCTTGCGGGGGCGGGGCGATCTATGCATAATCGCCAGGTAAGGGATTCGAAACGTAAGGAGGTGCCATATGGAGAGCGTGCGGTTAGGGCGCTCGGGGCTAAAGGTCTCGCGCGTCTGCCTGGGGACGATGACCTTCGGCAATGAGGCCGATGAGGAGGCCTCTTTTCGGATTATGGATCGCTTTGTGGAGTGGGGTGGGACGTTCATTGATACGGCCGACCAATACCAACGTGGCCTCTCCGAGGAGATCGTGGGGCGCTGGCTCGCCTCGCGCGGGGTGCGCGATCAGATTATCTTGGCCACCAAGGTCTATGCCCCTATGGGGCCGGGGCCGAACGATGGATACCTTTCGCGCTACCACATCTTCAAGGCGTGCGAGGCCAGCCTGCGGCGCTTGCAGACGGACGTGATTGACCTGTACCAAATCCACCGTTGGGACCCCGAAACGCCCCCAGAGGAGACCCTAGAGGCCTTGAACGACCTCGTGCGCCAAGGCAAGGTGCGCTACATCGGTTTTTCGAACCTCAAGGCCTGGCACTTGGCGCAGTTCTTGCGCCTTTCAGAGAGGCACCACTGGTCGCGCTTTATCTGCGCCCAGATGCTCTATAACGCCCTGAACCGCAGCATCGAGGCCGAGGTCTTGCCCTACTGCGCGTATGAGGGAATCGGCGTCATCGTCTATAACCCCTTGGCCGGCGGGATGCTCACGGGCAAATACCGGCGCGGCGAACCCCTGCCCGCCGGGGCGCGGCTGGAGGCCAACCCGATGTACTATCAGCGCTATTACACCGAAGAGGCGCTCCAAATCGCCGAGGGGTTGGCCCAGGCCGCCAAGGAACGGGGCGTTACGCCGGCGCAGTTAGCGCTCGCTTGGGTGCTCGCCGAGCCGCGCATCACGTGCCCCATCGTTGGCGCGCGCAACGTCGAGCAACTCGAGGATACGCTGGGTGGGCTGGATGTTCGCCTCACGCCGGAGGAACGCGCCGCGCTGCCGGCCGTCCTCCCCGGCCGCTGGGTCGGGCGAGACCAGGTATACGACCGGGATGAGAGGGTGCGGTAGAAAAAAAGGGGCTTGGCCTTGACCAAGCCCCCGATCTTCAGAGCGGGTGATGGGATTCGAACCCACGACATTCTGCTTGGGAAGCAGACGCTCTGCCAACTGAGCTACACCCGCAATGAGCAACTCCTATTATAGCGCCACAGGGGGCGCTGTCAAATTTTGGCCCATTTTGCCTCGCGCCCGTGCTTTAGCGGTTGACAATTCTCCCAGAAGTTGCTACTATCGAACCACCCGCGAGACCCCTCTTATCGCCGCGCTGTGGGGGTGAAAACCCTGCCTCGAACGATATCCCACTATAGGAAGGAGCCGACCATGGACGTGATCCTCAAGACCCGCAATCTCGATCTCAGCGATACCCTGCGTAACTATGTCGAAAAGAAAGTAAGCAAACTGGAGCGCTTTCTTCCGAACATTGACCAGGCGACGGTGGAACTCGCGGTGCAGAATTCCAAGAGCGCGCAAGATCGGCACGTGGCGCAGATCACCCTGCGCAGCACGAACGGCGTCATCCTCCGCGCCGAGGAGCGTTCGGCGGATATGTATGCCTCGATTGACGCCGCCTTAGATAAGATGACCCGCCGCATTCGGCGCTACAAGGGCAAGCATTGGAAGTCTCTGGGGCGGCCTCAAGAGGAGGAGTTGCCGGAGGAAATGCTGGCCGAAGTCGCGGAGGAGGCGGAGGAGCCTGCGGCCGTGGTGCGCACCAAGACCTTCCCCACCCGCCCGATGACGGTGGAAGAGGCCATCGAGCAGATGGAACTCTTGGGGCACGACTTTTTTGCCTTCTACAATGTAGAGGGCAATACCTTCAGTGTGGTCTATCGCCGGCGCAACGGCGGCTACGGCCTCCTCTTGCCCGAAGTGGCCTAACGGAGAGGATGCCAAAAAGGGCGGCCTATTGGGGCCGCCCTTTTCTATCGGTTACGCTTTGCCAGAAAGGAGGGAACGATGGTCAAAATCGCGATGATCGGTGCGGGGAGCGTGGGCTTTACGCGCACCCTGGTGATGGATATCCTGGCCGTGCCCGAACTGCAAGATGCCGAATTTCGCTTTATGGATATCAACGCCGAAAACCTCGAGATGGCGGCCAACCTATGTCGCAAGATGATCGCCGATAACGGCCTGCCCGCCACAGTCGTTACGACGACCTGCCAGCGCGAGGCCATCGCCGGAGCCGACTATGTCATCTCGACGGTGCGCGTAGGGGGCCTGGAGGCCTTTGCCTACGATATCGAAATTCCCCTCAAATATGGCGTGGACCAGTGCGTGGGCGATACGCTCGGGCCGGGGGGCGTGTTCTATGCCCTGCGCACCATCCCCGTGCTCCTCGATATCGCCAAGGATATCCGCGAGGTGGCCCCGCAGGCCCTCTTTATCAACTATTCCAACCCGATGGCGATGAACTCCTGGGCCATTCGCCGGGCGGGCGGCGTCTACTATGTGGGGTTGTGTCACGGCGTCGAGGGCGGCCATGCCCTCATCGCCCGCGCCTTGGGGTTGCCCCGCGAGGAGGTGGATTTCATCTGCGCGGGCATCAACCATCAGACGTGGTACATCCAGGTGACGTACCAAGGGCGAGACCTGTTGCCCTTCATCGCCGAGGCGATGGAGAAGGACCCCGATATCGCCCCGCGCGAACCCGTGCGCCTCGATATCCTCAAGCGCTTTGGCTATTTCTCGACGGAATCCAACGGGCACCTGAGCGAATACCTGCCCTGGTATCGCAAGCGCCCCGCCGAGTTGCCCCGCTGGATCCACCCCGAGCGCTGGATTGACGGCCAGACGGCCGGCTACCTCAACCACTGCCGCGAGCGCAATGACGAATACCGCCAGATGTATCCTAAATGGCTGAGCGGCGAGGCGGATTTCATCCGCCTGGGGGAGCGCTCCACCGAGCACGCCTCGTACATCATCGAGTCGCTGGAGACGGGCCGGCTCTATCGTGGGCACTTGAACGTCGCCAACCGTGGGATGATCCCCAACCTGCCGCCCGATTGCACGGTGGAAATCCCCTGCTATGTGGATGCGAACGGCATCCATCCCTCGTATGTGGGGCCTCTCCCGCCGCAGTGCGCGGCCACCTGCCGGGCGAGCATCAGCGTGCAGGAGATGGCCGTGGAAGCCGCCCTCACGGGGAACCGCGAACTTGTGAAACTCGCCGTCTTGCATGATCCGCTCACGGCCGCGGTGTGCAACACCGAAGAGGTCTGGGCAATGTGCGACGAGATGTTCGAGGCGCTTGCCCCCTGGCTGCCGCAGTTCAATGGCGAGGGGCGCACCTGGCCCGATATCCCTCTGCCGAACAACGGGAACCTGCGCATCGTAAAATCGCCGGGAGATTGGCGCCCGCCAGCCTTGGCCGAAGGGTGATGCCCTTTGGCCCCTCGCGGCGGGGTGTGCTATGATGCATAGGCCAAGGGAAGATCAAGGGGGGAAAGATGATGCGCCGAGCGACGCTCGATAATGGCCTGGAGGTCATCCTCAAAGAGGTCCATTCCGCGCCGGTCATCAGCACCTGGCTGTGGTACCGCGTGGGCAGCCGCAACGAGTTAGGGGGCGATACCGGCATCTCACACTGGGTAGAACATATGCTCTTCAAGGGGTCGGCGCGCTTCCCCAAAGGGGAAATCACGCGCGCGGTGGATCGCCTCGGCGGCTACATCAACGCGATGACGAGCCACGACTTTACCGTGTTCTACACCACGCTCCCCAGCGATCACGCCGAGTTGGCCTTGGAAATCGAGGCGGATCGCATGGCCTCCGCCGAGTTCGCGCCGGCCGAGGTGGAGGCGGAGCGCACCGTCATCATCGCCGAACGCGAGGGCGGCGAAAACGAGCCAAGTTATATGCTTGCCGAGGAGGTCTGCGCCTCGGCCTTTCGCGTGCACCCCTACCATCATCAGACTATCGGCTGGAAGGAAGACCTCCTGCGGCTAACGCGGGACCAACTCTATGCCCATTATCGGCGCTATTACATCCCGAATAATGCCATCCTCGTGGTGGTGGGAGATTTCGACACGGAAGATTGGCTGAAGCGCATCGCCGAGGCCTTTGAACCCATCTCTCCCGGCGATCCCCCTCCTCAGGATGTGCCCCAAGAGCCGCCCCAACGCGGCGAGCGCCGCCTTACCTTGCGGATGCCGGGGGCGGCGCCCATCGTGCGCATCGCCTATCACACGCCGCCGGTTTCCCACCCGGATTTCGTACCCCTGGCCATCGTAGATGCTATCCTTTCGGGGGGGCGGGCGATCTTTGCCTTTGGAGATGGCCAGGCGCGCAGCGCGCGGCTCTACCGCGCCTTGGTCGAGACGGAACTGGCTTCCTCGGCGGGCAGCCATTATCACGCCAGCCTTGACCCCTACTTGATGACCCTGGGGGCCACGGTGCGCCAAGGGCGCACGCCCGCCGAGGTCGAGGCGGCCCTCTTGGCTGAAATCCAACGCCTGCAAGAGGCGCTGGTAGAGCCACACGAACTGCGTATGGCCATCCGGCAGACGCAGGCGCAATTCGCCTATGCGAACGAAAGCGTCTCCGGCCAGGCGCTAGGGCTGGGGTTCCTGGCCATCCTCGACCGGCCGGAGCGGATGGAGACCCTCTTTGAGGAACTCGCCGCCGTCACACCGGAGGATGTGCAACGCGTGGCGCGCACATATTTCACCGAAGAGAACCGCACCGTGGGCTGGTTCGTGCCCTCTGAGGAGGGCGCCGCCCGCGAGGCCGGGCCGGCCGAGGCGCCTGGGTGGGCGCCTCGGCACCCAGGGGTCTCTTTTTACCGCGCGCCCAAGGGGGGCCTTGGCCCCGAAAGCATCCTTCGCGCCGAATTGGATAACGGCGCCGTCGTCCTCGTGCATGAGAAGCACGATAGCGCCACGGTGGTCATCGGCGGGCAGATCCGTGCCGGAAGTTATTTCGATCCCCCAGGCCAAGAGGGGCTAGCCGGGTTCACCGCGGCTATGCTGCGGCGGGGTGCGGCGGGGCGCACCTTCCAAGAGATCAACCTTGCCCTGGACGAGGTGGGGGCCTCGCTGGAGATCAGCGCCGGCCGGAACGATGTGGGTTTTGGCGGGCACGCCTTGGCGGAGGATGCCGACCGCCTCATCACCCTGCTCAGCGAGATGCTTATGGCCCCCTCCTTCCCCGAGGAGGAGATCCGCAAACTGCGTGGGCAGATCTTGACGCGGCTCGCCGTGCTGGAGATGGATACGGGCTACCGCAGCGACCGCGCCTTTATGGAGGCGCTCTATCCGCCAGGGCACCCCTACGGGCGAGAGGCCCTCGGCAAACCCGAGACGATCGCGGCCCTCACGCGGGAGGATTTGATGCGGTTCTATCGGCGAGTCTACCACCCTCGGACGATGGTCTTGAGCGTGGTGGGTGCGGTGGAAGCGGCCCGTATGGTGGATCGCCTCAATGAGACCCTCGGCCAGTGGCGGTTGGCGGAGGATCCGCCCCCTTGGGAACCCCCCTTGGCCGAAACGCCAGCGGAGGCAGTCGTGCGGCAGGTGCACATCCCCGGCAGGCCCCAGGTGGATTTGGTCTTGGGCGTGGTGGGGATGCCGCGCACCTCGCCGGACTATTACCCTGCCGCGATGGCCAACATCATCCTGGGGCGGTTGGGGATGATGGGCCGCCTGGGGCGCAATGTGCGCGATGAGCAGGGCTTGGCCTACTACATTACGAGCATCTTGCAGGCCGGCCAGGGGGCGCGCCCGTGGAGCATTGAGGCGGGCGTCCAGCCCGACCACATTGACCGCACGGTGTCGGCCATCCTCGAGGAGATCGCCCGCCTACGGGAAGAGTTGGTCAGCGACGAGGAATTCGCCGATTGCAAGAGTTACCTGATTGGCGCCCTGCCCCTTCAGTTGGAGACGAACGAGGGCATCAGCGACCTGCTAATCCACATCGAGCAATACGGCCTCGGGCTGGATTACCTCCAGCGCTATAAGGCTCTCATCGAGGGCGTCTCGCGCGAGGCCATCCGCGAGGTGGTGGCCCGGTACTTCCCGCCGGGGCGTTACGTCTTGGCGATGGCCGGCTCCCTGGCGAGCGAGGGATGAGGAGGGTTTAGGGGCGCGGGCCTCCTGGCCCGCGTGCGAGGCGGGAGCCTCGCGCTCCGAAGTTCCCTCTCCCGCGTTGGCGCGGGAGAGGGCCAGGGTGAGGGCCGAATGCCCGGAGCGCGGGCCTCCTGGCCCGTGTGCGAGGCAGGAGCCTCGCGCTTTATGTTTGGACGAACTCACCCAGCGCGGTTATAATGCGATTACATTCGCCTTGGTGTGGCCAATGCCCCGGGAGGTTGAGATGACGACGCTCGAAGAGCTCAACGCGCAAATTCGCGCTTGCCAAAGGTGCCGTTTGGCCAAATCGCGCACCTTGGCCGTGCCTGGGGAGGGGCCGAGCAACGCCAAGATTATGTTCATCGGCGAGGCGCCGGGCTTCCACGAAGATCAGCAAGGTCGCCCCTTCGTGGGGGCGGCGGGGCAATTCTTGGAGGAATTGCTCGCCTCCATCAACCTGACGCGCCAGCAGGTGTTCATCGCCAACGTCGTCAAGTGCCGCCCGCCCAACAACCGCGATCCGCAGCCCGATGAAATCGAGGCCTGCCGCCCCTTTTTGGAGGCCCAGATCGCCCTCCTCAAGCCGAAAATCATCGTAACCCTCGGGCGCTATTCTATGGCCTTGGCCTTTAGCAACGTCTCCATTTCGCGCATTCACGGCCAGCCCAAGCGGGTGGGCGATATCGTTTACTTTCCGATGTTTCATCCAGCGGCCGCGCTCCATCAGCCGCAGTATCGCGCCCTCATCGAGCGCGATATCCTGAAACTTCCGCAGATTTTGGCGGATCTCGAGGCCATCAAGCCCGCGCCGGATGAGCCATCTTCTCCTCAGCAACTCCGTTTGTTCTAACCCTCGGAGGACCTTGTGAGCGACGGGACACTGCGCATCATCCCCCTAGGGGGCCTCGGTGAGATCGGCCGCAATATGCTCGTTTTGGAATATGACGAGGCCATCCTCATCATTGATGCCGGCATTATGTTCCCCGAAAACGATATGCTGGGCGTGGATGTGGTCATCCCCGATTTTTCGTACGTCTTTGAGCGTGCCGACCAAGTCAAGGCCATCATCATCACCCACGGCCATGAGGATCACATCGGCGCGTTGCCCTACCTCCTCGATCGCGTTCAGGCGCCCATCTATGCCACCAGGCTCACGCGGGGGTTGATCGAAGTCAAACTCCCCGCCCTAAAAGAAGTTGACATCCATACCATCAAGGCCGGAGATCGGCTGGAGGTTCCTCCGTTTGCCGTCGAGTTTTATAACGTGAGCCACAGCATCCCCGATGGGGTGGGGCTGGGCATCACCACGCCCGTGGGGTTGATCGTCCATTCGGGAGATTTCAAGTTCGACCACAGCCCCGTCAACGGCCAGCGCACCGATTTCGCCAAGATCGCCGAGTTGGGCAGCCGAGGGGTGCTCCTCCTCCTTTCGGATTCCACCAACGCCGAAAAGCCGGGCTATACCCCTTCGGAACGCTACTTGGAAGAGACGTTGGGGCGCATCTTTGCCGGGGCGCAGGGCCGGGTCATCGTGGCGACCTTTGCCTCCAACATCTCGCGCATCCAGCAGGTGATAGATACTTCCGAGCGCTATGGCCGGCGCGTGGCCATCGTGGGCCGCAGCATGGTGAACAACTTTCGCATCGCCCGGCAGTTGGGGTACGTCCGCGTGGCCGATGAACTCCTCCTCCCCCTCAACCAGTTGCGAGATGTGCCCGATCGGGAAGTGACCCTCATCTGCACGGGCAGCCAAGGGGAGCCGACCTCGGCGCTGGTGCGTATGGGCGAAAGGGGGTATCACTCGGTCAACGTCAAGGCGGGGGATACGATCATCGTCTCGGCAAACCCCATCCCCGGCAACGAGGAATACGTCAACCGCACGCTCGATAACCTCTTTCGCCTGGGCGCCGACGTGTATTACGATGAGATTTTGGATGTGCACGTCTCCGGCCACGCCAGCCAAGAGGAGCAGAAACTCCTCATCAGCATGCTGCGCCCGCGCTATTTCGTGCCCATCCACGGCGAATATCGCCATTTGGTGTGGCATTCGAAACTGGCCCGCGAGTGCGGCATCCCGCAGGAAAATATCTTTGTCATCGAGACGGGAGACGTCCTCGAAATAGATCAAGAGGGGGCGCGCGTGGCCGGCCGCGTGGCCGATCATCTCGTCTTGGTGGATGGCCATGGCCCCAAGGCCGTGGCGCATAATGTGCTCGAGGAGCGCACCAACCTGGCGCGGAGCGGTTTTCTCGTGGTGGTGGTGCTGGCCGACAAGTACACGAACGCCCTTGTGGGCGAGCCGCAGATCGTGACGCGTGGGTTCTTGTACGAGGGTGAGGAGGTTGCCTTGGAGGCGCGCCTTCGCGAGGAGATCGAAGAGACCCTTTCGCGCGGGGGCACCCGCGCCGATTTGACCAAGCGCCTTCAGGCCAGCCTGGAGCGCGCTGCCTATGCCGAGACGGGCCGGCGACCCATCGTGGTGCCCGTGGTCATCAAAGTATGAAACCGAGAAGGATCAAGCGCAGCACCCTTCGCCTTTCCTCCTCTCGCCCTGAGGCGCGGCGCACGGCAGAACGCCGCACGGCGCGTAGGGCAATCTCCCCGGCCATCTCGCCGACCCAGCGAGATTGGATCATCGGCCTCGTCCTTTTGGCGGTGGCTCTCATCACGCTATTGGGGCTGGCCTCCAAGAGCCTGGGCAGTTTGACGTTGGGGTGGATCGGCCTCTTGCGCCGCATCTTTGGGTGGGGCCTGTATGGGGTGCCTTTGGCCTTGGCCGGCCTGGGCCTTTGGCTCATCCTGCGTACGACGCCCATCCTCCTGCGCATCCCCTGGCCGCGTTTGGCGGGCATTGCCCTGCTCTTTTTCGTGACCTTGGCGCTGATGCACCACCTCTTGCGAGATCCCCTTGCGGCCCGAGAGGCGGGCCAGGGCGGCGGTGCGGTGGGTTACGGGCTTAGCCAAGCCCTAACGCGCGCCCTGGGGTGGGGCGGAGCGGCGGTGCTGCTCGTCATCCTCGAGGGGATTGCCCTGATGATCACGTTTGACCTCACCCTGAACGAGGTGGTCGCGAATACGGTAGAGGTCGCGCGCCGCGTGGCGGGCTGGGTAAGCCCGCTTTGGGCGCGGCTGAAACCCTCGCAGCCCCCCGAACCGTTTGCCTTCCAACCGTTCCTCCCTTCGCCGGAGGAGAGGCCCTCGCCGAAAGAGGCGCAGACCCCACCTGCGCCATCGCCTGGGCCGGCTCCCCACGCCGCTTTTGAAGAGGGGGCCGGGCAACGGGCGGCGGTTGCCGAGGCCGCATCGCGGGCGGCCTCCGGGCTAGAGGCGCCCGCCCGCCGTTGGATGCTCCCGAACCCTGCTGAGATATTGGTCGAAAGCGAAGAGGCCCCCTTGAGCCTGGGGGATATCCGCGAGAAGGCGCGCCTCATCGAAGAGACGCTCACCAGCCTGGGCGTGCCCGTGACCGTGGTGGAAGTGAACCCCGGCCCCGTGGTAACCCAATTCGGCCTGGAGCCGGGCTACGTCGAGCAAAAGGATCGGCAGGGGCGCGTGAAAAAGGTCCGCGTAAAGGTGAGCCGCATCGCCGCCCTGGCCAACGACCTGGCCTTGGCCCTGGCCGCTGCGCCCATTCGCATCGAAACGCCCGTGCCGGGCAAGGGCATCGTCGGGATTGAGGTGCCCAACGTGCATTCCTCTCTCGTTACCCTGCGCGGGGTGATGGAATCTGAGCAGTTCCAGGCCTTGGGCAACGCTCCTCTAGCGATGGCCTTGGGGCGGGATGTTTCGGGCACGCCCGTGGTGGATGACCTTTCGACCTTGCCGCATCTCCTCATCGCCGGTGCCACGGGCACGGGCAAGAGCGTCTGCGTCAACGCGATTATCGCCAGTTTCCTCTGCCGCAACACGCCCGATGATTTGCGCCTGCTGATGATAGACCCCAAACGGGTGGAACTTTCGGGGTACGAGGGCATCCCGCATCTCCTTGCGCCCGTGGTGGTGGATGCGGAGCGCGTGGTAGGGGTGCTGGGCTGGCTCACGCGCGAGATGGAACGCCGTTACAAGGTCTTTGCCCGTGTGGGCGCGCGCAACATCGAGGCCTATAACCGCCTGGCCGCCTCGCGGGGCGAGGCGAGATTGCCTTACATCGTGGTATTCATTGACGAACTGGCCGACTTGATGATGGTCTCGGCCGATGAGGTGGAACGGTTGATTTGCCGCATTGCGCAGTTGGCGCGCGCCACGGGGATTCACCTAGTCATCGCCACGCAGCGCCCCTCGGTGGATGTGGTTACAGGCCTTATCAAGGCTAACTTTCCGGCGCGCCTCTCGTTTCGCGTCTCTTCGCAGGTGGATTCGCGCGTAGTGCTCGATGCCCCAGGCGCTGAAAAACTCCTCGGCCGGGGAGATGCCCTCTATATGGCGCCCGGTTCCCCCAAACTGCTGCGCATCCAGGGGTGCTTTGTCTCCGATGAGGAGATCAATCAGTTGGTCGCTTTTTGGAAGGCCCAGGCCGCCCAGCCCCCAAGCGAGGGCGCGCCCAGCGCCGAACGGCCGGCCGTGTCCCTCCAGCAGCAGGCGCTTTGGCCGGAGGCCCAAGCGGAGCCGAAAGCGGAGGATGAGGACCCCCTTCTGCAGGAGGCGATTGCCATCGTCCAGCAGGAGGGCAAGGCCTCTGTATCGCTTTTGCAGAGGCGGCTGCGCATCGGTTATACGCGGGCGGCCCGCTTGGTAGATATCCTTGAGGCACGCGGCATCATCGGCGCGCCCACGGGCACGAGCAAACCCCGCGAGGTGATCCAAACGCCCGAGCCGCCCCCTTCGGAGGAGGGGGGCAAAAATACCCCGTCACGGAGCCTGTAGATGACCCTTATCGAAACGGATGTTGCCACATTAGCCACTATCGTCGGCGAAGAGAACGTCTCCCTTCGCCATACCGATTTGGAGGCGCACTCGGCGGACGAGTCGCACGTCGAGCCGCACCTGCCCGATGTGGTCGTCTGGCCGCAATCCACCGAGCAGATTGCGGCCATCTTGCGCTATGCCAATGACCGGGAGATCCCCGTGGTGCCTTGGAGCGGCGGCTCCAGCCTGGAGGGGAACCCCGTCCCAGTGATGGGGGGCATCGTCCTTGCGATGTATCGCCTGAACAAAATCCTCCAGGTTCGCGAGGAGGATATGCAGGTGGTGGTGCAGCCGGGCGTGGTGTATGACGCGCTCAATGCTCACCTGCGCCGCGTGGGGCTTTTCTTCCCCCCTGCGCCGGGGAGTTCCGATGTGGCCACCATCGGCGGCATGGTGGCCAACAATTCGAGCGGTATGCGCGCTTTCAAATACGGCGTAACGCGCGATTACGTGCGGAGGCTCAAGGTCGTCTTGCCCAATGGGCAAATCATCGAGACGGGCACGCGCGCCAAAAAAAGCACGAGCGGCTATGACCTGACCAGCCTGTTCGTCGGCTCTGAGGGGACCTTGGGCGTGGTGACCGAGGTGACCTTGCGCCTTCTCCCTTTGCCAGAGCACGTCGCGGCGGCCATTGCCGTGTTCGATTCGCTCCACGAGGCGGCCGCCACGGTGCACGATTGCGTCCGCTATGGGCTGGATGCCTCGGCCATCGAGTTCCTCGACGAGCACACCCTGCACGCCACTAACGTTCAGCATAACCTCTCGCTCCGCGAGACGCCGACGCTCTTTTTCGAGTTCCACGGGAGCGAAGCCGGCGTCGAGGCGCAGGTCGAATATCTGCGCGAGTTGTGCGAAGATAACGGCTGTATAGACCTCCAAGTTGCCTCCAGCGCGGAGGTGCGCGAGGAACTGTGGACGGCCCGCCGCGAGGCGCGAGAGGCCATCAAACAATGTCACCCCGGCAAGGCGATGATCTCCGGGGATGTTTGCGTGCCCATCTCGGCGTTCAGCGGGATGGTCGAGTACGTCCATGGCCTGGCGGAGGAGATGGCCCTGCGCATCTACACCTTTGGCCATGCCGGAGATGGCAATCTCCACACCGAGATCATCGCCGACCGCGCCGATCGGGGGGAATTCGCCCGCGCCCTAGAGGCCACCGATCGCATCGTCCTGCGTGCCCTGGAGGTGGGCGGCACCATCGCGGGCGAGCATGGGGTGGGGGTGGCCAAGCGGACCTTTATGGAGCGGGAACATGGCCCCAGCCTGGAAGTTATGCGCGCCCTCAAGGCCCTGTTTGACCCGAAGGGCATTATGAACCCCGGCAAGATGTTCCCCTAGGGGAGCGCCGCAGAATCTCGGTGCGGGCGGCGTGAAATGTCTATGGAAATCTTGAAGGCGGGGGCCAAGAGCCTGGGCCTTACGCTGGGCGCTCATCACCTAGCCCGCTTTGAGGCCTATTACCGCGAACTGGAGGCCTGGAATAAACGCTTTAACCTGACGGCCATCACCGGCTGTGAGGAGATTCAGCGGCGCCACTTTATTGACTCGTTGACCTGCCTGCTCGCCTTCCCCAGCGGTGTGGCCAGCGCCTCTATCCCCGATGAGGTACCCCTTCAATGGCAGGGGACCGATTTACGCTGTGCCGACGTGGGCACGGGGGCGGGCTTTCCCGGCTTGCCCCTCAAGATCGTATTCCCCGAAATTCGGCTGACGCTCATCGAGGCCACGGCCAAGAAGGTGGTCTTTTTGGAGCATATGGTCAGGACGCTTGGCTTGAGCCAGGTGGAGATCATCCATGCCCGGGCGGAGGATATAGGCCGCCTGCCCGAGCACCGCGAGCAGTATGACGTGGTGCTCGCGCGCGCCGTGGCGCACCTTGCGGTGCTCGCCGAGTATTGCCTCCCCCTGTGCCGGGTGGGAGGGCGGTTCATCGCGCCCAAGGGGGAAGATGCCCTCGAGGAGATCGCCGCCGCCGAGGAGGCCATCGCCCTCCTTGGAGGAGCGCTGGTGGCCGCCAAGCCGATTACCCTGCCCGATGTGCCGGGCCAACGCTACCTCGTGGTGATAGACAAGGTTGCCAAAACGCCCGATCGGTATCCCCGCCGGGCGGGCATCCCTCTCAAACGCCCTTTGCCGTAGGGCGCTCGTCGAGAAGTAAAGTCCCCTTGACCACGCGCCAACGCACGGCGCTCGCGCAGAAATCCGCTGGGTAATCTCTCAGCGAGGTGGTCGTGATGAGGACCTGGGGCGCCTCGCGGATGGCCCCGAGCAAAAAGCGGCGGCGCTGTTCATCCAGTTCAGAGGCCACGTCATCCAACAAGAGCACGGGGAACTCGCCGGCGGCCCGGCGCATAAAGGCCATCTCGCCCAGTTTGAGGGCGAGGGCCACGGTGCGCTGCTGCCCGCGCGAGCCGTAGATGGTCATATCCACGCCATCTGCCAAAAGGCGCACATCGTCGCGGTGAGGCCCTATCGTCGTGACGCCGCGCCCAATCTCCTCGCTGCGCGCCGCCTCTAGGGCTACCCGAAAGGCCTCGATAAGGCGCGCCTCCTCGGGCGGGGTGGGGGCGCCCGGCGCCCCTGGGCAAGGCACCGTGCTCATATAGTGCAGGCTCAACCTTTCTTGGCCCCCTGTGAGGGCGTGGTGAACGGGCTGAACATCCTGCTCCAAGGCGCGGAGGCCCTCCATCCGCCGCGCCAAGATGAGGGCGCCCAGTTTAGAGAGTTCCTCATCCCAATAGGTGAGTTCGTTCCTTTGGGCCTGCCGCTCGCGGATGGCGCGCAGCAGGGCGTTGCGCTGGGCTAGCACGCGGTTGTAGCGCGCCAGGGCGCGGCAATAGGCGCTATCCGTCTGGCAAAGGGTGATGTCGAGGTAGCGGCGCCGCTCTCCGGGCGCCCCGGCCACCAGGGCGATATCCTCCGGCAAAAAAAGGACGACGAGCAGCCTCCCCACCACGTCCATAGCCCGGCGCGGCACGCCATCCAGCCAAATCTGCCGGCGGAAGGTGGCCCCTTCGAGGGGTTCTCCCGGTTGGCGCTCGAGGACGAGCGACATCTCGGTGGTATGCTCCTCGCCGCCGCGCAGATAGGTCGCGCTCAAGCGCGCATAGGGGATGACCTCCCCCCGCGCGCCCCAGGCGATGAGTTCGCGATCCGAACTGGCCAGAGGAGACCGCGTGGTGGCCAGGTAGTAGATGGCCTCGAGGAGGTTCGTCTTACCTTGGGCGTTCTCGCCTTCTAATAAGTGAATGCGCGCCGAGAGAGAGACCTCCAGGCGCGCATAGTTGCGAAAGTTAGTCAGCGCCAGGCGCGTGAGATGCATTGCGGCTCGATCTAGCGGGCGATATGCATCGGCATAATGATGTGCACGAAATCTTGGCCGCCCACCGGCTTGATGACCCCTGGGCTGGTGGGGTCGCGCGTCTCCAAGGCGACCTGCGCCGTATCAATCACCTCGAGCGCATCGAGCAGATACCGCACGTTGAAGGCGATTTCGATAGGCTGGCCCTCGACGGTTACGTCCAACTCGCTCACGTTATCGCCATGCTCCGCGGAGGTGGCCGAGACGATCAAACGGCCCATCCCGCCCTCGTTGGGGAGGATCTGCAAGCGCACGATGTTCGCCGCATCCCGTGCAAAGATGGCGGCCATACGCAGGGCTTGGAGCAAATCCGCCGTGGTGGCCACCATACGCGTGTTATACGTGGTGGGGATGATCTGGCGATAATCTGGGAAGGTGCCCTCGACGAGTTGCGAGATCAACTCCACCTCCGGCATACGGAAGAAGACCTGGTTGCGCGCGGAGGAGACGAGCATCGTAACCGATTCCGCCTCGCCGCTGATACGGCGCAATTCCTGCAAGGCGCGCGCTGGGATGATGATGCTGATGCGTTCCGCGGGCGCCTTGGGGATGGGCGAGGAGACCACGGAGAGCCGGTAACTATCGGCGGCCGCGAAGGTTACGCCCTGGGGGGTGAGTTCCGTGTGCACGCCCGTCAGCACGGGGCGGCTCTCGTCGGTGGCGGCGGCAAAGACCACGCGGTCAATCATTTTGGCGAGGTCGGCTGTGGCGAACTGCGAGGCCTTGTCTTCCTCCGGCACGAGGATGATGGGGAACTCTTGGGCGTCAATCCCCTTGATGTTCGCCTCATACCGGCCGCAGCGGAGGTTGAGCGTCTGTGTGCGCGCGATGAGGCTGAGGTCAATGCGCTCCGGCGGGAGGGAGTTCACAAAATCGGTGAGGAGGCGGGCCGGCACCGTGATGGCCCCTTCCTCCGTCACGTTCGCGCCCACCCAGCAGTTCACGCTGATCTCCAAATTCGTGGCCGAAAGTTTCAGGCGCGATTCATCCGTCGCGAGCAGGATATTCGAGAGCACGGGCAGGGTGCTCCGCGTGGCCACCGCCCGCCCCACGATGGAAAGCCCCTTGGCGAGGTTCTCTTGAAGGCAAGAAAGTTTCATCGCGTCCCTCCTCCGCGTATGAGTGAAAGGAGTATAAGGGGATTGCCGAGGCGCGTCAAAGGAAAGGGTTCCCCCCGCCGCTTACTCGGCCAAAGCCCGTTCAATCTCGGCGAGCCACACCTCTTCGCGGCGCCGCGCGGGATCCTTTTCCCGCTGGGCAAGGTCTGCCCGCCATAGGCGAAGCGCGCCCCGCTGTTTGCGGAGCCGCCGCCATTCGCGTTGGGCCTCTTCGGCATATCCCCCGGCGCGCAGGGCGCGCCACAGTTCATAGCGGGCCGTCAATTCGGTGATGGGGTCATTCAACCCCAAGCGCAGGGCGCGCGCCAGGGCCTCTGCCGCGCGCGCGTGATCCCCCGCCTCGCGGTAGGCCATGCCCACATTATAGTGCGCCGTGGCAAAGTGCGGCGCGAGAGCGGCCGCCCTTTGGAGCACCTCCAGCGCCTCGGGCACCCGGCGCATCTCCAGAAGGGTCAGCCCCAATTCGGCATAGCCGTGATAGAGGCCCGGCTGCAGCGCGATGAGCCGCTCCGCCGCCCTTTGGCTGGCGGCCAGGTCTCCTCGTTGGCGCAAAATCTGCGAACGCAGTAGGTAGGCCTCTTCGAAATCGGGGCGGTCTCGTTCGACCTCCTCCAAAGCGGCCAAGGCGGCGGCCTCGTCTCCCTCTGCGTGGGCCTGAAAGGCCCGCCGATAGGCACTCGGCGTGCCTTGGCGGGCCAAACCCCAGCCGAGGTACAACGCGCCCCCCAGCGCCAAGAACGACCCCGCGCCGGCCACGCCGCGCCACTTGGCAGGGAGAGGTAGGAGGTTCAGGGCGATGGCGAGCAGCGCACAGAGGACGAGCCAGGGGCCGCGCGTGGCCCAACGGCGGGCGGCGCTCGTCAGCCCTGGGGAACGTTGAGCGGCGCCTCGCGCATACAAGGCCAGGCCCGCAAGGGCCAGCGCGGCGCCGCCCGCGCACGCATACCATAGCGCGGTGCGCCAAGGGGCGGCGGTGGGCAGGGCAAAGGTCATCCCGGCTAGGAGCGCGACGAGCGCCCCGCCGCAACCAAGAAGGATATCCCACCGCGCGCCCCGGCGCGATGCGAACAGCCGTTTGCTCATAAGCCTCCTCTGGGCCAATGCGCCCTTTTGGGCGAGAGGATAGAACGATTGTTCCGATTCGTCAATTGACAGAAGCGCCCTGGGCGGACATAATGAAATCGCCGAGAATCCCTCGCGGTAGGGGAGGGCGTGTGCTTATCGAGTTGGCCATCGAAAACCTCGCGATTATCGAATCCCTCCGGCTGCAGTTTGGGCCGGGGTTTAGCGTCCTCACGGGCGAGACGGGCGCGGGCAAATCCATCATCATCGATGCCGTAACGCTCCTTCTGGGGGGGCGCGCCTCCACCGAGATCATCCGCACCGGCTGCGATACGGCCGTCGTCGAGGGCGTCTTTGCGCTCAATGGCGACCTTCTGGCCACCTTGGGGCCGACCCTTGAGGAATTCGGCCTGGAGGTGGAGGAGGATACCCTCATTTTGCGGCGCGAGGTCAGCCGCGAACGGCGCAACATCTGCCGGGTGAACGGCCGCGCTGTAACCCTGAGCACCCTAGAGGAGATCGGCCGCCATCTGGTGGATATCCACGGCCAGGGCGAGCATCTCTCGCTGATGCAGCCGCGCCGCCATATAGATTTCCTCGACCGGTACGGGGGCCTTTTGGAGGAGCGCCAGGCCTTGAGCCGGCTGGTGCAATCTTGGCGGGAGGTGCGCCAGGCCCTGCGCGCCCTCCAGCAAGATAAGCGGGAGATGGCCCGCCGCGCCGACTTGCTCGCCTATCAGATAGACGAAATTCGCAGTGCGCGCCTGGAAATCGGCGAAGAAGAGGCCCTGCGGCGCCAGCGCACGCTCCTCAGCAACGCCGAAAAGCGCCTCCAATTGGCCGCCAGGGCCTATGCCCTTTTGGCCGGCGGCGAAGAACGCCAACGGGGCATTGTGGACCTCCTCGCGCTGGCCAGCGAACACCTCACCGATTTGGCCGCCCTCGACGATTCCCTGCGCGGCGAAAGCGAACAATTGGAAAGCCTCTATTACCAGGTAGAAGAGTTGGCGCGCACGCTCCGCGCCTATCGAGACGAAATCGAGTTCGACCCCGAAGGGCTGGAGGCCGTGGAAGAGCGGCTGAACCTCATCCAGAACCTCAAGCGCAAGTATGGCGATTCCATCGCCGAGATTTTGGCCTATGCTGAGCGCGCCCAGGCCGAATTGGAGGGCATTACCCACAGCGAAGAGCGCATTCAGGAACTGACGCAAGAGGAGGAGCGGCTCCTTCAGGCCATTTCTCAGGCCGCGGAGGCCCTGAGCCGCGCGCGCCAGGAGGCGGCCGCAAGGCTTTGCCAAGCCGTGGAGGCGGAACTCGCCGAACTGAATATGGAGCGCGCCCAATTCTTGGTGGATATCCGCTGGGAAGAGGACCCCCACGGCGCCCTAATTGGGGGCAAGCGCTACCGCTTTGATGCGCTGGGGGTGGATCGCGTCGAGTTCCTCATTGCCCCCAACCCTGGCGAAGAGGCCAAGCCCCTCGCCAAGATCGCCTCCGGCGGCGAGACCTCGCGCCTGATGCTCGCGATGAAGACGGCCCTCTCTCACGTGGACCCCGTGCCCACGCTCATCTTTGACGAGATAGACGCAGGCATCGGCGGGCGCACGGGAGATGTGGTGGGGCGCAAGTTGTGGGCCTTGGCGCGAGATCACCAGGTGTTCTGCGTGACGCACCTCCCGCAGATTGCCCGCTACGGCGCCCAGCACTTTCGCGTGGAAAAGGCCGTCGTTGGCGAGCGCACGATCTCCACAGCCCGCTTGCTCACCGATCAGGAGCGCGTCGAAGAATTGGCCATTATGCTCGGCGGGGCCTTTACCGAGGCGACGCGGCGCAGCGCCGAAGAACTCTTGAGCATCCAGCCGCCCCAAGGCCCGCGCCTAAATTAGGTTTTCTCCCCCTCTTCGGGTGCCAGTTCGCGGAAGGCGAGCGTCCACACGGCGGAGCGGAAGACCTGATACACGCCCGCGACGAACACCCCCGCCAGGCCGATGAGCGCCAAAAAAGGCACGGCTAGGATGGCGACCCAAGGCGCCGAGCGAAAGATCGAATAGGCCGCTGTGCCCGCCCCCACGCCCAGACCGATGACGACGGCCATAATCGGCAGGAGGATGATCCCCAACGCGAGGCCGACGAGCCACATCACCACCCATACGGAAAGGGATTCTTTGAGCCGCGCCCGCAGGAGCGCAAACCCGCGACCGATGGCGCCAAAGACGTTCTGCGCCCTCAAGATACAGGCACGCTCAGCCCAGGCCTGGACGATCGTGACGGTAGCGGCGAGGGCGATCATCGCGAGGATAAAGATCAAGAAGAAGAATAGCCCCACGATGACCATCCAGGCGATGCCCAGCGCCCGCGCCTCGCCTGCAGCAAGGAGCAAAATCCCCGGCGCCATAAAGATCAGGCCGATCCCACCGAGGATGAGGAGGATCGCGCAGGCCACGAGAAAGGCCCCCAGGCCGATGAGGAGATCAATGGCCAACAGGTAAAGGAAGCGCCGCCAACCCCGCGCAAGCCCCGCTTTGAAGGTCGTCTCTTGCGCTTCTTCGACCTCATCCACCATCGCGATGAGGGCGCCCACGCTCGTGTAGCGGACGATGATCCCCACGATGGCCAAAATGAGGCCCATTATGAGAACCACGCCGATGACCGCCGCCAAGATGGGCCAGGCCGCCTGGATATTGGCGAAACCGCGCCCCCACCAGGGCATCATTGGGGCCATTTGCCGCCAGCGCGCCATATCTTGAGCGCCAAAGCGGTACTGAAACCCACCCCCGCCGAACCCGCCTTGGAAGAGGGCTGCCGCAATGCCAAAGGCCCACAACACCTTGTAACGCCAGGTAATCTGCCAAGCCCTTTTGAGCAATTGCCCGTAGTTCATCGCTGCCACCTCCTTGTGCTAAGGGGCCTTTTACTCGCCTCTGGTTGCATCATATATACGTCATACTGGGCGCGCAAGTTGCCAAGGCAAGGCCCTTGCGCCACCCGGCAAAGCGTGTTATCGTTACCTGGGTTGCAACCGTAAGGGAAAGGAGCGGCGCGATGAAAAAGATCATCAATGACCCCATGGCCTTTGTGGATGAGATGCTGGAGGGTATTTTGGCGGCGCACCCCAAGCAACTGCGCGCCACGCGAGATCCTCGCGCCATCGTGCGGGCCGATGCGCCCGTCCAGGGCAAGGTGGCCATCCTCACGGGCGGCGGGTCGGGGCACCTGCCCGTGTTCTTGGGCTATGTGGGGGTGGGGCTGGCCGATGGCGTCTCGGTGGGGAACGTCTTTTCCTCCCCCAGCGCCGAGACGATGCTCGAGGCGACCCTGGCCGCGCACGGCGGGGTGGGGTGCCTTTACCTCTATGGGAACTATTCAGGGGATATCTTTAACTTTGATATGGCCGCTGAGATGGCCGCGTTGGAGGATATCCGCGTGGAGACGGTGCTCGTCTCCGACGATGTGGCCTCGGCGCCCCGCGAGAATTGGCAAAAGCGCCGCGGCGTGGCCGGCCTCTTTTTCGCCTACAAGGTGGCCGGGGCTATGGCCGAATCGCGCGCCGACCTGGACGAAGTGGTGCGCGTAGCGAAAAAGGCCGTTGCGCAGACGCGCTCGATGGGCGTGGCCCTGACCCCTTGCATCGTGCCGGCGGCCGGCGTGCCCACTTTTACCTTGGGCGAGGACGAGATGGAGATCGGTATGGGCATCCACGGGGAGGCGGGGGTGCACCGCGGCCCCTTGGAGAGCGCCGACCGCATCGCGGAGCGGCTTTGCCAAGCCATTATCCCCGATTTGCCCTTCGAACGGGGAGATACCGTCGTGGCCTTGGTGAACGGCTCCGGCGCCACCCCGCTCGAAGAACTGTACGTCCTCTACCGCCGCGTGCACCAAATCCTCCAGGCGGAGGGCCTCCGCGTGTACCGCACCTATGTGGGAGAATATGCCACCTCGCTCGAGATGGCCGGGGCCTCGCTCAGCCTCCTCAAGGTGGATGATGAACTCATCCGCCTAATAGACGCGCCAGCCTGTTCGCCGTTCTTTGTGCAGATGTAAGGGCTTTTGCGGAGGGAGAGGATGAAAGATTCCCTAACCCAGGGCGACGTCCTTGCCGCCATCGCCCATATTGCCAGGAGCCTGATGGCGAGCGCCGAAACACTGCGCGAACTCGACGCCGCCATCGGCGATGGCGACCTCGGCATCACGATGACGGTGGGGTTCCAGGCCGTATTGGACGAATTGCCCTCCCTGGAAGGGCAGGATATGGCGAACATCCTGATGAAGAGCGGGATGGCCTTCAACCGCAAGGCGGCCTCCACCTTTGGCGCCCTGTTTGCTACGATGATGATGCGCGCCGCGCGCGCCGTGCGGGGCGTGCAGGCCATTGATCTGCCCACCCTCGCGGCGATGGCCCAAGCGGCGGTGGATGGCGTGCGCGAGCGGGGCAAGGCGGATGTGGGCGATAAGACGATGCTCGATGCCCTGGTGCCCGCCGCGCTCGAGTTGGCCAAGGCTGCCGGCGAGGAGGTATCCCTCGCGGAGGGGGTTCGGCGCGCGGTGGCCGCCGCCGAGGAGGGGATGCGCGCCACCATCCCGATGAAATCGCGCGTGGGGCGGGCCAGTTGGTTTGCGGAACGCACTCAGGGCGTGCAGGATCCGGGCGCCACGGCCATCTATCTGATGCTCAAGGCCCTGTACGAGTACATCTCGGCGTAGGCTAGCCGAGGAGTTGCTGGCTCAGGGCGTTATGCCGGGCGATGAGGGCCGGGAGATCTACCGTAAGTAACTGCCCGTTGCGGATGACCTCTCGGCCGTTGATGAGGCTGAAATCCACCCGTAGGGGCGCGCAGAGGATGAGCGCGGCCACGGGGTCGCTGTGGGCGCCCGCCAAGGCGATGTCATCCAGCCGGAAGCCGATCATATCGGCGGCCTTGCCGGGGGCTAGGGCGCCGATATGATCCCACCCCAACACGGCCGCGCCGCCCAGGGTGGCCATCTCCAGGGCCTCGCGGGCGCTGAGGGCCGAGGCCCCCTTGGCCGCGCGCTGCAGGAGCAGGGCCATCCGCGCCTCGAGAAGGAGGTGCCCCGAATCGTTGCTCGCGCTGCCATCCACCGCCAGGCCTACGGGCACGCCCGCATCGAGGTATTCGCGGATGGGCGCGATGCCCGACCCCAAACGGGCGTTGCTTGAAGGGCAATGCGCCACGCCCGTGCCCGTTTGGGCCAAGAGGGCGATCTCCTCCGCGTTCAACTGCACGGCGTGCGCCCACCAGACGTCTTTACCCACCCAGCCCAGGCGCTCCATATAGGCCGTGGGGCGCAGGCCCACCTTGGCCAGGCAGTAGGCCTCTTCTTCGCGCGTCTCGGCCACGTGGGTGTGCAGGCGCACGCCGTAACTGCGGGCCAATTCCGCCGAGGCGCGCATCAGGCGTTCGCTCACGTTAAAGGGGGCGCAGGGCGCCACAGCCACGCGGCACATACTGTAAGGCGAGGCGTCGTGGTAGGTTTCGATGACGCGGCGCGAGTCGCGCAGGATGTGCTCCTCATCCTCCACAATCTCGTCGGGCGGCAGGCCCCCTTGAGATTCCCCTACGGACATACTCCCCCTTAGGGCATAAAAGCGCATGCCGAGTTCGCGCGCGGCGGCGATCTCGTCATCCAGCCGAACGCCGGGCGGGTAAAGGTAGTGGTGATCGGCGGCCGTGGTGCAGCCGCTGAGCATCAGTTCGGCCAGGGCTAACTGGGCGCTCGTAAAGGCCATTTCTGGCGTGAGGCGCGCCCAAACGGGGTAATGGTGGCGTAACCAATCGAACAGGTTAGCGTTTTGGGCGCCCGGCGTAGCGCGCGTAAGCGCCTGGAAGAGGTGATGGTGCGTGTTCACAAGGCCGGGCATCACGATATGGTCGTGCGCCTCGATGATACGATCCGCCGTTTGGGGGAGTTCCCTTGCCTTGCCCACCTGCTCGATGACGCCATCGCGGATCAAGACGCCGCCATCGGCGATTTCGCGGCGGGCGCCGTCCATCGTCACCAAAAGCCTTGCGTGGCGCACTAGGCAGGTCGTCATAGGCGACCTCTCAATCTCAGATGATGAACATACTATCGCCGAAACTGTAAAAGCGGTAGCGCTCGCGGATGGCCTCTTGGTAGGCATACCGTATCTGCTCCAGGCTGGCAAAGGCGGCCACGAGCATCAGGAGCGATGAGCGCGGCAGGTGAAAGTTGGTGATGAGGGCATCTACCACGCGGAACGTGTAGCCGGGGTAGATAAAGAGGTCCGTATATCCCTCCCAGGGGAGCACGCCTTGGGGCGCATCGCGGGCGGCCGTCTCCAACACGCGCACCGAGGTGGTGCCCACGGCGATGACGCGGCGCCCCTCGCGCTTGGCGCGGTTGATGATCTCAGCGGCGCGCGCATCCAAACGGCAGTATTCCGTGTGGATGCGGTGATCCTCCACGCGTTCTTCGTGCACGGGGCGGAAGGTATCTAGCCCGATGTGCAACACTACCGTCGCCCACTCGATGCCCATCTCGCGGAGGCGCGCCATCAGTTCGGGCGTAAAGTGCAATCCCGCCGTGGGGGCCGCGACGGACCCCCTTTCCTGGGCATAGACCGTTTGATAGCGCGAGGGGTTGGCCAAGGGGCGCGTGATGTACGGGGGCAGGGGCACCTCGCCCAGGCGTTCGAGGTGCGCCTCAATCGGCTCATCAAAATGGATGAGCCGCCCGCCGGCAGGGGTGATCTCTTCGATGGTGCCCCCGAGCGTGGGGAGGTCTCCACCGCCCAACTCCAGCCGCTGGCCGGGGAGCGCGCGGCGCCCTTTGACCAGGGCCTCCCAACGGGTCGGCCCCCTTTTGGCGATGAGGAGCAGTTCCACTTTGCCCCCGCTGGGCACCTTGCGGGCCATAAGGCGGGCGGGGATGACGCGCGTCTCGTTGGCCACCAAGACGTCTCCCGGCCGGAGGTATTCCACGATATCTCGAAAGTGGCGGTGAAAAATGGCCCCGTCGGCGCGACGCAGGACGAGGAGCCGCGAAGCGTCTCGCGGCTCGACGGGTTCTTGGGCGATGAGTTCAGGGGGCAGGTCGTAGTCAAAATCGCGCGTCAGCATAGGGCCTTGGCCATTCGGCGCATCGGGGCGCATCCCCTCGGAAAGCCAAGGGAGCGCTGGGCTTATTTGTGCCACAAACGCAAGACGATATTCAGGATGATGGTCAAAAGCAAACTCAAAAGAAGGCTTGTGGCCAGAGGGATGGTGCAAGAGACGTTCCCTCGGCTAAAGTGAAAATCTCCCGGCAGGCGACCTAACCAGGGGATGCGGCCGACTAGGAGAAGGATAACCCCCAAGAGAAGGATCGCCCCGCCGATGAGGATGAGAAACCGAGCCATATCGTCCATAGGCCGTCGCCTCGCACAAAATCTCCTCTCGACGGATTATACCGAGGCAACCAGAGGCGGCCAAAAAACAGGAGAGGCTGCTCACCCGTCCCGCGGGCGGCGGCGCGTGGGGGCGTTGGGGTCGAGGGATTCCCACTCGCTATAGAGGCAGCCGCAGTACCGTTGGCGGTAAAGGCCGTGCTCCTCGGCCAGGCGGTGATGCTCGGCAAAGCCGCGCCGCAGGTTTTCGAAATAAAAGGGTGTGCCGTATAGGGAACCTAGTTCCTCGCCCAGGGCGCGGATGGCCCGCAGGTTCTGATAGGGGCTGATGAGGAGCGTGGTGCTAAAGAGGTCGAACCCGCCCTCGGCGGCGAAGCGCGCCGCCCCTTCTAGGCGCAGGTGGTAGCACAGGGCGCACCGCTCGCCAAAGGCCTCATGGCCGGCCACCCGCCGAAAGAATTCGACGGCGTCATACCGGGCCTCCCAAAAGACGCTCAGGCCAATCTCCTCGGCATAACGCGCTAAGGTTTCGCGGCGCTTGAGGTATTCGCTATAAGGGTGGATGTTGGGGTTATACCAGTAGCCCGTCACCTCGGCGCCGCGCTCCCGAAAGTAGCGCACCGTAAAGGTGGCGCAAGGCCCACAGCAAATGTGCAAAAGGAGGCGCTTCCCCCGCAGGGGATCTTCCTCGGCCTTGGGCTGGGGCAAAGGGACGACCGCATCCAACTGGATGGTGAACGGGTCGGCGCTCACCACCTTGGCCCGGCCGGAGGCCAAGAGGGTTTCGGCCCTTTCGCGCGTGCAGTCGGCCAGGCGCTTCCCTTCGCCATCCAAGACGATAACCCTGCTCATGAGGAAAAGAGGCTCGCTTGCTGGGCCTTGGCGGCCGGGTAGGGGCGCTGAAGGTGCTCATAGGCGTGGCGCGTGGCCACGCGGCCGCGCGAGGTGCGCTCCAAGAACCCCAGTTGGATGAGATACGGCTCGTACACGTCCATAATCGTATCGGCATCCTCGTTCAAGGCTGCCGAGAGCGTATCCAACCCCACGGGGCCGCCGTCGAACTTGTCAATCAACGTCAAGAGGACGCGCCGGTCGGAGACATCCAACCCCAACTCATCCACCTCCAAGAGGTCCAGCGCCTCGCGCGCCGTGGGCGCATCAATGATCCCGCTCCCGCGCACCTGGGCGTAATCTCGCACGCGTTTGAGGAGGCGGTTGGCCACGCGAGGCGTGCCCCGCGAACGGCTGGCGATTTCGTAAATGCCGCCCTCGTCAATGGGCACCTGCAAGATGGCCGCCGAGCGCTCGACGATGGCGCGCATCGCCTCCAGGCTGTAGAAATCCAAGCGGTAGATGAGGCCGAAGCGGTCTCTCAAAGGGGAGGTGAGGAGCGCGATGCGCGTAGTCGCCCCGATAAGGGTAAAATGGGGCAGGTTCAGCCGGATGCTGCGGGCCGCTGGCCCTTTGCCGATGACGATATCGAGGGCGTAATCTTCCATCGCGGGGTAGAGCACCTCTTCTACCACGCGGCTCAGGCGATGCACCTCGTCTATGAAGAGGATGTCGCCGTGGCGCAGGTTCGTGAGGATGGCCGCCAGGTCTCCGGGGCGCTCGATGACGGGGCCGGAGGTCGTCTTGATGCTCACGCCCATCTCGGCGGCGATGACGTAGGCTAGGGTCGTCTTGCCCAAGCCGGGCGGCCCATAGAGGAGGACATGGTCTAGAGGCTCGCCGCGGGCCTGCGCGGCCTCGAGGCAGACGCGCAAATTCTCCAGCACGCGCTCTTGGCCGATGTATTCGGCCAGGGTGCGGGGCCGCAGGCTGCGCTCGAGGGAGGCTTCCTCCGGCTCCAGCGCGGCGGAGATGATCCGTTCAGGCATAAGTACACACTCCCAAGGGCAATCCAAGTGGGCTAGGGAGCCTTTGGCTCGAAAGCAACCCACCTCTCACAGAGCCGGCCGCGCCGCCCTGTGAGAGGTGGGGAACTCGCTCCAAAAGGCCCCTTTACTCGACGTTGAGGAGCCGCTTCACCAGGGTGGCCGCGGCGGCGGCATCTCGGCCGTAGCCGTCGGCGCCGATCTCATCGGCATATTTCTGCGTCACCGGCGCCCCGCCGATGATCACCTTCACCTTATCGCGCAGGCCGGCCTCTTCTAGGGCCTCGATGGTGCTGCGCATACTCGGCATCGTCGTGGTCAGGAGCGCGGAGAGGCCCACCACATCGGCCTTCTTTTCGCGCACCGCCGCCACGAACTGCTCGGGGCTGACATCCACACCCAGGTCAATCACCTCGAAGCCGGCCCCTTCGATCATAATCCCCACTAGGTTCTTGCCGATATCGTGCAAATCCCCCTTGACGGTGCCCAGCACCACCCGCCCTTTCGGCTCCACGCCCGCCGTAACGAGGTGGGGCTTGAGGATGGCCAGGCCGGCCTTCATAGCTCGCGCGGCGATGAGCATCTCGGGGACGTAATACTCATTCGCCTCAAACAGGCGGCCCACCTCGGCCATCGCAGGGATCATCGCCTCGTTCAAGATTTCCTCTGGGGGCATCCCCTCCGCGAGGGCCGCCGTCGTGGCCTCCTGAACGGCCTTCATATCCCCTTGTAGGATGCCCTGAAAGATCGTCTCTTTATAACCCATCGCCGAACCTCCTCCCTGAAAGTAGTTACACCGCATCGAGGGCATTTGCCGCATTTGTGGCCGATTTTACCACCTCACGGCTCACCGCGCAAGCCAAGAAACCAACGTCATCGTGATGGCCGCACCGACCACGGCGGAGACGAAATCCACCAGTTCGTTATCCAACCAGGGCCAGCCGCGCACCTGCTCGGTGCGCTCTCCGCAGTGGTGCCAGCGGCTTTCGGTGAGCACATCGCACCGTTCGCAGTAATAAAGGCCCTGCGCCGTGGCCCCCAGAAACGAATCCACCAGGCTAGCCAGGGTGCCACCTACCATCGCGCCAAAGGGCAACCACTGCATAGCACGGGGCACGGGGATTTTGGCCTGCCAATCGAGGATGCCCTCCGCCACCAGCACCACCAGGCCCACCAGCCAAGCCCCGCCCACAGAGGCCGTCAACCCCAAAAGCGAGATGCCCCCCGGCCGGCCAGGCAGGGTATGCCGCCAGGAGGTGATGAGGCGCGGCCTTTGGGCGCTCAAAAGGCCCAATTCCGTGCCGAGCATATCCGCCGTGCCGGCGGCTACGGCCCCTACGAAGGCGCTCAATAGGGCGCTGCTGTGCGCTCCGAGGGCGGCAGGTATGGCGAGGAAGAGGGGCCAGATCATCCGCGCGGCCACGGGCATCCAGCCGATGCGCATCGGGGGGAGGTGGCGCTCCGAAAGGGGCGCCTTGGCGCGCCTGCGGAACGGTGTAAAAAGGATGGCAAGCAGCCAGTACGTGAGGGCCGCCGCGCCCCAGGGCCAATCGCTCAACATCCAGATGAGCGCCACGGTCGCGCCGGCCATCGCAGCGCCATCTTTCGAAAGGAGCGCACGCCGCACCCCCAACCAGGCCACGAGGGCGCCGGCTATGGCGGCGGCCAAGGCCCTCTGGAGGAGAGGGGTCACGGTAAAATCCCCAGTGCGGCCAGCCAGAGCACCCCTTGCACGGCAAGGCTTGTGCCCCCCAAAAGAAGGCTGGCCGGCCGCTCTCGCCGGTGGACGATGAACCCCAACAGGGCATTAACGAGCACACTTGCGGCGCCGATGCTCGGCACGGCGAAAAGGCCAACCTTGGCCCCCACGCGATAAATCTCGCCCTCGGGGCCAAATTGGAGCGCGAGGCGCTCCGGCAAGGCGGGGTAGCGCCACAGGATGAACCCCAGAAGGAGGAGGTTCGCTGCCAAGGCGAGGAGGACGGTTCCCCAAAAGGCGCGGTCTCGCCAAATGGGCCAACTGAGGATGGGGGCCTGCTCAATGCCCTCGTGCACCTCGCGGAGGCGCCCCAACCTGCGATGCGCCGCCAGGGCTTGGAGGAAGCGCTCTCTTTCGCGGGGCGAAAGGCCATAAGCGCCCCGCGCGGTGAGGAGGATGATCTGCCGAGAAGGCGGTTCGGTGCCCAGGAGGTACAGCGGCGGGAACCCCTCGACGTTCACGCGGCCCAAGGCAAACCCCGGCCACCGTAAGCCGGCATGCCAGGGGAGAGAGGGCAGGTCTTGGCCGAGTAAGACGCGTTGAACGGCATCCAGCGGGATGACGTAGCGGCGCGGCCAAGCCTCGATGATGAGGGCGTTGCGATCCAGCCGGTAGCGCAGGGAAATCAGCGCCGCCGTGCGATAAGCCCACACCACGAGGAGCGCCGTGGCCGCCAGAGAGGCGAGGAGCGTCCCATAAAACCCCAGGTCAAGGGGCTGCCGAAAAAGTCCCCGCACAAAGACCCAGGCGATGCTCGCGAGCGAGCCGCCGACGATCAGCGCCGAGGCCAGCCCGACGCGCTTAGGGGGATTCCAGACCATCGCACCTCCGAACGGATCACGGCCCCATTCAGGCTACCTGTGCGATTATAGGAAGGGGGTAGAGAATGTGTCAAATGCCCGCTTGGGGGTGAAAGGCAATAGGTCATCAAGGTCCCTGGGCGCGCGTCAACTCAAATGATCATTGTACCGGCGAGGGAGGTTCACTCAATGGATCATTATACCGGGCCTTCGCTCTTTTGCCCCGATGAGAAGGCGCAAGGTTGACAGCCTTCGCCCTTCATACTATCATAACGCCGAAAGGCGATGAACCGGAAGAGTACCCGATCAAGCGGCGGCCAGAGAGCACCCGGCTGGTGGAAAGGGGCACGAGGCGCGGTCGGCGAATGGGCCGGGGAGCTGCGCGGGCGAACCCGAAATGGTGCGTAGCCCGCGACGGGAACAGCCCCGTTATCGCGGCTGAGAGCATAGGCCTGAGGGCCGTGCTCGGTAGAGAAGGGCGTTCTGGCCGTGCGCCGATCGCCTAATACAGGGTGGCATCGCGGGAAGACCTCTCGCCCCTGTCGGCTTGGAGCCGCAGGCGAGAGGTTTTATTATCAGGGGTGGAGCCAAGAGGAGGAGAACCCTATGCCAGAGAAAAAGCGCATTTTGACGGGAGACCGCCCGACGGGCAAACTCCATTTGGGCCATTATGTGGGGAGCCTGGCGAACCGCGTGCGCTTGCAGGATGAGTACGAGTGTTTTTTCATCATCGCCGATTTGCACACCCTCACCACGCGGCCCGAAAAGGAGCACATCGAGGAACTGCGCCAGAATATCACCGATTGTGTGCTCGATTACCTTGCGGCCGGCATAGACCCTCAAAAGAGCACCATCTACCTGCAATCGGCGGTGCACGCCGTGTATGAGATGAACCTCTTTTTCGAGATGCTCGTGACCGTGCCGCGCCTTCAGCGCGTGCCGAGCATCAAAGAGATGGCGCGGGCCGCCGATTTGGATGAGGAGAGCCTACCTTTCGGTTTGCTGGGGTACCCCGTCTTGCAGGCCGCCGATATCCTTATGCCGCGCGCGCACCTGGTGCCCGTGGGCAAAGATAACGAGGCCCACGTAGAGGTTACGCGAGAAATCGCCCGCCGCTTCAACTACCTTTACGGCGAGGTCTTTCCCATCCCTGAGGTGATGGTGGGCGAGGTGCCCACGCTCGTGGGCACAGACGGCCAGGCCAAGATGTCCAAGAGCCTCGGCAACGCCATCTTCCTTTCGGACGATGCGCGCACCGTGGAGAAAAAGGTCTTTGGGATGTACACGGACCCCAATCGCATCCGCGCCGATATCCCCGGCCGGGTGGAGGGCAACCCCGTGTTCATCTACCACGACATCTTTAACCCCAACAAGGCCGAGGTGGAGGACCTCAAAGAGCGCTACCGCGCCGGGCGCGTGGGCGACGTGGAGGTGAAGGAGAAACTGGCCCGCGCCCTGAACGCCTTCTTAGATCCGCTCCGCGAGCGGCGAGCCTATTACGCCTCGCAAAACGGCCTCGTCGAACGCATCCTCTACGAGGGCACCGAACGCGCCTCCAAAGAGGCCGAAATCACCCTGAGTATGATGAAAAAGGCTATGGGCCTGGCGGGCATTTGGAACCGCATCTCGCGCAAGGCGCGCGAGGCCATCAAGCAAGAGGGGGCGGTGTGAGCGCAAGGTGGCGGTGGCTCATCCTCGGCGTGCTGGCCCTAGGGTGGCTTTTGGCGCCCGTGCGGGCTGCCGCCGATTGCCCCGGCAACCTGGCCGCGAACCCGGGTTTTGAGGAGGGCGCCTATAACACCGAGGAGCGCGGCATCATCCCCACGGCGGGCTATGTGGCCAACGGTTGGTTGCCGTGGTTTGTGGATCGCGACCCGAACCACCCCAACGAACCGGGCTATAACTGGCGCCCCGAGTGGAAGGTGCTGAACGCGGGCCAAATCGGCGATGCGGATTACCGCATCTTTGCCGGCAAACAGGTTCAACACGTCTTCTCGACCTATTCGACGCACACGGCGGGGGTCTACCAACGCATCAAGGCCACGCCGGGGCACACCGTAAGGTTTTCCATCTGGGTGCAAATCTATACCGGCCAGCGCGATTTGACGGTGGGGAACCACCCCATCTCCGACCTCAAAGAGATTACCGATGAGGTGCAACGCCAAACGGAAGGCCCCGGCGACTATCGCGTTTGGGTGGGGGTTGACCCCTACGGTAAGGAACCGGCCGCCTGGGGGTCTCCTCCGCCGGAGAGCGTCGTATGGTCTAAACCGGTGCTCGATGTGGAGACGCGCGGCAAAGACGCGTTGGGCCGCGATACGGATTTGTGGGTGCAACTGACGGTTACCGCCACGGCCCAGGCCGATTACATCACCGTCTACACCAAGGGCCAGCCCACCTATCGCACCAAGCATAATGACTCCTTTTGGGATGAGGCGTGCGTCCAGATGGTGGCGCCGCCGACGGCTACTCCCCGCCCCACCTCTACGCCCACCGAAACCGCGACGCCCACACCGACGATGACCCCATTGCCGACGGAGACGCCCATCCCCACCCGCACGTTGACGCCAACGGCAACCCCTACGGCCACGCGGACCCCTACCCCAACCTCGACCCTCACGCCTTCACCGACGGCCACGCCCGCGCCCCCCACCGTGGACCTCTCGCGGCTCACGCCGCCGGCCTCGCCCACCATCGGCCCCACGCCCGCGCCGGCCGCGCCGAGCGTGCAACGCGACCTCATCTTCCTTTACCTTGGGCTGGCCGCGCTCATCGTCGTCATCTTTTTATGGGTGCGCGGTGAAGGGCGCGCCTAGAGGCGCCGCCCTTTTGGCGTGCCAAGTGCGATTTCGGCACGGTGCAGGGGGTATGGCCCCCGCGCTCCGTTTTGCGCCATCTCTTTGACAGAAAGAGGCCCCCTAAACTATTATTGCGATAGGATGGCGAGGAGAGGGAGATGTCCGTCAGCGATCGGCGCGTTCGTTCGAGCGAGGTCATCCACGAGAGCGGCACCTTTGGCGCCTACGATGGCCTGCGCCTCTATTACCAGCATTGGCGGCCGGCGGCTGTGCCAAACGCCGTGCTGGTGATCGTCCACGGGCTGGCGGAGCACAGCGGCCGCCACGAGCGCTTTGGGCGCGAGTTGGCCGAGGTTGGCTATGCCGTGGAGGCCTTTGACCTGCGGGGCCACGGCCGCTCCGAGGGGATGTGGGGGTATGTTGCCTCCTTCGACGATTACCTCCGAGATTCGGAGACCTTTTTGCAGAACGTCCGCGCGCGCTATGCGGGCCTTCCCTTGGCCCTGATGGGCCATTCGATGGGCGGCACCATCGCGGCGCTCTTGGCCATCGAGGGGCGGTTCCCGTTCGAGGCCCTGATCCTTTCGGCGCCGGCGGTGCGCCTCTGGCAAGATGTGGGCTGGGCGGCGCGGGCATTTTCTCACATGGCGAGCCGCTTCCTCCCCAAACTGCGCACCTTGCCCCTGGCGGCCCAGTACATCTCGCGAGATTTGGCTGTGGTGCAAGCCTACGAGCAGGATCCGCTCGTTTACCGCGCCGGGCTGCGCCTGCGCACGGTGGATGAACTCCTGCGGGCCACCCAACGCGTGCGCGTTGGGGCGGCGAATATCCGGGTGCCCCTCCTAATCCTGCAAGGCACGGGGGATCGCCTCGTGCAGCCTCGGGGGGCCATCGAACTCTATGAAAGGGCCTCCTCGGCCGATAAGACGCTGCGCCTGTACGAGGGGTTATATCACGAACTTCTCAACGAGCCGGAGCGGGAGCAGGTGCTTGCGGATATTATGGCCTGGCTGGAGGGACATTTCGCGCCCCGTGAGCGAGGCCCCTCCGACGGAGGGGAACGATGACCCAGGCCCCTTCGATGGAAACGCTCACCGCTCTGGCCGCGGAGGTGGGGGCGTGCCTTTTGGCCAGGGGGTGGACCTTGGCCACGGCGGAATCCTGCACGGGGGGGTTGGTGGGCCATGCCATCACCAACGTTGCGGGGAGTTCGGCCTATTTCCTAGGGGGCATCATCGCCTATTCGAACGAGGCCAAGCGCCAACTCTTGGGCGTGCCGGAGGCGCTCCTCGCCGCGTACGGCGCTGTCAGCCGAGAGGTTGCCCTCGCTATGGCCCGAGGCGCCCGGCAAGCCTTTGGGGCCGATGTGGCCATCTCGACCACGGGCATCGCCGGGCCGAGCGGCGGCACCGCCCAAAAACCGGTGGGCACCGTCTATATTGCCGTTTCGACGCCCTTGGGCGACCTTTGCCGCCACAATCAATGGGCGCTCGACCGGTTGGGGAATAAACTCCTCTCGGCCGAGGCGGGCCTTCGCCTCTTGCTCGAACAGGTCGCCGCGCCGTAGAGCGAACGCAAAGAACCGCAGAGAAGGCTTCCCTGCGGTTCTCAAACCCTCTGAATTTTCCTCACGACCGTTAGGCAAGCGCCTGACGGGCAGTTTCGACCATCTGGGCAAAGGCCTCTGGATCGGTTACCGCGAGATCCGCCAGCATTTTGCGGTTGATCTCCACCTGGGCAAGGCGCAGGCCCTGCATCAGGCGGCTGTAACTCATCCCATGCTGGCGCGCCCCGGCGTTGATGCGCACGATCCACAGCCGCCGCATATCGCCCTTGCGATCGCGGCGGTCTCGCGTGGCATAGGCGAGCGACTTGAGCATGGCCTCGTTGGCGCGGCGGAAGAGGCGGTGCTTCGTGCCGCGCTGCCCCTTGGTCATTTCGAGAACCTTCTTATGGCGATGCCGTGCCGGCACCCCTCGCTTTACTCTGGTCAACTTGATGTTCCTTTCTGGGCTGGTGCGTTAGAACGCCGAATCACCCGGTGTGTTTGTTGATATAGGGCATCAACCGCTTGACCCGTTTGATCTCGCCGCCGGCTTGCAGTTCGATCATACGCCAGGCGGTGCGCTTGGCGCGTGCGGCACGCTTGCGGCGCAAATGGCGTTTTTCGCCTTTGGTACGCATCAGCTTGCCCGAACCGGTTAGCTTAAAACGCTTAGCGGTGGCCTTATGGGTCTTGATTTTAGGCACTTGAAGAACACCTCCTTATAGGATACGACCGATTCGCTCTATCGGCCCTTTCGCACATCACGCCGCCTGGCGTAGGTCGCCCTGAGAGGCCCTACGACCGGGCGGCGTAATTGGCTTCTTGGTATGTAAGGCTATGACGACTTGTTCGCAGGGGCGAGCACCATAAGTAACGCTCGGCCCTCGAGCATCGGTTTTTGCTCCACCACGGCCACGTCGCTCATCTGCGCCGCAAGGCGTTCCAAGAGTTCGAGCGCCAGGTCTTGGTGAGCGATCTCACGCCCCCGGAAGCGGACCCGCACGCGCACTTTGGCCCCTTCGGCCAAAAACTCGCGCGCCCGGTTCAATTTCACTTCCACATCGTGATCGGCCGTCTTGGGGCGCACCTGAATCTCTTTGATCTCGATCTGTTTTTGGGCTTTGCGGGCCTCGCGTTCGCGCCGCGCCCGCTCGTACATATATTTGCTGTAATCCAGCAAACGGCACACGGGCGGGTTCGCCGTCGGCGCGATTTCGACCAGGTCCAGCCCTCGTTCTTCAGCCACGCGTAAGGCCTCTCGAAGGGGATAGATCCCCAACTGCTTGCCCGTTTCGTCAATCAGCCGGACCTCACGCGCCCGAATGTCGCGGTTCAGGCGATGCTCTTGTTTAATAGTCGTCCACCTCCATAAATAGGCGGCGCCCTAAAGGCGCCTCGAAATGGGCTATGCCTTTTAGCGAGCTATACTGTATCATAGATAACGCGAGATGTCAAATGATTGCCCAGTTTTGGCGCGAGAAGCGCGTGTTCACGCACTTTTCGATAGGGTCGGCGACCCTCACCCTGCCCCTCTCCCGCGTTAGGCGAGAGAGAGGGGAGCGCGAGGCTCCCGCCTCGCGGTGCGGGCCGGGAGGCCCGCGCTCCTTTCCTTTCGCCGAGAGGTAAGACTCTCACCCCGGCCCTCTCCCGCGTTAGGCGAGAGAGGGGGAGCGCGAGGCTCCCGCCTCGCGGTGCGGGCCGGGAGGCCCGCGCTCCCCTCTTTTCGCCGAGAGG
>JAIOAW010000013.1 GCA_019873625.1 Chloroflexota bacterium
CTTGGCCCAGCATAGCACCATCCTCTTTTCCACGCACATCCTTTCCGAGGTGGAGGCCCTGTGCGACCGCGTGATCATCCTCATCAGCGGGCGCGTGCGGGCCGATGCGCGCCTGGCCGACCTCGCGGCCACGCCCGATGCCATTATGGTGCTCGATCACCTGCCGGAGAGGGCCGTTGCCCAGTTGAGGCAACTGGCGGGGGTGACGCGCGTCGAGCGCATAGAAGTGCGCGGCCGCCCGGCCCTTCGCGTGCGTGGGCGTGCCGGCGATGGGGCCGACCTCTGCCCCATCCTATATGACTTGGCGCGCCGCGAGGGGTGGCCTTTGCGCGAACTCTACCCGCAGGTGCGCACGCTGGAGTCGGTGTTCAACGAACTGGCTACGACAGGGGAGGCAGCCTGATGAGACAGATCGTTGCCATCGCACGCAAAGAGTTAGAGGGTTATTTCGGGTCGCCGATGGCGCTCATCTTTGTGGGCGCCTATCTCGCGGTGACGCTCTTTGTCTTCTTTTGGATGGAGGCCTTTTTCGCGCGCGGCATCGCCGATGTACGCCCCCTCTTTCGATGGACGCCCCTCCTGATGATCTTTCTCGTCGCCGCGCTGACGATGCGCCAGTGGGCCGAAGAGGCGCGCAGCGGCACGTTGGAACTCTTGCTCACCCTGCCCGTCTCGCCGGTGCAGTTGGTGCTGGGCAAGTTCCTAGCGGTGATGGCGCAGGTGGCCGTGGCGCTCGCGCTGACCCTCTTTTTGCCCATCACTGTATCCCTGCTGGGCAACTTGGATTGGGGGCCGGTCGTCGGCGGGTATCTCGCGGCCCTGCTCCTCGCCGCGGCCTATACCGCCGTGGGGCTGTTCGTCTCCTCGCGGACGGATAACCAAATCGTCTCCCTCATCGGGACGGCGCTCCTGTGCGGCGCGTTGTACCTCGTCGGCTCCGAGGGCGTGGTGGGTTCCCTGGGCGGTGGCTTGGGGAACCTCCTGCGAGCCATCGGCACGGGGAGCCGCTTCGCGAGCATCGAACGCGGCGTGGTGGACGTGCGCGACCTCGTGTACTACCTCTCTCTGGCGGCGCTCTTCCTAAGCCTGAACGTCCTTTCCTTGGAGGGCGGCCGCTGGGGGCGGGGAGAGGCCTCGCGGCCCCAGCGTCGCGCGCACCAGCTGGCCTCAGGCCTGCTCGCCGTTAACCTCATCCTGATGAACGTGTGGCTTTACCCCCTGCGCGGCTTGCGGGTAGATTTGACCGCGCAGCGCCAATACAGCCTCTCGCCGGCCACGCGCAACCTTCTCAAAGGCCTGCGTGAGCCGCTCCTCATCCGCGGCTACTTTTCCGAAAAGACGCACCCGCTCCTCGCGCCGCTCGTCTCCAACATCCGCGATATGCTCGAGGAATACCGCGTGGCGGGCGGCGGCAAGGTGCAGGTGGAGGTGCTCGACCCCGCCACCGACCCCGAGAAAGAAAACGAAGCCAACCAGGTCTATGGCATCCGGCCGACGCCCTTTCAAGTAACTGGCCGCTACGAGACGGCCATCGTGAACGCCTATTTCGATATCCTCATCCGCTATGGAGACCAGAGCGCCACGTTGGGCTTCCGCGATCTCATCGAGGTGAAGGAGCGGCCCGATGGCACGGTGGACGTGGGCCTGCGCAACCTGGAGTATGACCTGACGAGCGCCATCAAAAAGACGGTGTACGGCTTCCAAAGTGTGGATAGTGCGTTGGCCTCTTTCGAGGCGCCCGCCGAACTGACCCTCTTTGTCACGCCGAGTAGGCTGCCCTCGACCCTGGCCGATGGGCCGGAGGTGGTGCGCCGTGTAGCCCAAGAAATCGCCGCCAAGGCGCCCGATAAACTCGTCTACCGCGAGGTGGACCCCACCGCGCCTTCCAGCGGCATCACGCCCCAGCAGCTCGCCGAAGAGTACGGCATTCAGCCGTTTGCCGCCTCGCTCTTTTCGGCCGAGACCTATTACTTTCACATCATTCTCAAGACGCCCCAAAAGGTGCAGGCCATCTACCCGAACGATTTGACGGAGGCGAGCGTGCGCCTCGCCGTCGAATCGGCCATCAAGCGCGCCGCGCCGGGGTTCTTGCAGGCCGTGGGGCTGTGGGTGCCGCCCGATCTCAACGCCCAGGGCGCCTATGGGCAGATGGTGCCACAATCCCTTTCCAGTTGGCAGGCGCTGGATCGCGCTCTGCGCCAAGAGTATGACGTGCGCTATGTGGACCTGAAAAACCCCGTGGGCGCCGATATCAGCGTGCTCCTGCTCGTGGCGCCGCAGGGCCTGAGCGACCTGGAGCGTTACCACGTGGATCAGTTCCTGATGCGCGGGGGCACGGTCATCGCGGCGGCGGGGCGCTACGCCGTCACCGAGGATCAGTTCACAGGGGGCTTGGCCCTGCGCAAACTGGAAAATGGCGTGCAGGACCTCTTGGAAAAGTACGGCCTGCGCGTGGAGGAGAAACTCGTGCTCGACCCCCAAAACGAGCCGTTCCCCGTCTCGGTGGCGCGGCAGGTGGGCGGGATGCAATTCCAAGAGATTCGCGCCATCAACTATCCCTTCTTTGTGGATGTGCGCAGCGACGGTATGGCCGCGGGGCACCCCATCGTGGCCAATTTGCCCGCGGTGACCCTGAACTGGGCCTCGCCCATCACCGTGGATGAGGCAGCTAACAGTGGCCGGCAGGTAACCATCCTCCTGCAATCCAGCCCGAACTCCTGGACGAGCGCCACGGCCGATATCCAACCCAACTTTTCGCTCTACCCGGAACTCGGTTTTGCCCCGGGCGAGGATAAGGGCCGCAAAGTGCTCGCCGTGGCCGTGCAGGGCGCGTTTGATTCCGCCTTCAAGGGGCAAACGCCGCCCCAAAGCGAGGAGGGCAAGGCCCCCGAGGCGGCGCCTATCGAGCGCTCGCCCTCCAACGCGCGGCTTGTGGTCATCGGGAGCGCCGAGTTCCTCGACGATCTCGTCTTTGACCTTTCTTACCGCCTATCCGGAGACCGCTACTTGAACAGCCTCAAATTCGTGCAGAACGCCGTGGCCTGGGCCACGGAAGACCAAGAACTTTTGGCCATCCGCGCCAGGGGATCGTATACGCGCGTCCTTCGGCCGATGTCCAAGGGGGCGGAGCGCTTTTGGGAGGCGGCGAACTATGTCGTAGCGCTTGCCGCGCTCTTGGCTATCGGTATTTGGGGGAGTGGGCGCAAGCGTTCACAGCGGCCCATCCCCTTGCTCGAGGCGCGCGACGTGGCGAAAGAGGAGGCATCGCGATGAGGACGCTCAAAAAGGGATGGTCTAGCGTGCTCCCCGCCTGGTGGCGGCGCGAACATACCGCACTGGGGGCGGCGCTCCTTGTGCAGGTAATCCTGGCGGCCATCATCCTTTGGCCACAGCCCGTGGCGCGCGGCGAGGCCGGGCCGCTCCTCCCGAACTTTAAACCGGAGGAGGTCGCCAAAATCACGATTCGAGATGCCCAAGGGGCCACCCTCGTCCTCGAACGGCAGGGAGATTGGGTGTTAGCCGATACGGATGGTTTCGCCGCCAAGGCGGAGACGGTGAACGGCTTTTTGAACAAACTGGCCAGCGTGCGCACTGACCGGCTCGTGGCGCGCACCGAGGCGAGCCAGCGCCAACTGCGCGTGGCCGCCGATGCCTTTGAGCGCGAGGTGACGCTCCAGATGGCCTCGGGGATAACGCAGACCCTCTATCTGGGCACCTCGCCCGGCTACGGGGTTACCCACATCCGCCTAGGCGGCCAGGCCGAGACCTACCTTACCGATGCGCTCACCGTGTGGAACGTGGGCACCGCGCCCTCCTCGTGGGTTGATACGGCCTATGTAAACGTGCCGCAGGAGGAGGCCAAGCGCATCGTCATCCGGAACGCGCAGGGGGAGTTTGCCCTGGTCAAAAAGGCCGAAAACGCCTGGACCCTCGAGGATTTGGCCGCCGACGAGGCGCTGAACGAGACGTACGTGAACTCGCTCGCCTCGCGGGCGCTCTCGCTCTATCTGCTCCGCCCCTTGGGCAAGGCGCCGAAGCCCGAATACGGGCTGGATCAGCCCCAGGCCACCGTCTCCATCGAGGCGGGCGAAAAGTCGCTCGAGTGGGCCATCGGTGCGCGCGGCGGGGATGGGAGTTACGTCGTCAAATCCTCCGCCTCGCCCTATTACGTGCGCGCCTCCGAATACGCCGTGCAGGATTTCCTCCAGAAATCGCGGGCCGATTTGCTCCAGCCGCCGGCCACGCCCACGCCGGCGAAATAGCGTCAGGCCCCGGCCTAGGCCGGGGCCTGACGTTTTGGTGCCCCCAAGGGAATTCGAATCCCTGTCGCAGCCTTGAAAGGGCTGTGTCCTAGGCCACTAGACGATGGGGGCGCTCGAACAAAGGCCATTCTATCATAGAAGGGCAGGGGGGTCAAGTTTGAGGTGCCTCGCATCAAGTTGACGTGCATCATAACGATTTATCGTGTATAATAGATGTATCGTAACCGCCGCACACGAAAAAGAGAGGTGTCTGATGAAAATCTGGGGGTCCGTTCGCCAAGGGGCCGGTAAACTCGCCTTTGAGGCCGATAAACTGGTCCGCATCAAAAAGCAAGAGGGGCTTATTTCGGACGCGAACAAAGAGATTCAGGCGAAACTCACTGCCCTTGGGGAGGTGGCCCTAGCGCTTTACCGCGGCGGGGCGCTGAATCAACCACAAGTTGCCGCCATCGCCGGGGAGATCGCCCAAATCGAAGGGCGCATCGCCCATCTGCAGGCCGAGTTGGAGGCCATCCGGGCTGAAGAGTGGGTGGACCCGTCCGCTCAAGCCGCGCCGCCGCCACCGCCCGTCTCTGCGCAAACCTACTACAGCCAGCCTTTGGCGCCCGCGGCGCAGTCAGGCGAGCAGCCGCCCGCGCCGCCCCAAGAGGAGGTTCGCCGTTGTGCAAACTGCGGTGCACCCCTTTCGCCCACGGCGGTATTCTGCTCGGAATGCGGCACGCGCGTCGAACAGTAAACGCACGGCACCCGAATGCCTTCAACCTCCCTGCCCTTACGAGGTGGCCGTCCTCCCCGGATGACAGGGAGGTCTTTTTGCCCCTGTGGAGGGGGCGTGCATAAGCGACCTTGAGGAGAACGCCTAAGATATGACCCTTACGAGCCATCATTTACCGCGCCCGGCTCAACACCAGCCGAATGTACTGCTTCTGCACTGCCATGACTTGGGCCGTATGGTGGGGTGCTATGGCGGCAATTCGGCGCAGACGCCCCACCTGGATGCGTTGGCGGCCCAGGGCGCCTTGTTCGACCAGCACTTTGCCTGCGCCCCTCAGGGTAGCCCTAGCCGCGCCGGGATGTACACCGGCTTGCATCCCAACCGCCACGGCCTGATGGGCCTTTCGAACGAGGGGATTTGGAACCTCAGCCCGGAGCACCCCAACCTCGTAACCGTGATGCGCACCATCGGCTACTGGTCGTTGCAGGTGGGGGTGTTTCACATCGGGGTGGAACCCTTCAACTATGGGTTCGATGAGAGCCTGCGCCCTCACGGTGCGGATGAAATCGCCCTGGCGGCTATCCATGGCCTCGAAAAGCGCCCGCGCGATCGGCGATTTTTCGCCGTGGTGGGCTTTTTTGAGGCCCATCGGCCCTATCAGCCCCAAGGCGTCCCCCTGCAAGATCCGGAGACGATCCTCGTCCCACCGTACCTAGTGGATTGCCCGGAGGGCCGCGAGGAGTTGGTGCGCTTTTTCGGCGAGGTCAACCGGTTAGATTGCGCTGTGGGCCGCATCTTGCAGTGGCTGGATGCCCAAGGCTTGGCCTCCGATACGCTCGTCATCTTTACCACCGATCACGGCATCGCGATGCCCCTCGCCAAGGGGACGCTTTACGATCCCGGCCTCGAGACCGCGCTCATAATGCGTTGGCCGGGGATGATCCCCGAAGGGCGGCGTGTGGAGTGTTTGACGAGCAATGTGGATTTCTTCCCCTCCCTTCTCAGCGCCATCGAAGCGCAGGACTTTTTGCCCTTCGGGCTGGATGGTAAGGACTTTTGGCCCGCCGTGGTGGGAGGCGCCTGCCAAGCGCGCACGCAGATCTTTGCCGAGATCACCTGGCACGATTTCTATCAACCGATGCGCTGCATCCGCACCGAAACGCACAAACTCATCCGCAACTTTACGCCGGGGGTCGGCCTGTCTATCCCCTCGGATGTGCTCCTTTCTCCCTTTACGCGCGCCAACCGCGAGGCCCTGCGCAACTGGCCCCGCCCCGAATACGAACTCTATGATCTGGAGCGCGACCCCTTGGAACGGCACAACCTGGCCGGCCAGCCCGAAGTGGCCGCCCTGGAGAAGGATCTCCGGGCGCGGTTGCAGAGGCGGCTGGAATATGCCAATGACCCCATCTTGCAGGGGTATGTCCAACCGCCCGCAGGGTATGAGCGCATCCTAGAGAAATGGCGCGGGGGCTTGCCGGAATAAGCAAGCCCCCGCCGTTTTGCCTTACGAGAGGGCCAGCGCTTCGCGCCGTGTGATGACCGCCTCATCCAGTTCGATGCCCAAGCCTGGGCGGTTAGGGGGCACGATGTATCCCCCCTCGGGCAGGAGTTTGTGCTTGAGGAAGACGTTCTCTCGCCAACCGGCCTGAAGGAGCCATTCCTGGATGGGGCACGTGGTGATATCCTCCGAGGCGATGAGGTGCGCCGAGGCGAAACTCCCGTGGTGCGGGATGACCGGCACCCCGTAGGCCGAGGCCAGCGCACAGATCTTTTTCATCTCGGTGAGGCCGCCCGCCCAGGTGGGGTCAGCCTGCAGGATATCCACAGCCCCGGCCTCGAGGAGTTGCTTGATGCCCCAGCGGGTATACTCGTGCTCGCCGCCGGCGATGGCCACCCCGCGTACGGATCGGCGCAACAGCGCATATTCGCCGATGCGGTCGGCAAGCACAGGCTCCTCAAACCACCACGGGCGGTAAGGGGCGGCGAGTTCGGCCATGCGCAGGGTATAGGGCACGCTCCAACTGCTCCAGGCGTCGAACATAATCTCGACATCAGGCCCTACCGCCTCGCGCACCGCGCGGATGAGGTCGAGGTTCTTGCGGGCGCCCGCTTCGCCATCGGCCGGGCCGTAGCGCACGAACCACTTGGTGGCCGTGAACCCCTGCGCCACCACTTCGGCCGCCCGTTCGGCGGCGCGGGCCGGCTCGGCAGAAAACCCTAGCATCGAGGCGTAGGCGCGGTTTTTCTCTCGCGTCGGGCCGCCCAACAGAACGTAGACCGGCACGCCCAGCGCCTTGCCCTTGAGGTCCCACAGGGCCAAGTCCACCTTGCTGATGGCCTGCATCGTCTGCCCTTTGCGCCCGTGGATGGCTAGGCGGTACATTCGGTCCCAGATGCGTTCCACGGCATGCGGGTTTTCTCCCAAGATGGCCGGCGCCAGTTGCCCGGCGATGATGCGCGCCTCTTCTTCTGAGATGGCGCCGAATAGCCCGCTCAGCCCCTCATCCGTATCCACCCACATAAAAATGGATTGCACCTCGTACGGGGGCTTTTGCCCCGCGGTCCGAACGGGGAAATACGGCCCTTCGGCGCGGAAATCCTCATAGATATCCACCGGGCGAAGTAGGCGATCCTCCGCCAAAGGCCCCTCGAAGGCCCACTTGGCAAAAACGCGTTCGAAGCGAATCCCCGTGATCTTCATCACCCTCTCCTTCCTGGATGAGCATCCCCTATGTACAGCCCCGTGAGGCTAACATAGCGGCGGGAGGATGTCAACCCCGTTGTGTGCACGGGGCGATGCGAGGCCCAAGGTCGCCAAGGGGTGCGCGGCCCTTTACACCCCGCACACGGGAAGGGTTGGCACCCAGCGGCGCTCGCGGGCAGGGAGGCCCGCGCTCCTAAGGTAGGCAAGGTTTGGCATCCTCCTCTCATCCCACTTGACATAGAACATCTGTTCCTGATATAATGGCGGTAGATTCGCAAAGGCCTGTGGGGAAAGGAGCCGAAGAGGTATGAAAGGGGCAGGCGAACTCAGCAAGCGGCAGAAACGCATCCTCGAAATGATCGAAGCCTATATGGCGGAGTGGGGCTACCCCCCCACCATCCGCGAGATCGGCGATGCCGTGGGCATTTCGTCCACATCGGTGGTGAGTTACAACCTCAAAGTGCTCCAACGCAAGGGCTACCTGGAACGCAGCCCCGAGGTCTCGCGAGGGCTGCGCCTGATGCGCGAGGAAGAGGAAGAACAGCCTGCCGCCTCTCGCGCGCTGACTATCCCCCTCCTAGGCACGATTGCCGCTGGCGAGCCGATCCCCGTGCCAGATAGCGACTTTTCGCCCACCGATTATGAAGAGATTGCCGTCCCGCCGGACCTCGTCTCTAACCCAGAGGGGGTGTATGCCTTGCAGGTCAAGGGAGATTCGATGATTGACGCCCTCATCCACGATGGGGATATCGTCATCCTGCGGCACCAGCGCACGGCGGAAAACGGCGATATGGTGGCCGCTTGGATCAAAGACGAGCGTTCCACCACGCTCAAACGCTTCTATCGAGAGCGCGGCCAACCCCTGGTGCGCCTGCAGCCGGCCAACCCGTATATGGAGCCGATTTACGTACACCCTGCCAACTTGGAAATTCACGGCAAGGTCATTGGCGTCATTCGCCGCCTGGATTGATTCCTCCCCCGGTACAACGCGCAGGGCGTTGTCTATCGCCTTTTGCCCAGAAAATTCCCCCGCCTCTCACGGCGGGGGAAGACTTTTTTGGCGTAACGGGGTTATAAGGATAGACTATGCCCCCGAAGGAGTGAGGATGCTCAAGACCAAAGTCATCTTGAACCCGCTTGCAGGGCGAGGTTATGCGGGCGCCATCTCTTCGAAGGTGCGCCGAACCCTATCGAGCTTGGGCGTGCCCTTTGACTATGTGGAGACGGAATACGCCGGCCACGCCGTGCTGCTGGCCCGGCAGGCCGTCCGCGAAGGGTATGAGCGGATCATCGCGGTGGGCGGAGATGGCACGGCCCACGAGATCATCAATGGGATGATGGAAGAGGCCAATGGCGCTTTCACGGGGTGCCTGGGGTGCATCCCGGCCGGCTCGGGGAACGATTTCGCCGTGATGAACGGGGTGCCCACCAGTGTGGAGGCAGCCTGTGCGCTGATCGCTTCAGGCGCAAGCGCCCCTGTGGATTTGGGCAAGATCACCCTCGATGGCACCATCACGCGCTATTTCGATAACACCGTAGGCGTGGGGTTCGACGGCCTGGTGGCCAAGGAGACGCGCCGGCTAACTCACCTGCGCGGGTTGGCGCTCTATCTCCCCGTGGTGCTCAAGACGATCTTTATCACGATGCAGTCTCCCCACGTGGCCCTAGCCATTGACGACCGCCTTTTCGATATGCGCACGGTGATGATCTCGACCTGCAACGGCCCCCGCCAGGGAGGAGGGTTCTTGATGGCCCCCTACGCGCGCTATGACGATGGCTTGCTCGACGTCATCGTCGCCGAGACGCTCCCTCGTTTGGAGATGCTCGCCCTCGTGCCCCGCTTCCTCAAAGGCACACACCTTCGCCACAAAAAGATCGCCGCCTACCAAGGGCGGCGCGTCCTCATCGCCTCCGATGACATCCTGCACGTCCATGTGGATGGCGAAATCCTGGCCGAAGAGGTGCACCGCGTCGAAATCGAGGTGGTGCCCCAATGCCTGCGGATGATCCGCCCGGCCGCTTCCGTGCCCAGCAAGGAATAACCTGCACACCCTTTGCGAAAGAGACATCGGGTGGTGACCTGCATCACCACCCGATGGGCTATTCATAGCGCAGGGCCTCGATGGGGTTGAGGTTGGCGGCGCGGCTCGCGGGGTAGATGCCAAAGAATAGCCCCACCGCGAGCGAGGAGCCGAAGGCCAAGGCCACCGCTTTGGCCGAGACGAAGGCTGTAAAGGTACCCAGCGAATTCACGATGCGCGACACCCCCCAGCCAAAGGCAATCCCCACCAGCCCGCCCAAGATGCTCAACACGGTGGATTCCACGAGGAATTGGCCGAGGATGTCGCGGCGGCGCGCCCCCACGGCCTTGCGGATGCCAATTTCTCGCGTGCGCTCCGTCACGGAAACGAGCATAATGTTCATAATGCCGATGCCCCCCACCAAGAGCGAGATGCTCGCGATGGCCCCCAAAAAGATGGTGAGGATGTTCGTAATCTGGTTAAGCACGCCGAGGATATCCTGCTGAGAGGCGACGGTGAAATCGTCCTCGTCGAACTCGATGCGGTGGCGTTGGCGCAACGTCCAGGTGATCTCCTCGATGGCCGAATCAATGCTCTGCTCGTCCACCGCGGAGACGTTGATAAGGTCCACCGTGCGCCCTTGGGCCGAAAGGAAGCGCCCCCCATACAGGCGTTGATGCGCCGTGGAAAGGGGCACGATGGCGATGAGGTCTCGCGAGCCGCCGCCAAAGCCTTGGCCACCCTTTTTCTCTAAAACGCCGATGACTTGAAATTGGATGTTGCTGACGCGCACGGTTTGCCCAAGCGCGACCTCGGCATCGCCGGCCAAGCGCTCAGCCGCTTCCCACCCCAAGACGACGACGCGCGCCGCGGCCGTCTCATCCTGGGGGGTGATGAAATCGCCATAGGCGGGCACCGCATTGCGGACGAACTGATACTCCGGTGTGGTGCCAATAAGTGTTACATTCACCGTCTCGCTCCCCAGCGAGACGGTGGCGGTGCGGTTGATCTCCGGGGCCACCGCCGCCACGTGCGGCAGGCGCGCGGGGTCGTCGAGCGCCTGGGCATCTTGGCGGGTGAGCGGGGTATAGCGCGTCACGCGGGATTGGGTGTTCGAAATTTGCCCTGGGAAGACAAAGATGAGGTTAGACCCGATGCTCTGGATTTGGGTGGTAATCGCGCGTTGAGCGCCCTCGCCCACCGAGAGGAGCGCGATGACCGCGCCCGTGCCGATGATGATGCCGAGCATCGTCAGGCCAGCGCGCATTTTGTTGCTGCCCAGGCTGCGCAGGGCCATACGGATGGATTCCCATAGGGTCATCGTAGCGCCTCCTCGCCCTGCCGTAAGACGCCCGGCGCGAAGCGTTGATGAGTTACCTTTTCATCGGCCACCAGGGCGCCATCGTGCAGGCGGATGATGCGGCGGGTGTACTCAGCGATCTCGGGCGCATGGGTGACGTAAACGATCGTGATGCCCCGTTCTAGGTTCAGTCGCTGAAAGATGGCGATGATCTCCAGGCCGGTTTTCGAATCCAGGTTGCCGGTGGGTTCGTCGGCCAGGATGATATCCGGCTCGTTGACGAGCGCCCGGGCGATGGCTACACGTTGCTGTTCACCGCCCGAAAGTTCGTTCGGCTTGTGGTGGGCGCGCTCGGCCAGGCCCACGGCCTTCAAGGCCTCGAGGGCCTTTTGCCGGCGCCCGCGCGCCCCGGCGTAGATGAGGGGCAACTCCACATTATCGAGCGCGTTGGTGCGCCTCAAGAGGTTATAGTTCTGAAAGACGAACCCAATCTGCCGATTGCGAATGTAAGCCAGTTGATCATCCGAGACGCGAGAGACGTCTCGCCCGGCCAAGAGATAGCGCCCCGAAGTGGGCTGGTCGAGGCAGCCCAAGATGTTCATCAACGTGCTCTTGCCCGAACCCGAAGGCCCCATAATGGCCGTCAGTTCGCCGGATTCGATGCCCAACGTGACATTGCAGAGCGCCCGCACACGCACGTCTCCCATGCGGTATTCTTTGCAGATATCCTCCAGTTCGATGAGCATCTCACCCTCCAAAGGGGCCACCCGAAAAGACGTTCTCTCGCTGGACGGTCGTTACCACTTCTTGCCCCTCTTCAAGACCGGCCAAAACCTCGGTAACCTCTGCATTAGAGACGCCCACCTGCACGTTGATGCGTTTGGGCACGCCGTTCTCGACCACCTCGACATAGATGCCATCCTTATCGCGCCGCAGGGCGCGGTTCGGCACGAGGAGCACGTTCTCTTTGGTCTCGACGACGATATCCAAGACGGCCGTCATCATCGGCCGCAGGGGCAGGTCTTGCGCATCGAGATCCACCCGCACATCATACGTGACGATGCCTTGGGCGCTGGTGCCGCTCAGGCTGATGCGCCCCACCGTGCCCGAAAGGGGCATATTGGGGAAGGCGTCCAGCGAGACGTGTACCGGTTGCCCCACCCGCAGCCGGCCGATTTCCGATTCGTCAATTGCTACTTTGATATAGTATTTGGTGGGGCTGATGAGCGTGCCCACGGGCGCCCCTGGCGAGACGAGATCACCCACGCGGGGTGCCCAGGTGGCTAAAACGCCCGCGGCCGGCGCGCGGAGTTCCAGGTCTCGCAGGCGCTTGCGGGCCACCTCCACGTTGAGGCGCGCCTGTTCGACCTGGGCTTGGGCAATGGCGATATCCTCCGGCGAGGCCCCTTTGGCGAGGCGCTCCCGATCTACCTCCGCCCGGCGCACTTGGGCGCGGGCCGATTCCAACTGGGCCAAGGCTTGGGAAAGTTGCGCCTGGGCCGCGTTGATTTCCGTCTGCTTAGGGCCGGCGCGAAGTTGCTCCAACTGGAGTTGGGCGATGCGCACGCTTTCCTCTAGCCGCTGGACGGTAGCCTGGGCGTTATCGCAATCGGATTGGGGCACGCCGAACCGGACGCGACCACAGATGGCATCGCGCTGGCTTTGGGCGCCCCATAGGGAGTTCTTGGCCTCTTCGACGCGGCGCTCGGCGATGGCAATATCTTCCGCCGAGGCGCCCGCCTTGACGCGTTCCAGGTTCGCCTGTGCCGCCGCCACGGAGGCCTCGGCCGATTTGACGCCCGCCTCGGCAATCTGCACGGCCACATCGGCCGCGGCGAGGTCTTCAGGAGAAGGCCCCGCTTGCACCTTGGCGAACTGCGCTTCGCTGACGCGCAAGGCAGCCTCCGCCTGCTTGAGGGCGAGTTCCAGGTCGCCGGCATCCAAACGAGCGAGCACCTGATCGGCCTCGACTGGGTCCCCTTCCTTCACGAGGACTTCGGCTACGCGGCCGCTTGTGCTAAAAACAAGGGTCTGCGACCATTCGGCGGCCACATTCCCCGTGGCGCTGACTACGGCCTCGATGGAGCCGCGCGTGACGGGGGCCGTCCGTAAAGAGGCCGTGGGTTGGGCCTGCCGTTTGGCCATCTGCCGGGAATACAGCCAATATCCGCCAGCAATCACCGCGATGACGAGCACGATGGTGATAATCCGTTTCATCATAAGAACTCCCTCAAACAAGGTACTGTTACGAACCCATCAAACGCCGGGTGAAAGAGGCGCTGATGGCTACAGGCGCTAGTTTCAAGGCCGCAAAAAGGAGCCACACCGACAGGGCCATCACGCCCGCCTTGCGCCGCGTGAGGCCCGTGGCGGCCGCCAGCCCCACCGCCAGGAGGACGAGATGCCACAACACAAAGGGGTCCACCTGGGCAAGAAAAGCGTACCAAAGGTTGCGGCTGTCGGCGAGCCAATCTCCCGAGGCCACCAAGAACGATAACCCTTCGTAGGGAACGATTTGCCGATGCCACAAGATGAGGATAGCCTGCAAAACGTTGCGCGCCAAAAAGGGCCAAGCGCTCCACACGACGGCGGCAAAGACCTTCTGCCACGGCCCTCGGTACCCCAGGGCGAGCGCGCTGAGGTGAAGAATCCCCGCGCGGAGGAGCCAACCCAGGGCGAGCGACACGCTTCCCAAACCGATGGCCGAGAGGAGATAGCGCGGTACGGTCATTATGCCGCGCTCGCGGGCCAGCGCGAGTTGCTCCTCCGAAAGGGGTGTGTTGAGGCGCGCGAGGGTCTCGTTCAAACGCTCGTTGGCCAATTTCACCTGGTAGGGTGCCGAAACCCAAGCAAGCGCGGCCAGGCTCACAATGAGCAAAAGCGCCGGCAGCCACCAAGAACGCGGCCTCTCGGCCACCTCTTGAAAGGCCTCGCCGGGGCGATCAATCATCTTGAGCGCGATGGAAACCGCTTTCATATGCGCCTCTTCTCGAATAGTTAGCCTGCCTAACTATGCTAAACAGGATATTATAGGCAATCGGGGCAGCCCCCCAAATCGTCGGTTCGCTTTGAAAGCCGGTTCCATGGCGCTATAATGAGAGAAACCCTTCCCTAGGAGCGTGCGGTGATCTATTTCGATAACGCGGCGACCTCTTGGCCCAAGCCACCCTGCGTGGGCGAGGCGATGATGCGCTTTATGCAAGAGGCGGGGGTCAACCCGGGCCGTGGGTCTTATCACTTGGCCATTGAGGCCGGGCGAACCGTCTATCGGGCGCGGGAGGCGGTAGCCCGCCTGGTAAATGCCTCGAACCCTTTGCGCGTGGTGTTCACAGCGAACGTTACGGAGGCGCTCAATTTGGCCTTGCGGGGCCTCTTGCGGCCTGGCCAACACGTGGTGACGAGCGGCATTGAGCACAATGCCGTGATGCGCCCCCTGCGCGCCTTAGAACGTGAGGGCGTTTCCATCACCGTGGTGCCCTGCTCGCCGACGGGCCTTTTGGACCCCGCCGACGTGCGCGCCGCCCTCCGGCCGGAGACGGCCCTCGTCGCCCTCAACCACGCCTCGAATGTGATCGGCACGATCACGCCCATCGCCGAGGTGGGGGCCATCGCCCACGAGCACGGCATCCCCTTCTTGGTGGATACGGCCCAAACCGCCGGCGTTGTGCCCCTCGATATGGCCGCGATGCAGATTGATCTCCTCGCCTTCACTGGCCACAAGGCGCTCTTAGGGCCGATGGGCACGGGCGGCCTCGTCCTGGCCGAAGGGTTCGATGAGGCCCGTTTGGAACCGCTCATCCGTGGGGGCACCGGCTCCAACTCCGAATGGGAAGAACAGCCTTCCTTCCTGCCCGATAAATACGAGAGCGGCACGCCGAACGCCGTGGGCCTGGCGGGGCTGGAGGCCAGCGTCCATTGGGTGCTCGCGCGCGGGGTAGAGACCATCCGCGCCCACGAGCAAGTCCTCACGGCCCTTTTGTTGGATGGCCTTGCCGAAATCCCCGGCGTGATCGTTTACGGCCCACGCGACCCAGCCCAGCAGGTCGCTACCGTCTCTTGGAACATCGCGGGGATGGACCCTGGCGAGGTGGGATTGCGGCTGGAGGAGGAATATGGCATCCTCTGCCGCGTGGGGTTGCACTGTTCGCCCGCTGCGCACCGCACCATCGGCACGTTCCCCACAGGCACGGTGCGCTTTGGCCTGGGCGCGATGAATACCCAAGAAGAGGTGCTGGAGGCCATCAAGGCCGTCTATGCACTCGCCAAGGAGGCGCGATGCTAAGCCAATTCTGCGTTCTTTTGGTGCCCAGCACGAGTTACGCCGTGCGCGCTGAGAACCTCTTGGCGCGGGCCGGCATCGAGGCCAAACTCATCCCCGTGCCGCGCAAGTTCAGTTCCAACTGCGGCACCTGCCTGCGCATCGCCCGCGAAGACCTCGAGCGCGCCCTGGAGGTCCTCAAAAAGGGCAAACTCGAGCCGGAGGCCGTGCACGACCTGTAGGCTCCCGCACGGCCTCCGGTCGCCCCTTTGCCCCACGGCTAGAGAGCGCTCACCTGGAAGACCGAAGATTTCAACCAATCGGGGTTGATGGTAACGCCCCATCCCGGCCCAGAGGGGATCATCACCTTGCCATCCACCACCTCAAGCGCCGGTTCGTAAAGGCCCTCGGCCCACGGCGTCGGTTCGATGGAATACTCGATGTACGGCCCCGCGTTGGGCAGGGCACCCATCATATGGAGCGTAAAGACGGTTACCATAGAAAGGTTCGCCGAATGGGGCACCACGGGCATCCCCACTCGTTCGGCCATCGCTGCCGCCTGCAGGGCACGCGTTAGCCCGCCGATGTAGCAGATATCCGGCTGGGCGATATCCACAGCGTGCATCCAGGTGATGCGCTTCCACTGGTTGAGGTCGTAATCCTGCTCGCCGCCCGCCACGGGCATCTTCAAGAAGCGCGTAACCTCGGTCGTCCACTCCAACTCCCAGTAGGGGCAAGGCTCCTCAAAGTGGCCGATGCGGTATTCCTCGAGCATCCGCCCCACCTCGATGGCCTTGCGCGGCGTGTAGCACGAGTTCCCATCTACGAGGATGGTTACCTCATCTCCCAGGGCCTTGCGCACCGTGGGGATGAGCGCCTCGGTGCGGCCGGGCCATTCGTCGCGGTCGTGCCCGTTCACCGAGCCGATGCGCACCTTGAAGGCGCCGAACCCGTACTTTTCGCGGAGCGCCACCAGGCGTTCCGCCTCGGCCTCCGGCGTGATGTCGCGCTGCATCGAGGAGCCATAGGCCGGGAAGGGCCTGGGCACGCCGCCCAATAGTTCGCACACGCTTTTGCCCTCCACCTTACCCCGCAAATCCCAAAGGGCCGTATCCAGGCCGGCCAGGGCGCGGCACACATAGGAGCCGGGGAACTTGTAGGTGCCCTCGATGATCCGTTGGCAGAGGCTCGCCGTATCGAGGGCCTCTTGCCCAAGGGCGAGCGGCGCCACCTGGCGATGGAGCACAAGGGCCGAGATATCCGCGTGATACGGCGAGATCTGCCCCCACCCCTCGGCACCCTCTTCGGTGAGGACGCGCACAAACGCCACCTGCTCTCGGCTGTATGATTCGATCCGCTGGATCTTCATAGGTCATTCTCCCTCGTGTGGTTGCAGTTCTTTTAGCGCGAGAAAGCTGCTTCGTCAAAGGGATTGAGGATTCTCCAGAGGGGCCAAAGAATGTATACTGTAAATAGCGATGTGCAAGGAGGGCCATATGTCTACCCCTAAACCTTCAGCGACTTTCGAAGAGGTTTCGCCGCTCGATGATGAAGAACTCATCCAGAACTTTGTCGCAGCGACAAGCCTTGGCGTCCTATGCGCCAGTTACATTGGGATGATCTTTTCTTTGCAGGACATTTTCCGCTATGGCATCGTCTTTATCATTTTTCTGGCGACGTTTCTTCTCTTCCTTCTCGCCTTCTTGATGCGCCACAGGCAAATTCTCATACCTTGCCTCATCTACCTCCTTGCGCCGCCGCTGTGTACCTACCTTTTGCTCATCACGACGAGAAACCCTCTATATGCTTATGTCGCTCCTATCGCGGCGATTATGACGTTCCAGATTTCTTCGCGGCTTGGGCTGCTCGCCCTTTTGATCAATACGCTGGCGCTCTTCCTTGGCCTGCCCAGAGGATACCTCTTTCACCCAGCCTATGCCCTCCTTTGGGTATCGGCGGGCATCGAGTTCGTTTCCACCAATGGCCGAATGACAGTGCTTCAATGGGCCTGGAATAGCCAAGAACGCGCCAAACAACTTATGGCTCAGTTACACAACGAAAGGGGTGAACTCAACCGTACGATGGAGGCCCTCACCGAGGCGACGCGCCGCCTCCAACGGATGAACCAAGAGCTCAAAGTGGCGCGCCAGGAGGCGGACGAGGCTCGTGCGATGAAAGAGCAATTTGTCGCCAACGTGAGCCACGAATTGCGTACCCCTCTCAACCTCATCTTGGGATTTGTGGAGATTATGTACTTGAATCCCGAAACCTACCAGGGGGTCATCTGGACGCCCGAACTCGTCAACGATATCCGCGAGGTATATCGAGCAAGCCGGCACCTTCAAGCACTTGTAGAGGACGTGCTCGACCTTTCCCGCATCGATGCCCTACGGCTCCCCCTATTCCGAGAGATACAGCCGATACAGCCCATCATAGAAGAAGCACTGACTACGCTTGCGCCCCTCCTAAAACAGCGTGGTCTTTCATGGGAAGTACACTATGACGAAGACCTGCCCCAAGTCTTTATAGATCGCACCCGGATACGCCAGGTGATGATCAATATTCTCAACAACGCGGCACGGTTTACGGATAAGGGGGGCGTTACGGTCTTTGTAAGGCAAGAAGAGGAATGCGTTCATATAAGCGTATCTGATACGGGAATGGGCATCCCGCCGGATAAACTGGAGGTGATCTTTGAAGAATTTCGGCAGGCTGACCCCAGCCTCAAAGGGCGTGGGGGAGCCGGCCTGGGCCTTGCCCTAAGCCGTCGTTTCATCCAACTGCACGGCGGGCGTATGTGGGCAGAGAGCCAAGTAGGCCAAGGGACCACAGTGCATTTCACCATTCCCCTGCCCGGCTCAAGCAGTGAGTTCGCCCCGCTCGAATATCGGCCGATGCGCATATTGCCCAATGAGCAATCCTCCTCTGTAATCATTGTGGACGCGGATGCTTCTTTGGCCGATATGCTCAAGCGATATCTAGGCGATCGGCGCGTTCTCTGGGCGCGCGATATCGTTCAGGCCGAGCGCCTCGTCGAGCGCGAGCACCCTGGGGCGGTCATCGTGAATATGCTGCCTCTGGATGACGATTCCCATTGGCTGGATGTTACGGGGCCTCTCTTTCGCCGTTACAACGTCCCGATCATTCGCTGCTCGATACCCAGCCCCAGTTGGTTTCAGACCTTGACGGGTATGGACGAGTGCCTTACCAAACCGATTTCATCGAGCGACCTAGAGCGTGTCCTTGCAACACACTGCCCTGAGGCCAGGACGATCTTGGTGATCGATGATGATACGGGCTTTGTCGCGTTGATGGAGCGTATGCTCAGGACGATCGCCCCCAATGCACGAATCCTCAGCGCCTATTCGGGCGCTCAGGGAGTGTGCTTAGCCAGCAGCGAGCAGCCGGACCTCATCCTCTTGGATTTGGCTATGCCAGAGATGGATGGTTTTGAGGTTATGGAGCGGCTGAGGCAAGACGATTCCCTTAAGGGTACAAAAATCGTCGGCGTGACGGCTACAAGTTATGCAGAAGAAGCGCTCGCGCGCAAAGGGGAACGCCTCACGTTGCTTCAGCCTAGGGGCCTTGCTACGGGGAATTGGGTGGCTATCTTGAACACGCTCTTACAGCATGTTCGGCCCGACTATGTCTCTGAAGAGGCTGCGCGCGAGAGCACCCGTAACAGTTGAGCGCGATCTACGGGTTTGTGTAAAAAGGAATCCGCTCCCAAAGCGGCTGAGAGGTCGGGGTCGTTGATGATAGAGCAAACGATGATCTTGGCGTTACGCCCTTCTTCCGTATTGCGAAGGGCCTGCAACCCTTCCCAACCATCCTGATCAGGCATCATAATATCCAGAAGGATGATATGAGGACAAAGTTCTTGGACCATCGTGAGGGCCTCTTGGATGCTTTTGGCCCCGTATACCCGATAAGGCTCCCCTTGAAGATAGCGCCGAAAGAGGGCGATCAGCCCTTCATTATCATCCACCACAAGGACGATGCGATCCGGCGCGGCGTTCAACGAGAAAGCCAAGCGGACTTGCCCGCCCGGCAACTCCTGGCGTTGTAACGGCGCCTGGAGCGAAAAGAGAATTTGTTGCGCGACGGCATAAGGCCCCGCAGCCTCCAGGTTTTCCTCTGTAACAGCGGGGTGATAGGAGAAGATGATCTCTACGCCGGCCGGCGAAGCCCCTACACTCACCGAGACTTGGGAATCCCGATGGTATTGCACAACGTGGCTCAAGAGGTTGATGAGCGCCTGACGGGCCATCATTCGATTGGCCGTTACCAACGTGTAGCCGGCGGGTGGTTCAAAATGAAGAGTAATCCCCCGCCGTTCTGCCAAAGGTTGAACGACCTGGATGGCCTCCTCTACCAATTCCACAGGCGAGAAGCGCTGCTCGCCAGCCACAGAAAGCCGTTCGACCTCATCGCGAAGGCGCGCAAACGGTTTCGAAAGGCCATTTTCTGGGGCTAGGTCTCCCGTCTCGGCCGAAAGGAGAATCTCTCCAATGGCTTGAGCGCCCCTTTGAAGTAGGCGGTAGGCCTGGCGTTCGCTGATCCCCAATTGCATAGCGATGGAGATGATGCTCTGCTTGGCGATGGCATAGCGATAGACGACCTGATAACACTGGGCGGCAAGGCTATCCGCAGAGATATGGGGGCCTGGGTCGAGCGATTCGATGGCCAAGCGCAGCATACGCCGCAGCAACTGCCCTCGAGAAACGGCGGAGGCACGGGCAAGGAACGGCACCTCTTGGGTGAGGGGGTGCGTCTCCAGATATGCTGGATCATCCAGGTGCGCGAGGGCGCTGCGGACGGCTAGCGCGATATCCGATTGTTCCATGAAACTTTCCGTCAGAAGATGTCAAAAGTGGGCGGTCATTCGGGTGCCAAGTTGCTAAAATAATAGTATGGGTGGTGGGTATCGTCAACCGGGTTCCCACACACCTCGGCGTTCGCATAGGCACGCTTTGACGAGAAAGGAGGAAAAGACCGCCATTCATTCACGCCGCTCTTGGTTGTTCCGCTAGGCTCGAGAATTGAGGGAGGAGATTGATCCATGCAAGCGAAGACTTTTAAGCGTCGCGATTTTATCCGGGCAGCCGCATTGGCCGCCACAGGGGTTTTGGCAGCCGCTTGCCAACCCAAAGTCGTTGAGGTCGAAAAGGTCGTCAAAGAGACGGTCGTCGTCGCAGGCACTCCGCAAGTGGTCGAGAAGGTCGTCAAAGAGGTCGTCAAAGAGACGGTGGTCGTCGAGAAAAAGGTCGAAGTGCCTGCCAAAGGCATCAAGATCCAGATGTACCACGCGTGGCACCGCGCTATCGCTGGCCCCGTCATTGAGCCGATGGTGCGCGAGTTTGAGCAGACGCACCCGGGCATTTTCATCGCGCTGACGGGCGCCGTTCCCGCTGAACTCGGCCCTATGATTATGGCCGCCGTAGCCGCGGGCACGCCGCCGAGCATCACCTGGGGAAGTTTTGGGCCCTTGGTAAGAGCACAAGCGGTAGTACCTGTTGACGACTACATCACCAAGTATGGTTACGAGAAGGATAAATTATATCCATACTTGGTGGAGGCCTATACGATCAAAGGCAAACTCATGGCGATGCCAGTGGAAAACTCTTCCGTTTCATACTGGTATCACAACCCCCTCCTTGAGAAAGCTGGTTTGGACAAACCTAAATCAGACTGGGATTGGAATGACCTTGCTGAATATGGCCGGAAACTAACCATTGTAGAGGGCGGAGTGCCCGTCCAATATGGCCTTGTTCAGCACATGAACAAACATTATTATTTCCTCACACTTCTGTACCAGTTGGGCGGTTCATTCCTTACTGAAGATCTCACCAAGCCCGCTTTCAACTCCGAAGCGGGAGTCAAGGCATTGACGTGGATTGCAGACCGCGTTCTGAAAGACAAGTCGGTGCCACCTCCGGGAGGCGGGTTCGAAAACGGCTTCGTTTCATTGAAATACGCTATGGCTTTTGACGGCCCTTGGCGCTTCGGAAACTACGTCAATGAACTGAAACTAGATCTCGAAACGGTCATTCATCCCACAGGCCCCGATACTGGTCGCCAAGATACGATCGTGTATGGCGGCACTTTGCAGCTGATGAAGACGACCCCCGAAGAGCAAGATGCGGCTTTCCAGTTCTTGGCGTGGTTCCTAAGCAAAGATAATAATGCTCGTTGGGCTGTAGAAACCGGCTATTTGCCCGTTCGCACTGATTCGGCCGAAACGCCCAAATACAAAGATTTTCTGGCCGGTCAAGGCAAAGTGATGGCCTCCTTCCTGGAAGGGTTCAAGTATGGCCATCTGCGCGAAGGAAGCGTGGTGCTGCCCAAGTACGGAGACATGACCACAATCTTCAATGACGAGTGTTGGGACCGGGTCATGCTGGGCGAGCGAACGGTCGAAGAGGGTCTTGCCGCGGCGGAAAAGGCGATCCTCGCGGATAAGACGCTGTTTGAACGCATTGACCTGTAAAAGACGTTTCGACGTAAGCCCTGCCGAGGTTAACCTCGGCAGGGCACCTCCCTTGGAAAGGACAATAATGACTACTCGCACTGGCACTATTGAGCGAAAGGGATGGACAAACTTCCAGGACTGGCTTTCGCGAAAGGAAGAGATAATATCAGGGTATGCTTTCCTTTTACCTACCTTGATAAGCGTGCTGATTTTCGTTGTTTTTCCCGTTTTTTTCTCGTTTTACATTAGCTTCCACAAGTACGATTACCTATCGGCGGAGCGCCCTTTTGTGGGATTTGATAACTATGTCCGCCTTTTTACGAGCGAGAAATTCTGGCAGACGCTTGCCAACACTGCACGTTACGCATTGGCCATTGTGCCGCTAAATCTTATTGTCGCCCTCGGCCTCGCACTTCTCATCAACCGCCATATTCCTGCAATCAATGTGTTTCGAACTGCTTATTTTAGTCCAGTGGTCACCTCAAGCGTGGCCGTCGCTATGATTTGGTCTTGGATTTTCGACCCGGGATTTGGGCTTTTGAACCATCTCTTGCGTCTCGTAGGACTTCAACCCCAATTGTGGCTTGGGAGCCCCAAATGGGCAATCTGGTGCTTAGTTTTTATGGCCACATGGAATGGCGCGGGTTACAATATGATGATCTTCCTGGCAGGCCTTCAGGGCATCTCGCAAGAGTATTATGATGCCGCTACAGTGGATGGAGCAAATAGTTTCCAGCGTTTTATTCACATCACTTGGCCGTTACTCAGCCCCACAACCTTTTTCGTTGTGATTACAGGGTTCATCGGAGCTCTTCAGGTATTCGATCAAGTGTTTGTTCTCACTAAAGGAGGGCCTGCTGGTTCAACAAGAACGATTGTATACTATCTGTGGGAGCAAGGGTTCCAGTATTTTGATATGGGCTTTGCAAGCGCTTTGGCTTACGTCTTGTTCGCGCTTATTTTCATCCTCACCCAAATTAACTGGCGCTTTGGCAGCCGACTTGTCCACTATCAATAAAAGGTTTGGGAGGCTGAATGAAAAGAGTTATTCCTCTTAAGGTGCGCCTTGCGCAGGCCGCCAAGTTGTTTCTTATTTACATAGTCCTCTGTGCAATAGCGGTTATCATGATCGGACCATTCTTGTGGATGGTTTCGACAGCCGTCAAACCGCTGCAAGAAGTGTACGTTTACCCTCCCAAGATTATTCCTTCCCGACTGTCCCTTGAGAACCTCCGCGAAGTGATGCGGATCATCCCTATTTTTCGCTATCTCCTGAACACAGCCTATCTCGCAGTGGTGGGAACAGCTCTCCAATTGCTCATTGCCTCGATGGCTGCCTATGCATTTGCACGGCTCAACTTCCCAGGGCGAGATACCATTTTTTTCCTTTTCCTCGGCACTATGATGATTCCCGGGGCTGTCACGATGATCCCCACGTTTATCATTATGAAAGTTTTCGGTTGGATGGATAGTTACAATGCCATCATCATTCCCAGTATGGCCAGCGCCTTCGGCACATTCCTTCTTCGCCAGTTTTTCCTGACGATCCCGAACGAACTCGAGGATGCCGCTCGCATTGACGGCGCAGGCCGGGTGCGATTCTATCTCACTATTCTATTACCACTATCTATTCCCGCCATGGTGACGTTAGGCATTTTCAACTTTCTCGGGCGTTGGAATGCGTTTATGTGGCCTTTGCTCATCCTGCGCACCAAGACCAAGTTCCCCATCCAACTGGGATTGGCTATGTTTCGCAGCGAGTGGACGCAAAGTACCCACCTTATGATGACGGCCACGACCATTTCCGTCATCCCCCTTCTTATCGTCTTTGTAGCCGCACAGAAATACTTTGTGCAAGGCGTGGTGCTCTCTGGCCTGAAAGGCTGAATATAGGTTACGGAAAGGAGTTTCGATGATTAACGGCAAGATCGCTGTCGGCATCGTGGGTGCGGGGCACATTACGAATCAGCGCCACATCCCAAACTTCCGAGAGGCGGGTGCAGAAGTCGTCGCCTTAGCCGATGTCGCTGAAGGACGCGCGGCGCGTATGGCTGCCAAGTGGGATATCCCCCATGCCTTCACGGATTACCGGGAGATGCTCGCTCTCCCCGAGATTGACGCGATTTCTATTTGTGTGCCGCCTTTTGTCCACAAAGAGGTGGCCCTTGCGGCCTTTGAGGCGGGCAAACATGTTTATCTGGAAAAGCCCCCGGCTATGAACGAGGCCGAGATGATCGAAATCGTGAAGGCAGGCCGGCAGGCCGGGAAGCTCCTTATGGCCGGTTCCAATTCGGTTTATTGGAACCGCACTCAAGCTCTCAAGAAAATGATTGATGCGGGCGACTTGGGCGAGATCTATCTCGTCAAAAGCCTCGGGGCGGGTCGAAGGCACATCCCACGGGGATGGTTCCGCATCAAACGGCTGGCGGGCGGCGGCGTCGGCATGGATGGAGGCTCACACACGATTGACCGCATTCTGTATCTCCTCAACACGCCCAAACCCGTCTCGGTGATCGCCCAGACGTATGACAAATTTGCTGACTATGTCCCCAAAGCCAGTTACTTGGCCATTGACATCGAAGAAGGCACCCAAACGGATGTACCTCGTGCCGATGTCGAGGATACGGTCGTGGCCTTTATTCAGTTCGACAATGGCTGCACCTTTATGATGGAGAACGCCTGGGCGGCGAACATCTCGGGCGGAGGTGGTACTTGGATGTACGGTACGAAGGCGGGCGTTTCCCTTAACCCCTTCACCGTTTACAGCGAAACGCCGCAGGGCATCCTCACGGATATTACGCCCGTTGTGCCCGAAGGGCCGCAAACTCATGTGGAAGCGTTAAGCCATTTTGTCACGTGCATCCGCGAAGGGCGCGAGACGGAAAGCCCCGGCGAGCGAAGTATTGTCACGATGCGCATCTTGGATGCCATCTACAAATCTGCCTCGATGGGTGGGCGTGAAGTTCGGCTGGATTAGGCAAAAAACTAGGAGGAAAGATGTTCAAAACGGGCGTCATCACAGCCAGTTGGGTTATGGAGATTAATGACTACCAGCATGCCCCGTGGCCTGAGTTAGTCCAAAAGCACTGGGAAAAGTTCGGTTATGACGAATTGGACGCGCTTTTGGGGCGCATCGCCAAAATGGGTTTCGGCTATGTAGAACTATGGATCGGCCATACCGGCGATATGTGCCGCACAGCGCTCTGGAAAGGCAAAACCCCTGGCGATATCGTCAAACTGTTCGACAAGCACGGCCTCAAGATCGCCTCATTTTGCCCAGGGGGGATTGGGAAGGATACCGAAGCCGAGCCGATTTTCGAATTTGCCAAGGGGCTTGGTGTCTCGATGGTTACCGGCTGGATGGGGCCTCAGCCCGAATGGTGGCCCACGATGGTTTCTTACCTCGAGCGGTACGATATGCGCTACGGCATCGAGCCCCATGGGCCAGAGTATTCCATCGCCACTCCGGAGCAGATTAACGCGGCTTGTGCGCTTTCGCCACGCCTTGGCGCTTGCCCTGATACGGGCGTCTTCGTCCACCAAGGCGTGGATGCCGTTGAAGGGGTGAGGGCCATCTTACCGCATGTCATCCACACGCACCTAAAGGGGTTCAACAAGGCCCAAAATCGCTCCTGCGCGCCCGGCGACGATGATATCGGCCTGGATCAGGTGGTGCGGATGCTGAGAGATAGCAACTATCAGGGCGTGTATTCCCTCGAATACGAGATAGATCACAACCCTGATGCGGAATTGAAACGTTCGCTCGAGTGGATGTTGGGCATTCTGAACGAGAAAAAGTAATATGCCCCCCTTGCGGTGCCCCGAGGCGTGACAAACCCTCGGGGCACCGTATTTTCCCTTTTGCGCGCCCTCCAGAGGGCCTTTACTCCCTCCCGAACACCTGGGGGTAGCGCCGAATCTGCTCTCGCAGGTCCTGATCATAACGGATGACGATCACCTGGTAACCCCTCCTGCGTAAAGCATCTCGCAAAGACTCGTCTTGGGCGCGTTGAGCCGGTTCATCGTGGACGGCGCCATCGCAAAAAACGCAGATATCCGGCTCATAGAAGAAATCGGGCCTGCAATGTGGGTCAACGAGTTGTCGCTGGGCATCGTCAGGCAGGCGGAACCTGCCCTGGGCAAGGACGTCGAGAAAACGCCTCTCCAAATCCGAGCGTGCGTCGGTAAGGGCGCGTAGCCAAGCCCACTGCTCCTCCCAAGACCTTCCGCCAACCCGAGGCAGTGTGCGGCTGTGGGCGATGCCCAAAAGGATGTCGCGTATCCGGTGGCGGTTCAGAGATAGGGCATCGGCCTGGTTGCTGAAACTCAAAAGGCATTCATAACAGGCCGCGTAACAATCCGGCTTCTGGTCGCTCCCTTGCTCATCATAGTGGATGCGCCGAAGGGCGGCTTGTGCGACCTGCGCCAAGGCATTGGCCTCTTCCACGAGGCGGCGCAATACGCCGCTTCCCCCCTCCGACGTTTCGTAGAGCAAAATGGCACGATTCTCCCCTTCGCCTAGGCATTCGGTGGCAAGTTCATCCTCCTCCAGTTGATAAACCTCTTCCAGCCCCCTCTGCAAGGCATATTGCAGCGTCGCCTCGATCGTTCTATCCGCGAAAAGATCCGGGACGACCGGGCGAATGAGAAGAAGGTTTTGCGTGATCTGCACGGCCAGGTTCACGGTTTGCAGGTGTTTCTGCCCTTGAAGAAATGGGGGCTGCAGTGCGTCGCTCAATGCGATTTGACCACTCTCGAAATCCACCTTAAAGCCGGAGGTTCGCGCAGCACGCCACCCCCGGTTAATCCGCAAGATCGTTGCTGCAGGCCCGTAGATGAGCCTCCACACAGCCTGCCCGTCAATGACGACATCCGCCTCCTGCCGGCGCATCCCTTCTCCCTCCGGAGCGAATTGATAATACGTTTGGAGATCATAGCCATGCCTGCGGCGCTCCTCCTCATCGGAGGTGATGCGTTCCCGCCGACGCGTCTTGACGTTTGGCATATCGAGGAGGAGGGCGAGAACGCTGTTGGAGGCGTCGAAAAGGGCGTTGCAGGCTGGGCAACGGTCAAAAGAAGGGTCGCAAAAGGTGCCACAGGTGTTGCACAGGCGCCTTCTTGTCAGCCGATCCTCCAACCCACCGGGCGGCGCCTGAAAGGCAATGACCTCCCATTTGGCCCCTTCGTGGTAGAGGATGTTGCCCGGCGCGAACTCGCGCAGGGCCAAAAACCTAGGTCGCGCGATAAATTCGCCCTCCTTTCCGCGAGGCACCCAGGCACGGACGGGCAGCGCCGGAAAGTTATACCCAGGCAAAAAGCCTTCGCTCGCCAAGTAGCGATATGGGTAGAAATCCCCCTCTTCGCGCTGCACATCGATCTGCAGCAGGAGATTGCGTTGCCGTAACGCCTCCTGTTGGCGACGCAGCGCTTCGGCTTGGTCATCCTTTTTGCGGGCCGTGCACACTGCTTGCTGAGCCTCTTGGAGTTGGCCCATTGCCGCACGATACAGTTCGCGCCAGCGGTCGAAGGCGCGATCAAACTCCCGCGGGGCCTCTTGCAGCACACGCCCAATCCAATCCTCAGTGAACCACGGCGTGGCATGCAATATGGCCATATCGGCTTGGAGGACTTGGCGCATTCTCTCGGCTAAGCGTTCTTGCACCCACGGCCTAAGGCGGATCGCATCCGCCACCTCTTCCCGAAGTGGGAGGTCGTTTTGGGTCGTATCCAACACGTTTTCGATGGACCGCCCCAAAGAGAGGCGAATCTCCCCGAGCCACATCGCGTGGAGGTGCGCCCGCAAAAGGGTTTCGTTGGCCAAATCCAGTTTCGGGGGGTGTACGCTGCCGGCTACCATCTCGTGGCGGTTCCGGAAGAAATACTGGTCGTGCGGGCTGAACGCGCCGCAATAGGTAAAAATAAGCCCTGCCTGCCCCTGGCGCCCGGCGCGGCCGCTGCGTTGGGCATAGTTTGCGGGCGTGGGCGGCACGTTCCGCATATGGACGATATCCAAATCGGCAATGTCAATGCCGAGTTCCATCGTGGGCGAGCAAACCAGGTACGGGAGCCGCCGGCCCAATTCGCTTTCTTTGGTCATATCGCTCTTTTCCCAGCGGAACCGCCTTTCGCGGCGTTCGCGTTCGCCGGGGGCCACCACTTGGGCCGTATGCTCGCGGGCCTCGAGTTTGGCCAATTCTTCTACGGAGCCTTGGTAGAACTGCTGCAAGAACGCATTCACGGGGCGCTGAGTGCCCGCATAGGCCTCATGTTTCACGCGGCGAGTGTAAAGCGGATCCATCGGGGGAGCCTGCCCCTCCCCATATCGCCAAACGAGGCAGGAGGCGTCGAGTTGATAACGAATGGCTTCCCCCGAGGCATTCGCTCGGACCAGCAGCCCGTGCTCGACAAGCCGCTGAAGGATATGCTCCATCACCCCGCGGTAATCAGCCGAGCCGATGCCCAGTTCCCTCATCAAAAAGCGGCCCAAGGCGCTTCGTTCGCTGAGGCTGAACCCCTCCGTTGGCTTGGCCGATTGGCCCCATTGGAAATAGTTGGCCGGCCTCAATTCCTGCGTATCGGGATCTAGCCCCCAGAAATCGTTCAGATGCTGATCGCAAAGGCGGCGCAGCCGATCCTGCTCCTCCTCTGTAAGCACGCGCGTATGGATGGCCAACTTGCGGCGGAAATGATCCAAAATCACCCGCAAAAGGCGTTGGCGATCTTCCGGGTGCCTTTGTGCCATAGGGTGCCCAGCCCATGCGTGCTCATCGCGGCCAAGTTCCTCCAGACCGCGGTAGGCAATGTGCAACAGGCCCAATTCCTCCAGGTTGGGCTGAGTAACCCGCCAGCCGCGCCGCAGGTCTTCATACAGGCGATATTCGGTGAGAGAGGTGAACGTCTTCCACACCTCTCGGGCGGCCTCGGTCTCAGGGTTGAGGTCAGGGTTTTGGGCAATATCTCGCAAGGTGAACCCTTTGCGCATCTCTTCGACAACGGCCTGGGCTATGCGGTCCGCCGTGAGGCCTGCCTTTTCCTTCTTGAGCGCCGCCACGAGGGATGTGCGCACGGCCGCCAAGTGGATAAAATCGTTAAAGTGGCCCGCTTGAAGCGCGGCGTCTTGCCGATTATCGGTAAAGGTGAGCAGTTTATCCTGGGCCGCACGCAGCCGCGCCGCATGCCGGAGCAGCGACGTGCTCAGCATCGTGGTGGCGCTTGTACGCGCCTCGCTGGAGAGCGAGGCTAACTTGCGGAATTCCTCTTCGCGGCGCGTATAGAATTCGCCGCAGTTCAGGCAGAGCGCAAACGGCTCAGGTTGATACCACACTTTGACAGCACCTGCCACTTCCCCCGCGAAGAACCGCCCATCGGGCCTTGCCCAATAGGCCTTGGGGATGCGCTCGCGATAGTCGGGTTTGAGGCGCCCTTTGCCATCTCGCCATTCCTCAGGCAACAGGTCTTGGCTCCAGTCGTTCTCCTCCGGGGCAAGCATCACATAGCCCGCCGCCGCACTCCCCTCCACCCCCACGCCTTGGGGCAGAAACCGATCTTCCACCTGGAGGACGTGATAGTACTCCTGGCCGCACTGGCGGCAGAACCGCAAGGGGAAAAAGATCTTGTCTTCGCCCGTCTGTACTTCCCCGCCCAGGGTGAGCGCGCGCCGGTCGGCTGGCTCCAGCGTGGCCGAGACCGTGCGCCCTTGGGCGATGAATTGGTGCAGTTTGAAGGCAAAGGCCCGGGTGCCGTCCTCGCGCATCAAACGGCCGCCCACACTCAGCCACTCGCGAAGCCGCTCGACGCACTGCTCTTGAGGGGCGCCCGTCCATTCGGCGAGCTGGCCCGCCGCCTCGGCCAGCGTCTGCGGGATGCGCCGGCGGTACCCCCCTTCGCCATCCGGTTCGAGGCCGAACGTGTGTTCAATCCACCGAGAGAGGGGGTGCCGCCGGTATGCCTCAAGGGAGGCAGGCGGAGGATCCTCCAGCGCCTGGCGCAGTTCCTCCGCCGCAGGCTCTCCCCCCTCCGTGAATGGCTCGAGCGTCTCCTCGATGATATCCTCCTCGCCAAAGGGGTGCCCAAAAAGCCGCGCGGCGAAATCGGCCACGGCCTGGCGGCGTTCTGCGGGGCTAGCCTGGCGCGAGGCGATCATCGTGGCAGAAGTGCCCACGTGCACCACATCGGGCGCGGCCGCGCACTCTTTGAGGCGGCGGATGAGCATCGCCACATCGGCCCCTTGCCGCCCACGGTAGGTATGCAGTTCATCAAACACGAGGAAATGCAGGCCGCCCTTCTCTTTATCGAGAAATTGCCGATCCTCCGGGCGCACGAGGATCAACTCGGCCATCATATAGTTCGTCAGGAGGATATGTGGCGGTTGGGCGCGCATCGCGTGGCGTTCTTCTTCGCTCGTCTCGCCGGTGTAACGGGCAAAGGTCACCGGGAACTCTCGCCCTGTGCGCTCTTGATAGCCCCTTTTGAGCATCTCGAGCGCTTGCAGTTGCGAGTTGACCAAGGCATTCATCGGGTAAACGATGAGCGCGACCGTCTGACCGGCCGCAAGGCCTTGGCGCAGAATGTATTCCACAATGGGCAAAAAGTAGCAGAGGCTTTTGCCCGAGCCAGTGCCGCTCGTAACCACGTAACTCTTGCCGCGCAGGGCCTTCTCGAGCGATTGGGCCTGGTGTTGATAGAGCCGATACGGCTCGCCCTGCGGCGTGCAAAAGGCGCGCGCCGCCTCGCGATGCAAAAGCCCTCGGCGGGCCAGATCTTCCACCGTGGGGCCGCGCTTGTAGGAGGGGCTGAGTTGCAGAAGGAAATCCGGCCAGAGGGCGGCCTCCTCGCTCAAGGTGCGATCCACATACTCGCGGATGCGCCCATCGGCGATGGTGTGAAAGGCCCGTACAAAATCCGCGTAATCGGCCAAGGCAGTAGAATGGAGGGTAAAAATGGTCATAGAGGACTCCTCTTTCTATGCACCCACCGCTGGATGGGGTTTGCGCCCATCGCCGCTGGCCTCGCCTTTTACCAAGCGTTCCCAGGCCTCTAGGATGAGGCGCCGCGTGCGATATTCGCCGTATTCGCGCATCTCCTTTTCCTTCAGGGCGCGGAAGGTCTCGCTAGGGAAGTCGCTCTTGGCGGAGCGCGCCGCGTACCCTTGCGGGTCGAGCGGATCTTCCACCTCCTCCCAGGGGTCTAGGATATCCGCCAATTCCTTTTCCGTCAGGTCGGCCGGGTCCAGGATGTAGCGCAGTTGCTTGCGCGTCAAGCCATAAAGGCGGGCATAGTAGGCGTCCAACTCGGCGCGCAACACGGCGCGGCGGGCCTCATCCCAAAGGAAGGGAGGAAGGCCCTCACCCCCTGGCACCCCCTCTCCCAAGGCGTTGGGAGGATAGCCCTCACCCCCTTGCTCCCCCTCTCCCAACGCCTTGGGAGAGGGGGAGAGGAGAGGCCCCTTACCCCCTGTCTCCCTCTCCCCCAGCCGACTGGGAGAGGGGGCCGGGGGGCGAGATCCCCTGTTCTCCAGCCACTGCTGGTGCAGGCGGTGTTGAAGGGTCGTGCCATCGCCCAGGGGCATGGCGGCCGCTTCGCGCCAAAGGTCATCGGCAAAGGGCTTGAGGTCCCAGGCGGTGTAGGCAAGTTCCAACACCCGTGGGAGGATGAAGGCGAGGTCCTGCGGCCCGTAGGCCGAGGGGGGAAGGACGGGAAGTTGACGCAAGATGAACATGCTAAGCGAAACGCCCCCAATCTTTTGTCTCGTAACAAAGTCGAACACGAGGCTGTCGAAATTGGCAAGACAAGCCGCAGCATCAAGAGCAGAGCGTTGACGGCCGAAGAAAACCAAAGGTGCCCCGTCGCTCACTCCCACCCTCGGCATTAGGCTGAAAATCGCCGTGCGCTCATCCGTCGCCCGCGCCACTTTGCGGAAGCCCACCAGCCAGCGGCGCTTCCAGCCTTGCAGGCGCTGCGCCACCTCGGTCGCGGGCACCCAGTACCAGGGCTGGGCGACGAAGGTCGGGTCGGCATGTTGGGCCTCGGAGGGCCTGGGCAACTGCGTGCTGGAGCGATCTGTCACGCCCTCGTAGGTGCCGTAGCGGTGGTCGTAATGCCAGATCATCTTGGCCTCATAGAGGGGGAGGAAGAGGTCCTCACCCCCTGGCTCCCCCTCTCCCAAGGTGTTGGGGGGAAGGCCCTCACCTCCTTGCTCCTCCTCTCCCAAGGTGTTGGGAGAGGGGAATGGAGGATAGCCCTCACCCCCTGTCTTCCCCTCTCGCAAGGTGTTGGGAGAGGGGATCGGGGGATGGCCCTCACCCCCTTGCTCCCCCTCTCGCAAGGTGTTGGGAGAGGGGATCGGGGGATGGCCCTCACCCCCTTGCTCCCCCTCTCCCAAGGCGTTGGGAGAGGGGGCCGGGGGGTGAGGGCCACTGCCCCCCGTGTTGGGAGAGGGGGCCGGGGGGTGAGGGCCACTGCCCCCCGTGTTGGGAGAGAGGGCTAGGGGGTGAGGGCCGCTATCCCCTGCGTTGGGAGAGGGGGCCGGGGGGTGAGGGCGAGGCCCCAAGAGGGCCTCGGCAATGCGCTCGAGAACCCGGTCAATGTGGGAGAGCACTTCATCGTTCGTAAAGCGGATGACGCGCACGCCATAGTGGCGCAAGATTTGTTCCCGCGATTGATCCCGCTCCCTCTGCGAGGGTTCTCGGTGCACTGCACCGTCTATCTCGATGACCAGGCGGGCCTCATCGCAGTAAAAATCGGCGATGAACGGGCCGATGGGGTGCTGGCGGCGGAACTTTTTGCCCAACAGTTGGCGGTTGCGCAGGCACATCCACAGGAATGCTTCGGCCGTGGTAGCCTGGCGCCGCAGAAGCCGCGCACCCTCGACCAATGCGCGGATCGTCCGGCGCGACACTCTGATCTCACCCCCTTGCTCCCCTTCTCGCAGGGCGTTGGGAGGATAGCCCTCACCCCCTGTCTTCCCCTCTCCCAAGGTGTTGGGAGAGGGGATCGGGGGATGGCCCTCACCCCCTTGCTCCCCCTCTCCCAAGGCGTTGGGAGAGGGGGCCGGGGGATGGCCCTCACCCTCTGTCTTCCCCTCTCCCAGTCGGCTGGGAGAGGGGGTCGGGGGGTGAGGGCCACCAGAAGCCGGCCGCACAAAGCGGTTGCCGCGGAGCACGTAGCCCGCCTGTTCCAATTGCTCCCGCGTGCGGAAAAGATGAGAATCGTTGGCCATATCGAACATTCTCAAGAAGCGCACGCCCCAAGGGTTGGCGGCATCTACCTCACCCCCAATCTCCCTCTCTCCCAAGGTATTGGGAGAAAGGGTCGGAGACTGGCCCTCACCCCTTGTCTTCCCCTCTCCCAAGGCGTTGGGAGAGGGGAATGGGGGATGGCCCTCACCCCCTTGCTCTCCCTCTCCCAGCCGGCTGGGAGAGGGGGTCGGGGGGTGAGGGCCTTCCCTTACCAGGACAGGCACCCGGTTGTAAATGGCGCGGGTCAGGTCGGCATCCTGCCGGGTGCGGAAGATGGGCACCGTCAATGTGTTCGGGTTAAGGCGCTCGATATCCCCACGCCCCAAGGTAAAGACGCGGCGTGGATCGCGTAGGTGTTCAGCGCGGGTGCAGAAAAAGGCGAAGGCCATTTCCTCACCCCCTTTCTCCCCCTCTCCCAGTCGCCTTGGAGGAGGAGACGGAAGGCGCCCCTCACCCCCTGTTTCCCCCGCTCCCAACGCCTTGGGAGAGGGGGCTGGGAGGCGTCCCTCACCCCCTGTTTCCCCCTCTCCCAGTCGTCTTGGAGAGGGGGACGGAAGGCGTCCCTCACCCCCTGTTTCCCCCTCTCCCAGTCGTCTTGGAGAGGGAGACGGAAGGCGCCCCTCACCCCCTTTCTCCCCCTCTCCCAGTCGTCTTGGAGAGGGGGCTGGGAGGCGTCCCTCACCCCCTGTTTCCCCCTCTCCCAGTCGTCTTGGAGAAGGAGACGGAAGGCGCCCCTCACCCCCTTTCTCCCCCTCTCCCAACGCCTTGGGAGAGGGGGCTGGGGGGTGAGGGCCACCGCGCAGGGTGAGCAAACAGAACTTGTAACTGCGATGTACGTCCGGGAAAATGCCTTCGCGGTTCTCAAAATCGAACAGACTGGCCAGCTGACCCTTTGTTACCAAATTCGCAAAAAAGTATTTGTTCGTATCATCCGTGGCGATGCCCGTCGGCACGATGACCCCTGCGCGCCCCTGGGGGTTGAGCAGGGCGCGCATCCGCTCAGCAAATACCGAATAAGTGTTAATATCTCCTCGCCCGGTAAGGGGGTACTGCCCACTCCCGCGCAAGAAGCGGCTCGTGCTTTCGGCGATGTGCAGGGCTCCTCGATATTCATTCCAAAGCGCCGGGTTCTTCCGCTCAAGTTGTGCGATGAGGCGCTTGCGCGCGGCGGCGTTGGGCGCAAGGGCGATCTGCGCGTCGCGCGAAGCGAAAAACTCTTGCTCTTGCAGTTTGATGCGCTCCCACGGTGGGTTGCCCAAGATGACATCAAACCCGCCGCGGGCGGTCGCCCCCTCCCCCCCTACCTCCCCCTCTCCCAACGCCTTGGGAGAGGGGGCCGGGGGGTGAGGGCCACCGTCCAACGCCTTGGGAGGGGGGGCCGGGGGGTGAGGGCCACCGTCCAACGCCTTGGGAGAGGGGGCCGGGGGGTGAGGGCCCCGCGCGAACACTTCGGGGAATTCGAGCGACCAATGGAAAAAGCGCAACGTCTGGGCGAGCACCTCCGCCCGGGCCAAAACCTGCTTGGGAACGGACTGCTCTGCCAAGGCGCGGCGCACCACGCCGGTGGTGATGCCGCTCAGCCCCAAGCCCCCTTCTTGTGCCGCAGGGGCGAAGGATTGGAAGAAGGCCGCCACCCATAGGTCGCACGCCTCTTTCAAACGCGCCCAGTTCGAATCTTGGGCGCGCCGGGCATAGAGCGCATGCTTCTTGCGGATTTCCTCGGGCGAATCATCGGGGATGGCCTCCAACTGCCAACCCAGCCGAGCCAATTGGCCCGTGGGGTCCTGGCGTTGTTCCAGAATCAAGGGCAGTTGCCCGGCGCGCTCTTGGCGGTTCTGGTTCCTCAAGCGCGTGGCCGTCGCCTTATCCTCCCCTTGCAGCGCCGTAAAGGCCTCATCGGGCAGGCCCTCTTTGAGGACGCTCATATCGAACACGCCCACGAGCGAATCTCCACATTTGATGCGGTGTTCGAGGAAGGTCAGCGGCTTGCCCTCCGCATGAGATTCGAGCCAAAGCGCCACCTGGGCGAGTTCTACGGCGAGGGGATTTTTGTCCACACCGTAGATACAGTGGGCCACTACGTCGCGGACGGCCTCGCGCACGCGCTCGGGGGCCGGTTCGTCCTCGCCTGTGCGGAGGCGGGCCAATTCCTTGCCCAAGCGACGGGCCGCCGCCAAAAGAAAATGGCCAGAGCCACAGGCTGGGTCGCACACTTTGATAGAGAGGAGGGCTTGCTCCTTTTCCGCCGCCGTCTTGGCTCGGCTTAGGCGCTCTGCGATCACGGGTTCAAGCGCACTGCGGATCAACTCGGCCACGAGTTGCGGCGGCGTGTAGTATGACCCGGTGGACTTGCGCTCTGAGCCAGGGGCAAGGTCAAACGTAAGGCGGCCCAACGCCTTCTCTTGGATGTGAGGGTGAAAGTCGAGCAGGCTTTCGTACACGGACCCTAATTCTTCGGTATCTAGCGCGGCATAGTTCACACGGCGGGCTTGGGCTGAGGCGCTCTCCTGGTAATAGGCCAAGTGCCGGAAGGCCCCCAGCAGGCGCCGATTCGTGATGAGCGCTTCATCCAGGGCCAGGCTTTCAAACAATTCCCCATTCAACGGCGACGTGCCGAGCAAAGCGGCCATTTTTTCATCGCGCAGGATGTGCCAGAGGGCGCGCAACGAGAGCCAGATATCCACATCGTCCGTATAGGCGGCATAGTTATCGGCCAGGCGGCGCAGCCGCGTGACGCCGTAATGTTCCAGATAGATAGGGTCTCGGCTGATGATTCCGCGCTCTTCGGAGACGAGGAGGAAGAGAAAGCGATACACCAACCGCAAGAGTTCGCGGTAGAAGGCCGCCGCGCCGTTCTCGCGCACCCAGGCCCGCAGAGATTGGCTCCCCTCATGCTCCAAGAAACCGTTGCCCAATTCGCGCAGGCATTGCTCCACACCCTCGCGCAAGTGTTCGCGCACCCGGCCGCCTTGCTCCACAGAGAAACGGTAATACTGCTCAAGCCAACATTCGTCGGGCCGGCCATCCCCTCTGGGCAAACGCGTGCGGTGCAACAGGCGGTAAAGGAGGACGAAATCGTCAAACCGCTCCTCTTCAATGAGGGCCTCTATATCGAATTCCACATACGCCTGGCGGCGCACATAGGTGGAATTGCGCAAAAGGCGCACGATGCGCCCGTTGGTCACCAGGCCCCAAAGTGCTTCGCTGCGGTTGAGGTACTCTTGCACCAGGGCATGCGGAGAAAGGCGCGGCCGGCTGGAAGGGGCCAGGCGCCCCAAATCTTGCCGGTAGCCGACGATGTGTACAGGCGGCGCGAACTCGCCCTCGCCGGCACGGTGCGAAATGGCGAACGATAGCCCACCCACCTCGTACGCGCGGGGGTTGTAACGCAACTCGTAGCCCAACAGGTTAAAGAAGGGGATCATCCACATAACGCGCGTATCCGTCGTGGCCGAATCCTCTTCTGGCAACCTTGCCAGGCGGTTTTTGAAGATGCGCCACTGGGCACGGACCTCTTGAAACGTCTGTGCGGCCTCATCCGTCACACTGCGCCGCCCTTCGAGGCCAAAATCGCGTGGGGTTTGCCCAGGCAGGCTCCCATTGGCCAGTGCCTCAAAGAGATCGGGGCTAAATAAACCACCTTCGATGCGCAAACTGGGGAAGACGTTCATTCCGCACCTCCCACGGGGAGCAAGACGACCATACCCAGCAAATCCACCGGCCATTGAGGGCGAACGGTCAGCGGCCGCGCACGTTCCCCCACCGCCTGGCGGACCCGCTTGTGCGCTTCGGCTAATTCTTCAGCGCGGCGAGCGATGTGCGGCTCCACCATCTTTTGCAGGCTTTCGGGGCCGTATATGCTCAGTTCTTGGGCGAGGAGGGCTTTTTTCTGTTCGCGGTCGAGGTTCGAGCCAGGTGTTGCTGCCGTCAAGAGGCGCAGGGCCTCCTCATCGGCCAGCCAACGCGGTTCGGAGGCTCTCCCCTGGTACCCCAATACGCGCACCTCCTCGAGTAAGAGCGGGGCGCGGGACGGCTCTTCGAGGAGGTAGCGCACGCGCAAGAGGAGTAACACCGTCCGCCGCGTCACCTCACGCGTTATCATCGCACCGCAGCGCGCAGCACGCGCTTCTCCCCCTTTGATGAGCGCCTCTTCGAACAAAAAGCGCGCCAGCGCCGCCACAAAGGGGTGGTTCCGCCCCAGATACTCGGCCCCCTCCGGCGTGGGCGAAAGGAAACTGACCCTCCAAGCCCCCTCTTTGCTTTTGGGGAGCGCAGAACACACCGCCTCGGGGCATTCGGGCGGCACGGGGTTGACTACGATGCGAAACACGCCCGTTGCCTTTTCCTTTTCCATCGGGAGGCCCACGCGTCGCGTCGCCTCGCGGACAAAAGATTCCACGGCCCCCGGGTCTCCCAAGACGGTGTCAGCCGCCTCTAACTCGCGCCGCACCTCCTCCGGCTTGAGGGTGCGCTGGGCAAACCGCGTGCGGGTTATCCGTTCGCGCTTTGCGTCGTTTTCCCAACGGCGGTGCAACTTGACGGCATCTGGCACATCCCAGCTCAGGGTCAATTGTCGGGAATCTTTTCGGCCATAGCCCCGCAGGAACAAGGCGTTCAGCACGGCCTCCGTCACGGTCTCGCTTTCCTCAGGCACGGGCACGTAGGTTCCCAAGGTCCGGTAAATCTCGCGGGCCTTGTTCAAGAGGACGTCAATGACGACGCCATCTACTGGGTTATCTTGCCCATAATAACGCACAGCCTTCACTTTGGGCGCCGTCTGGCCGTAGCGATCCACCCGGCCTTCACGCTGTTCTAGGCGGTTGGGGTTCCAGGGCAGATCGTAATGGATGGCCGCCGTGAACTTTTCCTGAAGGTTGATGCCTTCTGAAAGGCAATCTGTGGCCACGAGCACACGGGGCGCCTCGGTGCGAATCTCCGCAATGCGATTGCGACGTTCGTCATCCCCCTGCCGACCCGTGATGCACACGACTTGCGCCGCAGATTGTTCACTAGCCAAATGGCTGCGCAAGGCGTTGGCTACATACTCCGCGGTGGCTACATAGCGGCACCAGACAATAGGATGATACCTTTCGACGAGCAGTTCCGAAACGATTCTGAGAAGGCTCGCCAGTTTCGTATCTTGCCCCTTCTCAACGATTGCGCTGGCCAAACGCGCCAGTTCGCGCAACGCCCTGCGCTCGTCTTCGGCGATGCCGCGGTCGCCCCCTTCGGGAGACGAAGGCGGAGGTTCATCTTCGGTGCGATCTTGGTCTGATTCAAAGATAAAACCGCGAAAATCGATCTCGTCCTCGGCTTCGGGTTCGCCGAGGGCTTGCCGGCGGGTCTCCAAGGCCGCAAGGGCCGCGGCTGGGCTGGACATCACGCAACGCAGCAAGGCGAGGGCACCCCAGTAGCGTACGCGGCGTTTGCGTTCTTCCAGTTTTTGCCCGGTGCGTACGATTTCGGCGCAAAAATCGTACGTCTTCTCAAAAAGGGCGCGGTAGGCTGGCGACAGTTGATAAGTCCTATCAACCGCTTCGCGCTCGGGGAAGCAGTGATCGCCTTCCCAATAGTGCTCGATATCCTTTCGGGTCCGCTGGACAAAATGCCTTGCCAGTTCCCTCACTTGAGATTCACGCAGGTCATTCATATCCCATTCTGCAAAGCGCGGGTTCAGAAGGCCCAAAAGCGAACGGAAGGCCTGTTCAACGCCGCTATGTGGCGTGGCCGTGAGGAGGATGACGTGCCGCCCACTGTCTTGAGCCGCTGCGCACAAGAACTCGTAGCGCTGCTGCTGGCTCTTTTGGGTGGCCTGCGCTACCCCATGGGCCTCATCCACAATGAGTAGATCGGGCGGATCCAAAAGAAAGGCGTGCCGATTCCGTTCGCTCTTGACATAGTCTATGCTGATCACCTGGATGGGATAGTGCTGATAGATCGTCTGCAACGGCGGTTTGGCGCGCTCCAACTGGCCTACGGTGCCAGAACGGACGACGACCGCCTCGAGATTGAACTTTTCGCGCAACTCCTTGGCCCACTGATCGCACAGATAGGGTGGGCACAACACGGCCATACGCTTGATTTCGCGGCGCTCCCACAGTTCGCGCGCGATCAGGAGGGCTTCGATCGTTTTGCCAACACCCACATCATCGGCGATGAACAAACGCACCGGGCTGAGGCGCAGGGCCATCAAGAGAGGCACGAATTGGTAGGTGCGCGGACGGATGGATATCTTGCCGAGAGAACGCAGGGGCGCCGCCCCTTCGCGTAACATCAACCGTGCCGCTTGCCATAACAGATAGGTACTCTCTCGAAAAGTCGCATCGGACACGTCCTCCGCCCTAGGCAAAGGGAAACTCGCCGCTTGGGGGCGCTCTTCAGGCAACGTATAGGCCAGTAGATCCGTAATGCCTCTGTGCAGGGCTATGGCATCGTCGGTGGCACCTGTGAGCGGTCGGAGGAGATAAAGGGCGTCATCCTCATGGGGCAGCAGCACCCAATATCGGTTGCGTACTTGGACAATGGTGCCTGGTTGCATAGGCTGTACCTCTCGAGAGGATTTTGGGGCTAATTACCTGGTGTGCCTCGTGCATTGGGTATGATGAGGCTATCGGCCTGCGGAGGCGGAACATCTCGACACCGTGCGGACATTGTAGCCAAGAGGAAAGGCACCCGTCAATCGGATTCTTTGCTGCGCTTGTTTTTCTCTCTATACCCTGCGCGCAGGGCCTTCTGGATACGACCCCAAAGGTAGGCAAGGCCGAGGAAGTTTCCCGGTACCGCAAGGGGCACCAAAAACATTGACGCGCCCCATTTGCCATGCTATACTTGCACCACACTGTGGCCTCGCAGGCGAGCAGGGCGCTTGGTGTGGCCCCGCGAGTCTGGCGCTCTGAGCAGATCGGCTGTGTCCTTGCCCGCTTCTCGTTGTGAGTAGTTCGGGGTGTGGAAGGGTGGCGGGTTGCTAACCCTCCAAGGCTCAATCTCGATGTGGCGCGGAGCACGTCCAGATTCACGCATTCGCTTTGATTTGACGAGTCCGGAGGGGAGAATGGCAAAGAGGCTTTATGTTGGCAACCTGCCCTACAGCATGACGGATGCCGAGTTGCAGGAGGTGTTTGCGCGGGTGGGCGGCGTGGTGGATGCCACCGTGGTGATGGATCGCGAGACGGGGCGTTCCCGCGGCTTTGGTTTCGTCGAGATGGTTGACGATGCCACGGCGGATGCCGCCGTCCAGCAGCTCAACGGCGCCCAAGTGGGGGGCCGAACCCTGCGCGTCGCAGAGGCCAACCCTCGGCCTGCACGCGGGGCGCGCGAAGGAAGGGGAGAGCGGTAGATCTACCCCTTGAAAAGGGCACGGCCCGGAGACTGCCCCTGCCAGCCTCCGGGCCGTGTTGTTTTCAGCGTTCGGAGCGTTCTTCAGAGGGATGCGCGGGTTCCTTGCGAGCCGGGGCCTCCGCAGAGGGTTGCGCTTCTTCCTCCGCCGCTTCTTCCTCATGGATGCGCGGCGCCAAGACGCGTACGATTTCCGCCTCGGGCGGGGTGAGCACCGTCACCCCCGGCGGCAAGGGCACATCCCCCACCCGGATGACATCCCCGTAATCCTTTAGCGAGGAGACGTCCACCGCGATCTCTTCTGGCAAATCTCGCGGCAGACACTCGACCTCAACTTCGCTCAGGAGATGGCTCAGGATGCCACCTTTTTCCGTAGCCGGCGCATGCCCCACCAAGGCGATGGGCACGGCGCTGGTGAGCGGCTGATCTTGTAAGACGCGGAAAAAGTCTACATGGAGTATGGCGCCCGTAACGGGGTGGCGCTGCACCTCGCGGATGAGGGCCGTCTCCTGGGTCCCATCGATCTCCAGCGTAAAGAGATGGGCCGTGCCCACGGCCTGGAGCACGCGCTGAAGGTCAAAGGCATTGCACCGCAGTTTCAGTGGAGAAAAGCGAGGGCCGTAAAGCACCGCCGGAATTTGCCCCATGCGCCGCAGGGCGCGCGGTTTCTGATCGGCCGTGCGAGTAAACGCGGTCAACGTGACGTTCTGGTCGCTCATCGGCACATCACCTCCCGATAGGATAGGGCAAACGGGCGCTGCGCGCCGTTTGCCCGCTATGCTCTACGTTCGGCCCCTTCCGATGAAGCCGTCGAACAAAGATATTCTACCCTTTGCCTATAATGTGTCAAAAGTCGGAGGGGAGGCATGGTGACGAGCCTCTTTGGCCCGGTAGGTAATCCCAGCCTCTTGGCGATCGTAAGCCTCCTAACGGGGCGTATCGGGGATGGGGAAGGCGCGGCAGAGGGCCAGCGTCTCTTCGCGCACCTTATGGAGGATCGCCTCGTCCTCGATATGGCGTAGGACCTCCGCGATGAGCCGCGCCACCCGGCGCATCTCCTCAGGGCCAAAGCCACGGGTCGTTACGGCCGGGGTGCCCAGGCGAATGCCGCTCGTGATGAGGGGAGGCCTGGTGTCAAAGGGGATGGCGTTCTTGTTGCAGGCGATGCCCGCTTCTTCTAGGCGCTGAGCGGCCTGGCGCCCCTCGAGGCCCCAAGCGCCCACATCCACCAGCAAGAGGTGGTTATCCGTCCCACCCGAGACGATGCGCATCCCTTGGGCCTGCAATTCGGCCGCGAGGGCTTGCGCATTCTCGACCACGCGCTTTTGGTAAGCCACAAAGGAAGGTTCCATCGCCTCTTTCAAAGCCACGGCCTTGGCCGCGATGACGTGCATCAACGGCCCGCCCTGGATGCCCGGGAAAACGGCCCGATCCACCTGTTTGGCCAGGGCCTTTTTGCAGAGGATCAACCCTCCGCGCGGGCCGCGCAGGGTCTTGTGGGTGGTCGTGGTGACGATATCCGCCACGGGGATGGGCGAGGGATGCACCCCGGCCGCTACCAATCCGGCGATGTGCGCCATATCCACCATCAGATAGGCCCCCACGCGGTCGGCAATGGCCCGCATCCGCTCAAAATCTATGATCCGTGGGTAGGCGCTGGCGCCCGCGACGATGAGTTTGGGGCGCACCTCCAGGGCTTGAGCCTCCAGGGCATCGTAATCAATTTGCTCCGTCTCGCGGCTCACGCCATAGTGATAGAAGGCATAGTCTCGCGAGGTGACGCTCAAACGGTGGCCGTGGGTCAAGTGTCCGCCGTGGGCCAGGTCCATCGCCAAGACGCGATCTCCAAGCGACAAAACGGCCATATAGGCAGCCGCGTTGGCCTGAGACCCGCTGTGCGGCTGAACGTTGACGTGTTCCGCGCCGAAAAGGGCCTTGGCCCGTTCGATGGCCAGGCGTTCTACCGCGTCCACATATGCGCAGCCCCCATACCAGCGTTGGCCGGGGTAGCCTTCGGCGTACTTGTTCGTGAGCACCGAGGCCTGCGCCTCGCGCACGGCGCGGCTGGCATAGTTTTCCGAGGCGATGAGTTCGATCGTCTCCTGTTGGCGGCGCTCTTCTTCCGCGAGCGCCCGCATCACCTCGGGATCCTGTTGGGCGAGTGCGCCAAAAAGGGGAAGGTCTATCGCCTTTTCCCAAGGGTCTCGCGTGGGAGAACTGGGCATCCAAACCTCCGTTTGCCAAAAGAAAACGGCTCACCCCGCCAAAAACCGCCCAAAGGCATGGGATAGAGCCGCTATTTGCTCGCCTTGTCGCACTCGGACCGCTCTCATCGTTGAGCGAGCCTTCACTGGCAGGCTGACCACCCGGCAACCCTCAACCCTGCATTATAGGCGCGGCGGGCCTAGGGGCAAAATGGCCCCATAGAAGGGCGCAGACGCGCTATGGCGCGCAAGCCGAGAGGCCCGAGCGCGAGGTAGGCGCCCCAAACGCCCCCTTATACGCGGCGCTTTTGGCCCAGCCACAACAGGCCCCCCAGGAGGATGAGCAAAAAGCCCGCAAGGCCAAGTGCCCCCAGGCGGATGGCCCGCCACATAGGCCACAGCGCGGCGCTCGGCGCACCCCGATCCTCCGCCCGCTCTATCGGGGCTTCTGCCGTCGGCTGAGTGGGTTGGGGGGCGAAGGCGATTTCTGCCGGCGTTGGAGAGGCCATCCCTTCTGTGGAGACAGAAGGGGTGGGGCTTGACATCGGCTCCGGCGGCGTTGCGGTGGGGAGAATCGCCATCGCCAAGGCCGCACTTTCGGTCGGGGTGCTCGTCGGCTCCGGCGAAGGGCTTGGCACCGGCCCCCGCTGGAGAGTGCTCGGCTCGAAGGGCGGCGTCGCTTTCAATTCGGCAGGCCCCACCGCGAGCGCCGGAGCGCCTTCGGCGCCGGCTCCGCCCCTCCCGCTTTCGGCACCCCCGCCGCTCCCACCCGCACCGCCCATACCGGCGCCCCCTTGTGCGCTGGGGAAGGCCGCCACCGCCGGCGCGCTGGGCGGGGTGATTTCGACAAAGGTGGGAGCCTCCGGCGTAGGCGTTAGCGGAAGGCCTGTCGGCGTGGGCAGGGCGGCTCCTTGGGGCGCCGCCATACGCGCCACGGGCGCCTGAATTTCGGCGGTGGGCGTAAGAGTCGCGGGGGCCTTGGCCAGCGCCAGGGCCGCCGTCGGCGGCGGGGGCGTCATCGAAGGGGCCAAAGTAGGGGTCTGCTGTGGGGTGGCCTGCGCAGCCTTTTGAGCGCCGTAGCCGCCCTCTTGCGCTGTGGGTGCGGCCACATGCTCGGCGGGCCTAGCCGGCAAGGTGAGAAGGCCGCTCGTGAGCAGGGCATCCGCGCTCAAGAGCACGGCCAACACCACCGAAACGGCCACGGCCGCAGTGCGAAGGGCGCCGAACGCCATTTGCCACTGCCGATAGCGCGCTTGCCGGCGCTGAGCGGAGGGCGGCAGAACAAACGAAACGGGAGGCTGCACAGCGGGCACGCGCCGCAAGAGGGCCACCGTCTGCCTCAAGGTGTGAAGAGATTGGCGGCACTCGGCGCACTCGGCCAAATGTCGTTCGAGGCGCGCCTTGTGGTCGAGGGGCATCTCGCCATCGAGGTACGCCGAGAGGTTCTCTTGTGCCCAGGTGTGGTCGCGGCGCGAGCGCCGTCGCGTGAACATCATAAGCGGTATATCCTCTTGGAGTGTATTCCAGTCACCGAACCGTTTGCCTCCCCCAAACGCTCCATTTACTCGTCATAAAGACGGAACCCCGCCGGCAAAAGTTCCCGATGGGCCAGCAAAAAATCCCTTAGTTTGGCACGCCCCCGGCTCAAGCGAGATTTGACCGTTCCCAAGTTGAGCGAGAGGGCCTGGGCAATTTCGGCGTAATCTAGCCCTTCGATGTCGCTCAAAACCACCACCATCCGCTGATCTTCCGGCAAGGTCTGGAGGGCCTTCTGGATGAGCCTCTGGATATCGAGGCGGTCGAGGTGTTCTTCGGGCGTCTCGTGGTCATCCTCCATAAGGCCACTGTGCTCGTCGTCTTCGATGAGGTCATCAATAGGGGTGGTGGGGCGGCGCTGCTGGTGCCGCAGGGCATCATAACTGCAATTCGTCACGATGCGCACCAGCCAGGCGCGGAAGGACCCTCCGCGAAAACTCGGGAGCGCCTCAAAGGCGTGCAAAAAAGCATCCTGCGTGGCGTCCATCGCGCGGTCGGCATCGCCCAGGATGCGGTAAGCGATGTTATAGATATTCTGCTGATAGGCCACCACCAAGCGGTTGTAGGCGTGAACGTCTCCCCGTTGGGCGGCCTCGATCAGCCGGTGCTCATCCATAGGTTCGGCCCGTTCTTTCGGGATCTTGGTCAACGGCTCTTGCGAGGGCCATCTGGCGAAACTTGACGGGAGGGCGCGAACGTTCTATACTTGAGTTTGTGAGCCGAAGTGGCGGAATGGTATACGCGGTGGTCTCAAAAACCATTGGAGGTTTGCTCCGTGTGGGTTCGATTCCCACCTTCGGCACTATCGTAATCGGAAACTGCCCTTTTGACAAACATCCGAGGGCGCGACCTCGAACGGAAGGGAATGAAGGGGCTGCTCCCGATGGCGGGAGAGGCCCCATTTCTTTGCCGAATTGCGGCTAGAACCTTGAAAGGAGTTGGGAATTATGCCACTTGTTACGAGCAAAGAGATGCTTTGGGCCGCCCTAGAAGGGCACTTTGCGGTGGGCGCTTTCAACGCCAACAATATGGAACAGGTGCAGGCCATCATAGATGCCGCCGTCGAGGAACACGCCCCGGTCATCCTCCAGGTGAGCCAAGGGGCCATCCGCTATGCGGGCCTCAACTTTGCGGCGGCGATGGTCAAGGCCGCCGCGGCCGATGCGGATGTGCCCGTGGTGCTGCATCTTGACCACGGCACCGATTTCGCCCAGAACGTGCGCTGCCTGCGCGCTGGCTTTACCTCCCTGATGTACGATGGCTCTAAGGAGCCATTCGAGGTGAACGTGGCCAATACGCGGCGCATCGTCGAGATTGCGGATATCGTGGGCATCCCGGTGGAGGCGGAACTCGGCCGCGTGCTCCAGGCGACGGATGGCGCCACGGAGGAGGAGATCGAGGCCGCCAAGACGGATCCCGCCCAGGCGCGCGAGTTCGTCGAGCGCACGGGGTGCAGTTCGTTGGCCGTGGCCATCGGTTCGGTGCACGCGATGAAGACGGCCGAGGCCGAACTGGATATCGAGCGCCTCAAGAAACTCCGCGCGGCCGTCAACATCCCCTTTGTGCTCCACGGTTCGAGCGGCGTCAAAGAGGAGAGCGAAGTCGAGGCGATCCAATACGGCATCTGCAAGATCAACGTGGCGACGATGCTCAACCAGGCCTTCACGCGGGGCCTTTTGGAGGCGATTCAGGAAGATCCTGAGAACGTGGACCCCCGCAAATGGCTCATCAAGTCGCGCGAGGCCGTCAAAGAGGTGGTGCGCCACAAGATTCGCCTCTTTGGTTCCAGCGGCAAGGTGACGGCGAGCGGTTTCGTCAGCCCCAAGACGGTGCACCGCGGCGTGCACATCGGCGGCACTGAGGAGTAACGGTCAAGCAAAGCGCCCCGGTCATCAGGCCGGGGCGCTTTTTTTGTTACGACAAGGTGCCTAACCCTTTGAGATAATGGTGCACCCAACGGAGTTTGTGCTCCCAGTGGGCCTCGACGGCGGCGTGGTTGTGGTAGCGGTATACCTTCATCTCTTTGGGGGCACGGATCTTGTTATAGACCGCATAGACACTGGAGGGCGGGCAAATATCATCCTGTAGGCCCACGTCCATCAACACGGGGCACTGGATGCGCCGGGCCAGGTTCAGGTTATCGAAATAACTGAGCGTGCGCCACACCCGTTCCTCGCGGTCGGGGTATTTCATCAGGTATTCGGCGATTTCCAGATAGGGGTGCCGCACGGCCACTTCTACAGCCCGCTGAAAATGGCAGAGATAAGGCACCTCCGGCACGGCAACCTTGGGGCGGCCGTCCAGCGCGGCCACGGCGAGCGTCAGCCCGCCGCCCTGGCTCACGCCCATAATGCCGATATGCTCGGCATCCACCTCCGGCCGAGAGGCCACCACGTCGAGCGCCCGCACGCAATCCATATACACGCCGCGGTAGTAATATTCCTCCGGGTCTAGGATGCCCTGGGTCATCCAGCCGCGAACGTGTCCGCTCGAATAGGGGCCGGGGTCCGTGCTCTCACCCGATTGGCCGCGCACGTCCACGGCGAGCACGGCATAGCCCTGTAAGGCCCACACGAGGTAAGGCGCCACTTCGGATTTCGACCCGCTGTACCCATGGTACTGCACAAGCGCCGGGTATGGCCCTGGCCCGTCGGGGGCGATATACCAGGCCGCGATGCGCGCCCCGCGCCAGCCATCGTAGCGCACGTCATACACCCGTGCGCCCAGCACGGGGTAGTCAAACGGCGTCCATTGGATGTTCAGGGGCGTGCGCGCGTTCTCGGCGAGCGTTCGCTCCCAAAAGGCGTCGAAATCGGGCTGGGCCGTGAGCGGCGGATCATAGACGACGAGTTCCTCTAGGGGTTTATCATATAGGGGCATCGCATCCTCTCCAAAAGGGGTTGGCGAGAGGATAGCCGGTGAAAAATGGATTGTCAATTTAGCAAGGCAGATGCTGGGGCCAAAAGAGAATTATCGTTTTCGCCATAAAGCACTATTATAGTATAGCCCACGCTGTCATAACCTGTGGTTGAGACCTGTGCATTTTGCACATTTTTCTTGCTCAGTTCGCATCGCTTCAAGGATAATAGATATCCACAGCAAGGTCAGGGTGCTATGGCTTACATCCGAACAAAGGTACCTCTTGTTGGGGCATTGCTCTTTGTGAGCGTTGTTTATGCGTCGAGCCTCCAGACTTCCATCGGGGCTTCCAATGACCCCTTTCCGGATCCAAAAGGGCTTGTGGGGCCTTTAATGGATGACTCGGGGGAGTTCGTGGTAGCGTGGCACACTTGGGGCGTGGCTCATCCACCCGGCTACCCGTTCCTAAATTTGACGGCCAACCTCTTGACGCGACTTTTCGGCCTATTGGGCGCAAACCCTGTTACAGCGGCCAGTCTTATTTCCTATACCTTTGGGGTATTGACCTTGGCTATGATTGCCTGGCCTATTTACCAGGAACGAAAAGATGGCTGGGGGGCTGGAGCAGCGATTTTGCTCCCGGCATTTGGCCAAATGATGTGGCTCTATTCCTGCGTTGCCGAAGTCTGTACTTTTGCCCTTTTTCTAGGGTTTGGAGCAATCGCCCTTGCTCTCGCACTGAGCGAACGTCCAAGCCGAAATCTGGCTCTTGGACTTGGATTTTTGGTTGGGCTGGCATTTGGGCATCATCGAACCCTTGCCCTTCTTATCCCCTCTATTGTGGTGGCCGCTTGGCCTGCACGTCGCTTGGGGTGGAAAACGTGGTTGGGGGCATTGGGCATGGCAATTCTTTCGTTTGGTGTATACGCTTATCTTCCCATCGTTTCGATAGCAGGCTCTCCATGGGTATATGGCCGACCACCGCAAACCCTTGAAGGGTTTCTAGATGCCTTCTTGACCCGGGAATACAGTGGGCAACTTACGCTGGTTGATGTTGCCCACTTTGGAACAGCACTTAAAGAGCGAGCCTATTTTCTCGCGCGAGAGATGACCTGGCTCGGACTTGCACTCGGTTGTGTTGGGCTGGGTATTGCGTTGGCTAATCAAAAAACTCGGCATTATGCTATAGTATTCAGTATCATTCCGACACTCTACTTTTTGCTGCCGATTAGTCAAAATCTTATTGTTACAATCCATCTGCCCATTCTAATGGCGAGCCTTGCCTTCGCAAGCCTGTGGGGCATAAGTTTTACCGCTACAAAAGCCTATGTCCGCTGGGTGCAAGTTTTGGCAACTTTTTTGGTCGTGGGTCAAATGTTTGTTCATCATCAAAGCCATGTTCTTGCTTATACGCGAGACCCTTTAGGCGAACGAATTGTCGCTGCTGTAGCCGCGCTGGAAGAAGAGCACCCCACCATCATCGAGGTGTGGGGGCCACGGTACTATGCCTTGGCTTACGGCAAATGGGCCAGCAAAGAACTCGCCTCGATCCGCTTGCTCGATGGGCGCAACCGATTGGAGGTGCTCTCGACCGTGGGGGACCTTCCCCCCGTGCTCTATACGACGGAAGCCGCGCTTTACCTCTATGGCCCCGAGGTGTGGGCCGAACGGTTGGGCAGCCCCGTGGCCCTCGAATCGGCCGGCGATGGCCTGGTGGCCATCCGCCGTGCGCCGCGCCTAGCCGATGTTGCCCCTTCACCCGGCGCGCTGACCGACGTGGAGATCGCGCTGGATAGCGCCTCCGCTTGGTTCACCGCAGAGGGCGACGTGCGCCTCACCCTCGAATGGCGTGCCTTGCGCCGCCCAATGGTGGATTATAATGTCTTTGTGCATATATACGGTTTGCCCACCGAGGGCAACGTTGAGCAATTGCTTGCCCAAGGAGACCGCCGGCACCCGGTGTATGGGTTCTACCCCACGTCGCAATGGTCTGTGGGAGAACGGGTACGCGATGATTACCGTATCCCACTCCCCAAGGGGAGCCGGCCGACGAACGTTCAACTGGGCCTGTATCTCATCAGACCGGAGGGCGGGTTTGATAACCGGGCCATTTGGAACGTCCCAGTCGAGTGGGCTGCGCCGGGCAGGGAGTGAACCGTTGTGCACTTTTCCTGTGGCGTTGCCTGAGGTGCCCTATGGGGTAGGATGGGCAAAGACGATGGGAGGTGACAGATGATTCAAACGCGCAATGCGGAGATTCTCCGGCGAACGGTGGCCGAGTGGGCGCTTCAGAGCGAGCGCACCTATGCCGAACCCTTTGCCGATGTAGACGTAACGGGCACGTTCTATGGGCCTTCGGGCCAGGTGTTTCAAATGCCTGCCTTTTATGACGGAGGGAACACCTGGCGCCTGCGCTTTAACCCGCCGGAGGCGGGCGCGTGGCGGCTCGTCGTCTCCTCAAAGCCTCGGGATGCCGGCCTAGAAGGGGAACTCGCCTTTACCGTGGGGCCGAACGAGGTGCGCGGTTTCGCCAAAGCCACCCCCGGCGAGGCGTGGGGTTGGCATTACGAAAACGGCGAGCCAATCTTTTACCTAGGAGATACGGTCTATAACCTCTTTGGTATGGCCCATTGCGGCGCCGATGTCGAGTCGTTCCTCGAACGCCGCGCGGCCCAAGGGTTCAACCTCCTCCGCGTGCGCGTGCCCGTCAGCCCCTTTCATCCGCCGGAGGGCTACAGCCATTGGCAGACGCGGCGCACCTGGCCCTGGGGCGGGAGCGAGCAGAAACCCGTCTTTTCGCGTTTCAACCTGGAATACTTGGCCACGGTGGATCGCGTCATCCAAAAGGCAGAGGCCTTGGGGCTGGGCCTCGAGGTGATTATGGAGGCTTGGGGGTTCGAATTCCCCTTCAATCGGCGCGACCTCTTTGTGCCTGAATGGGAAGAACTCTGGCTCAAATACCTCATCGCCCGCTATGATGCCTATACCTGCGTGCACATCTGGACCCTGATGAACGAATACGAGTTCTACCCTGATGGGGATTGGCGCTATAACCCCGTGGCCGACCGTTGGGCCATGCGTATGGCGCGGTGGGTCAAGGCGAACGCACCCCACGGCCATGCTGTGGCCGTGCATAATGGCCCGCGCCTGCCCCCCTTTGCCGAGCGGTTTGCGCGCGACCCAGGGGCGATTGACGCGATAATGTTCCAAGAATGGGGTGCGCGGGATGCGGAAAACGGTTGGCTGGCGACGGGCATCGAGGAGGTCATTGGCCAATCGCTGGCCGGCTGGAAGGGATCGGCCGTCTTTGCCGAGTGGGGCTATGAGCGCAATCCCGCCTTCCCGCCGAATATTCCCAGCCACATCTATTGCGACCGCCACCATACCCGCCGGGGCGCGTGGCGTGGCGCGTTCTGCGCCTTGGGTATCATCCACGGGTTTGAGAATTCGTGGGGGCCATTCCTGAATCTTGATGAGGACCAACCTGGCCTCGATGACCTCTTGGTCGTCCGGCGATTTTTCACCCAGGTGGTGCCCTTTGCGCGGCTACGGCCAGCGCCGGAACTCCTGGCGGCGGGCGAGACGTATGCGCCGGGGCATCGGCCGCTCGTCTTGGCCTCTCGGGAGGGCGACCTCGTCGCGGCCTATTTGCCGGCTGGGGGAGCAGTGCACCTCTCGCTACCCGCCGGGAAGGAATATCGCGCCACCTGGTTTGACCCTGTAACGGGCGAGGAAGCCCCTGCCGAGGGCGAAAATGGGCATTACCGGGCGCCCCAGGCCGTGTTCGAAGGGCGCTCCAAAGATTGGGCCTTGGTGCTTCGTGCCTAAGGGGAGATTGCCCTCCGCTTGGGCCTTGATCCAAAAGGCCGGGGGAATCACCCCCCGGCCATAGCCCGCCTTTGCACGGCGATGAGGTGATCCATCATCGCGTTGACCCGTTCGTTTACGATGTGCCGGCGCTCGGGGTCGGCGTCATGCCAGGCGATGGATTGGGCAATCCCCTCGGCAAAGCGCACTTTGGCCCGGTATTCCGGCACAAAGCGCTTGATCTTGCTGTTATCGAAGACGAGGCTGTAGGCCTTGTCTCCATAGAGGCCGGCGGTGAGATCGGGGTAGAGGGCCGCGATGGTCTCTGTGGGGACGTGCACAATCTCGATTTCTGGGCAGCCGGCGGCCCGCCCGATGGTGCGATAGATTGCCTCCCAGGTGAGCACCTCGTCGCTCGTGATGTGAAAGGCCTCGCCCAAAGCCTCCTGCAAGCCGAACAGCCCGACGAACCCCACGGCAAAATCGCTGGCGTGGGTCATCACCCACAGGGTTTGGCCATCCCCTTGGCAGACGATGGGCAACCCCTTGCGCATACGGTAGACCACGGTATAGCCGTGCCCGCCCACCGAGCAGGGAATCCACGTCGGCCCGTAGGTATATGAGGGGCGCACGATGGTCATAGGGAAGGCCCGTTCGCGATAGGCCTGCACGAGCCTATCCTCGCAGGCGATCTTGAGGCGGGCGTATTCCCAATAGGGGTTGCGCAGCGGCGTGGATTCGGTGACGATGTAATGGCTGGGCGGCCTTTGGTAGGCGCTCGCCGTGCTGATAAAGATGTACTGCCCCACCTGGCCGGAGAACGCGGCGATGTCGAGGGCCACCTCCTCGGGGGTGTAGCCGACAAAATTCGCCACCACGTCGAAATGGCGTTTCGCGGCCTCTTCGAGGAGGGCGCGGTCGTGGCGGTCTCCGATCAGCGTGTGCACGCGGGGGTCGAGTTCCTCATTCCGCGTGCCGCGGTTGAGCACGGTGACGTCGTAGCCCTTGGCCAAGGCGCGCTCGACGCAGGCCGTGCTGATATTCCCCGTTCCTCCGATGAACAAGACGCGCATCGCCACAAACCTCCCGTTGATGTGCAGGTACTTTAGCAAAAGAGGCAAAGGATGCCAAGGCTGTTCGCACAACCCCAACCCTTCAAAGGGGTTGACGGGCTAGGGCAGGAAGGGTACATTGAGGATGCATCTCGATGAGAAGGAGGGACGTATGAAGCCTTTAGCCATCCCCAATCTCTTTGCGCGGCGGAGCATCCGTTCCTTTACGCCGGAGCCGCTAACGCCCGAGCACATTGAAACGCTCCTGCAAGCGGCGATGGCCGCGCCCTCGGCGGGGAACCGCAAACCCTGGCACTTTATCGCCGTGACCGATGCTGAGGTGCGCGCCAAACTGGCCGAATCTCACCCCTACGCCAAGATGGTGGCCCACGCGCCTTTGTGCATCGTGCCGTGCGGCGAGCCGGGCGTGGCCTACCCCACGGTGCCGGAGTTCTGGATTCAGGATTTGGCAGCGGCCTGCGAGAACATCCTCCTCGCAGCGGTGGGGTTGGGGCTAGGGGGCGTGTGGTGCGGCGTCTATCCCATTTTGGAGCGCGTCCAGGCGGCGAGGAGCATCCTGGGCGTGCCCGATCACATCATCCCCTTCGCCTTTTTGGCGATTGGGCACCCCGCGGAGCACCGCGAGCCGCGCACGCAGTATGACCCGGCGCGCGTGCACTATGATCGCTGGTAACGCTTTGGGCGAACTTCGCCTCACATCAAGAATGGAGCAAACAATATGGGTGGAATCGGCATCAACAAGGTTGCCCGGAATCCGGTCAAGGTCAAACTGCATAGCGGCCAGCCGGCGGTAGGCACGTGGCTTTCGCTCTGCTCGCCCGTGGCGGCGGAGATGATGGCCTCCGTCGGGTGGGATTGGCTCGTGGTGGATGTGGAGCATAGCCCCGTTGGGTTCGAGACGATGGTCAACTGCTTTCGGGCCATCCAACTCGGCGGCGCTGCGCCTATGGCGCGCGTCCCTTGGAACGACACGGTTTGGATTCAGCGGACGCTCGACGCGGGCGCCTTCGGCCTGGTGGTGCCTATGGTGAACTCGGCGGAGGATGCGCGCGCCGCCGTGGCCAATATGAAATATGCTACCCTGGGCCAGCGCAGTTATGGGGGCAGCCGCGTGGCGCCCTATGTGGAGGGAGATTACCTCAAATGGGCGCAGGAGAACATCGCCGTCATCGTGATGATCGAGACGATGGAGGCCGTGGAGCGGGCTGAGGAGATCCTCTCCGTGGAGGGCGTAGATGGCTGTTTCATCGGCCCGAGCGACCTGGCGCTCTCGATGGGCGTGGGGTTAGGGGATATCGGTCCGGGCACGCCGCACGAAGAGGCCATTCAACGGGTCCTCCAGGCGGGCAAGAAGGTGGGCGTGGCCGTGGGCAAGCACTGCTACGATGCGGAAGAGGTGAATACGCGCATTGCCCAGGGGTTCCAATTCTTGGCCTTGGCAAGCGACGCCCGCTTTATGATGAAAGAGGCGCAGGCCCAGTTCAAGGCTTTACGGCTGGAAGGGGGCGCCGCCCCGAGCGGGGCCGAGGGCAAGGGGCGCATTTATTAGGCGCACCTTTGATCTTCCATTGCCGCAAGGAGGGCGACGGAGATCGCCTTCCTTGCGGCGCGTTTTAGAAGGGCACCAGGCTCAACAGCCACCCCGCTATGGCCCCGCCCAAAACGAGCCATGCGCTGTTGACCTTCCAACGGAAGGCCAGGGCGAGCGCGATGAGCGCGATGAGGCCGGCGTGCCAATCTCTCACGGAGGCGAAGGCTAATTTGACGCCCGCCGAGGCCATCAGCCCGATGGAGCACACGTTGATGGCATCCAAAAAGGCGCTGAGCCACCCAAAGCGGCGAACGTGCGGCGCAAAACGCGTGAGGAGGAAGACGAGCGCGAAGGAGGGGAGGAACATCCCCAAGGTGGCCACGCCCGCGCCCGAAAAGCCATGCAACAGGTAGCCGATAAAGGTCGCCGTGGAGGTCAACGGGCCGGGCGTGAGTTGGCCTGCGGCGATGGCATCGAGGAGTTGGGGATAGGTGAGCCATTGGAGATCGCGCACTAGCCCCCCCTCGAGAAAGGCGATGAGCACGTAGCCCGTCCCATAAAGAATCGAGCCGATTTTCAGGAAAAAGAGGCCAATCTGCCATAGAGAGGCATTAGCCCCTGCTCCGGCCAGGAGCACACCAAGGCCCGAGCCGATGGGCAGGAGCCAGCCTTTACGCTTCGTGGGGCCGCTTTGGTCCGCGTGGGGCGTTGCCTCAGGGCCGGCCTTGCGCTGGCCCTTCGCGAGGAGGAGCCAGGCCATACCGAGGATGCCCCCGCCAAAGAGGAGGGCGATCTCATCGCCGCCGGCCAGTGAGGCCGCGAGCACCACCAGGCCGAGCAAGCCCAGCCGCCACCCCTTGACGGCCCTCTGACCCAGCCGGCCTACGGCCACGATGAGCGCAGCGAGCACCGCCGGCTTGATGCCCTGTAAGAAAGGTGCGGCGGCGGGCAAGGCCCCTAGGCGCACGTAGAGGATGCCCAAAAGGAGGCTGCACACCACCCCCGGCAAGATGAACCCCGCCCCGGCCAAAAAGAACCCTGGCCAACCGCCGCGGATATAGCCGAGGTGGATGGCCAATTCTGCCGCGTTCGGCCCAGGGATGAGGTTCGTGAGGCCTACGAGGTCCAAAAAGCGGTCGCGATCCAGCCAACGGCGGCGCGTAACTGTCTCATCCTCCATCATAGCGATGGTGACGGCTGGCCCGCCAAACCCCGTGAAGCCTAGGCGGAAGAATAGGGAGGCGATTTCGCGAAGGTAGCGCGGAGGCCTCACGCTAGATGAAACGTCCTCTCGAGGCGGTGCGGCGCTCTTTGCGCTCCGCTGGTCAGCGACCCTCCCGCGATCTCTGATCCGTTGATGGCTTCTTGCCATGAATGCCCGCTAACTCCAGAAAACGCTTATAACTCAAGCCGGCCTGCTTGAGGATACTTCTCAGCGTTCCCCAGGGAATTTCAGATTTGCCCCCTGCGACGATGGCCACGGTGTGAGTGCTATCGTCCTGTTTCAGAGCGAACGCTTGGTGGCTTCCACATACACCAGCAGGAACGGCAGACGGGGTCTGGCTGAAAAAGCGCCTCCATATCGGCCCAACGTTCCGGCGTGAGGGGGTATATGGCGACCGCGCGGCCATCGAGGGTGAATTGGGCGTTCATCTCGCCTCCTGGCCAGGGCGGGGAGGGGGCATAGGCCCGCTGTGCCTATGCCCCCTCCGATCGTTAGGCAAAGCGGTACTCGCGCCCCTCGCGGGCGGCGATATACATCCCCTCCATCAGTTCGGTCAGGTTGCGGCCGTCTTCCACGGTGATCGTCATCGGCGTATCGTGCAAGATGGCGCTGATCCATTGATCCATCGGGTGGGGCAGGGCCTCGGGCAGTTTCTCCACGCGGATCAACCCCTGGACGCCTTCTGGGTCGAGCAGGGTGCTGGAGAGGATGACCCCGCCGAACGGATCGCGCCCCACGTAGCCCTCGGTGCCATAAATCTCGATGGGGCGCGGGCCGCGCCGCTGAACCCAAGAGCATTCCAGCACGCCCAGCGCACCCGATTCGAACTCGACGACCACAGCCGAGTTATCGTCAATGGGGTAATTGTTCGTCAAGTTGTTGATCTTGGCGACCACGCTCTTGGGTTTGCCCATAAACCAGCGCATCACATCCACAATGTGGCAACCCAGGTCGAACATCGCGCCGCCGCCGGCTAACTCGGCATCGGCAAACCAGGCACTGCCCCCTTTGAACCATTTGTCGAGGCCCCCGGCGTGGGCGATGCGGGCGCGCATCAGGGTCACCTGGCCGAGCCAACCCTTGTCAAGCACCTGGCGCATAAAAAGCGTCTCCGGTGTGGTGCGCGAGGGGAGCGAGATCATAAACTTGACCCCCGCCTTGTGCACGGCCTGGACGATCTCCTCGGCATCTTTGAGGGCGATGGTGAGCACCTTTTCGGTATAAACGTGCTTTTTGTGCTCCAAGGCCGCCTTGATCACCCACGGGTGATCTTTGCTCACCGCGTCCACCACCACCGCCTCGACGCCGGGCCAACGGAGCGCCTCTTCGAGGTTGGGCGTCCACGGGGCGCCCCAGCGTTCGCTAGCGGCGCGGCCGCGCTCGGGGTCGTCATCCCAAATGCAGCGAATCTCCGCCTCGGGATGGTTGGCCACGCGCTGGGCATAGCCGTTGGCGTGGACGTGGGCAAAACTGAGCATACATACGCCGAGCATAACACAATCCTTTCTCGTTTAGAATGTCGGAACGTTCACGGCGACCTCGCGGCCACCGACGGCGGCGGAATCAATCAGCCCTTGGATGATGACGTTCGTCAAAATCATCTTTTCGGGCGGGAGCGGCGAGGGTTTGCCCTCGCGGATGGCCTCCGCAAAGGCGAGGTTCTCCAGGCGAAAGAGTTCATCCCCTTGCGGCGTGGGGATGCCCTCGATGACGCTGTTGACGAGGACGCCCGCCTCTTGATGAAAGACGGTGAGCGGCTCCAGTTTCAGCCCGGCCTTGGTGCCCAAAAAGAACGTGGGGCCGAGGGTATCCATATGCATCATCCAGCACGTCTTGAAGACGAGCACGGCGCCGTTTTCAAAGCGCACCCAGGCCACGCCGAAATCCTCCACGGTAACGTCTTCGGGGTTCCAGCGCGCCCAAGGGGTGTAAAGGAGCGGCTCGGAGAGTTTGCTCAAATAGTTATTCGCGATGCCCGAGACGGAGATGGGCTTGGGCCAGCCCATCAGGTACAGGGCGTCAAACAGGCAGTAGACGCCGATATCCGCTGTGGCGCCGATGCCGGCCGTCTCCTTCTTGATAAAGGTGCGGCCGGGGTTCCCCTTGCGGCGCGAGGCCACCGTCTCGGCGTAATAGATATCGCCCAGTTTGCCCGTATCCACGATGGATTTGGCCGCCACGATGTGCGGGGCAAAGAGGTTTTTCATCGCCACCATAAGGATTTTGCCCGTCTCAAAGGCGGCGCGCGTCATCGCGGTGGCATCCTCCAGGGTGGCGGCCATAGGCTTTTCTACCAAGACGTGCTTGCCAGCATAAAGGGCATCTACCGTGGGCTGGCGGTGGGCCTGGTTGAAAGTGCAGACGTTGACGGCCTCGATATCCTCCTTGGCGAGCATCTCGTGGTAATCCTCATACACGTGGGGGATGCCCCAACGTTGGGCCGTCTGCTCGGCGCGTTCGCGGGAGATATCTGCCACGGCCACCACCTCGATGCTCTCCTGGTTTTGGAGGGCGCGCAGGTGCGCCTGGGCGATGCCGCCCGCCCCAATGAACCCAACTCTGATCTTGCGCATTGTCCTCGCTCCTCAAACAGAATGCCCCCGTCTATAACGGGGGATTAGTAACGCTGCAAGAGGTTCAGCAAGGGCCGATCCAGCGCATGGCCGTGCCAATCTTCATAGGCCACGTCGGCCCGGCCCGAATCGAGCACGCCAAAAGGCCCGCGCAAGTTCCACAAGGCCCAGCCGATGTTGGCCGCCTTGAGAATCTGGAGCACCTCCTCCAGCCACCGCAAAACGACGTTATGTGGCGTGTACTGGTAGGCGCCGCCTTCCCCGCAGTGCACGCCCACCCCCTGTTGGGCGAGGGCGATCCAAGGGGCATACAGGGCCTCCAAGTCGGCGCGCCCCCAGGGGCGGCCATTGTGCAGGGCGCCCGGCCAGGTGGGCACCACGGTGTTATCCACGGTAGAAACCCAGTTCGCCTTGTAATGCGTAAGGCCCATCGGGTCATAGGCCCGGCAAGATTGCGCCACGCCCTCCAGATCGGCGAGTTCCGGGCAGGGGAGGCGGCCATAGGCCAGGCCATCCAAGAGGATGAGGCGCTGGGAATCTATGGCGCGGATGGCCGTCACCGCCGTGCGCATCACGCGCTCGTGGCGCTCGCGCGTCAACCCGCCTTGGCCGAGGGCGCCCGGCTCGTTTACGAGGTTGAAACTGAGCCGTGAGGAGGGGATGCCCCGGTAACGCTCCGCCAACGTCTGCCAGTGGAGGCAGAAGGCGTCCAAAGCGGTTTGGTCGGCCCAGAGGTTGAAGGGTTCTTGGCGCTCGCGGTTGACGGAATAGCCCGGCGCGCGGTGAAAATTGAGGCAAACGTGCAGGCCGTACCGCTCGCCCAAGCAAACGGCGCGGTCAATTTTGGCCAGGCCTTCCTCGAGGAGGGTGAACGGATCGTGAGGGGCAGTCCAGAGGGTGTAGCACATCGGCAGGCGCACAAAGTCAAAGCCCCATTCGGCGATCCAGCGAAAATCCTCTTCTTGCCAATCGCCCGTGGAGCGCGTAGTGAACATCTCTAAAAGGTTAAAGCCGCGCCAGCGCGGCAAAACCGTTTGGGTGAGCATAGGCATTTATGCCTCCGAAAGGATTTGACGACGGGGAGCATAAACCCAGCGGGTCGGGATGTCAACTTATGGTTGACAAGGTGCATAAGGCAGGAGGATAATGGCGCCAATTGGCAAGGAGGCACTATGAAGATTACCGCTCTAGAGACGCTTGTCTTGCGCTATCCTCAAGCGGCGCCTGGCCAGGGCCGCGCCGACGCCCAGCATCGCTTCGGAGGCGGGGCGGGGGTGGCCATCCGCCTCCAAAGCGACGTGGGGATTACGGGGCACGGCTATGTGGGGTTGGGCGTTTCTGCGCCCGCCGCAGAGGCCATCCAAGCGCTTATCGAGGGCCTTTTGGCGCCGGTTCTCATCGGCGAGGACCCGTTCTTCCCTCGCCGCCTGCGCGATCGCCTTTGGCACGAGGTGGAATATGTGGGCGTGGAAGGGATCGCCCATTTTGCCCTGACGGCACTGGATGCCACCCTGTGGGATATGATGGCGCGGGCGCTCCGCGTGCCGGGTTGGCACCTCTTGGGGGCCTGCCGAGACCGCATCCCCGCCTATGCCATGGTGGGCTGGTATTACGAGGACGACGAGGCGCTTGACAAGTTCAAGCGGGCCATTGCCGAAGCGCTGGAAGATGGTATGACGGCCATCAAGATCAAAGTGGGGCGCGGCCCCTTGGAGGAGGATGTGCGGCGCATCGAGGCGGCGCGCGCCCTTTTGGGCCAAGAGGGCCTCCTGATGGTGGATGCCAACCAGGTGCTCAGCCGCAACGAGGCCTTACGCCGAGGGCGCGCGTATGAGGCGTTGGGCTGCCACTGGTTTGAGGAACCCCTTCGCCCCCATGATAAAGAGGGCTATGCCCTGCTGTGCGCCGAGTTGGATATCCCCATCGCGGCGGGAGAGAACGAGTACACGAAATACCATGTGCAGGAACTCTTGCGACTGAACGCCTGCGATATCCTCCAGCCCGATTGCCGCCGCACCGGCGGCCCCAGCGAATGGATGGAGATCGCCGGCCTGGCCGCGGCCTGCCACGTCCCCATCGCCAGCCACGGCGGAGATGGCGTGACGACGCACCTCCTGATGGCCACACCCACGGCCATTTGGTGTGAGACGGGCGGCAAGCCCAAAGGCCCAGGGCATTTTGTAGACCAGGCGCGCATCGAGGATGGCTACGTCTATGCCCCGGAGGGGGTGGGGTTCGGCATGGAACTCCGCGAGGAGGTCATCGAACGGTACGGCGTGAGGCGATAAGAAACCTTACCTTTTCAGTTCTACACCCCGAATCTCAAAATACGGCACCGTCCGCTCCTGCGTGGAACCGGGGCAGCCGATTGGCCCCTGAAAGATGCGGATGTACCCCTCGAAAAGGCGCACCGTCTCGGCGTCATACATACGCAGGCCTTCGGGCCAGGTAAAGGCGATGGTGGCGACGATCATCTGGCCCTCGGCATCCACAAATCGTTGGCGTTCGTCCAACCCGACATAACCCGGGCAGAGGGGGAGCGTGGCCATAATCACGCCGCGCCCCTCCAGGCGCACGAATTGGTCGCGAAAGCGTTCGGGGGCCTGCAAAATCTCTGGCAAAGAGGCGATGTGTTCTCCCCCTGGGCTGGGCACGGGCGAAGGCACACGAGTTGGCTCAGGTGTGGGGCGAGCCGTAGCCTGGGGAGACGAGGCGGGCACGGGCGTTGACGAAGGAGTTCGCGCGGCGCCAAAGGGCGGCGGTGCACAGGCCGCCAGCAAGAGGAAGGAGATCACAATAAGCCAGCGCGCAAGGTACCTGACCATAAAGCCTCCCTCCCTATGCCATATGGGCATCAGGATCCATCCGCCGAGAACACTGCCCGGCGGATGGCCTTCACTCTATCGCGAGGGGTTTTTCACAGGATATCCGATCTCCTCGAGCACGGCTTTGGCCTTGGCGAGCGCCTCATCGTTTTCCACGGCAAGGGTGATGATCTTCTCTTGGACGTTGACTTCTACCCGCGAGAGGCCTTCAATCGGCCGTAGGGCGCGCTGGATGGCCATCGCGCAGTGCTGGCAAGAGATATCGGGCGCATAGAGTTGAACTGTTTTGCCCATCGGGGCCTCCTTATGATGATGCTGAATACCTTACCCCCGTATCAACGCCCACTATAATCCCAAGGGGATGGCCCTGTCAAAGAAGGCCTTTGAAAGGGGGAATAAGACCTTTTCCCCTCTTTGGAGAAACCCTGGATGCGCCGCTGGGCGATTTTTGACAGGCCGGCGCATTACGTTTACTCTGATATCGCCTGATCATTGTGGCCGTAGGGGAGGCGAAATATGCCCAAAGGAGTTGTCGAAGGACCTGCCCAACGGATCGAGACAGGCCCCACGCAACTGCGAGACCATATCCGCGAACTGGAGATCGAAGTGGCGGCCCTGCGCCGCGGCCAGGGAGATTTTCTGCGCATTTTGCGCCTGCGCGATATGGTGGAGGACGAACTGCGCGCCCTGAGCGCGGCGGGCATTGACGTGCGCCCCGAACGCACACGGGTGGAATCGGTGGATAATATGCTCTCGAACAAGGCGAGCATTGCAGCGCGCCACCTCGTGGCGCTCTCTCCCGCCGCGGAGGCGCGGCGCCAAGAGCGGCCACCCCAGGAGCGCTGGTGGTGGTACCTCGATTCCATCTGGGCCGAACGGCTGCGCAAACGCCTCATCCGCTTCAGCCTCATCTTTATCGCGCTGGTGGTGCTCGTGGTGGGAGTGGATTACGCGATGAAGCGCTTCTCCCGCCTCAGCCCGGCGGAGCGGTTGGCCAACCAGCATATCGCCTCAGGCGAGCAGTTGCTCTACCTCGGCGATTATGAAAAGGCCATCCCCGAGTTCGAACAGGCCGTGGCGATTTTGCCGAACCGCTTCGACCTCTACATCTCGCTCGGCATTCTATACGAAGAGACGGGCCGCCAAGCCGAAGGGCAAGCCGCTTTGGAACGCGCTCAACAACTCGCGCCCGATCGGGGAACGTACCTGATCGCCTATGCACGCATCTTGAGCGCCGTGAACCGGCTGGACGAGGCCCTAGCCGCAGCGGACGAGGCCATCTCCCTCAAGCCCAATTCCGCCGAGGCCTATCTCATCCGTGCGGGCGTCTATGAGGCGCAGAACGAGGTGGAAAAGGCCCTTGCCGACCTCGAAAAGGCTTCGGATTTGGCGCGCGCCCAGAATCAGAACGCGCTCTACGTCTTGGCGCGCACCCGTATGGGCATGCTGATGCAAAGAGGCCCCGACCTTGGCTTCCCTGGGGCGGGGCAATAGCCCTTCCGGGGGCAAGAGGCTAGCCCTTTTTGAGCGCCTCCACCGCCCGCTCGATGCGATCTACCTTCAGGATGATATGTGCCTCGTTGGAAGAGGGCACGCCATAGGCGTAACTGTATTCGATGTTCACGTGGGCGTTGGCGAGCGGCTTGAGCACCTGCTCGACAAAGGCCCCCGGCTCGTTGGGGATGACCACCTCGATCACATTCGTGATGGAGCAGGTTAGCCCCGCATCGCGGATGACCTCCAGCGCCCGCTTGGGCCGATCGACCAAGAGATGCACGATGCCGAAATCCGAGGCATCTACGATATTGTGCGCGATGAGGTTGATGTTCGCCTCGGCGAGCACGTTGAGGAGGTACAGCAACCGCCCAGGGCGGTTCTCCAAAAAGGCCGAGACCTGCTGCAACTGTTTGATATCCATATCTCCTCCTCTGGGTGTCGGCGCGCCTCAGACGCACATCACTCGGGCGAGGCAGGGCGCTCGCCGGTTCCATAGACGTCGCGCTTGTCAATGACCCGCTTGGCCTTGCCCATACTCCGCTCGATGGAGTGCGGCTCCACGAGTTTGACCCGCGCGTGGATGCCAAGCGTCTCGCGGATTTCGGTCTCGATTTGGCTCTGCAACCCCCGCAGGTGGCCGATGTCATCGGCAAAGATCGCTTCCGAAACCTCCACCCAGACCTCCAGATCGTCCATCGCGCCGTGCGTGCGATCTACGAGGATCACATAGTGTGGCTGGACGCCCTCTACCTGCAAGAGGACGCTCTCGATTTGCGAGGGGAAGACGTTCACCCCGCGCACGATGAGCATATCGTCCGTGCGGCCGGAGACCTTTTCCATCCGCGCCAAGGTGCGGCCGCACGGGCACGGCTCGGGGTTGAGCCGGGTGATATCCCCCGTGCGGTAGCGCAAGAGGGGCAGGGCCTCTTTGGTAAGGGGCGTGATGACGAGTTCGCCCTTTTCCCCGTAGGGGAGGGGTTCCTCCGTTTGCGGGTCAATGATCTCGACGAGAAAGTGATCCTCATTGATGTGCAGGCCAGAGTGGTAAGCGCACTCGCCGGAGACGCCCGGCCCGATGATCTCGCTCAGGCCGTACGTGTCGTAAGGGTCAATCCCCAGGCGGGTTTGGATTTCGCGGCGCATACTCTCCGTCCACGGTTCGGCGCCATGGATGCCGATGCGCAGTTTCGTCTGGCGCAAATCCACGCCCATCTCCTCGGCCTGCTCGGCGATATAAATGGCATAAGAGGGCGTGCAGACAAAGACGGTTACGTCGAAATCTTGGATGAGCATAATCTGCCGCTTGGTGTTCCCCGCCGAGACGGGCACCACGGTCGCACCTAGGTGCTCCGCGCCATAGTGCCACCCCAACCCGCCGGTAAACAGGCCGTAGCCCATTGAAATCTGCACCGTGTCCTCATCCGTCACGCCGGCGGCGGCCAGGTTGCGGGCGCAGACCTCTTTCCAGACCTCCATATCGCCCCGCGTATAGGCCACTACGGTGGGCTTGCCGGTGGTGCCGCTCGAGGCATGGATGCGCACGATCTCTTGGCGCGGCACGGCCAAAAGGCCGAAAGGATAATTATCGCGAAAATCGGCCTTGCGCGTGAAGGGGAGCAAGCGCAAATCGGCCAGAGATTTGATGTGCTCGGGGCGCAGGCCCCTGTCTCGGAACCTCTGCCGATAGAGCGGCACGCCCTCATAGGCCCGCCGCACTTGCCGCACCAAAAGTTCGCCCTGCAGGGCCTCGAGTTCGGAACGGGGCATCGTTTCACGTTCGCGGTTCCAGATCATCGCTCTCTCCTCTAAGGTAACTGTAGCGTAGAGTCAAGCGCCCTGTCAACTTACGCCCCCAAGGTAGGCACTGCGAATCTGCGGCGAGGCCAAAATCTCCTGCGGCGTGCCCTCCGCCACGATGCGCCCCGTCTCCATAATGTAGGCGCGTTGGGCGATGCGCAACGCAGCGTAGGCGTCTTGCTCGACGAGGAGGATCGTCACGCCCTGCGCCTGGAGTTGGCGAAGGGTTTGCAGAATCTCACGCACCAGGTTCGGGGCCAGGCCGATAGAGGGTTCATCCAGCAAGAGGAGTTGCGGCTCGGCCATCAGGGCGCGGCCAATGGCCAACATCTGCTGCTCGCCGCCGCTCAGGCTCCCCGCCATTTGGCGTTGGCGCTCTTCCAACTGGGGAAAGAGGTCAAACACCCGCCGCAAGCGGGCCTGCACCTCCGGCCGGCGGGCCAGCCAACCCATAGGCGCAAGGAGGTGGCGCAGGCTCCTGCGGTGGTGAAGATACCCGCCCAGAAGGAGGTTATCCAGCACGGTCATCGAGCCGAGCAACTGCCGCCCCTCGGGGATGAGCGAGATGCCCCTCTGCGCCACGCGCGAGGGGGGCAGCCCATCCAGCCGGGCGCCGTTCCAAAGGATGGTCCCCTCGATGGGAGGATGGAGGCCGGCGATGGCCCGCAGGAGGCTGCTCTTGCCCGCGCCGTTTGGCCCCAAAACGGCCACGATTTCTTCGGGCGCTACAGCCAAAGAGACCTCTCGCACGGCGCGGACGCGCCCGTAAGCCACGGTGACGTTCTCTAGGCACAACATCAGGCCTCCTCCGCGCCGAGGTAGGCGGCAATGACCGCCCGGTTGCGGCGGATTTCGGCCGGCGTGCCCTGCGCCAAGCGGCGGCCGTGGTCGAGCACCACTACCCAATCGGCCAGTTGCATCACCAGTTGCATATCGTGCTCCACCAAGATGATGGTGATGCCCATCTCGCGGATGCGCCGGATGAGGTCCACGAGGTCGTTTTTCTCCAGGCGATTCAGGCCGGCGGCCGGCTCATCGAGGAGGATGAGCGTGGGGTCGCTCGCCAGGGCGCGGGCGATGGCCACAAGGCGCTGCTGGCCAAAGGGCAAGTCTCCGGCGAGTTGCTCAGCCCGGCTGCCCAGGCCCACCAGGTTCAAGGTGCGCAAGGCGTCAAGGAGGATATCCTCCTCCTCCAAACGGGCGCGGCGCAGGCGAAGGGCGGCATCGAGGGGTCGCGATTCGCCACGGATGTGGCAGCCCATCATCACGTTCTCGAGGACGGTCATCTGCGCAAAGACGTGCGCCTGCTGAAAGGTGCGGGCAATGCCCAGGCGCACGCGCTCATAGGGAGGGCGCCCGGCGAGGCGCTTCCCTTTGAAGCGCACTTGGCCGCGGGTGGGGGCGATGGTGCCCGCGATGATGTTGAGGAGGGTCGTCTTCCCCGCGCCGTTCGGGCCGATGAGGGCGAGGATCTGCCGCTCTTGGGCGCGCAGAGAGACGTCATCCAGCGCGACGATGCCGCCGAACTCCTTGCGGATGTGATCCGCCTCGAGGAGGATAGGGCCATCCATTTAGCGCCCTCCTCGCCAGCGCCATAGGCGGCCTCGCAGGGCCGGCCAGCCCCCGAAGCGATTCCAGGCGCGCGCCGCCGCTACGGTAACGCCTTGGGGCATAAAGATCATGATCACGATGAGCAATATGCCGTAGGCGATGATCTGGTGCTCCCCTGAGCCGTACCCCGAAATGAGGGGCACCACCTCCCGCAGGGCTAAAGTGAGGAGCGTTACCACCGTCGCGCCCAAGGGCGCGCCCCAAATGCTCGCCAAACCTCCCACCGCCGCCATCAGCAGGACGCGAATGGAGGCATCCAACGAACTGATCTGCGGGTTGACAAAGATGAGATAGTGCGCATACAGGCTGCCGGCCACGCTCGCATAGAGCGCACTGATGACGAGCGCCTGGAGTTTGTATCGGCCGGCATCCACCCCCACGCTCTCGGCGGCCACTTGGCTATCTCGGATGGCCCGCAGGGCGCGGCCGAAGCGCGAATCCACCAGGTTCAGCGCGATGAGGATGCCCCCCAACGCAAAGGCCCAGACGAGGTAGTAATAGGCCAAGTCTGACTTGAGGGGCACCCCCGCGATGTGGAGGCGCGGGATGCCCGGCAGGCCCGTCGGCCCGCCCGTGTAGGCCTTCCATTCGGTAAGGGCGATGTGCACAATGGAGCCAAAGGCGAGCGTGCCCATAGCCAAATAGTGCCCGCTCAACCGAAAGACGGGGATGCCGATAAAGTAGGCCACCCCAGCCGTTATGGCCGCCGCGCCGATGAGGGCTGGCCAAGGCGACCAGCCAAAGCGCGTGGTGAGGATGGCCGAGCCGTAGGCCCCCAGGCCGAAAAAGGCCGCCTGGCCCAGGCTGATCTGCCCGGCGTAGCCCATCAAGAGGCACAGCCCCACCGTGATGAGCGTATCAATGCCGATGAGCACCATCGTGCTCAGGGCGTAGGGCGTGCGCAGGAAAACCGGCAAGAGGGCCACAAGGGCGCCCAACACGAGCAGCCCATAGGCGTTGCGGTGGGCTTTTTCCCTCCAAAACCTCGAAGAAAGGCTCATACCGGCCTCCTCCAGAGGTCTTGCCAGGGCACCGTGCGCACCAAGAGGAGCGCAAAGAGCACGAGGAAGGCGATGCCGTCTTTGAAGCCAGAGGCCCACAGCCCCGAGACGAAGGCCTCCAACACGCCAAGGAGGAGGCCGCCCACCACCGCGGCCGGGGCCCGCGTGAGCGACCCCATAATGGCTACCACGAACCCCTTGAGCCCGAGCATCAGGCCCATATCATAACTGACGAGCGTGAGCGGTGCGATGACGATGCCCCCGATGGCGCTCAGGGCCGCGCCGAGGACATAGGCCAGCGTGCCCATCGTGTGGGCATCCACCCCGATGAGTTCCGCTGCCTGGCGGTTGATGGAGCAGGCGCGTACGGCCTTGCCCAACAGGGTATGCTCAAAAAAGAGGTAGAGGAGGAGCAGCACCCCCGCCGCCGTGCCCATAATCCACAATCGTTGGCGGCTCAACACGGCACCCCCTATGGCGATGGGCGCCCCTGGCGAAAACTCGGGCAACCCCCGCGGCATTGTGCCCCAGATAAAGAGCGCCGCCCCCCGGATGGCGATGGCCGTGCCGATGGTGATGATGATCAGCGCCACATCCGGCGCTTGGCGCGCCGGCAAGATGGTGAGCCGGTGCACTAGGCCGCCAAAGAGCGCCACCGCCAAGATGGCCCCTAGGGCGCTGAGGGCCAAGGGGAGGTGAAGCCGTATCAAGGCCACCGCCAACATGGCCCCCAGCATAACGAACTCGCCCTGCGCCAGGTTGATGACGCCGGTGACGTTATAGATGGTGATCAACCCGAGCGCGATGAGGACGTAGATGGCCCCCGTGCTCAACCCGGAGACGAACAGTTGCACATAATCTTGCAGTTGAAAACTGGGCAACGCTCGATGCTCCTACCACTTGTCTTCGGGGTAGTATTCCCAGGTGCCGTTCGTGATGCGCACCAAGACCACATCTTTGGTGCTGAGGCCCACGTGATCCTCGGGCGAAAAGTTGAAAACGCCATCCACCCCCACGAACCCCTTGAGGTTCTCGATGCCATCGCGTAGGCGGCTGCGCTGTTCTTCCACCGTAAGGCCATCGGGCAGGGTCTTGGCGACCGTGGCGATGATCTGGATGGCATCCCAGGCATGGCCGGCAAAGGTGCTCACCGGGTTCTTGGTGAAGGCCTCGTAATCGGCGATGAACTTGAGGAGGACGGCCTTTTGCGGGTCGCTATCGGGCAAGGCGTTAGCGGCCACGAGTTTGCCCATCGGGAAGAGGACCCCCTCGACGTTCTCGGCGCCGGCGAGGTCAATGAACGGTTTCATAGCCACGCCCGAGTTGTGCAGGAGCGGGAGGTTCACGCCCAGTTCGCGATACTGTTTCGTAAAGATCGCCGCGGCGGGGGGCACGGCCGTGACGAGCACGGCCTGGGCCTCGCTGGCCTTGATGCGCGTGATCTGGGCGGTCATATCCGTATCGGCGGCGTCAAAGGTCTCTTCTAGGACGATTTGAATGCCCTCGGCTTGGGCCGTCTGGCGGATGGCTTGAGCGCCGTCTTCGCCGTAGGCATTATTGACGTACAGGTTGGCGATTTTGGTGAGACCCTTGGCCTTGGCGTATTTCACCTGCCAGGGCGCGGTGTGGATGTTGCTCGCCGCCACTTTAAAGATCCACTTGCGCTCGGCGATGGGCGTCACGGTGGCGTGGCTGGAGACCATCGTCACCAAGGGCACGCCGGCCTCTTGCACCACGGGGATGAGCGCCATGGCGACGGGGCTGCCCGTTGGCCCCACGAGGGCGATGACCTTGTCGTCATTGATGAGTTTCTTGGCCACCGTGATGGCCACATCCCCCTTGGATTCCGTATCGTGGATGAGGATTTGGACGGGGTGGCGCACGCCATCTGGCCCGACGATGCCGCCCTGCGCATCGAACTCTTTTTGGAGCATCAGGGCGGCGTCGCGTTCAGGCACGCCTAGGAAGGCATTGCCGCCCGTGATGGCGGCCAGGAAACCGATCTTGTACGGGGCGCCGACTTTTTCGGCGGCCGTAGGAGCCGCGGCGGCGCTCGGCGCGGTGGCCGAGGGAACGGCGGTGGGTTGGGGCTTGGCGCAGGCCGCCAAGAAAATCCCCACGATAAGGCAAACGACTACGGCGCGACGCAGGCTGCGTTTCATCTCGTGCTCCTTTTAGCGATGGGGGCGCGCGCACCTCGCGCAGGTTCGGACGCCTCGGCCCAAAGGGTACACTCCTTTTTCGCCGGCGAACCTCGCGGCGAGATGCATCAGCACGCGACGGGTTTTCCTCTCATCCCCCCTTGCGGCGGTTCGCGCTCCTATCGCGGGATGGCCCTCCCCCGATGGCCCTCCCCAGCAGCCTGCCTCCGTGGCCCCAAGGGGTGAACGAACTCGTTTCCCTTTAGCCCGGAGCGCGGCGCCCATCGCCGCCCACCCCAGGCTCTAGGTGCAGAGGATAGCAAAAAGGCGGACGCGTGTCAATTAGGAGGGGGCTTTTATTGAGCCTTGACTTTAGGGACTTGTGGCGAGTATCGTATAGCAAAGGGCGGGTACAACATCCCTCTCATCTTTAGACGGGTTGGGATGGGTACTAGGCCATTTTGCCGATTTTGTGCTTGACTTGGCTCATTCTCTTGGCTATTCTAGGAGCCATCAAGGCTCGCGTTGCCCTTTACAAAGGAACGGGAAGATGGCTACAAAGCAACTGCTCAAAGTGCTCGCTGGTATGGCCGTGTTCGTCATCGTAGGCCTTCTGGGCGCGCCGAGATCGTTTGCGGGGTTCACGCCCACGCCTCCACCCCCTACGGGGGTTCCCTCGCCCCCGCCTCCCACGGGCGCCCCTCCCACATCTCCTCCCGAGGAATGTATGCGTCGGGTGGTCATCTATTTGAGCGGCTGTGTGCCGCCAGGAGCCGTGGTCTCCCTCTGGAATGGCGTGGATCCTTCGAACCACGCTTCGCCTACGGGGCGGATGCGTTTTGAAGCGCCTTTCCTGGGCCAGCCCATTGATTCAGGTTTCTTGCCAGGGGTTCTTTATCACGTTTGGTTGTGGGCGCCCGACCACCCCTTTGAGTTTCTAGGAGAGTTCCAAACGACGCAGTGTGGGAATACCGATTTGCACTTCGCATATCCTTGCCAGGTGACGCCAACCCCCACCCTGGCGGTTACGCCCACGCTTTCTCCCACGCCATCTCCAGTGGCTACGCCGACGCTGGCCGCGACGCCATCGGTGGTGCTGCCGAGCACAGGAGACCCCACCGGGCGCGATGCGGGTTATGCGCTGCTGGGGGGCGCGGCTTTTATCTTTGCCGTGCTGGGTTACCAGCGCGTGTTGAGGCGCGCGAGAAAACGGGCTTAGGGTCGAAGACAGTTGATCTTGACGATAGGAAGGCGGAGCGTTGGGGCAACGTAGAAAGGGGAATGCTGCGATGGAATACTTGACCAAGGGGGCTGCATTTCGCCGCGCCGTGTGGATGTTGGGGGCCTTGGTGCTTCTGCTTGGCGCTTTTGGCGTTTTCTGCGGAGGGGCGCTGGCCCAATCTCCCCTCCCGGACGTTACGATAACCCTCCCGGCGAGCACGTTCATCGGCGAAAGCCTTTCTTTTACGGTGGCCTTTGATAACGCCTCGCCTACGGATACGGGCTATGGCCCTTTTATTGACCTCGTATTCCCCGTGAACGGGGCCGATGGCGCCGCCGGCACGGATACACCGGATGGGTTCGATTTTGTGAGCGCCACCTACTTGGGCGCATCGGTGACGGCCATCCAACTGATCTTCCCCGATGCGGATGGCGCCGGCCCGGGCACAACGGGCTGCGTGAACCATCCCTATGCGGTGGATTCCTCTGGCGCCCCTTTGCAGGTGTGTGGCACCGCGGGAGATAAACTCGTCGTTTTACAGTTGCCCTTTGGCTCTTTTACGCCCGACCAGCCTCCTGCCGTCATCACGGTCAATGCAAGCCTGAGCAATCTGGCGGATCTTAACGTGCCCCTCACGCTCTATGCGCGGGCGGGGTTCCAGTATGGGGCAGATCCCCTCAATAACCCCGCGACGGACCCCTCTATTGTGAGCGATGCCTCCACGGATAGCAGCGCGTGGCTTGAGCACTCCGCCACGACGCCCACGGTGATGCGCCTCACCAAGGCTTACATCGGCCCTGAAGATGAGACGGCCACGGGGCCGAACTTTCCCCGGCAGTACCGCATCACGGTGGATATTGCCAACGGGCAGACGATCACGAACCTCGACGTGACGGATATCCTGGCCAATAATATCCAATTCGTCCAGGTGGATTCGACGACCATCCACGGCGCTCCCGCGGCCACCACGCCCATCACGACGCCGAGCACGATGATCCCTGGCGGCACGCTCACGCGGCGTTTTGCCACGGTAACGGGCACCACGGCCTCCAACGATGCGGAGATGGTCTTTACCTTCTACGTGCCCCTGAACGACGCGACCGGCCAACCGGTCATCAATGCAGCGACGGGCGATGATGCCCTCTCGATAGACGATGCCCTAGCCAGCGGCCAATGGACGCCGCTCGATTTGCGCGACTTGCCGACGATGACCGTGACGAGCAATGATACGGCGAACGATCACACCCTGACGGATAAATCCATCGCCATTCAAAAATCCGTCGCCATCGTGGTGGATACGGGCTTGGCCGGCCTCTCGCCGGGCGATACGATCGAATATACCCTCGATTTTCAGATTTCGGATTATTTCGCCTTTCAGAATATCGTCATCCCCGCCGATATCCTAGGCGATGGGGCGCGCTTTTTGGAAACCTTTACGCCCACCCTCCGGGTGACCGAGAACGGCGTGACATCAGGCCCCACGGCCTTTGTCTCTTCGTTCTATACTGTGACGCCCAACTACACGCCAGCCTCGCCCCCTCCCAACGATGGGACGACGACCATCCAGTTCGATATTTCGGGGCAGTTGATCCATATGGGCCGCAGCGGGCAGATGCTCGGCGGGCTGGTGGCCGATGGCGGCTCAGCCAATGACGGCGCGACGACGGGGCAGATCACGTTCCGAGCGGTTATCCAAGAGGCTTACGGCGATGATTATCCCTCGGGCGACCCCTACCTCAATGAGAATGACTCGGTTCCCAACGCGGTGACGATTCGCGGCGATCTCTTGGATGTAACGACCTGCGGCACGGGCACCTGCACGGCTACCACCGGCTTTTGGGAAGAGGATACGAGCGGCGCCACCGTGAGGATTGCCAAAGGCCCCTTGAGCAAAGAAATCTATGCGGTGAACGGCGTGGTAGGCGCGCCGGCCGACAAGATCGCCCCAGGCGACGATGTAACCTATCGCTTTCAGGCCACGCTTCTCATCGGCGATTATGAGAAACTCAAATTTATCGATTATCTCCCCTTGCCCATCTTCAAGGTGGACGACCCCGATGCCGATGGGGCGCCCGGCCCCGCGTGGTCGTTCGATGGATCCGCAGCGGCCACCCCGCCGGCCGGGCAATGGAAGCGCGGCCCGAACGATACGGCCTATGCCCGCAGTGGCATTATCCCCACGGTTGTGACGGATGCCACCAGCAATGATCTCCAATTCGACTATGGAACGTACGATGACCTTCTGAACTCGCCAATGACGGTGGATATCCTTTTCACCGTGCGCGTCTCGGCGGACCCCTTTGCGGACGGCCTCTTCCTGACGAACCAAGTGCGTAAATCTCAACAGAACACCCAAGAGGAGCCGTGTGCCCTCGATGCGATCATCCAGGTGCAACTCACCGAGCCTGTCCTGAACATCAAAAAAGGCGTGGTGGCCACCGATGCCCCGGGTGGCGTCTTCTCGCCTTCCACCGTAGGGCCGGTGTCATTTTCTGCGCCGGGCAGCGCCTGCCCGCGCTTTAGCGGGACGATTTCGTCCGACGGCCTGGCCAGTGCCCCCATCAACAGTAACCTTGCCGGCGTGGATGCAGGCGATAAGGTAACCTTTGCCATCGTCATCGAGAATACAGGCTCCGGCCTGCATGGCGCTTTTGATATTCGCGTCCGCGATAGCCTGCCCGCCGGGCTGAGTTTTGTCCCCGGGTCGCTCTGCGTGGTAGATGGTACGGGGGCGGCGATGCCCTATACCGCCCTTGGGAGCGGCCTGTTCGACCCGTCTGGCGGCATCGAACTGACGGATCCTGGCCCCACAGCCACGCCCGAGGGGGCGCTCGACCCCTACCATACTACAAGCGGCCGGAACATTGCGGTCATCCTCTATGATGCCCAACTCACCACGGCGGTTCAGCCGCTCCAAAACCTGGTCAACACGGCGACGCTCTACAACTATGCTGGCGTCGAGGGCGGGCCAGACCACACGGGGACCGATCTCACCGATACGGCCACGATCTCGGTGGCCGCGCCGCGGGCGGGCAAGCAACTGGTGGGCACGGAGATCAACCTGGCCCCCAACGATAACACCGAGGTGGTCATCGGCGAATTCATCACCTATACGCTGCGCATAACGATCCCCGAGGGGACGACGCCGAACGCCACCCTCGTGGATACGCTCGACGCGGGTTTGGCCTTTGTGGATTTCGTGCCCGGCTTTAGTAACTCGAACCCTGCCCAGGTGACGCTTTCCGGTTCGACGACGCCCGTGATCACGAATAATGGGCGCACCATCACCTGGAATTTGGGGACGATCACGAATACGAACGCCGATAACGCCGTGGCCGAAGTGCTCACCTTTGGCTACCGGGTTGTGGTGTTGAACGTCTCCGGCAACCAGGTGGGGACGCTCTTGAATAACTCGGCGGTTCTCTCGTGGGCAGGAGGGAACCTTGCGGCGGTTTCAGCGCCGAATGTGACGGTCATCGAGCCGGCGCTCGACGCGGCCAAATTCGTCAACGCTCCCACGGCCGATGCGGGCGACTGGATTACCTATACCATCACCCTCAAACACACCGCCTCAAGCGGGGCCGATGCCTTTGACGTGACCTTTTCCGATCCGCTCCCCAAAACAGGCTCTGGGGCCTCGCTCATCGTCTCGCCCGCTTTTAGCGTGGCCGATTCGGCCGGGGTCGTCACGGCGGCCAGTTTCGAACTCGTCGGCTCCGACGCGGCGGGGTGGACGCTTCAAACCAAGCCGGGCGTCTCGTTCGATATGCCCTGGAGCACCAGTCGCACGATTACCCTGACCGTCTGGGGAACCCTCTCGTACCTGGCGGCGCCCTCGCAATCTATTCAGAACACGGCAACGGTTCGCTGGACGAGCCTCGATGGAGACCCCGGCCAACGTTCGACCTATAACACGAGTTCCACCGAGCGCACCGGGGCGGATGGCCCGGGCGGCGCCTTGAACGATTATGCCGATACCGGATCGGTCTCTTTTACGGTGTTTGCGCCCGCGCCGGCCAAGAGCATCGTGGCCACTTCTGAGGCCCATACGACGAACGTGGGCGGCACGGAACGGGTCGCCATCGGCGAAATCGTGCGCTATCGGCTCGTGGCGCGCTTGGCCGAAGGCACGGCCACGGACTTGCAGTTCCAAGATCAACTGCCAGCGGGCCTGCGCTTCCTCAATGATGGCACCGCGAAGGTGGCCTTTGTCTCGAATGGGCCGGTGGGCATCACCTCCACCACGCTCTCGGGCGTGGGATTGCAGCAGACAGGCAACGAGGCGAACGTCGCGAGCATCACGCCGACGTTCGTCTTGCCCGATGATGCCGTTTCCAGCAGCCCCACCACGAACAATGATACCTACGGCAGCGGCACGGACCCCTATTTCAAGTTCGGCACGGTGGTCAACAACGATAGCGATGCCGACCAGGAGTTTGTCGTCGTCGAGTTCAATGCGGTTGTTGAGAACATCACCACCAACCAGGCCTTCAACAATGCTACGGGGGCTGCATCGGCCACCACGCGCACGAATAACTTCCGGGTGCGCGTAGGGGGCACGAATATCGCCACCTCGGGCAACGTGAATGTGAACATCGCCGAGCCGGTCATCCGCAACCTGACCAAGACGATCGTCTCGCCAGCGCCCACGGATGCGGGCGATACGGTGCGCTACCGCTTGGAATGCTCAAACACGGCCAACGGCAACGATCGCGCTATGGCCTTTGATGTGCTCATTACGGATACAGTGAGCAGTCTGCTCGACTTGCAAAGCGTTGAAGTGGCCGTGCCGGCAGGTTCGGCGGCGACGGATACCTCGACCCTCGGCGTGGGCGGCGTGGTGCGCGTAGCGGTGAATCAACTCCCGCCCACGGTAGATATCCCCGGCGTGCAGAAATCCGTGGTCATCACGGTGACTGCGCGTGTGGTGGCCACAGCGCCGGCCGGGCAGACCATCCCCAACGCGGCGAACTTGACCTACACGAGCCTGCCCGGCCCGAATGGCACGACCACCAATCCCACCGGCTCGAGCACGCCGGGCGTCAGCGGCTCCGATACGGGCGAGCGGAACGGGTCAAACGGCGTAGGGGGCTTGAACGATTACGTGAGCAGCGCCAATGTGAGCACCACGCTGGCGACGCCTACCATCGAGAAATTGACCCCCTCGCCCACGTTCTATGCCGTGGGCCAGCAGGTTACCTATCCATTGCGCGTCACCTTGCCGGAAGGTGTGACCCAAGGGTTGATCGTATTCGATGATCTACCCGCGGGGATGGCCCATGTCGGCTATCAGGTGGTGACCAGTGCGGCGGCGAGCGGCGGGCTTCTGACGGCCGATTTCGGTGGCACGGTGCCCACGCCAACCGTTACGGCCCCCGGCGGGAGTGGGGGAGACGTTACGCTCACCTTCGGCAATACGACCACGACGGATGATAATGATGCGACGAACAACCGCTTCTTGGTGCGCATTACGGCCGTCGTGCTCAACGTGGCAGGCAACCAAGATGGCACTATCCTCACGAACTCGGCCCAACTGCGCTATACCAACCCGAATACGGGGAATACGGTAACCGTCAATGCGCCACAAACGCCTACCATTACGGTCATCGAGCCGGTGCTGGAACTGCACAAGACCATCGTCACGCCGGCCAATCCTCCGGATGCGGGGGGTGTGGTCACTTACCGCATCCTCATCAACCACGCGGCGAATAGCCGTTCGGCAGCGTATGATGTGGTCTTTACGGATACTATTCCTTCGGGCATCAGCGCTTTCAGCAACATCTATGTCACCGCGACGGGGATCACCCCGCCTTCGTTCGAGATCGTGGGGAACCAGTTGCGCGTGCCGAGCATGGCCGATGGCAGTTTTGACTTGCCCCTCGGGGCGACCGTGACGATCCAGTTCGACGCGACCATCTCCCAGAGCGCTCAGCCGGCGCAAGTCATCACGAATACGGGGAACGTCGCCTGGACCTCGACGGATGGCCCCAACCCCGATGAGCGCACGGGCAATACGAGCGACCCCGGCGGGGCGCTGAACGACTACCGGGCGAGCGATAGCGCGTCGTTCGCGGTGGATGACCTGCAAGCGGTCAAATCGTTGGTGGGGACGAGCGCAAGCCATACCGCCGGATCTCAAGTGACGATCGGCGAAGTGATCACCTACGCCATCGCCATCACCCTGCCCGAGGGGACGCTTCCTGGCCTGACGGTGGTGGATATCTTGCCGGCGGGCCTTGCCTATGTGGCTGGCTCGGCGAGCGTGGATACGAGTGCGTTCAATGGGGTCATCCCCGCGCCGGCGATCACCGCGCCGGGCGGGAATGGGGATGATGTGACGCTCACCTTCGGGCAGATCGTCGTGACGGCCGATAACGTGCCCACGAATAACCGCGTCGTCATCCGCCTGCGAGCGCGCGTGCTCGATGTGCCCTCGAACGTGGGCTTGCCTCCGCAGACGGTGCTCCCCAACAGCGCCACGGTACAGATGACCGGCGGCACACTCCATAACGCGGGCACGGTGAATGTGACCGTGGTGGAACCGCAAATGTCCATCCAAAAGGTCATCGAGCCTCCGCAGGCAGCAGCCGGCGATATCGTGACCTTTACGCTCACGGTGAGCAACACGGGCACGTCCACGGCGTTCGATGTGATCATCGAAGACGTTTTGCAAAATAGCCAATTCGTCAACGCCTCGGCGGTGAGCACGCCGGCAGGGTTTGCCTTTGGCTTGGTGTTCGATGGAAGCACGACCACGGTACGCTACACGGGCGGCGACATCGCCGTGGGGCAAACGAGGGTGTTTGTGTTCCGCGCCGCCTTGGCCAGCGGCGTGGTGCCCGGGAGCACGCTCCCCAACACGGCGGTGGTTACGCGGGCCACGACCCTGCCCGGAACGGATCCGTATGAACGCGACGAGCCGGATGTGCAGGCGAGTGATTCGGTTATCGTGATCGTGCCGGACTTGGTCGTCTCAAAGACGGATGGTCAAACGACCGTAGTGCCAGGCCAAATGCTGACCTATGTGGTCACGATCACGAACCAAGGTGGGCGCGCGGCCACCGGCGTGATCATTACCGATACGATCCCAGCGCATACCACCTATGTGGCGGGTTCCGCCTCGCACGGGGGAACCTATGACAGTGGCCAAGTGGTGTGGAGTTTGACGACGCTGGGCGCCGGCGAGAGCATCACGCGGACGTTCCAGGTTACGGTGGATGATCCGTTGCCCGCCGGGGTAACCCATATCACGAATACGGTCATCGCTCGCGATGACGGGACCCATGGTCAAGACCCGACGCCGGGAAACAATGCCGATGAGGATGTGGATGAAGTCCTGGCCGCGCCGGACCTGACCATCGTCAAGGACGATGGGGAGGCGGTCGTCGAGCCTGGGCAGGAGATCACCTACACGCTCGTCGTGCGGAATGTAGGGAACCAGGGGGCGACGGGGGTGGTCGTGACGGATACCCTGCCGCTCTACGTGAGTTACGTATCGGGGTCGGCGGTGCCGACGGCGACGGTCTCCGGCGGGCAGTTGACCTGGTCGCTAGGCGCTGTAGACGCCGGGGACGTGGTGACCTTGACCTTCCGGGTTACGGTGGACGATCCCTTGCCGGCGGGGGTGGAGGGAATCACGAACACGGCGCAGGTGGGGGATGACGGGCTGAACGGCCCCGACCCGACGCCGGGGGATAACGCAGATGAGGATGTGGACGCCGTCGAGGCCACCCCGGACCTGACCATCGCCAAGGACGATGGGGAGGCGGTCGTCGCGCCTGGGCAGGAGATCACCTACACGCTTGTCGTGCGGAACGTGGGGAACCAGGGGGCGACGGGGGTGGTCGTGACGGATACCCTGCCGCTCTATGTGACCTATATCCCCGGTTCGGCCTCGGATGGCGGGGTCTACGGGGCGGGGCAGATCGTCTGGGCCCTTGGGTCGCTGGGCGCCGGGGACGCGGTGACCTTGACCTTCCGGGTTACGGTGGAAGACACCTTGCCGGCGGGGGTGGAGGGGATCACGAACACGGCGCAGGTGGGGGATGACGGGCTGAACGGCCCCGACCCGACGCCGGGGGATAACGCAGATGAGGATGTGGACGCCGTCGAGGCCGCGCCGGACCTGACCATTGCCAAGGACGATGGGGAGGCGGTCGTCGCGCCTGGGCAGGAGATCACCTACACGCTCGTCGTGCGGAACGTGGGGAATCAGGGAGCGACGGGGGTGGTCGTGACGGATACCCTGCCGCTCTATGTGACCTATATCCCCGGTTCGGCCTCGGATGGCGGGGTCTACGGGGCGGGGCAGATCATCTGGGCCCTTGGGTCGCTGGGCGCCGGGGACGTGGTGACCTTGACCTTCCGGGTGACGGTGGACGATCCCTTGCCGGCGGGGGTGGAGGGGATCACGAACACGGCGCAGGTGGGGGACGATGGGCTAAACGGCCCCGACCCGACGCCGGGGAACAATGCGGATGAGGATGTGGACGCCGTCGAGGCCGCGCCGGACCTGACCATCGTCAAGGACGATGGGGAGGCGGTCGTCGCGCCTGGGCAGGAGATCACCTACACGCTCGTCGTGCGGAACGTAGGGAACCAGGGGGCGACGGGGGTGGTCGTGACGGATACCCTGCCGCTCTATGTGACCTATATCCCCGGTTCGGCCTCGGATGGCGGGGACTACGATGATGCGGGGCAGATCGTCTGGGTCCTCGGGTCGCTGGGCGCCGGGGACGCGGTGACCTTGACCTTCCGGGTGACGGTGGACGATCCCTTGCCGGCGGGGGTGGAGTGGATCACGAACACGGCGCAGGTGGGGGACGATGGGCTAAACGGCCCCGACCCGACGCCGGGGGATAATGCGGATGAGGATGTGGACGCCGTCGAGGCCGTGCCGGACCTGACCATCGCCAAGGACGATGGGGAGGCGGTCGTCGCGCCTGGGCAGGAGATCACCTACACGCTCGTCGTGCGGAATGTAGGGCA